>JAAYLX010000005.1 GCA_012521705.1 Clostridiaceae bacterium | reverse complement strand
TGTGAAGCCGGATGATGTGCTTGATGTTTGGAAAAGAATAAAATTTGAAGTGTTATGTTAACTATGACTTTTAATGGGTCGAACAGTGGCTTTGGTCACTGATTTAATACAAAATAATTGTACAAGCAGGTTAATAAAAATATGTAAGGATATGGTGACGGTTAAGAAGATTCATTATGAAACAATGAATGAATTGCATCAAGTTATAAAACCAAAAAGGCGAATATTCACAAAAACTCAGAAAAATAATATAACTCCAAAGGAGTTGAAGGATATGGATTTATTCATAAGAAACTCTATGACATTTACAAAGGGCAGATTTATTCAATCAAATATAACCATCAAAGACGGAAAGATAGTCTCACTCAACCAGGCAGAAAACACGGCGGGATACCCTGAACATGATGCGAAAGGGAAGAAAGTCGTCCCGGGTTTCATAGACATTCATACCCATGGCGCATACAATATAGACATTAACCATGCATCCTGTGATGATTATGAGAAACTGGGGCAATACTTTGCTTCCCAGGGGACCACAAGTTACCATGCCTCAATCGTAACCGATACCGAGGAAAATACTCTATGGTGCATCGAACAGATAAAAGAAGCCATGAAAAAGAACTCCAATGGCGCCAATATTTTAGGGATCCATCTTGAAGGTCCCTTTCTTGCTCCCGGATACCGGGGTTCAATGGCGGAACACCTTCTCAAAAAGGCAGATATAGAACTCTTTAAGAAATATTACACTGCTTCCGAAGGCAAAATCACCTATATAACCATTTCACCTGAAATCGAAGGAGCAATTGATTTTATCGGAGAAATCAATAAAATGGGAGTTGTTGTTTCCGTAGGGCACTCAGGATCAGATTATGAAACCACCATGAAAAGCATAAAAAAAGGCGCTGCTTCAAGTACCCACACTTTCAACGCAATGAAGCTCATGCATCAGCATTTTCCTGCCATTGCAGGAGCTGTCCTGGAAAGCGACATATACTGCGAAGCCATTTGTGACGGACGGCACCTGCATCCTGCGGTTGTGAGACTTCTCATTAAAACAAAAGGGCTCGACAGGGTTGTTGCTGTTACAGACAGCATTATGGCCACTGGCCTCCCCGACGGAGAATATGTCCTTGGGATCAATAAGGTAAGGGTAACTGACGGGGATGCAAAATTAATAAGTGACGGAACCCGCGCAGGAAGTACTCTTACAACCATCAATGCTTTGAAAAACCTTATAAAGTTTACAGGAAGAACCCTTGAGGAGATAATCCCGCTTCTTACTTCAAATCCTGCAGAGCTAATGAATATTAGCGACAGGAAAGGATCCATTGAAGAAAACAAAGATGCAGACCTTGTTATTCTTGATGACCAACTTAATGTCCAAACTACCATTGTTGGCGGGAATATAGTTTATAATGCAGAGGAATAGTATAAAAACAGGGTTATTTGTAATTACACAAATAACCCTGTACGCATTTTAAGCATGTATATTATGAGCTTTCCCTTACGATCAATTTGGTTGTGAAATTGAGCTGTTCAGGCAAAGTAGCTTCATTAATCATCTGATGCAGCATTTGAACTGCAGCTTTCCCTATTTCTTTCCTGGGGATCTCAACCGTTGAAAGTGAGGGATTTGTATATTTGCTCAGGCTTGAATTGTCAAACCCTATCACCGATATATCTTCAGGAATTTTATAACCTAATTGTCTTACGGCGTGCATGCCGATTACAGCAAGCCGGTCATTTCGGCCGAAAATGCCGTCAACAGGGAACCCCTGGTTAATTCTGTCTTTAATTTTTTCTATGACCTGTGACTCATCGGAACAACCTGTAATAATATTCTTTTCAGAGAAATCCAGATTACAGTCTTTCATTTGGTCTGCAAAACCACGGTATCTTAAGTCGGACTCGTCGCTGAACCTTCCCTGGGCGCTTATCCTGTCAAGGTACAGAATATGTTTGCGTCCTCTTTCAACCAGATGCCTGACACACTGCCTTGCCCCCTCGTAAAGGCCGGTGTTGATAAGCCCTGCTCCGTCAACATCGGTGTAATCCCTGTTTTTCAATAGAACAACCGGAATGTTTGAGCTTATAAACCGTTTGATATATGCCTCAGGGAAACTTGTGGAGCTTATTATTATACCGTCGTACTGCCTGCTTATGATATGTGACACAAACTCCTCTGTATTTCTGTTCTGGCAAAGGGATATCAGATAGCCGTTGTTATAAGCATATTCATCCATCTGGCTAATTAGCTGGCTGAAATGTTCATTGGTAATCTGATCGGCAATGAAAATGATGTGGTTGCTGCTCTTGCCCTTTAAGGCGCGGGCGATGTAATTTGGCCGGTAATTTAGCTGTTTGATGGCCTCCTCAACGCGTTTTCTCTTATCTTCGCTGACATATCTGTTATTGTTTATTACATAGGATACTACTGTTTCGCTTACACCTGCCAACTTGGCGACATCTGCGCGAGTAACTCTTTTAAAGTTATTTTCAAAGTTATTTTCACTCATCCCGTATTGCCCCTTCGTAAATATGAGTATAATTCATAAACATTCAGATTGTGCTTTTTCATTCATAAATTTCATTCCTGATTATAATATCACTTATATACACTCGTGTCACTAATCACAGTCTACGAAATTTTATCAGTAAATTATACTTTTTTATCAAAAATCCCGTGAATTGGGCCTGTCTTTTCCTGTCACCAAACTTTGCATAAATCGCTTGAATATGTTAATATTTTGCTGTCATGCTTTATATTTACCTACTTTTTGGAAATTGTCAACTGAGAGGACAGGAACTTAATAACAGAAAGAAGTATATTGCGGAATAAATTGTTATTTTATTTTAAAGCTTGGCTTAAAACGCTAAGTTAAATACTTCAAGCATAAAGCGAAAATACAAAAGGAAAAGAGGGTCATGTATTAAGATGAAAAAGCAATTTAAACCTGCATTATTACTGCTGTTTATCGCACTAATCCTGCCAATGCTGCTTACTAACGTTCAGGCGGCAGGAAGCACTTCAGATCAACTAAAAAGACAATTGGAACAGGATTATGGATTTTCGATAACTGTTCCTGCCAAAGAATTCTCATCGGCCACCGAGGAAGACAAGTTGTTCTTTTACAGGGAGCTTGAATGCGCACTTAAAGCCCTGAATAAAGATTTTGTAAAAGAAGTAACCAGTTTTTTCAAGAGCAGGAAGATGACTCCCAAAATAGTAATTGATATGGCCAGTTGGGGCTTTGTAGAAGGTTCATTTGGGTATACCAGTAAAGATGCAACTATTACCTTATACCACTCTCCCCCTGAAAAAAAGAATTTCTTGAGAAACTTCACAATAGCTCATGAATTCGGGCACATGGTTAATGTTGCGCTGGATTACAAGGTTGGAAGCCAGAAAATTAAAAATGCATGGAGCGCTATTAATGATAGTGAAGCTGATCCCAAGAAAGCATACGTTTCTGACTATGCCCGTGAATCCTACCGGGAAGATTTTGCAGAAATGTTTGCCCATCTGGCTGCACCTGAAGAAGACATATTTGCAGGATTGATGCTTGAAAATCCCGACAGTGTGGTCTTAAAAAAGATGCAGTATCTTGATGAACTACTCAGAAATAATTTTTCATCCTATAAGGGGCCTGAAACCTTTGGCTACATTTTGCCCCAGAGACCTTCAGTCTGGGCAAAGGATACTGTCGAAACCCTGTTTAAAGAAGTAATAATTTCGGATTATTACCACTACAGATATCAGGCCAACATAACCCGCGCTGAATTCTGCGAGCTATTATTCCATATTGTCTTTGGATACAAATACGACCACGACGAAGTAACAACTTGCACGTTCTACAAAAAACCTTTCCACGATGTTTCTCCTTACAACTGGGAACTTCGGGGAATTCAGGACTATGCAATCAATAAAGCTTATGATCTTGGAATTGTGAGCGGCTCTACTGACGGATACTATTTCCCCCTGAATTATATCACCAGACAGGAAGCGGCTTTAATGCTCAAGAATGCCATAGAATATCTCGAGAATCAGGAATTTAAGTCACAGGGAATCGAGCTTCCTTTCTCCGACAAAGATTCAATATCTGCCTGGGCGAAAGAAGCTGTGGAGTTCGTCTATTTACGTGGGATTATGAGAGGGGGCAGCAACAATAAATTCGAACCGTTGGGCCACTTTACGTACGAGCAGGCATATATGACATTTGATGCGATAAGGAGACAGTATAAACAATAGTGTAAGTACAAGAGGCATAGTCTTGTTACGTACCCTGTTAAGGAAATCAGCGACGTGCAAAGGCTATGCCTATTATACTTTATTTTAATACGATCGCCTGTGTCAGATGTCTTGGTGAATCGGCATTAAGGTTCTTTTTCAGGGACAGATGGTAGCCGAGGAACTGTCCGATTAAACCAATCAATGGAGCGTATTGCTCATCGTTATATCCATAAGTCAAATCATATTTATAGTCAGAATTACTCATTTTGCTAATTACATCCTTACCTATGGCAAGAGTAACAGCCCCATAGCCTTTAAGCTCTGTCAGTAATTTTGCCTCATCTTCAATTGTATTTGAACCTGCCAGGAAAATGACCAAAGTGTTTTCATCAACAAGGCTCATGGGCCCATGGCGGTATTCAAGGCTGTAGTAAGCCTCAGAATTTGAAAGGCTCATTTCCTTTATCTTGTTCATGCACTCATTGGCAATCCCGTAATAAGCGCCCTGTCCAAGAGTTACTATCAGGTTGATGTTGGAATTTTCTTCAACTATTTTCTTTGCCAGGGCATCGGTTTTTGCAATCATTTCTTCCGCATGTTTGTCATATCCGGACATGGCAGCAATTTCATCTTTCTTTCCTGCCACATACATGGACATGATTACAGCCATATAAACCATGCTGGTGAATGAACGTGTCATAATAACACTGTCCTCCGCAGAAACAGGTGAAAGAATATAATAATCATTGTATTCCCTGCTCCCGGGATCACAGGTTATGGCAAGCGTTTTTACATTTGGATAGCTTCTTACTTTATCTATCGCCATCCTGACTTCAGTGGTATAACTTTTCCTTGTGATGGGAAGAACCAGCACTTTCCTGTTTTTGACGTAAGTTTCAGGGAAAAAGTATAATTCCGAACAAGGCAGAGCTTTTGCCGGAATACCTGTATAAGTTGAAAATACATACGCCGCAGTCTGAGCTATATAAAGGGAAGTTCCGCATCCGGTAAAAATCAGTTCATCATATTCATTTTCCCTGGCAAATACTATGTCCAGCACTCCATAAATATTATCAAGAGTATCATTGATGCCTTTAAATGAGGCCGGCTGCTGATACATTTCCTTATATGTCACTTGACTGTTTACTGCCATTTAAAATCAACCTTTCAAAGTATATTTAATAATTTACATCTCAATAACTTCTATTCCGAGCATATTAGCCACAGAAATCATAGTATCTGCCACATCATCCCAAACAATACTGTAATGATGGGGAATGCCGTGGCTGATTATGCCTTCCACTATCTCACGGACAGGAGCCTTCACTCTCACATTTACCATGACTCCTTTTGTATATCTTGGAGTATCCACAGCCTCGCCGCGAAGGAGGAATAGCTTGTAAGATCCGTGAATGTTGCAGAATCTTGCAACAGTTACCTTTCCAGTTTTCAGTGAGCCATAAAATGCGGTGCCTTGTCCCGCCAGTGGATGGTTGTTAATAGAAACCTCATGATTGGTGTTCATCAATGACAAGGGCGCATTTCCGCAATGCCAGAAAGTCATGGTATTTTCTTTTTCATCTATATTTATCATGTCAGTTATAAACCCGGGAAGACCGGTAATGTAATTCTGCACTATCAGGGCAAGGCCTGCATCGACATCGCCTTCACAAATAATGTTCATATCCTTGTCATCCGCAAGCCTGCTCATTACGGCACAAGGGGTGGTCTTTAGCTGACCCATTTCAGGCCAGCACTTTATGGTAGAGAAATCGTACCCCTGTTCCCTTATTACTTCCTGCAGCGCGAAATACAACCTGGAGTGATTCTCAAGATGGCCTTCAGGCAATCTGCTGACATCAAACCGGGATGACACATTCTCCATGTCGGCTTTTACAATGTCTTCAGGTATTTTGCTCATCCTGTCAAATACAACTTTCAGATCGGTGGACTCCATGCGGATTCCAAAAGTCTTTCTGATAAGCCCTTCATCAAAAGCGGAATTGTAAAAAGCGGTAGGTCGGTATCCCAAAAGTCCCAGGACAGTCCCTTTAAGCTGCTTAACCACATTGTAGGAAGTAATAATGCCCTTTACTTTGGCGGAAGTCCTTTCTTCCTCTTTGTCACCGTAAATCACATGATATTTATGGCCCAGCCTGTGTAGTGAAGCTCCATTCATAGTAGCTGCCACAAGAGCATTTGCCCAGAGTCTTGTGTCTTTATCGAACGGAGGCTCGTAAGGTGCCCATAAAATAATGGGCACTTTAAGTTCTTCGGCAAACTGGCATGGTATATCGTCACCGGTAAAGGCTCCGTAAACCATTACTACAATATCAATTTCTTCCTTTTTGAATTTTCTTATGGTTTCTTCAGCCTTTGCCGTTGATCCTACCAACTCGTTCTCTTTTATTATATTGACACCCTGAAGGTTATCTTCCAACCATTTTCCATATTCTTCAAGCCTTCTTTCGGGAAGCTCACGCGGCCACCGGCCTGATAATGTTGTAATAAAGCCTACATTCAGTTTTTTTCTCATTTTTACCTCCCCTTTCTTAACCTATGCTTTTCCGGCAGAACCGGAGAGGTTAATAATATTGCGTATTACCTCCACCAATCTGTCACAGGCATACTGAGAGATTTTCCAGGAATGACCCTGATGGTCCATGGTATCTATGGCTTCTTTGTAGAACTCTACATATTTATATCTGATTTCAGTTCCAAAGTTTATTTTGGATACTCCGATTTTTATAGCTTCTTTTATGATTTCTTCTGACATTCCTGTACAACCGTGAAGGACCAGAGGAATATCAGTAAATTCTGTGACTTTTTTTAATATATCCAGCTTGATATCGGGCTCACCCTTATAATAGCCATGGGCATTGCCGATACCGACTGCCAGTGTATCCGGCCGGCACAGGCATAAGAATTTCCTGACCTGCTCAGGATCTGCGGTATTAGTGTTTTCCACTCGCTTTCCCATATTGTCTGTTCTAAGCAATTCGCCAATCTCAGCTTCCACAGGAACGTCGAAGTGTCTGCATACCTCAATTACTTTATTGGTAAGAACGGCGTTTTCCTCAATGGGTTTTGTGGAACCGTCTATCATAATTGAGGTGAAACCAAGTTTAAGCATCCGCATACAAGTTTCAAAACTGTCACCATGGTCAAGATGTATGGAAACGGGTACTGAAACCTTTTCGGCACACCATCTGGCAACCTGGACGAACCAGTCATGTCCCGAATATTCTCCTGTTGAAGTATAGTGGGCTAAAATAACCGGGGATTGCATCTCCTCTGCCGTCTTGCAAATAGCCCAAATTATATCATAATTACCGCCCTGAGTGTTTATCGCCGGTATCGCATAACCGTTTTTCCGGGCTTTTATTAATTCATTTTTATTATTTACCAGCATCTTGTACTACCTTTCTTACCAAGAGATTATCTATGAAAGTATGTTGCCGTAATGTTATTGCTTATCCTTTTACTGCGCCGGCAACCAGTCCCTTGATCATATATTTCTGGAAAAAGAAGAACAGAAGTATCATAGGTATGGTTCCAATAATTGAAATGGTATTTATCAAAGACCAGTCATAAGAAAGTTCACCCAAATACCTCAATGCCACACCGACAGATAAAGTGCGCAGGGAATCATTCTGTATCAGGGTAGCGGCATGCAGGTAATCGTCCCATGTCATCAGGAATGAATAAAGAACAACTGCTACCATGCCAGGTTTGACAAGGGGGGTTACAATCCTGTAGAGGATCTGCAATCTTGATGCGCCGTCGATATAGGCAGCCTCTTCAATTGCAACGGGGACACTCTGGAAGAAACTGGTCATAAGCATTACTGTAAAGGGCAGCATATCGGCCAACAACGCAAGTATAAGACCAGGCATAGTATTAATAAGGCCTATGTCGCCCATGAGATCATAAAGAGAAATCATTCGACTAACTACCGGGAACATCTGGGATGCAAGCAATATAGCCAATATCCACGAGTTCCATTTGAACCTGAACCGTGAAAGAGCATATCCTGAAAAGATTGCCACAACGGTTGTGAGGAAAGCAACAAATCCTGATACTATAAAATTGTTCTTGTAATATACAAAAAAGGCATTATTCTTTGTAAACAAATTAATATAGCTTGATAATGTAGGCGCCTCGGGTATAAATGTCGGCGGGAACTTATAGGCTTCCATGTTGCTCTTAAAGGAAGTTATAGTAACCCAATACAAAGGAAACAGCAAGAACAGCAAAATCAGTGTCAGTGTTCCGTATTTCAGGAGGCTGCCCAAAAAGTTCTTCTTCATTAATTCCCCTCCTTAATCCACTTCTGTCTCGCCCATCAGTTTCTTATATATGAACACTACAACAACCATTAGCAACATCCATACAGTAGTAACCGCGGCACCTGAACCTATATTGTTTGATACAAACGCTTCACGGTAACTAAGAATTGCGAGAGTTGTGGTGGCATTGTCAGGGCCTCCTCCCGTCATTGTCCAAATGAGCGGGAACTGCTTGAAGTTATTGATTATTGCCATTGACATGGCAACATTAATTACACTTTTCATGTAGGGAAGTACAATACTGAAAAACTGTCTGACTTTATTGGCACCATCTATGGTAGCAGCCTCCAGCATGTCATCGGGCACATTCTGAAGCCCTGCCAGAAACAAGAGAGTGGTCAGCGGGACTTGTTTCCACAAGGCCGCAATACCAATACCAAGAAGCGCAGTCGATGGATTGTTCAGTATCGCAAAATCAGTTACAGCCCCTCCTGTAAACAACTGCACAATATATTTCATCAGACCATATTGAGGCTGGAACATCCACATCCATATCAATGCCGAAATAATTGTTGGCACAACCCAGGGTGTCATCATAATACTTCTTAAGAATCTCGCACCCTTTATTTTGGAATTGAGTATTAGAGCCAGGAGCATTCCAAAAACGAACTGGAGAATAACTACAAAGAGTACAAATGAAAAAGTAGTAATTATTGCTCCTGTAAGTTTTTCATTCTGGAACAGTTTGATGTAATTCTCAAAGTTGTTCCACTTTCCGGGCTGATTTGAGATAATATTCTTTACTCTGAAATCCAGAAAACTTTTGATCACCGAATCAATGATAGGTACAATTATAAAAATTACAGTAATGACAACTGCCGGAAGAACAAGTATTCCGGAAAACAACCTATCACCGGTGGATCTTTTGAAGTATGATTTTCTAATTTTTCTGGAAGCTGTGTTTCCCATATTAGTCTCACTTTCCATCCAATGTGTTCATTGTTGATTATTATTGTATGAGCGGGATTTTTAATCCCGCCCATACTTTTTGAAACATTAATCTATCAATGCATTCGCAGCTGTCTTAAAGTCCTTTATGGCTGAGTCTATATCTTTGTCGCCAACTGTGATGGACTGTGCCAGAGTTGTAAGCTCCAGGTTCAGGTCATTCATAGCAGGAATGAATGTAGTAGGACGTGTTTTTTCAAGTGAGTTTGCTGCGCCTTTTAAGATACTGCTCTCTACAACTGCCTCAATATCTTTCATGGATTTTCTTGCAGGGTAAGCAGGGGTTATGTCTGCCAGATAATCATTGAGAACTTCAGGAGTTACGAGGTATTCAACCAAAAGTCTTACAGCTTCTTTCTGCTTTTCGCCGTTGTCCATAAAGACAAGTGTATGTGCTTCTATTACGCTCTGACCTGTTCCGTTTCCACCTGCAAGAGGGGCAGCGGAAGCTGTAAAGTTCTTGGCTTCAGGATTTATGCTGTTGACTCCGTTGAAGCCCCATGACTGGTCATAGTACATAGCCAGCTGACCCAGCGCAAAGAGATTTCTCAAATCCTTGAGTTTTGCGTTCTGTGGGTTGTATCCTTTATCATCCAAAAGTTTAAGCATTTCCATTGCATCCTTGAATTCCTTGGTGTCAACATTGAGCTTTCCTTCTGAATTCAGGACTTCTCCACCGAAGTTGTAGATCATTGAGGTCAGAGAAGAGCCGGAAATGGGTACTGACGCTGTTGTCTGGCCAAATGCGTAAACTTTGTTTCCGTCTTTGGTTGTGAGTTTGGAAAGTTTCTCCGCCATTTCCAACATCTCATCGTAGGTTTTAGGCGGCTTTTCGGGATCAAGACCTGCCTGTGTGAATAAATCTTTATTGTAGTAAAGTACGTAAGGAGATGCATACATCGGAAGCGCATAAGGTTTTCCGTTTATTTTTCCTGCATCAAGCATTGAAGGATAAAAGTCGCTCAAAAACTCTTGAGTGAGAACTTCATCAATAGGAATTATCAGTCCTGCATCCTCAAGTGAAGGAGTCCAGCCGATTTCACCAAACATTATATCAACTTTGTCGCCACCGCCGGCCATATTCACTACCTGGTTGACAATTTCACCATAAGGTGCGGTTACCCATTCAATAGTGATATGGTCATATTTCTTTTCAAAGCCTGTTTTAACACTGTTCCAGAAAGCTTCGTAGCCGGCTTCCAAAATTGCATAGTTTGCAAATTTGATTGTTACAGGTTCTTTTTCTTCGGTTGTCGGGGATGATGGTGAAGGAGATTGAGTTTCCGGAGCCTTATTGCAGGCTACAAGAGAGATTACCATGATGACAACCATAAGTAACGATAGGAACTTTTTCATTTTACTTCCTCCTGTTTTTTAATTATTTTGGCACAAATTAAGGACCATAAAACCTGCGAAAATCTCGCAATAATATACACTCGTGTGTATAAAGATGAAAAAATTTAGGGTCCTACCCTGATGATGTATTGCACTTTGTATAAACACGTGTGTACATAATGTACTTTCATTATAAGATTTGTAATAAAAAAAGTCAATAGCGTTATTTACCTTTGATACGAATATAAAGGTTTCTGAGCCGAGGGCGTGAAAAAGGCAAAGCCGTTGCGCGTTACAGCTTTACGAGCCAATACGCACAAAAGACTTTGCCGCTTACACTTTTACAACTTTCCTAACCGGGAAAGCAAGAAAATCCGGTATTAGAAATATGCATTTTTGACTGTTCTCGGATAAGGTATTACGTCACGAATGTTCTGGATTCCTGTAATATACATTAAAATTCTCTCAAAGCCGAGACCAAAGCCCGCATGCTTGGTTCCGCCAAAACGGCGGGTATCCAGATACCACATATAATCTTCTTTGCAGAGACCCATTTCATCTATTCTCTTCTCAAGAACATCTGCTCTTTCCTCTCTCTGGCTTCCTCCGATAATTTCTCCAACACCGGGAACCAGAAGGTCCATAGCAGCAACTGTCTTGTTGTCATCATTGAGCCTCATATAAAATGCCTTGATGTCCTTGGGATAGTTAGTTACAAATATGGGTTTCTTCATTATTTTTTCTGTCAGGCAGCGTTCATGTTCAGTCTGAAGGTCATTGCCCCATTCGACGGGGAATTGGAACTCATAACCGCTGTTTTTCAGCATTTCAATGGCTTCTGTATAAGTAATGCATCCGAAGTCAGAATTAATAACTGAGTTCAATCTTTCAATCAGACCCTGGTCAATAAACTGATTGAAGAATTCCATCTCTTCTTTTGCATTTTCCATTACGTAGCTTATAATATAGCGGATCATGTCTTCCGCAAGCTTCATGTTATCCTTAAGGTCTGCAAAGGCGATTTCGGGTTCTATCATCCAGAATTCTGCCGCGTGGCGTGTTGTATTGCTGTTTTCTGCACGGAATGTGGGGCCAAAGGTATATACTTTCCCAAACGCCAGTGCATAGGGTTCAACAGCCAACTGACCGCTTACAGTAAGGCTGGTGTGTTTTCCGAAAAAGTCCTGTTTGTAATCTATCTCACCGTTTTCATCCCTCGGAATATTTTCCAGATCCAATGTGGTTACCTGGAACATTTCTCCGGCACCTTCGCAGTCACTGCTGGTGATTATCGGAGTGTGGACATAAACAAAGCCTCTTTCCTGGAAAAATTTATGAATGGCATAAGCCAGCACAGAACGTACTCTGAATACTGCTGAAAAAGTATTTGTCCTTGGACGCAAATGGGCTATTGTCCTCAAATATTCAAAGGAATGGCGCTTTTTCTGCAGAGGGTAGTCAGGAGCTGAAACACCTTCGATTTCAATTAAGTTAGCCTTGACTTCAAAAGGCTGCTTTGCCTGTGGGGTCAAAACTACCCGCCCGGTTACTCTGATAGCGCTTCCAACATTTAATTTTGCAATTTCAAGAAAATTTTCGAGTGTATCGTCAAATACAACCTGAAGGTTTTTGAAAAATGAACCGTCATTTATTTCAATAAAACCAAAAGATTTGGTATCCCGGATTGTACGAACCCAGCCACAAATATGGACTTCCTGATCGGCAAGCTGCTGGAATGACTTGTATAGTTCCCGTATTTCGATCCTTTCCATTGTTTATCTCCACCTTTTACGTAATCTTGTGTAATTTTCCCATCTTATTTTTCTATTATAATGGTCTTGTATACACAATTCAATATAAAAACATACAAGAATATCATGGCACAAGTCTTTTAAATATACTTTTCAGCCTCACAAAAAGTATTTTGAACCTTCCGTGGCAGCAACAGCAATAAAGGATGGGTTGAAATATGAAAAATCGGGAGAAGGTTTTTGATCAAAAATATAAAACAGATTATTTTAAATAAAAAGTATGCTACATATTAGTAACTACCATGTAAATAAGCACAGCAGCCGCTGCAATAAAAATTGCGGCCATCCAAAGGTTGCGCCTGCCAAGGGTTTTTAAAAACTCCTCGTTTTCTGCTGCTAATTTTTCATCCCTGAAAGAAGGGTCGGACAGAATATCTTTATCTTCCACAGTGCCGGCTGTTTTAACAAGTTCTCTTGCTTCCACTACCCTGTCCCCGGGCACAAAAAGGTCTATACCGTAGTTGGACTTCCCAAGTACGAGGGTCATATAATGGCCTGTTTCCCTGTACTTTTTCAATACGGGTATTCCCGATGGCTTTAGAATTGACTCTATGATATCTGCTTCAATATTGTCCGCAGCCGTCATGAGATATTCAATGTCATTTTGAGTATCGCTTTCTTTATTTTTGAGAGACATAAAATCAACTCCCCCGGTCAATTAATCCGAAACCTTAATTGCATAGTAAACTACACTTTAAATCATAATATATTCAGGCAATATTATTCTTAAATTCTGCAAATTATTTTTCAAGGAGTCGGGCGTGTTAAAGTTTTTTAAAAGGACAATATTTATTTTAATCATTATTACAGGCAGTTTTATCATGGCTTTTCCTTCACATTCAAATGCAGTCAGCCAGAAGATGAATCTGACATATCTATATGCAGGGACTACATCCATATACATTAATAATATCGATCGTTGCAAAGGAGCAGTTAATGTAGTCTGTCCCGATTATTTGGAAATATATGAATCGGGGGATTTAAAGATTCTGCCTAAAGCTGATGAGGATTTTGTTAAAGCCATGCACGCCCGCGGTATCAAAGTCATTCCTTTTTTGTCAAACCACTGGGAAAGGGAACTTGGCCGTGCTGCTCTGAATAACCGCACACAACTTGCAGAGCAAATATTAAGCGCTGTAAACCAGTTCAATTTTGACGGTGTCAATATCGATATAGAAAACCTTACCCATGATGACAGGAGCAACTATACGGATTTTATAAGACTTGTGAGACAAAAATTGCCCCCTGATAAAACCGTATCCATAGCTGTTGCCGCAAATCCTTACGGATCTTATCACGGGTGGGCGGGCTCCTACGATTACAAAGCACTTGGCAACCTCTGCGACTTTATTTTAGTAATGACATACGACGAATCTTATTACGGCAGCCTGGAAGGTCCTGTTGCAAGCAGTTCTTTTGTTGAGAACTCCATGAAATATGCCCTTACACAGATTCCTGCCAATAAGCTGCTTTTGGGAATCCCCTTTTACGGCCGTTACTGGAAACAGGGAGCGACAGTAGGCGGCAATGCGCTTACTGCTTATGACATTGAAGCCCTGATGAGCAAATACAACGGTAAAGTGACCTACGATAAAAACACACAGACTGCAAAAGTGACAGTCGAAATAAAACCCGGTGACAACAAATCCACTGTCTGGGGCGGACGTGTATTGGGTCAGGGGAAATATTATATCTATTATGACAATGAGCAATCCGTAAAATATAAGTTAAATCTGGTCCATAAATACAATCTGCTCGGAACAGGAAGCTGGTGTTTAGGCCAGGAATCCCTGCGCACATGGGATTATTATGAAAGATGGCTCAACGGCAAGTATTTTAATGATATTCTGGGACATTTCGCCCAGGATGACATCATGGCACTGGCGAATAAAGGATGGATGATAGGAGTTTCAAGCGCCTCTTTCGCTCCCAACCGCACTCTCACCAGAGCGGAAGCTGCAATAGTCATGGTAAGGGCCCTCGGCCTCGAGGATCAGCCTCCCGCTGAGCCTTATTCGGATACTGTACAGCACTATGCCCGGGACATGATAGGTATAGCAAGAAAATACCAGATAATGTTGGGTGTCGGTGACAATAAATTTGAACCCAACAAGCCTTTAACTCGCGAACAAATGGCAATGATACTGGACAGGATACTTGTCCTTCCCAACCCGGCAAAGTCAAACCCTTTTACAGATATTTCACCTGAGAAGAATCCTCTATCTTACGATGCAATTATGCGTCTTGCTGCCAACGATATAGCAAAGGGAAGTGTTGATGGAAGGTATGTACCTGAAGGTTATGTCCACCGGGGTGAACTGGCTGCATTTATTAACAGGGCTTCGGTTTACGAAATGACATATCCGGAAGTAATTGATCCTGAAATAAGTTCGCCAGAGAATATTGTTGAACCGAGATAGAAGGGTTATCTGTTGGAGAGCTCTTTCAGGCTGGCATATTCCTCTGACATCATATCCCTGGCCGCATCAATCATATGCTTCCAGTTTTCATCCACCCATTCAAGATATACTCTTACATTATCTTTGTAAGTTCTTTTGTTCTCATTAAGTAAATTACTGTAGTAAATCCAGAAGACCGGTTTTGCAATCAAAGACATGGCTTCTGCATTAAAAAGGCAGATAGCTTCTTTTGATAAATTTTTGTTATTGTAGGGACGTGAATTTGCCAGAATGGTGTCCGAAACCCGCTCAATAACATCTTCAGAGAATTTAAATTGCCTTAATAGTTCCTGGATCTTTTTTGAACCTTCGAGAGTATGATTGTTTTTGTGTTCGAAATTATGATGTGTTGAGAAGTCGTGCAAATAAGAAGATAATTCTACTATCAAAGAATCTGCCCCAAGAAGTCTTCCAAGCCTTACCGCGTAATCCGCCACCACTAAAATATGATTTTCATAGAGCTCTTTGGCTTTGAAAGATTTATTGCATTCTTCTTTTACGTATTCTCTGATGTAGTCTGTAACCACTTTGGCATCAATCCTTCCAGATGAAGATGTAATATACTCTTAATATATTATCACTTTTTTAATATAATAGATGCATAATATGTACAAGTTACCCCCTTTTCGAAGTAGATAATTTGCCTGATTTCGGACAAAAAATTATGTATTTTTACACTACAAATTTGTCTTTCAACGTGCTATAGTACTAACAACCAACTTTCAGGGAGGTATGGAAATGGAAAACAACGCCACCAGGAAACTTGTCTTTACCAGTCTTATGACCGCTCTCGTTTTTGTATTGACTTTCTCAGTTAAAATTCCCGTTCCGTATACTTCAGGATATATTCATCTTGGTGACAGTATGATTTATCTTTCGGTCATGCTTCTGGGACCCGGGTACGCAGCATTTGCCTCCGGAGTTGGTTCAATGCTTGCGGATATTGCCGGAGGATACATTCAATACGCAATCCCTACATTAATAATAAAAGCACTGATGGCATTAATAATGGGTCTGTTCACTACCGTCAAATCCAGACGTGCAATTCTTCCTTCGGTTATAGTACCAATTTCAGCCTGGGCTGTATTTTGCGCAGGAACTCTTTACTATATGAACAGGCAAATTAAAGCGTTTGGAATAGATAATATAGTTAATATAGTTGTCGGTCAGGATGCAGATGCAGAAACTATTGCGAGTGCCGCAAAAACCATAAATAATATGCCCATGTACTTTTCTCTGGGTATTGCCGCCCTTATAGCAATTCTGACTCTTACCGTATATCTGGTCTTCAGGAAAAGCGGCGCCAAAGTGTTTGCTCCCGCATCCGTTATAGGAATGAGTGCCGCAGGTATCTGCATGATTATGGGCTACTTCATTGTAGAATCCATTATGTACAGTCCTCTTGCCGCAACCTTAAGCATACCTTCCAATATGATTCAGTTTTTCGGTGGTATAATTGCAGCATGTCTTCTCTCCCCGGCCATTGTAAGAGCCAGGGATTCCATAAAATAAAAGATTCCTGTTTCCGGCAACTGAAACAGGAATCTTTTTATCCTAAAAACCTTACCTTAAAGCCTTAAATATTTAACCGTTGAGGTTTATTATTACAAAGACCTTTATCTGTTTATTGGTCCTGCGATATTTAATATGTTAATGGTGGACTGTAACTTGTTCATAGTATAGAGATGTACTCCGGGAGCTCCTCCGTCCAGAAGCTCGCGTATCATGACCCCGGCATACTCCTCTCCGGCCTTCCTGAGATCTTCCGGATTATCCTCATATTTGTCAATCATAAGTACGAGTTTTGCAGGTATTGAGCAGCCGCTTCTTGCCGTCATGTTTTTAATCCTGGAGCTGAATATGGGCATTACTCCCGGAATCACCGGGCAGTTTATATTGAGTTGTGCGCATTTCTCCAGAAAATCAAAGTAAAGGCGTACATCAAAGAATAGCTGAGTAATAAGGAAATCAACACCTGCATCCACCTTGTTTTTAAGGTGCATTCTGTCTTCGCTGAGTCTTTTGCTGTCTACATGGCCTTCAAGATAAGCTGCCGCTCCAATGCAAAAATCGCCCTTCTCTTTAAGATACGCAATAAGCTCATTTGCATATTTGAAGGCTCCTCTTGAATAATCAAAATCAGGCTGGTCCGCTGGCGGGTCCCCTCGTAAGGCAAGAATATTGCAGATATTCTCCTTTTTCATGTCGGACAATAATTCATCTATTTCTTCCTTCGTATGTCCGGCACATGTGAGATGACTCATGGATTCTATATTATACTGGTTCTTTATTTTTGACGCTATTTCCACGGTTCTGCCCCGTTGACTTCCTCCTGCGCCGTAGGTCACGCTGATAAAATCAGGGGAAAGCTTCTTAAATCCTTCTATGGACTCAAACAATGTATCTAAAGGAACATCAGGCTTTGGAGGAAAAATCTCAAATGACAGTACCTTTTTTCCTCTTCCAAACAACTCCGAGATCCTCACCAATACCAACTCCTATTTAAGATTAAATTACATAAAATAATGCCACATTTTCTTTCAGGAGTCAATTTTTGTTTTCATAAATCTTCCATAAAACTTAGTGACCTCAGAGCCATGAACAGGACTATCGCAAGACAGAAAGAGGATTATTTCAAGACAGGAACTGGACTATTCATAATGATAAAAGGGTTATACTGATATGTATATTATCAACGGTATCGTTATGATGGACAATAATGTTGAGATAGCCACACACTTTGACGCCAGTACCGAGTCCTTGTCAAACATTTCTGAAAATATTGAAGTATTGGTTGCTGCCGGCATTGCAATGGACATTATCACACAAATACCCGGTAATTTCGGAACCCCTGCCAATAAAATAATTCCCAGGGCGAGTAAAGGCATGAAAATCAGGCGAATTGAAGCTGCAAAATAGGCCCGCCAGTCAGCTATGACTTCACTGAATTTTGCAGTACTGATTATCCCTCCGGTAATAAGCATGGAAAGAGGCATGGTCATATCACCTACGGCTGAGACGGCACTCTTTATTGCGTTGGGTACCGCCATACCGATACCGGACAAATAGATAATAATACCAACATACAGAGCGACTACAGCCGGCGTTGTCAGCACTTTCTTAAGTACATTCTGTTTTGCACCCGCACTGCCAAACATTAAATAGCCGTAACTCCACAGAAAAATATTCAGAATGACCACATAAAACGAACCGTAGAACACTCCCTCGTCCCCGAAGAGGGATTTTATAAGCGGAAGGCCCATATAGCCGCAATTGGAGAATATTGCGGAAAAACGCAAAACAGGGTTTATTTTTTCACTGAAACCCTTAAATATCAGGCTGGATAGCAGTATAGCAATAAAAAACATCAGCACGGAAGTACCAATGACCCAGAGGATATTTATCAACCGTTCACTTGAGAATTCTATAAAGAAAGAATTAATTATCATCATGGGAGCTGAAATATAAAGCAGTACTTCCGAAAGCTTTTTCGTCCCTGCTGTGTTAAGAATTCCGGATTTGCCTGCGACAACTCCAACCAATAAAATCAAAAAAAGTACTATTACCTGATTTAATACTATGTAGAACTCTTCCATTTTTACCCCCCTCAGCTGAACCACCATTAAGGCATGGATGTACAATCAACTGTCCTAACTATTGTAATCCAATAATAATCAATAAACAAGCCACCCGCGCAAATCAGGTGGCTTGTTCATCAAAGGTGTCAATAATCGGGTGTAAGCCCGTAATTATTTCTCCGGGAAATTTTCCCTTGCTACATAGTGTGTATGCAGAAGTTTATGTGACTTATGTCCGCCCGGTTTCTCGAAGTATTCTTCATACATCTTTAAGACGTAAGGATTCTGATGTGATCTTCTTAAAGTCATTGCCTCGTCCTCGGCATAAATCGCCTTGGCTCTCTCTGTACGGAGGTCTATTTCATTTCTTACTGATGCAGGCTGGATAGGTTGTCCTCCACCGTTAACGCATCCACCCGGGCAAGCCATTACTTCAATAAAGTGATAATCAGCTTCTCCGGCTCTTACCCTGTCAAGGACTTTCCTTGCGTTACCCAGGCCGTGAACAACAGCAGCCTTGATCTTAACGCCGTTGACCTCAACTTCAGCTTCCTTGAAGTTTTCAACGCCTCTTACAACTTTTATGTCAATATTGTCGTCATCTTTGCCGGTCAGAAGATATGGAACACTTCTTAAAGCAGCCTCCATAACACCACCGGTAACACCAAAGATAACGCCGGCGCCTGTTGCTTCTCCCATAGGATCGTCAAAATGTTCATCGGGAAGTGATTTGAAGTCAATACCTGCTTCTCTGATCATTTCAGCAAGTTCGCGGGTTGTCAATACTTCATCAATATCAGGATAACCGGTTGAAGCAAGTTCAGGTCTTTCAGCCTCGAACTTCTTGGCGGTACAAGGCATTACAGATACTACGAAGATCTTGGCAGGATCTATACCCATCTTTTCAGCGTAGTAGGATTTCAGCAATGCACCGAACATATTCTGAGGTGATTTACATGTTGAAAGATTATCCAGCATATCAGGATAGTTATGTTCGCAGAACTTAATCCATCCGGGGCTGCAGGATGTAATGAGAGGCAGCTTGCCGTTGTTCTTGATTCTTTCAACAAGTTCGGTTCCTTCTTCCATGATTGTCAGGTCAGCAGCGGTATCGGTGTCAAATACCTTGGCAAAGCCGAGTCTCTTAAGAGCAGCGACCATCTTGCCGGTAACGCGGGTACCGATGGGATATCCGAATTCTTCTCCAAGACCTGCACGAACTGCAGGAGCTGTCTGTACAACAACATGGAGATCTTTATTTGCGAGCGCATCCCATACCTTTTCAATGGAGCTCTGCTCACGAAGTGCGCCAACAGGACATGCAACTATACACTGTCCACAGTTTACACAGGTTGAATCTTTAAGAGCGAAATTGAACGGTGAACCGATTGTTGTAGCAAATCCACGGTCAACAACGCCTATTGCACCAACTGTCTGCACGTCGTTACATACGCTTACGCAACGACGGCACAGAACGCATTTGTTGGGGTCACGTACTATGGAAGGTGACAGATCATCTACAGGGTGATCCTGCATTTCACCTTCATAATGGATATCAGTAACATTTAAATCCTTAGCTAATTTCTGAAGTTCGCAGTTCTGATTTCTTACACAGGTCAGACATTTTCTGTCATGATTTGAAAGAATCAGTTCCAAAGTAACCCTGCGGGTTTCACGAATTTTCGGGCTGTTGGTAACAACCTTTAATCCCTCTGATACAGGATACATACATGCAGCCTGGAAACTTCTGGCACCAACATCCACGATACACATACGGCAGGCACCAATTTCATTTATCCCCTTGAGGAAGCAGAGGGTTGGTATATGTATGCCTGCACTCTTTGCAGCCTCAAGAACTGTTGATCCTTTAGGGGCTTTAACTTCTTTACCGTCTATTGTTAAGGTAACAAATTCGGACATTTATTTCACACTCCCTCTTACTTCTTTACTATAGCGCCAAATTTACAGGTTTCCATGCAAACTCCGCACTTGATACATTTTTCGTTATTGATAACATAAGGTTTCTTGATTTCACCGGAAATTGCGCCAACAGGGCACTTCTTGGAACAGAGACTGCAGCCTCTGCACTTGTCGGCAACGATGAAGTAATTGAGCATTGCCTTACAAACACCGGCAGGGCATCTCTTTTCTTTTACATGGGCTTCATATTCATCCCTGAAGTAGCGCAGTGTGCTTAATACAGGGTTGGGAGCGGTCTGACCGAGTCCGCAAAGGGCACCCTGTTTAATGCTCTCTGCCAACACTTCGAGTTTTTCAATATCTCCTTCTTCACCTTTGCCCTGTGTAATGCGGTCCAGAATTTCATACATACGTTTTGTTCCTATACGGCAAGGAGGACATTTACCACAGGATTCATCAACGGTGAATTCAAGGAAGAATTTAGCTATATCAACCATACAGGTATCTTCGTCCATTACGATAAGTCCGCCGGAACCCATCATGGAACCGAGTGCGATAAGGTTGTCATAGTCAATGGGAACATCCAGGTGTTCAGCAGGAATACATCCGCCTGAAGGACCACCGGTTTGTGCGGCTTTGAATTTCTTTCCGTTGGGTATGCCGCCGCCTATGTCATAAACAACTTCACGGAGGGTTGTTCCCATTGGGATTTCAACAAGACCGGTATTATTGATCTTACCGCCTATAGCAAATACCTTGGTTCCCTTGCTCTTTTCTGTTCCTATGGAATTGAACCATTCAGCACCCTTCAATATGATCATCGGGATATTTGCATAAGTTTCAACGTTGTTAAGGATTGTGGGTTTTTCCCAGAGGCCTTTTACGGCAGGGAACGGAGGACGGGTTCTTGGCTCACCGCGTCTTCCTTCGATTGATGTCATAAGAGCGGTTTCTTCACCGCATACGAATGCGCCCGCACCAAGACGGATATCAAGATCGAAGGAGAAGTCAGTGCCAAAGATATTTTTTCCGAGAAGACCGTAATCCCTGGCCTGCTGGATTGCTATCTTAAGACGCTTAACGGCTATCGGGTACTCAGCACGTACATAAATATAACCCTGATTAGCTCCGATAGCGTAACCGGCAATTGCCATAGCCTCTATTACAGAGTGGGGGTCACCTTCAAGAACT
>JAAYLX010000038.1 GCA_012521705.1 Clostridiaceae bacterium | reverse complement strand
GTCGATTTTTCTCATTTTTGTATTCCATGTTAATTTAGCTGCCATCAGCAATATGGAAAGAATATTCAACAGTTTTATGGCAATTTTCATAATGCTGTTATTGGAGCCATTGTGGCTTAATTTATCCGGAACGACACCGGGTAAAGCTGTGTTCGGAATCAAAATTGAAAAGCCCGAAGGCGAAAAACTAAGCTATCTTGATGGATTTCAGCGAACCTGGAAAGTTATTGGCGCAGGCATGGGTTACAATATCCCCATATACAATTTAGTCCGCATGTGGAAAAGCTATAAGAAATGCATTCAAAATGAATCTCAGCCCTGGGATGAAGGGTTGTCCTATACCATTAAAGACACCAAAGTGTACAGAAGTGTGATTTTTGTAGCTGCACATGCCATTGTCTTCGCAGTTCTTGCCACGGCAATGTCTGCGCAATTACTCCCTCCCAATCGGGGTGATTTAACCGTGGCTGAATTTGTTGAGAATTATAATTACTATGCAAAATATTATGGAATAGACTTTGGGAACAAGTATCTCAACAAAGACGGAAAATGGGCGGAAAAAAATTTGACGGAACAGCATATTTGAATATCGGGTTGTTAGATACTCCCGATTATAACTTCATTACAGAAAACGGATATGTGACGGGGTTATTCTTTGAAGTTCAGTCAGAAAACAATCGGGGCTGGATACACCCCTATGACGTTCACATGTTCCTGACATCAATGTCCCTGGCCGGCGCACAGAAAGATATGGGCCTGTTTTCAAAAATTCCGAAACAGATATTGGTGCAGATCAATAATAATTTGTTCAGAGATTTCAATTATACTGTTGCGGGCATAGAAATCGAAAATAAAGTTAATTTGAAAGGCTATTTGGATGGAAGTTGGGAAATACTAATACCCAGTGAAAACGAAGGCGAGAACTACTTTAACCTGCGTTTCTCTGTGAACAAGGTTAAATAGCCATCAAAAGGCAATATTTGTTGCTATTCGACCTGTCTGGCATGTACAACCAGCCTGTGGGTAGCAATGGCAACCGGATGACAGGTAAAGAGAGTCAGAATCTTTTCATTATCGGGCTGCTCGAGTATGGAAAGATCGTCTGGCTCTATAATATGTTTTTTATAAACTATATACTTATACTCATTATCCGGAGTCCTGATTATTATTTCGTCCCCTTCAACAAGCTCATCAAGGCGGTTAAAGTACTTTCCAAAGGTATAATTTCTGTGCCCCGCAAGGACGCAGTTTCCTGTTTCGCCGATTTTTCCGGTACCCGGAATTCTTCCTGCGGCAACCCTGAGGACTTCCTCCTCAATTCCGTCCATAATAATCATGCGAAGTTTTATTTTTTCGATAATGAGGACTCCTGTCATCCTTCTTTGGATTTCTTCTTTGGACATTACTGGTTTTTTGGAACTGTTTGCGCTTTGCCCAGTACTTTCAGAATTAGAGTTTTCTGTTTCTTCAGGCGCTTGAATTGAATCCTCTGTTACCGGGTCGGTTTCGGTATCTTCAGTCAAATCAGGAATATAGAAAGTTTCGGGATCTTCATCAGCTAAAGAATACGCTTCTTCAAGCGCTTCATTGGACTGCTGAAGAAAATCATCTATGATTTCATTGTTTCTGTTATTGTTCCGGTATGTGATGATAAGGGGAATTATTATTATGAGCAATCCCAGAAGGATAAAGATATTTGAATAAAGCTTTTTAATTTTAGAGGGCTTACTCATATAATTCCTCCGAAAAAACAGATACTATTTATTACTATTTCTTCTTTTCTCAAGCCATTCCCTGATTTTCGCCTCATAACCGTTGCCGGAAGGATGATAATAATAGGTTCCCCGCATTTCCTCTGGTAAGTATTCTACACCATCCACAAGATTTCCCGGGAAGTCATGGGGATAAATATAGCCTACTCCGTATCCCAGGGACTCCATGCCTTTTACAGCGGCATTTCTCAGGTACATGGGAACCTCTCCTGTGTTTTTGGTTTCAACGTCATGAAGGGCGCCATCAATTGCTTTATAGGAGGAATTTGACTTAGGGCTTGTTGCTACCATTACTGCGGCTTGTCCCAGAATAATTCTGGCCTCAGGCATTCCGATCATTTTTACAGCCTGGGCTGCCGCAACTGCAACGGTAAGGGCATTTGGATTTGCCATACCGACGTCTTCCGAGGCACAGATGATTATGCGTCTTGCAAGGAATTCCGGATCTTCACCTGCATAAAGAGCACGGGCGAGATAGAATATTGCCGCATCCGGATCACTGCCGCGCATGGACTTGATAAAGGCGCTGATATTATCATAATGTTGCTCTGAAGACTTGTCGAACCGGACCGGTTTTTTCTGGACGCAATCCATTATTACCTCGGGAGTAATAACATAATAGCCGTTCTCGTCCATATCTGTTGTCAAAACAGCCAGCTCAAGGGCATTCAATGCTATTCTGGCATCTCCGCTCGCCATTTCGGCCAAAAGCGAAACAGCTTCATCACTGATATCAATCTTAAGGGTACCGAGACCCCGCTCCTTATCTTTGACAGCGGTATAAATAATTTTCTTTATATCCTCATTTGTCAAAGGTTTAAGCATAAAAACCGTTGACCTTGATATCAATGCCTTGTTAACTTCAAAATACGGGTTTTCAGTGGTCGCGCCAATCAAAACAACAGTACCGTCCTCCACATGTGGAAGAAGGGCATCCTGCTGGGCTTTGTTGAAACGGTGGATTTCATCTATGAAAAGAACTGATTTTCCGGTGGGATTCAAAAAAGTGTTTTTTGTATCGTCAATTACCTGCTTAATATCCTTGACTCCCGCAGTGACTGCATTGAGTTTGAAAAAAGCAGCTTTGGTTGTATTTGCAATAATTCGGGCAATAGAAGTCTTGCCTGTTCCGGGAGGACCGAAAAGTATTATTGAGGTCATCCTGTCAGCCTGTATCATTCTGTTCAGTAATTTGCCCTTGCCGATTATATGTTCCTGGCCTACAAACTCATCAAGAGTCCTGGGAGACATCCTGTATGACAGTGGTTCTTTTTTCGGATTCATTTGTATCCCCCTTTTTTCTTCTTTTTCTGCGTTTAGGCAAAAGTCCGTAAGCCTCCAGAACCTTTTCCTCGTTCTGACTCTTGTATTTTTCGAACATATCCGGCCGTTTCAGTCTGGTCCTTTCAAGCATCTGAAGGAAACGCCATTTTTCTATATTGACATGATGTCCGGACAATAAGACGTCAGGTACTTTTCTTCCTCTGAATTCCGGAGGCCTTGTGTAGTGGGGATATTCTAAAAGTCCATTATAATGGGACTCTTCAGAATAGGCTTCCTCCGAACTCAATACTCCATCTACAAGACGGCTTACACAATCAATGAGGACCATGGCAGGCAATTCACCACCGGTAAGTACATAATCACCGATAGAAATTTCCTCATCCACAATTTCTTCAATTATTCGCTCATCCATTCCTTCATAATGCCCACAGATAATAATGAGGTTTTCTTCCTCTTTGAGTCTCTGAGCGATTTTCTGTGTCAACAGACTTCCCTGGGGGCTCATATAGATAGTTCTTGGCTTTGTGGGAAATTGCTTTACTACATACTCCCATGCATCATATACCGGCTGAGGTGTCATTACCATTCCGGAACCCCCACCGTAAGGATAATCGTCCACTTTCCTGTGCTTGTCCTTTGAAAAATCACGGATATTATATGTGTTAACGGTTATTATTCCCTTCTCACGCGCTCTTCCAATAATGCTCTCGTTAAGGAAATTATTTATACTCTCCGGAAAAAGTGTCAGAACATCAAACCTCATCTTCGAGTTCCTCCGGTACTACTACATCCATCCGGTTATTCTCTATATCAACGTTCTTCACAACTGATTTTAACGCAGGCAAAAGAATCTCTGTAGACTTGTCGGGATCTTTAATTATATATACATCATTGCTTCCGGTCTGAATCACCTCGGTAACCGAACCAATGTATTCGTCGTTTTCATAAACTTTCAGGCCTATAAGGTCACAAATAAAATACTCATCCTCTTCAAGTTTCCTGGCGTGTTTCCTTTCCACCCAGAGTTCCTTCCCTTTAAACTTTTCCGCGTCATTCATCGTGTCAATACCTTTTAATTTTATCAATATCATATTCTTATGTGGACGCGCGCTTAATACTCTGAACTCCTTAAGTTCCCCCTCCCATTCAGCATGTACAAACAGGAGGTAATCAAAGCGGGATAAATCGGAAGTCATAGGATAAACTTTAAGTTCACCTTTTATACCGTGAGTATTGACCACCTTTCCAACTGCCAAGTAATCCTTCAAATCCATCACCTCACACGCAAATTTTCTCTGACTTCACATACTCAAAATGGTTTACTTTAATGGTATAGCGAAAATCCCCGGAAGTACCGGGGATTAATCATCGTTCTTATGCTTCAGTTGGTTTTATTACTTCTTTTATTGCCCATTTTTTAATGGTAATCTTGGTACGTTCTACACTTGATTCAAAGGTAACTTCGTCGTCTTTGATATTTACTATTTTCCCAACCATACCACCGATTGTTACTATCTGATCACCAACTACTGCTGAATTGATAAGTTCTCTCTGTTTCTTATCTTTTCTGCGCTGAGGAACAATCAGGAAAAGATACATAAGACCAAACATTATGACAAGAGGCAATATTTGTATCCAGCCTGCAGCTCCTTGCAGTTCAGGGCCTGTTGCAGTTGCTTCATCTGCAGCAAAGGCAAGAAAAGTATTAAGAAAATTCATAGGAAAACCTCCGTAACCTTTGTTATTTTTTTACTTTACCAGTCGCATACGACGTTATTATACAGTATTTATCGCCCTTTCGCAATTAAATGGGGGCATTTTGTTGAAATATTATTATTATACCTTATATCCCAGTTTTTCAAAGGCCTCTTTTCTGAAATCCAGAAGTCTGTCCTCCATAATTGCCTTTCTGATATCTTTCATCAGGTTAATAAGGAACCTCAGATTATGCCATGTTGCGAGCCTCAGACCCAATAATTCACCACATTTGAAAAGATGCCTTACATAAGCTCTTGTAAAGTTTCTGCAGGCGTAACAGTCGCAGTTCTCGTCCATGGGTGAATAATCATGGGCGTATTTTGCATCACGGATGATTACCCGTCCTTTGGATGTAAAGATTGTGCCATTTCTCCCTATTCTGGTGGGAAGGACACAGTCAAACATATCTATCCCTCTTATTGCACCATCAATGAGAAAATCAGGGCTTCCCACACCCATGAGATAACGGGGCTTGTCCTTTGGCAACAGTGGAACTGTGATTTCCAGCATTTCATTCATAAGTTCGCCTGGTTCACCAACACTTAATCCCCCTACTGCATAACCGGGAAAATCAAGATCGGTAATCTGCTTGGCGCTTTCCTTCCTCAGTTCCGGAAATGTACTGCCCTGGACTATTCCAAACAAAGCCTGGTCTTCCGGTCTTTGATGTGCCTCTTTGCATCTCTTTGCCCATCTTGTGGTCATTTCCATTGACCTTTTTGCGTACTTATATTCGCTGGGATAAGGCACACATTCATCAAAACACATGATTATATCTGCTCCAAGAGCATTCTGCACCTGAATGGAAATCTCCGGAGACATGAATTTCTTTGATCCGTCAATATGAGAACGGAAGGTAACGCCTTCTTCATTTATTTTTCTTATTTTGCTCAATGAAAAAACCTGGAATCCGCCACTATCGGTAAGAATGGACCTGTCCCAGTTCATAAATTTATGAAGGCCACCTGCTTCTTTCACCAATTCATGCCCTGGCCTTAAAAACAGATGATAGGTATTGCTTAATATAATATTTGCCTCAATCTCTTTCAACTCATCAGGAGACATTCCCTTTACGGTTGCCTGGGTTCCAACCGGCATAAATACAGGGGTTTCAAAGCTCCCGTGGGGTGTATGAACCCTTCCCAGCCTTGCACCTGACTGTTTGCAGGTTTTTATTAGTTCGTATCTGACTGCGGCCATTTATTTTCCTCACTATCCTAAAAATATTTGAAGCATGTCGAAATAACATGCCTCACTGGTTTATTATCTATCATATAGTAACATAATTAACCATTTACTTAAAGAACTTTTATAATCAATTGTGTTGCTCAGGGACAATGGAAAGGTCTATATAAATCAATTTGTGCAACCAATCAATTATTGTCTAAAAAATCGTAAAATACAAAAATATGATACTAAGTCAATTTTACAATTCACTTAAAGCTATTACTATAAGTATATCGGAACCATACATGCAAATTATTAATCAAGTAATAAAAAGTACACAAAAGAACCTACATACTAACTTAGTCTTTAATGCAAATGGTGTATGTATTTAATTTGTAATACTATCTAAGAACATAATTTCGGCATCAATTAGTTCTTTTAGTTTTCGCAACTCAGACTCGGTAAGTGTGACACCCTATAATGCTCCCCATTGTCAAGACAGTTTTTTAGC
>JAAYLX010000037.1 GCA_012521705.1 Clostridiaceae bacterium | reverse complement strand
CCCGAGGAAATTGGAGGGATGCTGTGGAGGGATATTCACTTATCATATTCGCTGAAACCCAGATTTATCAAGGTTTACAGCTTATACGAAAAACCTTCACGCATTGGATTTTGAGTCCGTCACGTCTGCCAATTCCATCACTTCGGCATGTCGCTTTAATATATTAGCATAAGCCATGGCCAAAATCAAGCGATGGTTTAAATTACTTTTCGGTTATTTTATTAATTATTGTCCGGGTATTATCATTCGAGGTGATTGTATACTTACCTGGCTTTATTTTATCTTCAAGGTTTTCCTTTTTTATCATCAGCTCAAATTCAATGGAGCTTGCAATAAGGCCTTCTTTGTAGAGCCTTTCAGAAACATCTGTGAAACTCTCTCCCTCATGTATTGTAAAGGTAAGGCTTCCATCCTTGTTCCTTGCAATATCGCCACCTTCCTCATAAGGGTCCACCATTCCAAGGTCCCGGGCGATTGAGATGATCTCGGCATCGGTCATTTGGGGCTTATATCCCATAAAGAAAACAAAGCCGAGAAGTGAAGTAAGAATAATACCCAATCCCATTCCCAACAATACGCTTTTTCCGTCTATCAGTTTCACACCTTTACCTTCCCATCCGTGAAATCAGTTCTATCTCACCCTTGCCGCAGTTGAGAATACGCGCTATCTCGGTACTGTCAAGCCCGCTTTTTGCAAGCTTGATGATCTCACGACGTTTTAAGTCAAATGTAAGTACTTTACCTTTGCGTACCGGGGAATTTTTTACTGTTACTTCCTCTGGGCGGCCTTCTTCTTCAAGAATCCTGGACACGGATTCTTCATCATATATTTTTTCTGCTTCAATAGTGGGGACCGGCAGCGAACTGAGCATATCAATTCTCAGATCTGCCTCAGCAATATTGCTCAACAATGATTCATTCTTTTCTTCTATCTGGGTTACAATGTATTCGGCAAAATTATTCATCTCGGAAACAAGAAGTTCTGCATCCTCAATGACTTTAATAAGGTTTTCCTTACTTTCTTTCAAATCAGTTCTGTAGTCATGAAGGCGCTTTTTTTCCGCAAGCATGAGAAATAGGGAAAACAAAGTTATACCGGAGCCAATTAGTATAATGCAGGTAAAAAATAATGACATTATAACACCTCAATAACCCTTATCATCAGTAAATTTACATCTTTTTATCGTAAGTAAATTTTTTCTGAATGTACTACAGTCGTATGTCAATAAAGTGGCCTTCTCCGATCTTGTCGGGCTGCTTTGATTTAGGTTTATTCTTATTTTCATTATCACTGTCTTTACCCTTGTTTTGCTGTCGCTTATTACTGCTATTTTCCTTCTGTTTCTCACTGATTGTAATTTTCTGAGACTCCTTCTGAGTATGTACGCTTTTTACTTCCTGCTCAGCCTGCTGCAAAGAGTTTTCCACCTTTTGCTGTATCTGCGATACTGCCTTCTGCTGTTCACTGTTCTGGATCTTTGCCATCTCATTTACTTTTGGCATCAGTATCTGGTAATCAACCGGCCTTATTGACATACCCGACTCCTCCCGTTACAGCGGCCCTATGCGTATGTCTGCACCATCGCTGTAAAGAGTGCAATATTGAGCCTCCTCTTTAATATATAACATACTGCTTCCAATAGCAACTCTTACTCCGGGATAAACGCTACTTAATACTTTTATTCTTCCGGAAGCACCCCTTTGGATAAGTCCTTCTATTTCTGCAATCTCTTTTTTGTATTCCATTATTTGCTTTTCATAATAAAACTTTGACCTGGTACTTTTTGCGAGTATCTCCCGTTTTTCGGGTGATAACGGGGCTACTTTGCTCATCTTGTTCAGAAGGGTAATAGCCTGATTGGCTTTGGTATAGCTTTCTTCCATCTTAATAATATCAGCTTTCAAGAATTTAAGTCTTTCTCTTAATTCCGGATCCACGCCAACTTCCACGACCGTTACGGTGGACATCTGGCTTCCGAGATATTTAAGTTCCACGTAACTTCCTACACGGGCGGTTCCGCCTACCAAAAGGCCCTTCCTTCCGCCGATAATCAGGTTATTGCCGCATTTTAAATCACAATGCATTATAGCTTCAGCATTAATATTTCCTCTTGCTTCAACGGTCGAGCTTTCAATATATTTTGCAACTATATCCCCGCCCGCTTTCAGAACGCCTTTTCCGTTGCCGTGCATGCCTCTTCTAAGAATAATATTGCCTCCGGCTTTCAATATAGCGCCTTCAACAACACCCTCAACTTCTATATTACCGCCAGCCTCAATCTCAAAACCGGACAGAACGTTGCCGCGGACAAGAACGTTCCCGATAAATTTGATATTTCCAGTAGAGTTGTCAACATTGGCTTTTACTTCGTGAGTTGAAAAAACACTGATTTTGCCGTCAGCATATAGAAGCTGGCCGTCAATGGCAGCATAAAGTTCCTGCCCGTCATCACTTACAATAACATTCTTCCCTTTAGGCAATACGGCAGGTTTACCGTCAATGGCCTTTAGCACCGTACCTACAATATTTTTTCCCGGTTTGCCCGGAACAGGCGGCACAAGTTCTGCAAGTTTCTGGCCTGCTGTTATGTTCTCTATAAGATCCATGTCCTTGTAGTTAACGGTTCCATCGGGTTGAATGGTGGGTTTCCGGTCTTTATGGATATCAACCAGGAAATTAACTCTTCCATTGGTCCCATTCTCAGCAGGAATACCCTCTGCCACAAGCACCTGTTGGAAATACACAGGGTTTTCTGCAAGGCCACGGATTTTCTCCTCTATCATTCCGAATACAACACCCTTGGAATAGAGAGCCTGTACGATGCCCTCCACAGTTGGAGGAGCTCCATCCCCTTCGGGTGGGGTGAGTTTTACATAAGCTTGCATTTTATCGTCAGAGATAATAACTTCTATAGAAGCATCGACTGTAGCCTCTTCCTGAGGCTCTGCTATTTTGACCGGCTGCCCGTCACGGCTTTTAAGTGCATCTGAAATGGCTTTTGCGTTGTAATTCCTGATTTTCTTGCGATTTAAAACATTTAACAATTCTGTCTCATTTATCCTTGAAGAAAAGTCAACAGATTTATGTACGGTGAGATAAACACCGTCCTTCTCATAAGTCAGATCAAAGCCCGAGTTGTTTTGTCTGAAGTCATTCGGCATTATTATCCTCCTTATAAATCTGCCACAAAAACACTATGTCATATAAGACTTCTGATTCTATCCAGTTTTCCCCTCATTCTTAAAATTGCTTTTGTATGTAATTGAGATACTCTTGATTCAGATACCTTCATTATTACACTTATTTCTTTCAAAGTCAGCTCCTCAAAATAATATAATGTAACAACCAGGCGTTCTTTCTCAGGCAGTTTCTCTATAGCCTCCGAAAGAATCTCTTTTAGTTCAACCATCTCCATTCTTTCTTCAGGCTGTTCGCTTTCCTTTCCTATTGAAAGAGGATCAAATCCTGACTCGCGGTTCTGATCCAGATAATCCTCCAAAGAAATCATCTGGGATGTGTTGATCTCCTGCAAAAGCTTATTGAGCTCGTCAAGAGAAATTCCAAGTTTATCTGCAACTTCCTTGTCGGAAGCGGCATGTCCAAGTTCGTTCTCTATTTCAGAGTAAGCTCTTTCCAGCTCTTTGCTCTTCTTTCTCAGAGAACGGGGGACCCAATCCTGTTCCCTTATGGCATCTATAATTGAACCCCTAATTCTGAGGGAAGCATAAGTCTCAAATTTTACATTTTTAGTAACATCATACTTATCAATGGCGTCAATAAGACCGAAAACTCCATAGCCTACCAAATCGTCATACTCAACATTGGAGCCAAAATAGATACTTAAACGTCCGGCCACAAATTTGACCAGATCGGAATATTCAATTATGAGCTGTTCCTTTATGGACTGCTCGCGGGTTTCATGATATTTCTTCCATAATTCCTGCCTCTGTACAACAGATGCTGACATTTTTCCCTCCAGGTTTCTCTGAATTCTCCCGGAAATCAGAGAAATTAATTAACATTATTCCTTGTTGAGCTCATTTTTTATAAAAGCCTCAACGTTGTCAAGCATTTCATCGTTAAATTCCAAAGTGTCGTTCACTGTTATATCCAGATTTTGTCCTTTATCCTTTGAATCTTCCTGGGATTCGGTTTTCCCCTTGGTTTTTTTGTTTGCCTGCTCCTCCTCGGCCTGCTTCTTTCGGATGTCATCGATTATGCCCGTAACAGTATTTCGAATTATCGAACCTGTAATAAAGAACATAATCATAACTATGGTCATCCTGAATATGTTTTCTCTGTCGGGAAGCCCGGATACACGTCCAATAAATCCTGTAATTATTGCTCCGGCCAAGGCTAAAATCAACGGAAGCTTCCGTATGTAATGCATACAGCACCATCACCTAAATAAATTTAATGCCTGCCCCAATACTCTTAACTTTGAGCATGCCGTCCTTTGATGAAAGTTCAATTGTACGGCCGTAATTGCCACCTACATCCTCGCTAATTATGGGTATCTGCAACTCTTTCAGAATTGAACGTGCTGCTTCGATATTCCTTTGACCTATACGCATAATTTCATGTCCGGATGAAAAGCTGAACATCTGGGCCCCACCGGCAAGCTTGGCAACAATATTGTTTTTATCAGCCCCTAAATCGATCATTTTATCTATAAGATCGACAATTGCAGTGTCAGCAAATTTTGCGCGATTTACAACGTTCAGGGAAATTGTCGAGCTTGGAAGCATAATATGAGCAAGCCCAATAACCCGTATTTTGTTTTCGTAAAGTGCAATCCCAACGCAGGAGCCCAATCCGAGAGTTGTAAGTACTGACGGATGTCTGGCAACTTTCAAATCAGCCATTCCAACTTTTATAAGTTCAGCCATTAAACTACCCCTAGTGCTTGTAACAATCGGTTACATGATTCATGATCCGGTATCAGGAATAAATTCCCGATAACACTATTTACCCCATCTGTAAACTCATTTTCTATATATAAAACAACATCGGAAGTCTTTCCGAATTCAATTGCAGGAACGCTCAGTATGGCGCCCGCCATATCTATTGCCAGCCCTGGTACACTGGGCATAATCTTTAAATTTGTCAAATTGGAAAGAGCCGTCAGATAAGACCCGGCAAGTATATTACCTATTTCTTTCAATGCTGAAAGTGTGATTTCATCAAACTCCAGGTCGGTCTGTGATGGCCTTCCCATAAGGAAATTCACAAGTAACTGGGAGCTTTGAATATCGAGTATGAACATCATGTTACCGGTAATATCACCGTTAACTTCCAGTAAAATTCCGACAACCTGTATTTCCGCTCCGCCTAACATATCACTGACCTCAGAAAAGTCCATAACTCTTATCTGAGGCACATTCATGTCAATTTTCTTATGCAGAAGTTTTGCAAGAGCAGTGGCAGCATTACCTGCTCCAATATTTCCGATTTCTCTCAATACATCCAAATGAAAGCTGCTAAGTGTACCAAAATCGAAACCGTTTCCCATTTACCGCCCCACCTTCCGGGTTTATTCTTTGACAAGTAAATCCGATATGAGTTTTTTGATGTTAATGAGTGTAACAAGTCTGCCTTCGCGCTTGGCAATACCTACAATATAGTCATAACTTCTGTCATTGGTAATGGATGTAACACTTTCAATATCTTCCTCGTTGTAAACGGCTACTTCGTAGACAGCATCCACTATTACCCCAAGTGCAAACTCATTGAACTTGAAAATAATAATGCGGGTGTCATCATCTGTTTCAATCTCGGGTAAGCCAAACTTTATCCTTAAGCTCAGGACGGGAATTATCTCTCCCCTTAAATTAATTACACCCTTGATGTATGGCGGTGTAGTAGGAACACGTGCTATATTCATCATCTTTTCGACAATGGACACCTTATGGATATCTGCACCAAATTCCTGATCACCTATCCGGAAAATTACATATTGTTTGCTGTTCTTATCGACATGATTCTTTTCCATCATCAAGTCCCCCTTAAATCCATCTCCCTTAATTAAAGAGCAAGGGAATTAACATCCAGGATAAGAGCCACATTTCCGTCTCCAAGAATTGTAGCACCTGCGATATATTTGATACCCGAGAGTATCTTCCCTAAGGATTTGATAACTATTTCCTGTTGCCCAATCAGTGAATCCACAATAAAGGCAGAGAACTTGTCTCCCTTTTTTACAATGACACAGGTCAGGCTCTTCTCCTCTTTTTCAGCTCCTGAATCAGGCACTTCCAAAATCTGTGGCAGATATACTACTGGGATAACCATATCACGCAGAAGGATAACTTCCTGGTTTCTCACCTTTCGGATTTCTTCCGGGCTGACATTTACAATCTCGCTTATGGAACTGAGAGGAATAGCGTACTGCTCACTTCCGATGTATACCAGAAGCGCCTGGATAATGGCGAGGGTCAGAGGGATTCTGATGCTGAACTTACTGCCTTTACCCCACTCTGTTTCAACCTCTACAATGCCTCCCAGAGTCTCGATTTTGGTTTTTACAACATCCAGTCCTACTCCTCTGCCTGAAAGGTCAGTTACTTTATCCGCAGTACTGAAACTCGGTTTAAACAGGTAATCAACAACTTCCTTATCAGAGAATGTATTTACCATTTCGGCGGATTCAAGGCCTTTTTCAATAATCTTCCTTCTGACTTTTGCGACATCTATTCCGCGTCCGTCATCTTCAACTTCTATAACAACATTGTTGCCGTCCTGATAAGCCCTGAGGTAGATATTGCCGACAGGCGGCTTATTCATTTTCTTTCTTTCCTCACGGGTCTCAAGTCCATGGTCGGCGGAATTCCTCAGAATATGTATAAGCGGTTCTCCTATTTCATCAATGACTGTTCTGTCAAGCTCAGTGTCTTCACCTGACATATGAAGCTCTATATCTTTGTCGAGCTCTCTGGCAACGTCACGAATCATTCTTGGGAACCGGTTGAAAACTTGTTCAATTGGTACCATGCGCACCTTCATAACAGCGTCATGGATACTGGTGGTTATTCTTTCAAGATACTCAATGGAATCATCATCGGCTTG
>JAAYLX010000036.1 GCA_012521705.1 Clostridiaceae bacterium | reverse complement strand
TAATAATCTTTTACTATCTTGTTTATACTTTCCCCAGGTTTTACAGTATGCTCTTTTATCTGGGTATCAACAGGTGTTTCAGGAGTCGCTATGGGATCCGGAATATTTGTCGGCTCCTCAAATCCAGGTTCCTCATAATCGGGAGTTTCTGAAGGAGTTGCCGTAACTGTCGGGCTAGGATCTTGTTTTTCAATATTGCTGGTTCCGGTGTCAACCAGGGATTTAATCATCATATAAATGAATCCAAATGCGATTGCAACAGTCAGGATGGTTATTATAAGATAGACGGTTCCCTGATATCTGGCCGCTCTTCTCTTGTTTCTGCTGTATTTATAGGTAACCGGAGGCACTTTGCTGAACTTCTCAACGTTATTCTTAGTTGTTTGTTTTTGTTTGTTCTGGGGCTTGCTTTTGACGACCTTACCGGTATTATAGATTTTCTCCACCTGAACGACCATGGCTGTAAGATCACCGCTGGAATTACGCTTCATCGCTTCGTCTATAATTCGGTATGCAATATAACTGCTGTCACTCCGCATTGCCAGCATATCTTCAATCTTCTCTTCTCCCAATGCTTCCAGTACTCCATCGGTTATCAATACGAACGAATCGCCTTCATGAAGATCATAAACATCAGAAACAATTACGCTTCCCTGCTTTTCTTCTCCGGGAATTTCAACTTCATCCACTTCTGTCTCAAGATTGTTCTTCGCGTCAATAGCCCTTTTTGCCTTGGTTGTCTCATTGGCAAGGGATCTGAACATGTCGTCCCTCATCATATAGACATGACCATTTCCTCCGGTTAATGCAGCGAATTGTCCATCCAGGAGCAATAAGCCTGAAAACCCCAGATTCCATCTTGTATCGGTAAGAGGAACTTTATTCATTTCCAATATGCTGGATATAAGACGTTCCGTATCGTTTACCCTGGATTCCAGTTCTTTGATGTTTGATGAGATATCACCGTCGTTAACAGTAAGCTTCTCATGGGTTTTAGTTATTTCTTTCAACATGGATATATCCATGTTCTGATCAGGGTCTTCGCAGTCCATATTGTCAGCAACAGCGAAGAGATAATTTGCGCCCCTGTTTTCCATTGAAGCTTGCATATTATCAATATAAAGCTCCGACGTAAATTTTCCGTTCATATAAAAAGAACTGGTATTTTTCTCCCGGCCATAACCTTTTCGGGAATATACACATGCATTAACCTTGATCACGCTACTCATTGGATTCCCCTCTTTTCGACATGAATCATGCCTTTTTTATATATTTCATCATATCATAGCAAAAAGAGCCTTTCAATAGCATAAAATTCAGGGTTTTGATTATACCTCACTTCTACGAGATTAATAGATTGACTGATTGGTTATTATTTCCATCGTTGAAAACAATATGAATCTTAGTTTATGAATTAACAAGGTTTTGTTGTCTTTGTCAATGCCTTAAAGTATAATAATCGAAGAACATTATATTTCTGGAAAAATTTCTGAATTTATTTTATTTCGTTTAGACAGGAGCTGGTAAAATGGCACGGGCGCACAAACTTTTTGACGTAAGGAATATCATTGACTTAAGAGACATGGTGAAACAAAGTGCTGAGATTTATGGAGATCTGGATGCTTTTCTCGTAAAAGACAAATCAGGCGAAGTACATAAGGTATCTTTCCTCCAATTTCAAAGCGATATAAACTATTTGGGAACTGCTTTATGCAGTCTTGGTCTTAAGGGTGAAATGATTGCCATATTAAGCGAAAACAGATACGAATGGTGTGTATCCTATCTTGCAACAGTTAATGGAACCGGTGTAGTGGTGCCTCTGGACAAGGAACTTCCCCAGCCGGAGATTAAGAACCTCCTTGAAAGAAGTGACGCGATGGCAGTTTTTTGTTCTGAAAAATATGTGGATATTCTTAAAGAAAACAAAGAATCTCTTCCCAATTTGAAATATATTATAAGTTTCGACAAAGAAATCAGCGATGATGACGCTTTATCATACAATGAGCTCCTCAATAAGGGAAAACAACTCATTGAATCCGGGGACAAAACTTTCGTGGAAGCGCTCATCAACAGAGAAGAAATGAATATGCTGATTTTCACTTCGGGTACGACCGATCAGAGCAAGGGTGTTATGCTGAGCCATAAAAACATTGTCTCAGATATGATGGCCGTTTCAAAGCTGCTCTATGCGGACAACAACGACCTTATCCTTTCAATACTGCCCCTTCATCATACATACGAATGTACCGCGGGTTTTCTCACCATGGTATATCTGGGTGTAACTATAGCCTTCTGCGAGAGCCTGAGGCATATCACCAAAAACCTTCAGGAATATAAACCCACCATGATTATGAGTGTTCCGCTGATACTTGAAAATGTATATTCAAAAATAATCAAAAAAGCACAGAAAGAAAAACGTTATGGAATACTTAAATGCGCGATCTTCATTTCGGGATTGTTATTCAAAATGAATATTGATATACGCCGCAAGCTCTTTAAAGAAGTCCTGGACAACCTGGGCGGAAATCTCCGTCTTGTTATTTCAGGAGCGGCTGCCCTGAACCCGAAGGCTGCAAAAGCCCTTCGCGCCATGGGATTGAATATTATGCAGGGATATGGTCTTACCGAGTGTTCCCCGATAGTTTCTGTAAACCGTCTTGATTTCTATAAGGACGGTTCATCAGGTTTTCCTCTTCCCGGTATTGAAGTTAAAATTGAAAATCCTGATGCGGATGGCATCGGAGAAATCAAGGTCAGAGGGCCCATTACGATGCTTGGCTACTACAAAAATCCGGAAGCTACAAAGGAAGTTCTGAGGGACGGCTGGTTATACACCGGTGACAATGGCTTCATAGATAAACACGGATTTTTGACCATTGCCGGACGCAAGAAGAATGTCATAGTCACCAAGAACGGTAAAAACATATTCCCGGAAGATGTTGAGCTCTACCTGAACAAGAGCGAGTACATAAAAGAATCCCTGGTCTATGGATATGACGATGAAAATGAAGAGGACACGGTTGTTTGTGCAAAAATTGTGCCCGATATGGAAGTCATAGCTGAAAAGTTCGGAAAAGCCCCCGAGCAGGATGAACTTTACAAACTCATCAAGCAGGAGGTTCTGAAAGCCAATAAGAAGCTCTCTTCTTACAAGAAAATAAAGCATTTTGAATTGTGTGAGAGTGAATTTGAAAAAACCACAACCAAGAAAATAAAAAGGTATGCCGAACTTGTTTCAATAAAAGCCATAGGTGAGATGATGAAGGTTCTGAACAAGAAGATGAAGTAATAAGAAATATTTAGTGATATAATAAATAATGAAAAATATTACAATTTGGGAAGGAGTTTATATGTTTAAGTGCAACTTCCATGCACATAGCCGCTTCGATGATGGCACGGAAGAACTCGAATCCTATATACAATCGGCTTTAACAAATGGTTTCAGAGTATTTGGGTTTTCCGGTCACGCACCTGTTAATTTTGACTCCAACTGGAATATCAGATCGGAAGACCTTGAGGAATACACAAATACAGCAAAAGCATTAAAAGACAAATATAAAGACTCCATTGAAATCTATGTCGGACTTGAAACCGATTTTTATCCCGGCTGCACCGACTGGCGAAAAAAAAGAGGAATTGACTATACAATTGGTGCCGTACATTTTCTGAAAAATGAAGAAACCGGACAATACATGCCGGTGGACGGAAATCGTCAGGAGTTCGAGGAAACATTAAGATATGGCTTTGGCGGAGATATGGAATCATTTATTTCGGCTTACTACGGAAAACTCAGAGAAATGCTTCTTACCATGCCTCCCAATATTGTCGCTCACCTGGACGTAATTAAAAAGAACAATGAAAATCAGGCATATTTCAGTGAAGACGATGAAGTTTACCGGGATGAGGTAATCAAAACTCTTGAAGTAGTTTCGCTGACCCATACCATTGTCGAGGTCAACACAGGCGGAATCTCCCGTGGCTACGTGAAAGAGCCCTATCCCAGCAGATGGATACTGGAATCATGTTTTGACATGGATATACCCGTAATTCTGAGCTCAGATTGCCATCATCCTGACAATATCGACTATTATTTCGATGAAGCCTGTGATTTATTGAAAAGTATCGGATTCAAAAGTCAACGGGTCCTTTATGGAGATGAATGGCGTGATGTGGCTCTGTAAAACATGAAAGGATGACATACCAAGGATGAAAGTTATTCACCTCATAGGCGGCGGCGATGAAGGCGGTGCCAAAAGCCATGTGCTCCAGCTTGTCAGGGAACTGGGAAAGCATATTGATGTAACACTTGTAAGCTACAGAAAAGGAAAATTCCATGATGATGCTGTTGCAATGGGAATTGACGCGCGTGTAATCAGGACTGGCAACATTATACTTGACCTTATTAAGACCTTGAAACTTGTAAGATCAGGAAATTATGATATTATACACTCCCACGGGGCTAAGGCCAACATGATGGCTTCCATTATAAAAAGGATATCCGGGCTCCCTGTTGTAACCACTGTCCACAGCGATTACCGGCTGGATTATATGCACAGCATTTTAAAGAGATACTCCTTTGGTATTGTAAATTCCATTGCTTTAAGAAAAATTGACTATCATATCAGCGTTTCTGAGAATTTCAAGGAGATGCTCATAGACAGGGGTTTCAACCCCCAGCGCATTTATTCTGTTTACAACGGTATTTCCTTTGATACAGAAATTCAGCCTGTGAGCAGGAAAGAATTTTTTAAGCAATACAATGTACCCTTCAGTGAGGACTGTACTCTCATAGGCATAATGGCAAGGCTCCACCCTGTCAAGGACCATGAGACATTTTTAAGAGCCGCAGCGGAGGTTATAAAGAGGAATCCTAATGCGCGCTTTCTTATAGCCGGGCCCGGGGACGAGCTCATGACCCAGCTAAAACAGTTTGCCCAGAAGCTTGGCATTTCTTCCTACGTCCATTTTACCGGAATGGTGAACAGGCCCTATGATTTCTTCCAGGTTATAGATATCAATGTACTGACCTCATTAAGTGAGAGTTTCCCCTATGTCATTCTGGAAGGGGCACGCCTTAGCAGGGCAACTGTAAGCACCCGTGTCGGAGGACTTGGCGACCTCATAGACTCAGGAGTAAACGGCTATCTTGTTGAGCCAAGGGACTGGAAGGCCTTGAGTGAGCATCTTGCAGAATTGTCACTGGACGGGGAAAAGCGCAAAAAAATGGGAGCACTCTTAAGAGAGAAGGCCGAACAGAGATTTTCCCTTAAAAATATGTGCAGTACCCAGCTTTCCATTTACGACACCATTCTGGAAACCGAAAAGACTGTAAAAAGAGACGGAAAGAAATACGATATCGCCATTTTGGGTTACTATGGATACAAAAACAGCGGGGATGAGGCTATCCTGAGTTCCTCCCTGAATGAATTCAGAAAGCTTTGTCCGGATCTTTCTTTCCTGGTTCTTTCAAAGAACCCGCTGGAAACCAAGAAGACTTATCGCGTGGACTCAATTTACCGCTTCAATATTTTCAGGGTGAGAAAAGCTCTTAAAAAAACCCGGCTTTTTCTGGCAGGAGGCGGAAGCCTGATACAGGACAGCACAAGCACAAGATCCATCCTTTTTTATCTTCTCATGCTAAAGCTGGCGAAAAAATCAGGTACCAAGGTTATGCTCTTTGCCAACGGCATTGGTCCTATCAAAAAACCATTTAACAGGCGTCTTGCGCAGGCCGTACTCAATGACATACACACCATAAGCCTTCGCGATTCAAGATCCTTTGAAGAGATCAAGGCTCTTGGCATCAATAAACCATGGATCTATGTTACTTCCGATCCGGCAATACTTATGGAGCCGGCCGATGAACAACAGATTGATCAATTATTAAAAGATGAGAACATTCCTTGTGATAAGCCTTTAATAGGATTTTCCATAAGGAAATGGGGTAATTATAGATACTATTCACAAATTGCAAAAATTGCCGATCATTGTTCCAGAAAGCTTAACGCCCACCCGGTTTTCATACCCATGCAGTACCCCGGTGATTACGATGTTTCAAGAGCTATAATGAGCCTCATGGAACAACCGGCGTCAATTATCACAAAAACCTACTCTCCCCCGGTTTTGCTGGGCTTGACTTCCCGACTGGATCTGATGGTTGGAATGCGACTACATTCGCTGATATATGCGGCGAGCCAGTGCGTTCCGCTGGTGGGACTTATTTATGAGCCAAAAGTCGAGGCATTTCTGAAGGAGATTGACCAGCCCTCTGCCGGTACCCTGGATGATTTTGACGAAGAAAATGTTTGCTGTCTATTGGAGAGTATCTGGAAAGACAAACAAAAAATTAAAGAGCAGTTGTTACCTGCAACACATAAGTTACGGATAATGGCAAAAAGCAACATCATGGCTGCCTATGATATTTTAAGTAGGAAATAAGGTCTATTGCTTAAACTTTCTGCATTAAAGTACAATATTTATATTCATGTTGCAAATAGCATATTATTGAATATTCATTCTTTTTTAGATAATTTTGCAACTTTTTAAAACTTCATGTATCTATATATAATAAGGAATCTGGAGTTTACTATGCTAAAGAGAAACGACAAGGAACAGTATTTCAAGGACTTTGACGCCATTGAAATCCTGTTTGAGCAGAATTATGAAAGAGTGTACAGAAAGGCATTATCCATACTTTTGGACTCTGAACTGGCTAAGGACGCTACCCAGGAGACATTTGTCAGAGCCTTTTCTAAGCTTGATACATTGCAGGATAAGAGTAAATTCACCTCGTGGATTTACACAATTACCGCCAATGTTTGTTTCCGAATGCTTTCCCAAAAAATAGAAAGCAGGAAGAAAAAACTGTCCATATATAATAACGACGGGGATTTCCGGGATGATTTACTGATTGACTTCAATATACCCGAATATATTTATGAGGATAACGAGCTTCGTGAGTATCTGAAGGCGTGCATAAACGAATTTGATGAGGATACCCGGCAAATAATCAACTTAAAGTACTATAATGATCTTACCATTCAGGAAATTGCCGCTTGCCTGGACATGAAAGAAGGAACTATAAAATCGAGAATACACCGGGCAAAAGAGAAAGTAGCTGAAAAATTGAAATTGTTTATGGATCTTAAAGGATGAGTATTATGGAAAAGAATATGGATTCTTTATTGAAAGAATTGATTCAGGACCAGATAGATAATACCCCTTGCCCTCCCAGGGACGAAATCTGGAATAATATCAAGGAAAAACTTGTGGAGGAACAAAGGGCAAAGGTTAAGGCCAACAAGCCCAAAAAACTGAGGCCACTTATTGCCGCCTGCATAACAATTGCCCTTTTGATATCGCTGTTTGTTTTACCTGGTACCAGCACCATGGCCTTTACCAACAAAATTCTGAAAGGCTTGTTTAATATAGGTGAAGATACAATACAGATATATAAGAAAGTTATTTACGGAAACAGAACGGAAACCGATTCAAAACATATCGAGGATCCCAGGATAAAAGAGGTTCAGAGGGAAGTGTCATTTAAACTGCTTGTACCCTCATACATTCCTGAAGGGTATGAGCTTGAGCATGTCTTTAAAGACAAAAAAATAGAGAAAAGGGAAAGTGTCACTTTTCTCTATTCTTCAGTCAACAATTCTGACGATGTTCTTGGTCTTACGATTGTTCAACAATATTATCCTGATACAGCATCCCTTGCCTTGTCTCTACCCAGAAAAGAAAACCCGTCTGCCGAGAGTTTTATTAAGGGCTCTACAGAATATGTTTTCGTCGACAATGCTGAATACAAGATGCTTTTATGGAACAATGATAATTTAAGTTACGAAATAATGAGCAATATGGGCAAGGATGAAATGGTCAGAATAGCCGAATCTATGGGTCATGGAGCTTTGATTGAGTCAGAGTAAGTGGTGAATGAATCATATTTATCGCCAAGAAGTACACCGTGTACACATTTTGTCCTGTAATAATTACCGCTTGTAAAATTACTTGTAAGTGCACCATCTATCAGAACCGTAAAATTGTACCTATGAGAAACCCAGTTTTCGACATTCACCCATTTGTTGTTTCTCCATTCCTGAAGATAAATGGAAAGTGTAAGTCTGTCAGCTATATACGGAGAAGATGTACGGCCCTCACAATATATCTGACCATTGTACATTTGTATGTAACTATAGCAGGGACCAATCAGACCATCATCGGTCATGATTGAAAATTCCAGGCTCTTTTTGTCATCAATAATGACTTTGTCATCTCCTAAAATATCAATTGCTCTGGAAGGTGCATTTTCCGGAATCACAGCGAAAGCTACGACCTGAAGTGTCATTAAAACCATGAGTACCATTGCAATAAATCTGATTCTTCTTAACATACATATTCTCCTTTCAAAAAATGATAGTTTTATAGATTTAGATACAAAAAAACAGAAATAGTTGCGCATTTAGTGAAAAAAATATTTTTTCACAAATTTTTTTATTTTTATGCAACCTTTTTAGAATATGAGGTATCTATAATATTGCAACTATCCCCCTTAGAGGCTTCCGCAACGGTTTCTTTGAGGAGAGTAAGAGTATGTATTACATACGTTGGGAGAGACAAATAAAACAACCCCGAATACCAATAAGGAGCACCCCCCATAATTCCTAAAAAAATTATTAAGCTCCCTATCTGTCTCACAACCAATCTAAGGGGTTCCCATCCGGGAAGTAAAAATGCTCTGGGCTAAAGCCCAGAGCATTTTTACTTTTTTATTATTATATTTAGTTCTTTTATTTTTGATTATCTACGTTTAATATTTGATTATGCGCCATATTCCAGAATCTTTTTTCATAAATAATTTAAATATTTTAGTATTTAAGCATTACTTCTCTTCATTTCTTCTTTCATTATACCTTCATTATTCCTTCGTCTTAAACCAAAATATAATACTGCTGCTGCCACCGTCCAGAAGTACACAACCATATAGGGCACTTCAAAGACATTCTCAACAAGATTGTGGGTTATTATCCCGCAAAGGCCTGCAAAGCCCCCTGATATGACAAGTTTAATATCATAGTCCTCATTATATTTGATTGAGCGGATGGACCAGAGTATAAGAGAAATCATTAATAAACCATAGGCCGCAAGCCCCAGAAAACCCATTTCCACAGCTGTCTTCAGCCAGTAGTTATCCATATAGAAAGTGTCAGGTATAAGATCCCGGTTGTTCATGGCTACTGCGCCGCCGAAGTGTCCGGGTCCCACACCGAACCAAAAGTTTCGCCTGAACATATCAATACCAATCTGATATCTCATCAGTCTGCCCCCTGTCAGGCTGCTTATTAAATACTGGGGTGAAAGCAGATACTGAATTCTGTTCAATACAGAAGGAATCAAAAGAACCGAGCTGCCTCCTGCAAACAAGATCAGAAGCCATCTGGGATTAACGGCAAGGCAGAAAACAAACATGGCAACCGCCGCGCCCAGCCAGGCCCCTCTTGACAGCGTAAGAATCAGGCTTAATCCCATTGCTCCGAAAAGCATAAAGTAAACTGCCCTGTCCAGAAAGTTCCTTCTTCTTTGCAGTACCAAAGCCAGACAAATTGGGATAATCAGTGTAAAAATACTGCCTAAAATATTGGGGCTTTCTACAATGGAAAATACACGGGTGGCCGTGGTTCCTTCGGCTGCATCGGTCCAATGGACAGGTGTGGGAACTTTTTTAATATACTGGTATAATCCGTGTATTCCCATAAAGCCTCCGGTATAAACCAGAAGTCTTAATGTCAGATATACTTTATTGTCATCGTCAAAAAAGCTGTTCAGAATAAAGAACCAGAGAACATACTGTGCAATCATTCTGAAGCCGTCAAAGCCAATATGTGAAAAAAGAGAATTGTTCAGAAATAAATAGAATGTCACTGATATAAGGATAAACATTGGGGCTGAGACAGGTGTTATATTTAAAGGCTTTCTTTTGAAAAGTAACCAGTTCAGGAAAACATAAATCGCGCATACAATCAGGTATGCTTCATCCCAGAAACCGAAAAGCGGGATGTCCTTGAAAACGGCCCTTCCTGCCTCGTCAATAACTGCGTAAAAAGCCACTGCTGGTACAAGCAATATACTAATGACATGAAACCACCATGAATTTGACAGAACACGGTAAATCCAGCTAAATTTCAGGTAGGTTTGCATCCTGTCCCTGAACCGCATACTTTTCTCATTAAAATATTCGGCGGCTCTGATAAACATTGAGTTTCGGGGCTTATATGGATATGAAGCCACAAAACGCAGGCATGAAGCTATCTTGCTGTTTATCAACACACGGCCGATGAATTCAATAGCCCTGGCAAAAAAGCTATGATTTACAATTTCCACAATGGCAAAAAACATGCGATATATTAAACTCTGCTTAAACCAGAACTCCAGCATACTCATAAATACCCCGCATTATTTTTCCCTGATATCCAGGACAATTCCATCGGCTCCGTGGGCATAGATAGTTTTAACACTAAGCTTTCCGCCTACAGCTACAGCATATCTTCCAACTTTGATATCATCATCATTGGGGTTGTCATACACTTCCAGTTCAACATAAACATCTTTCAGGTTGGGATCAACTGCCTCAACAAGCTGGCCATCTGAAGTCTGCACTGTTATTACTGCAGGTTTTTCTTCCGCTTTGACTATTTTGGCGTTGGTAAAACCAATATTGTCATAAAAGATTCTGTCATCTTTGGAAAGTGCCTCTGCAAATGTATCAGGCATGGCTGCGCACTTTACCGTAACTACGTAAGTTTTTCCGGAGATAATGCCCTGACTTTGTTTTCTGTCATTTGACATTTTATATCCAATGGCGCCAACGAAAAGTATAAGTGCAAGAAGTACAAACAGATCGAAAATATTTACTTTCCCGAAAACTCGGCCTTTCTCATCAATGACCTTCATCTGATATCCTCCCTATCTGCAAATTTAAAAGCTCTGCAAGATTTCTGGTCAGTTCTTTTCTGTCAAAACGAGCTATTTCTTCATTATCAGGGGATATTATTTTGTCCCCCTTCAACCATGCTTCATACAAGGCTGTAAAGCCCTGTTGAATTGCCTTTTCATCCTCCCAGTCACAGACAATACCAGTTTTTGTCCTTCGGATTATGTCGGCTGCGGCACCATTTGCCGGTATAACAGCCAGAATGGGATTAGATGTTTGAATATACTCAAATATCTTGCCGGTATAGAATGCTTCGGAACCTGGTCCTCCGCCTTCTATCAGAAGCATTGCATCCGATTTCACCATTTCAATTATACATTGCTGGTGTTCCATGTAACTGATAAGGTCCACTGCTCCTTCAAGGCCGTTTCTATTTATCAGCTCTTTAATGACCTCGGGCTTGAAGCTTCCAATAAACCTTATCCGAATTTTATTTTTATCAATTTTCCCGGCAGATACCAATTTCCCAATGGCTTCTATTATTTTGTCAGGTTTCCTGCGTCCATACAAGGCCCCGGTATAAGTGAGGGTAAAACGGCTGTTGTTTTTATCAATTCCCCTTAAATCCGCAAAATCATCTGAATCATATCCATTCGGAATTACAGTCATTCGTTTTTCAAGATCAAGATCCGGATTCAGCCTTACAAAATTCTCTTTCATAATGGGCGTGTTGGTAATAAGTGCGTTCGCTTCTCTCAGCACTTCACACTCCATTTCCTTCTCCTTCTTCATCCTGTATGGCATATGGGGATTATCCAACAGATATGGATTATTCGTCCACTCGTCACGAAAATCAGCTATCCATGGAATATCAGGGAAACTCTTCTTAAGTTCAAGACCCATTAGATGACTGCTGTATGGATAGGATGTGGTATAAACAGCCTCGATATCCCCTTTTGAAAGCCGTTCAATGGCATGGGGCAAGGCCTTTTTCATCCACAGTACCTCCCCGTCGGGGATAAGAATCTTCCATGCAATAAATTTTCCCACTTTGTTTAATATTGATGGCAAAACAGTGAGATCATAAGCAGGAGTCCTGATGATTTCAAGATCTTTCGGCAGTTCCTCAAGCAATGAAGTATCCCTTAAATTCATTTTTGTGTCGGCGCGGGTAAGAACCACAGGCTCCCACCCAAAGAGAGGCAGATATTTTGCGAATTTGGCACTGCGCTGAACACCCGAGCCGCCTACCGGAGGAAACTGGTATGCAATCATGAGGACCTTTCTCACTGGTTATTCCTCCCACATCCCAGAAGATGATATCTAAGTCCCGCTTTTTCTACAATTTCCTTCTCCCAGAAGTTTCTTGTATCCAGTACCTGCGGTACAGCCATATTCTTTCTTATTCTGTCGAAGTCCATATTCCTGTACTCGTCATGGTTGACGCCAAGCACCAAAAGATGTGCTCCGGAGACAGCCTCATATATATCCCTGTCCCGGGAACCTTCAAAATCCACATGGCTGTCTACAACCAGGACCTCATATTCCTGATGCTGTTTCAGATGATGGACAAGTTCCACTACGGGGCTTTCCCTCATATCGTCTATATTTGGTTTGTATGTTACACCTAAAACGCAAACCTTCTTCGTTCCTGTTATATTCCCGGTAATCGCTTTAATTTTGTCAAGTACATAGGAAGGCATGCTGTCATTGGTTTTGCGTGCCAGATGAATTATCTGCGCCGTATCCGGAAGCTTCTCAACAATGAACCAGGGATCCACGGCTATGCAGTGCCCTCCGACACCTGGTCCGGGCATGTGAATATTTACACGCGGGTGCTTGTTTGCGAACTTAATTACATCCCAGGCATTGATCCCCAATTTTTCGCAGAGTTTTGCAAGTTCATTGGCAAGGGCTATATTGACGTCCCTGAAGGTGTTTTCCATAAGCTTGCACATTTCTGCCGTTGTGGCGTCAGAAGTATAAATCTCTCCCTGTACAAAGCTTTTATATAAATCCTTTACTATCTCTGCGGATTCTTTATTTATTCCACCCACAACACGGCTGTTTTCCTTAAGCTCAATTAATATTCTACCGGGAAGAACCCTCTCAGGGCAGTATGCCACATAAATATCCTCACCCGGTTTATAACCCGCCTCTTCTATAATCGGGCATACCAAATCCCGGGTAGTGCCCGGCGGGGATGTGGATTCAAGTATAACAATATTGCCTTTCTCCAAATAAGGCAAAACAGTACGTACGCTGTTTTCAACAAAACTGAGATCTGCTCTCTTGTCGGGAAGAATTGGAGTTGGAACACAAATAATAAAGGCGTCCGCCTTTTGAGGCTTGTCCGATGCAACAAGGCTGCCGTCTTTAACCGCCTGTTTCAC
>JAAYLX010000035.1 GCA_012521705.1 Clostridiaceae bacterium | reverse complement strand
TGGTAGCGGCGGTCGGATTTGAACCAACGACACTGCGGGTATGAACCGCATGCTCTAGCCAACTGAGCTACGCCGCCATTCTTGCCGCACTGCCGTTGCCGTGTGGCGCTATTACATAATAGCAAAAGACCAAATAGCTCGTCAAGTGTTTTTTTTAAAAAATCATCCCGAAACTCGCTTGATTTGTTGATTAAATTTTTCCAACTGTGATATTCTATAATCAATGCCAGGATAAAACTTGTGTTATCAGGAGTTCTGCCGTGAAAGAGAGAATATATACCATCCCGATTAATGAAGCCTTTGATAAGGGCACAGAGTGTCCTTTATGTGTTTGTGAGGATAAATTGGAGGATGACGCGCTAAGATATACAACAGGGCCGGCCATGATGGAGCCCGACACAAGAATTGAAACCAATAAAAAAGGGTTTTGCAAAGACCATTATACCAAGTTGTGCAATCTTGAGCAGAACAAACTGCCCCTTGCCCTTGTTATAGACACCCATCTGGCCGAGCAGATAGAGGCTCTTGCCGGGATTTATAACAAGCATGAGGTTGATATTATAAAAGAAAGCGAAAAAAGTGCCATAAGAAGTGCCATTGACACTTTGACCGGCAAGAAGAAAGTTGCCGGAATAGCTGTCTCTGAGCTGGCAGAAAAACTGGAGTCCCTTGAAAAGACCTGTTTTGTATGTGACAGGCTTGATGCCAATATGGAAAGGCTCATTGAAAATGTGCTCTATCTGTACGAAAAAGAGCCCGAGTTCAGGGAGAAATTCAAGAATTCAAAGGGATTTTGCTTAAAGCACTTTAAATTGCTGCTTATAAAAGCTTCTGAAGAATTTTCAGGCCCGAAACAGGCCGAGTTCCTGCTTGATCTGATTCCGACCCAACTGGAGGCTTTAAAACGTGTCCAGGAGGACGTAAATTATTTCACGAAGATGTTTGATTACCGGAATCAGAATGCTGACTGGAAAAATTCAAGGGATGCGGTGCCCAGAAGTATTGAGAAAATTTGCGGAACTTGTCAGCTAAAGAGATAATTAATGTACTTGCAAGGAAGGAATATACATGAATAAAGAACGCTATACTTTTAAGGATTTGCTTGATATCATGGAAAGGCTCAGATCTCCCGGGGGATGTCCATGGGACAGGGAACAGGATCACGAGAGCCTTAAAAGGTACCTTATTGAAGAGGCATACGAAGTATTGGAAGCGATAGATTTACAAAAGCCTGAAAAATTATGCGATGAGCTTGGGGATCTCTTGCTTCAGGTTGTATTCCATGCCCAGATCGCAAAAGAAAACAAACAGTTTGATATGAGTGACGTCATACATGGCATCTGTTCCAAAATGATAAGCCGTCACCGCCATGTTTTTGGCGAAGAAGAGGCTGAGACCTCCGACGACGTACTGGATATCTGGGAAAAGCAGAAGAAAAAGGAGAAGGGATTTGAAACCCAGACCCAGGTACTCAAGGATGTCCCCTCAAATCTGCCTGCTCTCATGAGAAGTTTCAAGGTCCAGCAAAAAGCCGCCCAGGTTGGTTTTGACTGGGACAATATAGATGATGCCTTTAAGAAGATTGAGGAAGAGGCAATTGAGTTAAAAGAAGCTTACCAAAGCGGGGATGCTGCCCACATGGAAGAGGAGCTGGGGGACTTGCTCTTTGCGGTTGTTAATGTATCCAGGTTTATGAAGGTGCAGCCCGAGCTTGCTTTGGCCGCTACAGTAAACAAGTTTATCCGCCGTTTTGAGTACGTGGAGAGCAAGGCTCAGGAAAGCGGAAAGAAGTTAAGTGAAATGACATTGGCGGAAATGGATGCCCTGTGGGATGAGTGCAAAGAAAACGAAGAGTAAGGAAGGTTAAAATGCGTATAGATAAATTCTTGAAGGTCAGCAGAATAATAAAGAGAAGAACTTTGGCCCAGGAAGCATGTTCCAAGGAAAAGGTCATGATTAACGGGCGTGTTGCAAAACCGGGAAGCGAGGTAAAGCCCGGTGACATAGTGGAAATACATTTTGGTCAAAACATTACCCGGATAAAGGTGCTCAAGGTTTCCGAGCATGTGAAAAAGGAAGAAAGCACCGAAATGTATGAGCTCCTGTAAAAGGACGGGCGAATAATTCAGTTAAAAATTGAATGAGTCATCTGTGAGAGGACCGTAAAGGGGTCCCCTGACGTAAAGAATCAAATTAGTAAAAAGAAAGACAGGGAGTGACTTTGTGTTCTTACAAAGCGCTCCCTTGTTTTATGACCATTTCATCGAAGCTGAATCTTCCTGATGGTAAATGTGGTGGTGCTTACGCTCATCCCTCCAAAAATCTTAAGGTTATAACCACATTGGCTTGTGCATAAAAATCATTGAGCGGGTATTTTTCCTGTCTTGATAGGCCATGCATAAAGGAGGTGCTCTTATGGCTGAAGAACGCAAGAGTTTCGAACAGCGGTCACAAAATATAATTCTGAAAGACAGGCGGCGCCTCATGGTTTCAGGTGTGAACCATGTTGAAAGTTTTAATGAGGATTGTATTGTACTTGATACAGAACTTGGCGTATTGGTGGTCAGAGGAGTTGGTATGCATATTAACAAACTCAATGTTGAAACCTCGGAACTGGATGTGGAAGGGGAAATAGGTGCATGCGAATACCTGGATAATGGTGCACCGCAAAGAAAAGGAGGCTTCTTTTCGGGGCTTTTCAGGTAGAGAGGCTTAGAATATGCATGACAAAGTAATGTATGAGTTAACTGTATTCGGCGGAGCAGGTGCGGCAGGGGTCCTGATGGCTTTTTTGTATGACCTTTTCCGGTTAAAACGCCGTTTTATAAAAACAAGACCCATTGTGGTCCACATTGAGGATGTCCTGTACTGGGTTTTTGCTGCTATTATTCTTTTTTTGTCTTCATATATCTTAAACAGCGGGGAAACACGGGCCTATTTTTTCGCCGGAACTGTCCTTGGTGCTCTTACATATCTGGGTTTGTTCAGTAAGCCTGTTATTTGGCTTCTGACGCTATTGATTAAAATTATTCTGTGGCCTTTGCAGGTAATAATTAATTTTCTGAGACCTGTTGTTAAGGTATTGATATCAAAAATGAACAAAACAATGGGACGGGCAAGAAAAAGGGTTGCTTTGGAGCAGTTCAGGATGAGAGTAAAATATATGCGCCTCAGAAACGCCTTTACAAAAAAATAATCCTTTCGGTTCTTTGATTGTAAATAAATATAAATAATTAAATAAATAGGTCAAAAGACCCTGTTAGAATTATCGGGAATGTGGTATTATCAAAATGTATTATAGTATTTAAAACTATATTTACTGAAGAAAAAAAGGTGATCTGTAAATGGCTGTACGCAAGACAAGGAATTGGTGGATGATGCCCCTCCTGGCGGCTATAATACTTTATGGCGCTTTTACTTATACATCACAATCCGACGAGTTGTACATGCTTAATCTTGAGCTTCAGGAGCTTGAGAGAAAGATCGAGAATGAAAAGCAGATCAACAAAAAGTTAAAAGAACAGAAAGAAGAGATTTCAAGCGAAGAGAGCATTGAAAAAATCGCCAGGGAAAAGCTGGGCATGGTAAAAGACGGAGAGAAAGTATTTATAGATATTAATAAATGATATAACATAACAACAAAGCCGCCTGAACTTATCAGGCAGCATTTTTATTTACTTATTTGTTATTCTTTTGATGCTATCTTCGCCCAGGTATCTTTAAGACCGACGGTCTTGTTGAAAACAAGGGCTCCGGGTTTTGAATCCTTATTGTCCACGCAGAAATATCCCATGCGGAGGAACTGGAACCTGTCCCCGGGTTTGGCATTGGCAAGGGTGGGTTCAAGCTTGCAGTTTTTCAGAATTATAAGGGAATCAGGATTCAGGTTGTCCTTATAATCTGCGCCTTCAGGTACATCCTCGGGGTTCTCCACTTTAAACAGCATGTCATACAGTCGGACTTCCGCATCAACGGCGTGTTTGGCGGAAACCCAATGGATTGTTCCCTTCACCTTTCTTCCGTCCGGGGATTCCCCACCACGGGAAGCTGGATCGTATGTTGCTTTAACAAGGGTGACATTTCCGTTTTCATCGGTCTCATAGCCGGTGCATTTAATGAAATAAGCATTCTTGAGTCGAACCTCTCCGCCGGGTTTAAGCCTGAAATACTTGGAGGGCGGGTCAATCATGAAGTCGTCCCTCTCAATATAAATCTCTTTAGAGAATGGAACTTTCCTTTTACCCCTTTCGGGCATTTCAGGATTGTTTTCCACTTCAAACTCTTCGGTGAGGTCTTCAGGATAATTCTCTATAACTACTTTGAGAGGATTCAATACCGCCATTACCCTGTCTGCAATCTTATTGAGATGTTCTCTCACGCAGTGTTCCAAAAGCCCCCAGTCCACGACACTGTTTGTTCTGGAAACACCAATAAGATCAATAAAATTGCGTATGGATTCGGGAGTAAAGCCTCTGCGCCTTAAACCGCACAGAGTGGGCATCCTTGGGTCATCCCAACCCATGACATAATTGTTCTCAACCAGTTCGCGAAGCTTTCTCTTGCTCATTACCGTATAGTTAATATTGAGCCTTGAAAACTCATACTGATGGGGACGCTCTTTAAATCCGAGGCTGTCCAGCACCCAGTCGTACAGAGGTCTGTGATCCACATACTCAAGGGAGCAAAGAGAATGGGTGATACCCTCAATGGCGTCCTGCAGCGGATGAGCAAAGTCATACATGGGGTAAATGCACCATTTGTCCCCTGTGCGATGGTGATGCTCTTTTTTGATACGGTAAATAACAGGATCCCTCATGTTTATATTGGGGGATGCCATATCGATTTTTGCACGAAGCACCTTTTCACCTGTGTCAAATTCGCCGTTTCTCATCCTCTGGAACAGGTCAAGGTTCTCTTCTATGCTTCTGTTGCGCCAGGGACTCTCTTTACCGGGTTCTGTCAGAGTACCACGGTATTCACGGATCTCATCCACGCTAAGATCGTCAACATAGGCCAATCCTTTTTTTATAAGCTCAACGGCATAATTATAGATTTGTTCACTGTAATCCGAACCATAATACAGGCGGTCTCCAAAATCAAACCCCATCCATCTGATATCCTCAATAATTGCATCCACATACTCCACGTCTTCTTTGGAGGGGTTGGTGTCATCAAAACGAAGGTTGCATAACCCGCCATACTTTTCAGCCATCCCGAAGTCTATGCACATGGCTTTTGTATGGCCAATATGAAGATAGCCATTAGGCTCAGGCGGAAAGCGGGTGTGAACCTTTTTGACACGGCCTGTCTTAAGGTCCTCTTCGATGATTTCCTCAATAAAATTCTTCTGGGTCTTTTTTTCTTCCATATATACTACACGCCTTTTTCCTTAATTTTGGGAAATGGTGAGCCGGCTTTTATTTACCAGCTTTTCACTGGTTATTATAAGCCAATAATCGCTTAAAGTAAACATAGGGCATGTACTATATGAGCTTTTCTTTTTCGTGATAGGGCTTGAGTTCCTGGGTAATCATTGTGCCAATACCTTTGTTGGTGAAGATCTCCAACAGAATACAATGAGGAATTCTGCCATCTATTATATGAGTCCTTCCTACGCCTTTTTCAACCGCATGCACACAGCCCAGCACTTTCGGAATCATACCGCCCACAATAACTCCATCTTCTATAAGACGGTGAACATCCTTGCAGGTTATGGCATGAAGAATCTTTCCTTCCCTTGAATCCCTGACACCTTCGACGTCTGTCAGCAGAATAAGCTTTTCAGCTTTTAGTGCAATGGCAAGCTCCGCTGCGACAGTATCCGCATTAATATTGTAGCTTTGACCGTTCTTGTCTGTGCCTATGGGCGCGACCACAGGAATGTAACGGTCTTTTGCCAGAAGTTCCAGGGCATAAGTGTTTATGTTAGTGATATGGCCTACGTATCCCAGATCCACCTTTTTACCGTTAACAATCTCATAATGCTTTTCGCACTGGAAGAGCATATCGTCCACTCCGCTTATACCAATGGCCTTTCCGCCCTTCTGGTTTATGAGGGAGACGATTTCCTTGTTTGTTTTGCCTATCAGGACCATTTGTGCTACTTCCATGGTCTGCATGTCTGTAATTCTGAGGCCGTTTACAAAGTCTGATTTTATATTCAGAATATCAAGGGTTTTTGTGATATCCGGACCACCGCCGTGGACAATTACCGGATTCAAACCTATGAATTTTAATAGTGTAATGTCCTCCATAACACAGTTTTTCAGTTCAGGCGTCAGCATGGCACTTCCGCCATATTTAATGACAACTGTCTTTCCCGAAAGAGCCTGAATATATGGAAGAGCTTCCACCAATATTTCTGCTTTTTTTATTATTTCAGCGTAATCAAACATCTCTTTCCTCTTCCTTTCCTGTAAGCCCTTGTTAAGTTCAGTTCAGACTGAATTTATGGCACCGCTTTGTCAAGATTCTCTTTTTGTTTCTGCCCGGATGTATCACGGAGAAATTCAGCTGAACCGGCGGCTTACAAGCTTATTTAATATAAAACATATTTCAAGAAATTGCTACATTATTTTTGTTAATAAAATAAAATCATATTTAATAACAGTTTGTCGGGCGTGTCGATAACGTATTTACATTTTTGTTATTGTCGCACTTAATAATCTCTTTATAAATAAATCTCTTATACAAATCTCTTTTTATATATATGATTGTCAATCCTGACTGCGAGAAGAAGAGATTTTTTGAAATAATTACTTATGTTATATATAAAGGCCGGGGGTTATAAGTCCCTCTGTTTCGTTGAACCCTGCCATAATGTTGAGGGCCTGGACAGCCTGTCCGGAAGAACCCTTGCCCAGATTGTCTATGGCAGAGACCACAATGAGTTTGTTAAGCCTTTGATCCACCATGACTCCGATATCCGCAAAGTTGGAGCCTGCTACATTCTTTGTTTCAGGCATTTCTCCCGCAGGCAGGACGCGGACAAATGGCTCGTTTCTATAATAATCAAAGTAAATATCCCGGATTTCTTCAGTAGTGATTCCTGAAGCCACCAAATCCAGATAGCAGGTTGCCAGCATCCCTCTCTTCATAGGCGCAAGATGCGGGGTGAAGGACACCAGGACTTCTTCGTCGGCAAGAAGGGACAGTTCCTGCTCTATTTCGGGTGTATGGCGGTGATTGCATACGCCATAGGCTTTAAAATTCCCGGCTGTTTCACAGAAAGAATACGCAAGTTCACTCTTTCTTCCTGCACCGGAGACACCGGACACTGCATCAATTATGATTCCCTTTTTGGAGACAAGTTTATTTACAAGGGCAGGAGCTATGCCAAGAATGCTGCAGGTAGGGTAGCAACCGGGATCGGCAACCAACCGGGCGTTTTTAATCTTATCCCTGTAAAGCTCAGGAAGACCGTATACAGCGTCTTTTGTCAGTTGGGGAGCCAGGTGGGTGGTTTTATACCATTTTTCATACACCGAGACGTCCCTGAAACGGAAATCGCCACTGTGGTCAATTACCCGCTTTCCCTTTGAAATCAGATATGGGACAACTTCCCCGGAGACGCTGTGGGGAAGTGCTGTTATGAAAAAATCAGCCTTTTCGGCTATTTTTTCAATATCGAGCTTTTCACAGACCTTGTCAAAAATGCCGCGGAGGGAGGGATAGACTGATGAATAGGGTTTCCCTTCAAATGTATTGGAAACAACGGTAGTTATTTCGATATCCTTCCTCCTGGCAAGAAGCCTTACTATTTCTTCACCAACATAACCGGTAGCGCCGATTATCCCTAATTTAAGCATAGTGTCCTCCCATATATCCAATACTTATTTATAAAATTTATGCCGGTTTTGTAGTTCAACCCAATCCTGCCGGCTCTGAACTTTATGTATCACTCTCAATATACACCAGTTTTTTAGTAAAAATAAACTATGTAAAAAATAAGTATAATCAATTACATCCATGTGCAATCAAAAAAACTTATTATTCCCGAAAATGCAGCTTTTCAGGCATATCAACAATCAGTTAATAATTATACATTATGATGTATAAATATTCAACACAGATTTTTTTCAGTAAAAATCCGGATTTTTCTTTGTGAATTATTACTAATGCAAAGTAGCTAAAAGAATTTTTTATTTTTGGTCAATAGCAGAATAGCTCATTCAGGGCGGAAATGTTAGAGTAATAATAAGCGATGGGCTATGAGAAAACGTTAAATTTCTTAGGAGGTATTTTTTAGATGGCTAGTGTAGTTCTGAAGAACGTCTATAAGATTTATCCCGGCAATGTGACAGCAGTCAGTGACTTCAATATTGATATTGCGGATAAAGAGTTCATCATTTTGGTAGGACCATCAGGCTGCGGAAAATCAACTACATTAAGAATGATTGCAGGTCTTGAAGAGATTTCAAAAGGCGAGTTGTATATTGGAGACAAGCTTTGTAATGATGTTGCTCCGAAGGACAGAGACATTGCCATGGTTTTTCAAAACTATGCTTTGTACCCGCACATGAGTGTATTTGACAACATGGCGTTTGGACTTAAAATAAGAAAGGTTCCGAAAGATGAGATAAAGAGAAAAGTTCATGAAGCTGCAAGAATTCTTTCCATTGAGCACCTTCTTGACAGAAAACCCAAGGCTCTTTCAGGTGGACAGAGACAGCGTGTTGCTCTCGGACGTGCGATAGTACGTGAACCGAAGGTATTCCTTATGGACGAACCTCTCTCCAACCTGGATGCCAAATTGAGAGTACAGATGAGAACTGAGATTTCCAAACTCCATCAGAAACTCAATACCACATTTATTTATGTTACCCATGACCAGACAGAAGCTATGACAATGGGTACAAGAATTGTGGTTATGAAAGATGGATTTGTACAGCAGATAGATACTCCTCAAAAACTTTATGATGAGCCTGTTAACCTCTTTGTTGCAGGATTTATCGGAAGCCCGCAGATGAACTTTGCAAATGCTGTTGTTGAGGAAGAGAATGACAAGGTATTCCTTAAGTTTGGCGAGTACAGACTTGACCTCCCCGAGGCCAAGGGCAAAGTGCTCAAAGACCAGGGCTATGTTGGCAAGGAAGTTACTCTTGGTATTCGTCCTGAAGATATCTATGACGATGCAAGCCTGTTGAACAGCAGCTGCACAAGTATCGTGAACGCACATATTGAGGTTACAGAAAGATTAGGTTCCGAGACCTTCCTTTACGGTGTAATCGCAGGCCAGAACTTCACAGCCCGTGTTAACCCTAAATCTGAAACCAAAGCAAACGACGATATTCAACTGATATTTGACATGACCAGATGCCATGTCTTTGACAAAGAAACTGAAAAGGCTATTGTTCACTGATCATTAAATTTATCAAATAATTATAAACGCGTTTTAAAGCGGCAACAATTAATTATGAAATTGTTGCCGCTTTATTTTTTTGCGTTATTCCAAATACAGGTTTTTTAAAACCATAAAAATAAAAGTCTGAAAAAAGAGAATACTATGGAAAGCAACAGTATTTTTGATAATGGAGGGAGAATATGAATAGACGTATTTTGGCTGTATCTCTAATTGTTTGCACGGTCATTTCGCTGTTTAGTTTCAAGGTTTTCGGTACTTCGGACGTAAAAACCTTTGAAAGGGTAGACTTTATCAGCGGAATTGTAAACGCCAACGAGCTCAACCTTCGCAACGGTCCGTCAATGGACAGTGAAATCATCGGTACATTCAAAAGACACAAATGGGTTAATGTTCTGGCTGAAATAGGGGACTGGTATGCGGTCTTTGACCCTGAGTCCGGAAAAGTAGGCTGTGTGGCAAAACAGTATCTGATAAGATCTGACAGTGTTCCACAGCAAAAAGTAACTCCACAGCAACCGGCCAAAACTCCTGCAAAGACTCCTGCCGCAACCCCTGTTCCGACAAAAACGGCTACACCTACACCTGCTCCTGAGCAACCGCAGACCACAGACCTGTCCCAGAATGAAAAACTGCTTCTTGACCTTATAAACAAGGAGAGGGCAAAGAATAACATTCCGGCATTGCAGCCCGACCCCGAATTGATGAAGATAGCAAGAATCAAGGCCAAAGATATGGTGGATAACAATTACTTCTCTCATTATTCACCGACCTATGGCTCTCCCTTTGACATGATGAGACAGTTCGGAATAAGTTTCAAAGCTGCTGCCGAGAACATAGCCGGCAATTCAACCGTACAGGGTGCGGTCAACTCATGGATGGGTTCCCAGGGACACCGCGCAAACATCCTTAACAGCTCATACAACTACACCGGTATAGGAATTGCTGAAAGCAACAAGTACGGATATGTCTTTGTCCAGATGTTTATAAAAAAATAATCTTAAGTTTAAGAAATATTCCTTGGTCCTCAAGGAAATAAACCTTGGTAATATAAAACAATGATTATAAATAAAAATAAAAGCAGGAATCAAACCTGCTTTTTTTTTTCATCCTCTTTCACAATGAAATAATGCATGTTTGTGGATAACTGTGCGATGAAACTAAGATACAGAGCAAGTTCTCCACATTTTCCACATAATTATCCACAGAAATTACCCATGTGGAAATTCTATTGATATTTTTGTGGATAAATTCACTGATTTGTGAGGGGATTAATTGGGTAATATTTATATAGAAACCTGTTGAGAGGAGTTGTTACTATGAAATACACCATAAAGGGCAAGCACGTAACTGTTACCCAGGCAATGCAGGACATGGCAAAGAAAAAGCTCAAAAAATTTGAAAAGTTTTTCAGACCTGACGCTGAAGCGGTTGTCATGTTCAAAACAGAAAAAGACAGGAATATTTTTGAGGTCTCTATTTATTCGGCAGGTACAATAATCCGTGCTGAAGAATGCAGCTCCGATATGTATACCTCAATGGATTTGGTTGTGGAAAAACTTGAACGCCAGATCAGAAAACACAAAACCAAGTTGGGTAAGAAGATCCATCAGGATGAAATGATACCCCAGAACTTTGATATTCATGAAGATATTGATGAGGATACAGATTATAAATTAGTTAAAACTAAACGTTTCCCCATAAAACCCATGGATCTGGAGGAAGCTATTCTGCAGATGAATCTGCTTTCCCACAATTTCTTCGTATTTATCAATTCGGAGACAGAAACCGTCAATGTAGTCTACAAACGTAATGACGGCGGATATGGGCTTATAGAGCCTGAGTTCTGAAATTCTGAGTATCGGCAAGGCGCCTGGGGAATATTTTCCCGGCGCCTTAATTTTGAATTTACGGATTATTTTTCTATAGTAAAATACAGACCCGTTCAACAGCGCAAATTGGCTCCTCTTGGCAAACTCAGCATTTTTTACAAAAATGATAATAAAAAATATGTTTAAATGCCGAAAATAAATGGTATAGATTTATTACCTACAATGATATCTCGTTCCTCCTTTTATAAAAGTCATATATTTTGTGCCTGATGAAAGGTTAAGGGGATGAAAGGAGTTTAATAATGCTGTTAAGGGACTGTGCCGGAGGCGTGATATTTTACAACAATAAAGTTTTTCTTTTCTTAAATGAGAAAAATGAGTGGGTCATGCCGAAAGGTTTGATAAAAGACAGTGAAGATCCGCAGGCCGCAGCAATACGGAGGGTCTACGAGGAAACCGGGATAAATGGGAAAGTTATTGAACCTGCAGGAAGAACATATTATGAATTCTATTCAATAACCAGGCAGAAACCTGTGTGCAACCGTATTGCATGGTATATAATGGAGACCGACAGTGATGAAATAAGGATTTCGGAGCCTGAAAGATTCACTGAAGCCGGCTTTTTTGGCATCGAAGAAGCTGTTGATATGGTTACTTACAGCCAGGATAAGTCTCTCCTTCTTCAGTCATATAAAAAGTACTGCAATTTCAAAAAAGGAGAATCAGACCTTTAGTCCTGTCTGCGGGCGGGTTGAATATGTAAATATAATTCTGATAAAATGAGGATGACTTTTGTCATCCTTTAGTGCTTTTTGTTGGAAATACAATTCTTTTTATTATTTGAGAAGTAATAAACAGGAAATTACTTCAATAAGATAAGCAAAATTAAATCAACATGGATATATTAAAGGGGTAAGGTTTGAAGAATTACAAGACTATTGGGAAAGATGGCTATTTCGTTCTTGAAGAAAAGCGCTCACGTTTTATTGCCAGAGCTAAACCTGTATCAACAGAGCAGGAGGCACTGGACTTTATCCAGACTGTAAAATCGGAATGCTGGGATGCCACCCACAATTGCTATGCCTATTCTGTTGAAAACGATGCACTTTTCCAGCGATACAGCGATGACGGTGAGCCTCAGGGAACTGCAGGGCTGCCTATTTTGGATGTCCTGCGTAAAAGAGAGCTTCAAAACGTGGTTGTGGTTGTAACCAGGTATTTCGGAGGAATACTGCTGGGAGCGGGCGGACTGGTAAGGGCTTACGGCAAAGCCTGTGCCGGCGCGGTCAATGAAGCCGGGGAGGTTTGGGTAAAGTCTTGCCATGAGATAAAAATACCGATAGAATATCATCTGTCAGGTAAACTTCAAAATATTTTAATAAATGAAGGCTTCATAATCGGGGATACCGAATATGGAGAAAAAGTGGAATACACCGTTTATTCTCCTCCTGAGAAAATGGAATTTTTACAGCAGCAGGTCCGGGAGATTACCAGCGGGGCATTAAGGATCGAGGTTAAAGGTACTAAAGAGGTCAAACTTGATGCAAACGGGAAAATAATTCCGGATAACTAAAGAGTAATATAAGGATACAGAAGAAGTATCAAACAAGAATCATGGATAAAGTATCGTAGATTTAGACTTATTTTAAGGGGTGTTCTATATGGCTGGCCATTCAAAATGGTCAAATATCAAGCACAGAAAAGAAAAGACCGATGCCCAAAAGGGAAAATTATTTACCAAACTGGGCCGTGAAATTGCTATTGCTGTTAAATCCGGAGGTCCGGACCCTGTCAGCAATTCAAGATTAAGAGATGTCATTGCAAAAGCGAAAGCAAATAACATGCCCAACGACTCCATAGCAAGAAGCATAAAGAAAGCTGCCGGCGACAATGATGGCGCCAATTACGAAGCCATTACCTACGAAGGCTATGGTCCTTCCGGTGTTGCGGTTATAGTTGAAGCGTTGACCGACAACAGAAACAGAACCGCAGGCGACGTCCGCCACTTCTTTGATAAATTCGGCGGAAATATGGGTACGACCGGCTGCGTATCTTTTATGTTTGATAAAAAAGGGCAAATTATTATAGAGAAAAAACCAGGCATGAACGAAGACGATATTATGATTGCTGCCCTTGACGCAGGAGCTTCGGACTTCTTTGCCGAGGATGAATATTTTGAAATCATAACCGATCCGGATGACTTCACAAGTGTACGTGAGGCCCTGGAAAAAGAGGGATATGAGTTTGTATCTGCCGAAGTGACCATGATTCCCCAGACCTATGTTAAACTGACCGATCCGGAAGCAATAGAGAACATGGAAAAACTGATTGACAGGCTTGAGGATCATGACGATGTCCAGAATATATACCATAACTGGGAACAAGATTAGGAGGCGCATATTCTTTGAACCTGATAAAGAAAGAGCTTATTGGGGAAGATATACTGAAAGTGCTGCCCCACAGATATCCGTTTCTTCTTCTTGACAGAGTAACCGTATTTTTTGAGGAAGGGGCACAGCAGTTAACCCCCGGAACCAAAGCGACGGGTATTAAGAATGTCACATTCAATGAACCTTTTTTTCAGGGGCACTTTCCCGGAAAGCCCATTATGCCGGGAGTTCTGATCCTCGAAGCCCTCGCCCAGTGTGCCTGTGCGGCAGGTATGCTCATGGAATCCAACAAGGGTAAAATAGGTGTATTTACCGGTGTTGAGAATTTCAAGTTCAGAAGACAGGTAATCCCGGGAGATGTGCTCAAGCTGCATGTTGAATTTACCGCTTTCAGGCGGGGAATGGGAAAAGCGGATGTAAAAGCGACTGTGGAGGATGCTGTGGCAGCAGAGGGTTCCATCCGGTTCGCCCTGATTGACTCAAAAGAGTCAAATGAGGAATAAATCTGACGGAGTTGTTTATGGCCATATATGCAATTTCAGACTTGCATCTGTCATTTGGGACCGATAAACCAATGAATGTTTTCGGTTGGGCCGATCATCCTTCCAATATAAAGGAGAACTGGCTTAAAGTCATTAATGATGACGACTATGTGTTGATCCCCGGGGACATATCCTGGGGAATTAACCTTGAAGAAGCAGCTCCTGACCTTGAATTTATAGATTCCCTGCCGGGAAAGAAAATATTGTCAAAAGGGAATCATGATTACTGGTGGAGTACCTTGAATAAATTCAGGTCTTTTTTTGACGCGAAGGGATTTACATCACTTAATATTCTTCATAATAATGCATACAGGGCAGGTTCCCGGACCATTTGCGGGACAAGGGGATGGAAGCCCCAGGATGATGAGGATTTCACCCAGGAAGACAGAAAGATTTTCAACCGGGAACTGGAGAGGCTCAGGTTGTCCCTCAGGGAAGCCGTGAAACTGGGCGGAGAGCTTATAGCCATGCTGCATTATCCGCCTTTTGATTTAAAACACAATCCCAATGAGTTCTCTCAAATACTTAAGGAGTTTAACGTAAAAACATGCATTTATGGTCATATTCATGGGAAGGCTAATGAAACATGGAAGGACGAAACAATAGACGGCATCAGATATCTTCTTGTTTCATGCAATATAGTTGATTTTAATCCTGTAAAATTATATGATTAAGGGCGGGCAATGAGTTGGTTTTCTTAGGTAAAAGCCGGTTGTTCTAAAATTTTGGCTATGATATAATCAATTAGTTTATAAAATAATAGGATTTTCATTTTATAAGTGAAAAACCAGGTTAATTATAGGTCCATAAATGGTACATATCTTAGGAGGATATAAAAATATGAGTGTTAAGATCGAAAAAATGGAAAAGAACACAGTAAAACTTGAAATCCAGGTGGAAGCCAAGGCTTTTGACGAATATTTGAACAAGGCTTTCCTGAAAAACAAGTCAAGGTTCAATATCCCGGGATTCAGAAAAGGCAAGGCTCCCAGGGCAATGGTTGAAAGGTATTATGGCGAACATGTACTTTATGAAGATGCAATAAATTTTGCATGCGCTGATGCCTATGACAAGGCAATAGACGAGAACAATATTGAACCTGTGGACCGTCCGGAAATAGATATAGTCCAGATAGGAAGCGGTAAGGATTTTATTTTCACAGCTACAGTGACTGTTAAACCGGAAGTTGTTCTGGGCGATTATAAGGGCCTCGAAGCCAAGAAGGAAGAAGTTGTCGTTACAGATGACGATGTGGAAGAAGAACTCAAAAGAATAGCTGAGAGAAATTCCAAACTGATTTCAATAGAAGACCGCCCTGTACAGGATGGGGACACTGTCAATATTGATTTTGAAGGAAGCGTTGACGGGGTTAAGTTTGAAGGAGGAACAGCCAAGGGCTATACCCTTGTTGTAGGTTCCGGAACATTCATCCCCGGCTTTGAAGACCAGCTTATAGGAGCTGAACTGGGCAGTGAAGTTGATGTAAATGTTACTTTCCCTGAAGACTACCACAGTGAGGACTTAAAAGGAAAGGCCGCTCTGTTCAAGGTTAAGATAAATGAGATCAAGAAAAAAGAGCTCCCTGAAATCAACGATGAGTTCGCTTCCGATGTAAGTGAATTTGAGACCCTTGATGAATTCAAGGCCGATATCAGGAAGAAACTCACTGAAAGGGCACAGGCACAGGCTGACCGCAAATTTGAAGATGAGATCATCAAGAAGGCTGTTGATAACGCACAGTGCGACATTCCGGAAGTTATGGTCAACCGCCGTCTGGATGCCATGCTTAACCAGTTTGACCTGCAGCTCCGCTATCAGGGAATGAGCCTTGAAAGCTATCTGAAGATGATGGGAATGGAAGAAAGCAAGCTCAGGGAGGACTACAGGGAAAGTGCCTACGAGGATGTCAAGACCCAGCTTGTAATGGATAAGATTGCCGAGGTTGAAAACATCGAGGTTACCCCTGAAGAATATGAAGAGGAACTGAAGCAAATGGCTGACCGTTACAACCAACCTGTGGAAGAAATGAAGAAACATTTGCGTTCTGACGATATAGAATATATTAAGGATTCCATAGAAAGAAGGAAGACCATAGCGCTCCTGGTGGAGAACGCAAAAGCATAAGCTATTTGGGAAATCGTTTAAAGAGAAGACAGAAAGTTAAGTATATAAAAGAATTTATAAGTAAAGGAGGCTTTAATATGTCATTGGTACCTATTGTTGTTGAGCAAAGCAGCAGGGGAGAGAGATCCTATGATATCTATTCCAGGCTTTTGAAAGATAGAATTATTGTCCTAAGTGATGAAGTCAATGATGTAACTGCAAGCCTCATTGTGGCACAGATGCTGTTCCTGGAAGCTGAAGATCCTGACAAGGATATTCAGTTCTATATAAACAGTCCGGGTGGCTCGGTCACTGCAGGTTTTGCGATTTATGATACCATGCAATATATTAAATGCGATGTTTCAACAATTTGTGTCGGCATGGCAGCAAGTATGGGAGCTTTCCTTCTTGCGGCAGGCACCAAAGGAAAAAGATTTGCACTTCCAAACAGTACAATCATGATCCATCAGCCTTTGGGCGGTGCAAGAGGACAGGCGACAGACATCAAGATTCATGCCGAATGGATTTTAAGAGTAAAGGATGTACTGAACCGGATACTGGCTGAAAAGACCGGCCAGCCCCTCTCCAAAATTGAAATTGACGTAGAAAGAGACTATTTCATGACTGCCGCAGAGGCCAAAGATTACGGTTTGGTTGATCAGGTGATGGAGAGACGAGTGACGGGGTGATATAAATGGCGCGATACGAAGATAAACGGCAGGTAAAGTGCTCTTTCTGCGGAAAGACGCAGGAGCAGGTCAACAGGATTGTAGCAGGCCCCGGAGTATATATATGCAATGAATGCATAGAATTATGTTCTGAAATAATCGAAGAGGAGTTTGAGGACAGTTCCATTGAACCAACACTTGATGAACTGCCCAAACCCCAGGAGATCAAAAAGATTCTGGACGAGTATGTAATTGGCCAGGAAAGAGCCAAGCGTACGCTTTCAGTTGCGGTATACAACCACTATAAGCGTATCGGAAGCAATGGCGGGCGCCATGATGTCGAAATTCAGAAAAGTAATATTCTGATGCTGGGCCCCACCGGATGCGGAAAGACTTACCTCGCCCAGACCCTTGCCAAGATTCTCAATGTACCCTTTGCCATTGCGGATGCCACCTCTCTGACAGAGGCGGGCTACGTGGGCGAAGACGTTGAAAATATTCTTCTTAAATTGATTCAGGCAGCGGATTATGACATTGAGAGGGCAGAAAGAGGTATCATTTACATTGACGAAGTTGACAAGATTGCGAGAAAATCTGACAACCCCTCGATAACAAGGGATGTGAGCGGAGAAGGTGTTCAGCAGGCCCTCCTGAAAATACTTGAAGGCACATTGGCTTCGGTACCGCCCCAGGGCGGAAGAAAGCACCCTCACCAGGAATTCATTCAGATTGATACCACAAATATCCTGTTTATTTGCGGCGGTGCCTTCGACGGCCTTGAAAAGATCATTCAGAACCGCACCGGCAAGAAAGCAATGGGATTCGGCGCCAATGTGGTAAGCCGCAAGGAAAAAGACGTGGGAGAGATTTTCGAACAGGTCACTCCCCAGGATCTGCTAAAATTCGGGCTCATTCCTGAATTTGTAGGAAGGCTTCCCATTACTGTTTCACTGCATCAGCTTGACAAGAATGCGCTGGTGGATATACTGACCAAGCCCAGAAATGCTTTGGTGAAACAATTCAAGAAGCTCTTTGAATTGGACGGCGTTCAGCTTGAAATAGAGCAGGAAGCATTGGAGGCTATTGCCGACAAGGCCCTTGAAAGAAAAATCGGTGCCCGTGGTTTAAGAGCCATAATGGAAGACATAATGCTGGATGTAATGTTTGACATTCCTTCCAGGGAAGATGTTGAAAAGTGCATCATTACGAAAGAATGCGTAATCAATAACCAGCAGCCGGAATTAATACTTGGCGAGCACCGGAAAGCCTTGCCGCCTGCAAAACGCAAAAAGAGGGAAATAGACCCTGCTTCGTAGAATTAAGTGTTCGAAGAATCTGATAAAAGAATAATTTAGAAAAATAAATAACCTGGATAAAAAGAACACTCCGGAACGTCACTTCCGGAGTGTTCTTTTTAACGCAATCGTTATTCAAGATTCAGCCGCTTTGAGAGAATAAGGTTCGTAATCGTATAATAGGCTATTGCAAATAAGAACGACAGTATTATGGCACACCACATGAAACTGTGAAAAGTAGGATCCAATGGCGTAACTTCTGTTCGTACCAAAGGATTAAAGGTTATCCGCAGTATCATGGTTGTTGCTATGGCAGTGATAATCTGCGCAATGGTATTAAGACAAAGGAATGCTCCGAAGGAGGTAAGCATTCTGTGCTTGTTAAATAGGTGTCCGATTGATATTGAAGCATATATAACCAATATACCGGCAATCAAGCTCATAACGGCGCTTACCAGTATCTCAGCAATATTAAGCCAAAGTGAAGAGCCTAAATAGCTGTATGCGGTCTGCCAGGCATGTTTGAACTGCTCAAGCATTTCCCGGAAGGATATGTCCCTTGAGGCAATAATAAGGATGGATATAAATGCGGTAATCAGGCTTATTACAGTCCACATCACAGAGATTAAGAGTTTGCTGACAATGAGTTTCCATGTTTTTCACCTTTTGTGGGCGTAAGAAGTGCATTGGCAAGCTTTATTATTGTAGTTTTTCCGCTGCCGTTCGGGCCAAGCAGACCCACAATCCGTCCCCGGTTGATACTGAAATTAATATCGTTTAAAGCACTCTTGCTCCCGAAATTCTTGTAAAGGTGTCTGCATTCAAGGATTGGATTCATTTTTTCATCTCCTCTATCATTTCATTAATCAGAACTAAAACTTCGTCTTTATCAAAACCCATAAGTTTCATTTTTTCCAGGAACCCGGCAATATGAGTTTTAGCCAGCCTGCTTTTAGCTTTTTTTATCATATCAGCGTCCTCCGTAATAGTTCTTCCCCTGGTTCTGTGGGTTACGATAAGGCCGTCTTCTTCCAGTCTGGCAAGTGCCCTTTGCATGGTATTCGGATTTACTGATGCCTCATTTGCCAGATCGCGTACCGACGGAAGGTTGGAACCTAAGGGATATTCACCCGAAAATATTTTAAGTTCAATCATTTCAATAAGCTGAGTGTAAATTGGCCGGTCTGATTTTAGATCCCATGGCATTCTTTTCTCACTTCCTTGTACTATTGTATTAAGTGCTTAATACAATAGTACAACAACAGTAATGATTTGTCAACAGCAAATCAAAACTTTGCGCCAAGAACAAATGTTTGTTAAAATATCATAGGACACACAAATCTTTTATGAATCAGACTTACAGGAGATATGGTGATAAACCTGTATCCGTACCGATATTAATATGGGGAATATCAACAGCAATAATGAAGAAGAATTATCAGTAAAATGGTAATATAATTATGGCGGTGTTTTGTAGCGGGTTATTTCGAAAAAAGTCAAAATACCAATATGTAGATAAAAAGACAATATAAAGACAATATACCAACAGGAGTGAAAAAATGTCAGCTAAACGAAAGACAAGGTACGACAACGAGAGCATCACCTCTTTAAAAGGCGCGGACAGGGTCCGCTTAAGACCTGCGGTCATCTTCGGATCGGACGGGCTGGAAGGTTGCCAGCATTCCTTTTTTGAGATTCTCTCCAATTCCATAGACGAGGCCAGGGAAGGTTTCGGAAACTTTATCCGTGTTATAAGGCATAAGGACTATTCCATAACTGTGGAAGATCAGGGCAGGGGTATTCCGGTTGAATACAACCAGAAAGAAGAGAGGTATAACTGGGAGCTTGTATACTGTGAGCTTTATGCCGGAGGAAAATATGCCAACAATACCGGCGAAAACTATGAGTTCGCCCTTGGCCTTAATGGCCTGGGAGCCTGCGCAACCCAGTACAGTTCCGAATGGATGGATGTGACTGTATTTCGTGACGGGTATAAATATGAGCTGCATTTTGAAAAAGGTGAGAACATCGGAGGTCTTAAAAAGACCAAATGGGATTATGAGCATACAGGTACCATTCAGACCTGGAAACCTGACCTGGAGGTATTTACCGATATAAAAATCCCCGCTGAATTCTTCAGGGATGTTCTTAAAAAACAGGCTGTAGTAAATGCAGGGCTGACTTTTGAATTTATTGATGAAATCCAGGGAACGACAGAAACTTTCAGATATGAAAATGGTATTGTGGACTATGTGGCAGAATTGAGCGGAGATAAGGGGCTGACCAAACCTGTCTTTTTCGAGGGATCCGCAAAGGGCCGGGACAGGGAGGACAAACCTGAATACAAGGTCAAAATGCAGATTGCCTTTTGCTTTAACAACGAAGTAAATACCATTCAGTATTATCATAACTCAAGCTGGCTGGAGCACGGAGGGGCCCCGGACAAGGCAGTGAAAGCCGCTTTTGTCGCCGAGCTTGATAAATACCTGAAAAACAACAACAAATACAACAAGAATGAGACCAAGATTACCTTCAGTGATATTGAGGACAGCCTTATCCTTATTACCAACACCTTCTCTACAATGACCAGCTATGCAAACCAGACCAAAAAAGCTATTAGCAACAGTTTTATTCAGGAAGCGATTACAAACTTTTTAAAAGAGCAGCTTGAGGTCTACTTTATAGAGAACAAGGAAGAGGCTGACAGAATAGCCGCTCAGGTTCTAATCAACAAGAGAAGCCGTGAATCTGCTGAGAAGGCAAGGATTGATGTCAGGAAAAAGCTGAGCAGCAATATGGATATTTCTGCCAGGGTCAAGAAATTTGTGGATTGCAGGAGCAAGGATGTAAGCATAAGAGAACTGTATATAGTGGAAGGAGACTCCGCGTTAGGTTCTGTAAAAATGGCCCGCGACAGCAGTTTCCAGGCTGTAATGCCCGTCCGCGGAAAGATTCTCAATTGCCTTAAAGCCGATTTGCACCAGGTATTCAAAAGTGAAATAATCACCGACCTTATCAAGGTTCTGGGATGCGGTGTGGAGATCAACAGCAAACATGCCAAGGGTCTCAACTCCTTTGACATTGACAATCTTAAGTGGAGCAAAATAATTATCTGTACAGATGCCGATGTGGACGGCTATCAGATAAGAACACTTATTCTTGCCATGATATACCGTCTTGCGCCTACCCTGATTGAAAAGGGCAAGGTATATATAGCCGAATCCCCGCTATTTGAAATCACCGTAAAAGGGAAAAGCTATTTTGCCTATAATGAGCAGGAGAAGGCAGAGATACTGAAAAAATTCAAGGATCAGAAGGTAATTGTCCAAAGATCCAAAGGACTTGGAGAGAACGACCCTGAAATGATGTGGGAAACTACCATGAACCCGGAAACCAGGCGGCTTATAAAGGTAATGCCCGATGATGCGGAACTGACCCATCAGTTTTTCGACCTTCTTTTGGGCGATAACCTTCAGGGACGTAAAGATTATATCTCCGAACACGGACATGAGTATATGGAATTGATTGACGTATCTTAACCATCCTGAAAGTCTTTTTGAATTACCAGCTTTGAAAGGGGTATACCATGCAGGGCAAATTTATTGAAAAGCCTATTGTTGATACTTTAAAAATAAACTACATGCCTTATGCCATGAGCGTTATAGTCTCACGTGCCATTCCGGAGATAGACGGGCTGAAACCTTCCCACAGGAAGCTTTTATATACCATGTACAAGATGGGGTTGTTGAAAGGCCAGAAAACCAAATCAGCCAATGTGGTCGGTCAGACCATGAAGCTCAATCCCCATGGAGATATGGCCATTTACGAAACACTGGTAAGGCTTACAACCGGCCATGATGCGCTTTTGCACCCGCTTGTGGAATCAAAGGGTAATTTCGGCAAGGTATATTCGAGGGATATGCGTTTTGCGGCTCCCCGATACACCGAGGTAAAACTTACAGAGATATGCGAAGAAATGTTCCGGGATATTGACAAGAACACGGTGGATTTCATGGATAATTATGACGGTACCATGAAAGAACCTGTGCTCTTGCCTTCGGCATTTCCAAACATCCTTGTCAACCCAAACCAGGGTATAGCCGTCGGAATGGCGAGCAATATCTGCAGCTTTAATTTAAAGGAAGTCTGCGAAGCCACAATTGCCTATATCAAGCAGGACAATATCGACCTTTTAAGGTATCTGAAAGCTCCGGATTTCTCAACAGGCGGCCAGCTTATTTTCAATGAGCATGCCATAAGAAAAATATATGAAACCGGCCGGGGCTCCTTTAAAATCAGGGCAAAATATAAATTCGACAAGAAGAACAGTTGCATTGAAATATTCGAAATTCCTTACACAACTTCCACAGAAGCAATAATCGAGGCCATTGCCGGTATAATTAAGGGAAATAAAATAAAGGACATAACCGACGTCAGGGACGAAACCGACCTTGACGGACTTAAAATCACTATTGATATAAGACGTAATTCTGATCCCGATGAAATAATGAATAAACTCTTTAAACTGACTCCACTGGAGGACAGTTTCGGGTGCAACTTCAATGTACTTATTAACCAGAAGCCCATGGTGCTGGGCATAGAAGAGATTCTGGACTATTGGATTCAGTTCAGGATGGATTCCATCAGAAGAAAATGCGAGTTTGAAATAAAGAGAAAATCAGAACGTCTCCATTTGCTTAAAGGCCTTGCCCAGATATTGCTGGACATAGACAAAGCAATTCGCATTATCCGCAATACCGAACAGGAAGCCCAGGTTGTGCCCAACCTTATGAAAGGATTTTCAATAGACGAGGTTCAGGCCGAGTTTATTGCCGAGATAAAGCTGAGAAATCTCAATAAGGAGTATATCCTTAAGCAGACAGCCGATATTGATGCCCTCAAAAATGAGATCGACGATTTAAAGGATATTGTGGCACGGGACAGCAGAGTGCTGGATATTATCTGCAATCAGCTTAAGGAAATTGCAAAGAAATATGGAAAACCAAGACGCACAGAGATTATTGCGGAGGAGGAAATAGAAGTAGTAACTGAGGAAAACTTCATTGAAGACTACAATGTGCGCATGTTTTTGACCGATCAGGGATATTTGAAGAAAATACCCCTGACTTCTCTGCGGGCTGCCGGCGAGCATAAGCTTAAAGAGGACGACTTTATTATCCAGGAAACAGAGACCCACAACAAGGCCGATCTTCTTCTGTTCTCCAATAAGGCCGTTGTCTACAAAATGAAAATCCATGAACTTGCAGACAGCAAAGTAAGTGTTCTGGGTGATTACCTCAACAACATCCTGGATCTGGAAGAGGACGAGAAGATAATAAAGATACATGCAACCGATGATTACAGGGGGTATTTCCTTTTCGCTTTCGAGAATGGAAAGATGGCCAAAATATTCGTTTCAAGCTATGCCACCAAGACAAACAGGAAGAAACTTGCCAATGCGTACTTTGATGAGGCTCCCCTTGTCGACATCTTTTATCTTTCCGAGGATACCGATTTTGTGGCCTTCAGCAATATTGACAAAGTGCTTGTGTTCAACACATCACAAATCAACCCAAAATCCACCCGAAACTCCCAGGGCGTAGGAGTGCTTAAGTCCAAGAAAGGTAGTTTCCTAAGAAAAGTCCTTCCCCTTTCAGAAACAAACCTCAAGGATCCGGAGTACTACAGGGCGAATATTCCCGCTATAGGATGCTATCTTAAAGACGAGGACAAAGAGGATACACAGCTTAAAATGTTTTAACAAAGACCGGGGAAAGTTTTCTGAATGCTTGATATTGGAAAACCATGGTATTAATATATTGTTATGGAATGATATTTTGAATTATCGGCCATCCAGCTTAGGAGGTATATGATGAGAAAGTATGTTAAGGTCATTGTATGTGCAATTCTGGTGCTTGTTCTGACAAGCGGAGCAATTCTTGCATTTGCAGATGAAAACCCATCGGTGGCTGCCGGAAGCATTATTCCAAGTGATTTTTTTGCCGCAGACAATGTGGTGGAGAACAAGGGAACCGTTAAAGGTGACCTGATCGGGTTTGCCCAGAGCCTTCTTAACGATGGTGATGTTGAAGGGGACATCATCGCTTTTGCCAATCAGATGGTGGTTAACGGAAGTGCGGGAGGTAGTGTAAGAGTTTTCGGTAATTCGGTAAGCATATCTTCTCAGATAGGGCGTAATGCTATGGTTTTCGGCGCAAGTGTCGTTATCACCGATGAGACTTCCATAAAGAAAAATGCCTATATTTTCGGGGAAAGAATAAGCTCTTCGGGAAATATTGAAGGGAATACCCATATTTTTGGGTCCAACGTAACTTTAAGCGGTACTTTTGGCGGCGATGTTTTTATCCATAGCATGAAGGAAGTGTCCAGTCTTAATATTCTGCCGGGCACAGTTATCAAAGGTAAACTTACATACGAAGGTACAACCGAGTACCATGTCCCGTCGGGAGTGCAGGTGGGTGAATATGAGTATATTGCCGTAAAGGCTGCTCCGGAGAAACAAAGTGCTGCTAAGGGCATTATGCCTTATGTAAGGCGCCTTCTGACCCTGGTTGTTTATTACTTGTTTGCGCTTCTTATTTATAAGATGTTTCCGCGGTTTTTCAAAAATGCGGGAACCTTTATCGGAATAAAACCTGCTTCAGCAGCAGGAATTGGCGTTGCGACATTCGGGAGCCTCGTGGGCGGCGCAATCTTTCTGATAATTCTGCTCCTTATTACTGTTTTTGTACTGAAAGTTTCGGTATTCATGTTCGCGGGCTTTGTGTTCGCCGCTGTTGCCATTGTGACGTCAGCCTTTGCTGAAATTCCGGTATCAATGTGGCTGGGGGATTCCCTTTTGAAGAAAAACAGCAATGTGCCTGCAAGGCTTGCTTTGGGTCTGGGGCTTATTGCTGCAGTAAGGTTTATCCTTGAGCTGGCAGGAGGTATCTCCGCTATTTCATGGCTTACAGGTATTATCTCGTTCATTGTTAACGCCGCCATCTGGATATTGGGTACGGGCGCAATTATAAAAACCATATCCGAAATAGTTAGATCGGCAAACGCCCACGCGGAGGACGAGGAGAAGAAGCTTGCCTCTGAGAGTGTTGATATCTACTATTGATAATAAGGGTCCGCGTTTTTTGTTATATGTCCAACCCTCCCCTGAATATATTTAGAGTAAATATGTCTCAGGGATGGGGTTAGAAATGATTGTGTTAGTGAAACGTAAAAACGCGGTTCTCATTCTTTTGATTCTGTTTTTGTCAATTGCGATATTCAGTATTGACAGTGGAGCCAATCCTATAAAAGAGGCTTCAAAAAGCGACAGCAGAGCAGTTGTTGTAATAGATGCAGGACATGGAGGGGAAGACCCGGGAGTTGTAAGTGACTATTCGGGAATTACTGAGAAAGATTTGAATTTAAGAATTGCCCAGTTACTCAAAAGCTATCTGGAACAGGATGGCTATACGGTCATAATGACAAGAACCGAAGACTGCCTGCAGTACAAGGAAGGCACCACTGAAATCTATGAAAAAAGAAAACAGGACCTTACAAGGAGAAAGAAAATTATTGACGAAAGCGGCGCCGATATAGCTGTCAGCATACACATGAACGGATTTAAGGATACCAGATATAAAGGGGCTCAGACTTTTTATCCTCCGTCTTCGGTTGACAGTGAAAGGCTTGCCAAAACCATACAGAACTCTATAGTTAAAAATGCCGATCCCGAGAATAAAAGGGTTGCTCTGCTGAAAAAAGACAGGATCATTATTTTCAGGGATCTTAAAGTGCCAACTGCTCTTATTGAATGTGGTTTTCTGTCCAATGAACAGGAGGAGGCAAAACTAAAAACCCTCGAATATCAGGAGGCGCTTGCAAAGGCAATTAAAACAGGAATTGACGAGTATTTTGGAAAGTAACAATTCAATAATTTGATTTTTGCTAGGAATAAAGGGTATAATTCCGATATAGGTATCAGAGTTATATACAAATGACGGAGTGGACGAACCTGATGTATGAAATTTACTTTGCAATAGTATCTGCAACCATTGTCCTTATATCTGCCATAGTTTTCGTCAGAATGAAAAAGAGAGGGCAGGCAGACATAAGTAATAAGTTGAATTTGTTTGTATGTACAGCGCTTGCCGTTGTTTGCGCAATTCTTACTCCCATTCTTGCTAAAACAATGGTAAACAGTCTGTACTTTTCTATTGCAGGTTCGGTGGCATTATCTTTAGTAATATTGATTGCTCTTGCCTCCTGCGTTTTTATGCTGATTCAGAAAAAAATCCTGATGAAGTTTGTATCAGAGAAACAGAACCAGGCCGAAGCTCAGGGTAGTGAAGAAATCCTTCCGGATACTCCAATTGAAGAGCAGGCTGAAATACCGGCAGAACAAGAAGATACCAGAAGCATAGAAGAAATATTCAGGGAAGACTCTGAAATTCCCGAAAATGTTGAAATTCTCGCCCAGAAAGATTTTGAAACTGAAGCAATTTCGCAGGAAAAATTGCTTAGTCAGACAGAAGAACAAACCCATGAAGATGTTGATACAGAGAGCAGTGATCTTGAAATACCTGTGCTTTCAGATACATACAGTGAAACATTAATTGACAGTTCTGCCTTTGTGGAGGCGGCAGCTTCAGAGGAAATCCCTGATGTACCCGCAGAAATTTCCGGTCAGGAAGATGAGAGTACTTTCGAATTTGAAACCGAGCCTGAGGAAGGCTCCGGCGACCGGACAAGCCCGATATTTGTTTCCGTCGAAGCAGGCCCGACTGGTGATACATTACAGGCAGCTACCACTGAAGTTATCGATCTTGAAAGCTATCTTACCGAATCCGGTTTGACTGTTGAATCTGAACCTGCACCTGAGGTTGGGACAACTTCTGAATCCGGACACATCTCTGATTCTGAACAAATTACCTATCCTGAAGAAGTTTCCGACTCTGAGCTTGAAATTGAATTTGAACACGCAGTTGATATTGATGAAACGGCTGCTCCTGTTGAGTCAGAAGGCTCAGAGCTTTATGAATCTGCCTGCATTGAGGAACTTATTGAGAAAGTGGCAGAATATAAATATGAGAATAATTATGCAGGAGCAATACTGATGTGCGAAAAGGCAATATCCAGGATTGAGGATGGCAGTCTTCTTGAATTGCTCGCCGTGGAGCTCTGTTCTTTGTATAAGCTGAGTAATCAAAGCAGCAAGGCAAGAGAGTTCCTGGAATCAGGAAAAATAATGTTGAATCCTGCTATAAAAGAAGAAATATTGCAAAATCTTTAAAATATCTGTAATATTCATTGATAACTTTAGGTTTTACTGATATTATTATATTGTTTAATAACTTTTTTGTTATGCTTTGACTATTTATGTAACCGTAAGGGGGTAGCTGAGAATGAAAACAGCTCAGCAGATTATAGGTTTGCCAGTGGTGAGCATTTTCGACGGAAATGAGATTGGCAAGGTCAAAAACGTCATTGTTAATGCATCTAAAGGCACGATTGATTTTTTCGTCATCGATAGTGGCATCAGGTCTCTTTCAGGAGGCGTAATTCCTGCCGACAGAGTATTAGGTATTGGTGAATATGCCCTTACTATTCAAACGCCTGACGATATCAGCGACATTGTGAAAATCCCCGCAGCAATTGAGCTGATGCAAAAGAACATCACCGTTCGTGGAACGAGAGTGTTAACAAGAAAAGGCAGCCTTTTGGGTCAAACCGGAGATTTTTATGTTAACGATGAAGAAACTTACAATATAACCGGTGTAGAGTTCATACCTGCAAATAGTGATACCAGTTCAGGGATAATACCAAGAAGCAGTATTATTACATTTGGTAAAGACCTGCTGGTAGTTCAGGACGATTTTATAGAAAAGCTTATTAAGAGTCCAAGTGCAATAGAGCATTATCAGGAAGTTGAAAAAAAAAATAATGCTGTAGTTGACACAGTGGCCTCAGAGTCGGAAGAGCTTTCTATATTGGATAATATAATTCCTGATGATACAGAACTGGCGCAGCCCGATGATAATATTTTACCTGAGACCCTCCAAAGTGAAGTTCAGGACACGAAAGATCATGAACTGAGTGCAGCGGAGTTGTTTGAACAACGCCAGAGGCAATATTTATTAGGGAAGAAAGTGACAAAGACCATCTATGGTTTATCAGGTCAGGTTATAGTTCAGGAAGGAGAATCAATAACAGACCAGATAATTGAAGCTGCAAAAGAAAACGGAAAGCTCATAGAATTAGTAATGAACTATGAAGGATAGACATCAACGGGCCAAATTTTTGGTCCGTTTTTTGGTTGGTTGGGATGATACATTATGATAAAAGTAATGAAGAAGTTTATTTGGATATTTGTTATCACAGCTCAGATCCTTTCCGGTACCGCATTGGGTATGATTTATCTGTCAGCAATTGAAATTGGGTCAATATCTGCAAATATTACTGCGGACGGTCTGTCCCTGAAAGACATGACCTATATTGAGGCCGCAGAAGCTATTGACGGTCATTTTTCCGAGCAATTCAAAAACAGCAAGCTGACAATTGAAGTCGGAGGGCAAATATTCAGCATTCCATACAGCGATTTTGACGTTTCAATAGACAGAAACAAGACAATTGAGGAGCTTAAAAAAGTGGTACCCAATGACGGTATAAGCATGCTGTTTTTATCACCTGCAAAGGAAGTTGCTTTTAATCCCGTTATTACATTTAATTCGGGCAAGCTACAAAGAGAATGTGAATCCATATTCTCACAATTTGTGCAGGAACCCATACCCGAAAAATACAGTGTGGAAGACAGCGCACTCTTGTATTTTCCCCAGGTTCCGGGCAAAAAAGTTGATTACTCTTTACTTGAGAATGAAATCCTCAACTATCTTAACTCTTTTGCCGGTGACCCTTTAAAGATAGATCCGGAAAATTCGCCCATATTTGCTGAAGTGACAAGTGGTGAGAGTAAAGAAGAAAACTTTACAATAATTGTTTCCAAAGCAGAAATCCCGTTTGATATTGAACTTACCGACAAACTTGCAAAGAACATTGAAAAACTCAACGGTGCCGTGTTCAAAAACGGAGAGGATATAGCATTGGGAAGTATCCTCGACTTTTCACAGTTTTCGGATAATATTGAGAAAGATGCTCTTAACAGGATTGCTTCGGGCGTATACCAGTCTCTGTTATCCATTGAAGGGATAAAAACAGTAAAAAGAATACCTTCAAGACAACCTGTTTCATTCACAGAGGCTGGACTGGAAGCTGTAATAGAAGGGGAAAACCCTGACCTTGTAATGAAGAACGAAACCAATGCAAGCCTCATGCTTCTCACTAAGATAGAAGACAAGGCAGCGACCTTTTTTGTGATATCCCCAAAAGAATTAAAGAGCGGTATATTAATAGTTCAAAAAACCGATGAGCTTCCACCTCCGGTTATAACAAGCGTCAATAATAACCTTCCAGGTAACAAGACAAAGGTAGTGTCTGAAGGAGTGCCCGGATTTACCGCCTCCGTCAGCCGTATTATTGACAATGACAGGGTAGAGCTCTACAGAGACAAATACGATCCCATAAGCAGAGTAATTGAGACAGGAATAAAGCCTGATATTTCCGGAGACAAATAAATCAAAAAAATAAGACCTGTGCATGACCACACAGGTCTTTTCTTTTTTTGCGCACTTTTGGCTGTTATTTCGCAAAGTTGTGCTTTCCAATTTTAACTACTATGGGGCGGCTCCATATCCATTTGCTTGTGGCTGTGGCAGGGTTGTAATAATAAATGCACCCATAGGTCGGGTCCCATCCGTTCAAGGCATCACGAGCCGCATTATACGCGGTTTCATTGGGGGTCAGATTTATCTGGCCGTCAGTAACAGCGTCAAAAGCACCGGGCTGGTAAATAACTCCCGGTACAGTGTTGGGGAACCTGCTGTCTGCAACTCTGTTGAGAACAACTGCGGCCACTGCCACCTGCCCTTCGTAGGGTTCGCCTCTTGCCTCACCGTAAACACACCGGGCAAGAAGATCCAGATGCTTTTCGGAAGGGTTGTATTCCCCTGTGGGAAGTCCTAAAGCATACAAGGTGTTTTTCCCTGCTATGCCGTCAACCTTAAGACCGTTTTTGCTCTGGAAGTACCTGACCGCCTGGTATGTCAAATACCCGTATTTTCCGTCTATAGGACCGTTATAATATCCCCAGGCTTTAAGCCTTTTCTGGATTTCCCTGACTTCCTGGCCGCTTGAACCATAGTATGAGACAGCTGCTCTGCTGTACTGGTTGGCTTCAGAGAGCAGATTGCCAAAGAACCCTGACACAAGCAGCAAAGCAATGGCAATAAAACAGGCCCATGCAACTTTAATACGCTTATTCATGAAATGCCTCCAAAATGAGTTTTCATAAAAAGCATTTGCAATAGGCCGAAAATTATGCAATATTTAAAAATTATGAAAAGGTTTTAAAACCCGAAAGCGTTGCCGTCAAAACCAGCAAGAAAGATAAATATAAGCACAGCAACCAAAAGGTAATCGCACTCGCTTCCTTCCGCCAATAGAAGCAGTATAAGGAGGATGAGAATAATATCATCCTGCCTGAGATTACTGAAAAACGGCGGTGGAACAGGTCCTCTGCGGTGAACCGGCTTTTGTTTCGGACCGTCATCCAGCTCATAAGGAAACGGTATAGAACTGAGACCTTTTGGTTCCATCAAGTATTCACCCCTGTATTGCGGTTATTAGGTGACAGGTTGCTTATAATAGAAACAATCTTCAACAGCTGAACTGCACTTACAAGCCGTTCCTGTCTCTGAGGCCGTAAAAAAGGCTGTACCGAATTCAAAAGCCTTACCCGGGAATCATCAAAATTATTGAACATATTAATCATTTCACTGGCTTTGGACAGAAAATCTGCCGCATTGTTTCCTCGGTTGTAGTTGGCAGGGGAGTAATAATTACTGCCTGCATTATGGGATGAACTCTGTTCCTGCTGAGTATCTCCGCTGCCAGGGGAAGGTTCCTGAGAAGCTGATAAGTTCTCAACAATATTTTTAAGGCTCTGTGTGTCCGTAACCCCAAACATATCTGCTATCTGTTTAATTCTTTTATCGAGGTCATCAGCCATTGGACCGCCTCCAGTCTTATTTTAATAAAGATCTCAGTTTTTGGACGACTACTCTTCCATCGGGTCCCAAAACCTGGATAAGTTTCTCAAAATCTTTTTCTGTGATTTTTCCTTTTAATTCATCAATATTGATTCCCATTTGTCTAAGTTTCTGGGGGTTATATTCCTCTAATTTCTCCAATATCTCACTGGTATCGATATTTCCTACCTTGCGGCGCAATTCCTGGGGACTCTCATTGTGGAACATCTCCAGGGCTTTCTCAAGCTTTTTCTTTTGGATACTGCCTCCCAGTCTGTCAAACATGTTGTAGTTATCAGGCATACTATCACCATATATAAAAATATCTGCATTCAATTGTATGCATCTATGCTTGTATTGTTGCATAAAAAAAGGCGTCTTGTTCAAGACGCCTGGGGTTGAGCCCTTTTTATGCATCATATTCACTGAGGATGCTGTCCAGAACCGGTATAAACCTGTCAATATCCTCTTTGGTGATTATTAACGGCGGAAGCATACGGATAATATTGTTGCCCACGCTGCCTACAAGATAGCCCTTGTCAAAGCATTTGTGCTTGAGCTCCACAGCTATTGGCTTACTGAATTCGATTCCTACCATTAAACCTTTTCCGCGGACTTCATTAATGAAAGAGTGTTTTCCTTTCAGCCTGGTAAGTTCGCCAATAAGATATTCACCCATATTGGCCGAGTTATCGGAGAGTTTCTCGTTTATTATGGTTGAAAGGACGGCAAAAGCAGTACTGCATGCAAGAGGGTTGCCTCCAAAAGTGGAGCCATGATCCCCGGGTTCAAAAGCACTGGCAAAAGGCTCTTTGGAACAAAGGGCGCCTATGGGGAATCCTCCTCCCAGGGCTTTTGCAAGGGTGAAGATATCGGGTTCAACGCCAAAATGCTCATAAGCAAACAGTTTACCGGTCCTTCCAAGGCCACACTGAACCTCATCAAAAATAAGGAGTATGTCTTTTCTGTTGCACAGTTCGCGGACCTGGCGGATATATTCTTTATTGGCCGGATTGACTCCGCTTTCCCCCTGAATGGGTTCAAGCATAACCGCGCATGTGTATTGGGTGATTGCCTTTTCGAGGGCATCAATATCATTCATGGGCACGCTGAGGAATTTGGGGGTTAATGGTGAGTAATTTTTTTGATATTTTTCCTGGCCGGTTGCTGCCAAAGTCGCAAGAGTCCTGCCGTGGAAGGATTTTTCAAGGGTTATGATCTCAAATTTCTCAGGCTTCCCTCTCTTCCTGAAATAAAGTCTTGCAAGCTTTATTGCTCCCTCATTTGCCTCAGCTCCGCTGTTGGCGAAGAAGACTTTGTCGCAGCAGGAGTTTTCAACAATAAGCTGTGCAAGTTTTGCCTGGGATTCTATATAGTAATAGTTTGAGCAATGAATATATTTTTGGGCCTGTTCCACAATGGCGTTTACAAGCGCCGGATGGGAATGGCCAAGTGCACTGACCGCAATTCCTGCAAGGAAATCATAGTATACTTTTCCGTCAAGATCCCACAGTTTGATTCCTTCGCCTTTTTCAAAACAAACAGGCATCCGGTCCCCAAATGTGTTCATAAAGTACTTTTTATCCAGAGCAATAATTTCATTTAAGGTCATAATGACACCTCCTGATTAATAATTATACAGTTAACTGTATAATTATGCAATGACATTTCTGTTTTTCCCTGTACCTGAAACGGGAGAAGCCTGTAACTTATGAGTACCAACAATACATAAGCTTATCCCGTATTTCCTTATAATTATATTACTAAAATAAATGTTTTCAATCTCAGCTTTTCGCAGTCCTGGCATTTGGTTTGGCATTGAAAGTTTCATTCTTTGCAATAGCCGCTTTGGCAACAACAGCTTTATCAACTTGTAAGCATCTGATCAGGATTGTCAATTCATCTGAAATTAATAGAGCCCGTCAGGGCTATACCATGACGGGCTCAATAAAAATCTGGCAATTACTCATAACCTATGGGCGTTTAATGCTCAGGTTCAGTAAAAGGGAGAATACAGAAAGAGCTATGAGTAGTACTACAGGGGTTGTATATGACCCTGTAGCCGCTACAAGTGAACCAGCTAATGTTGCGGTAAACGAAGCAGGTATCAGCGTCGTATTCACAACACTGAAATTAATGGAAAAGTATTTGCTCCCATAGAATGAGCTTACGAAAGTGGAGCTGATAGTAGGAGCGCACCCGTAGGACAGTCCGACAAGACAGAACCCGATTACCCCCAGCAAAAGTAAATCGGTGAAAATGGAGAGTAACAATACGGTGGGAGCCGCAATGGTGATAATATTTGCAAATATCATTGTACGGCGAAGACCTGCCGTATCGAACATTACTCCACATATAATTCTGCCCAGTCCGTTACAGATGGACAATATGCCTACAAGGGATGTTGCAAAACTTTCAGCTGCACCTATAAATATTGCCAGATCTTTAGCAAAACTTATAACGGTGCTCCCCACAGCTGCCAGTGAAATTGTATACAGGAAGAATTTCCAGAAAGTAAACCGGCCAAGCATCTGTAAGGTTGTATAATCCTTTTTTTCGAAGTCCTCTTGTCTGCTGCTTTTTTTGGTTGCCTTAGGCTGCGGGAATTTTATATCAGCCGGGGGAATCTTCAGAAAGAAGGAAGATATCAAAAGTATTCCTCCGATTACTATGCCCAGAATCACATATGTTGTTTTCCACCCTATATTTTCAGCCCGGAACAGGTATGCGGCGACATTTCCCAGTACCAGTGTGCTGGCGCCGAAACTCATCATAAGGATACCCGAGCAGGTGCCCTTTTTGTCCGGGAACCATGCATTGGCAACAGATATGAACACATTGTAAGCCATTCCTATGCCCAGACCACACAAAACTCCATAAGATATGTACAGCATCAAAATATTCTGACCTGATATTCTTGAAACCATATTAAAACCAAGACAAACAAGCACTGCGGAAGCTATGCCTGTGACCTTTGGAGAGGTTTTTCTGGTCAGAATACCCGAGACAATACCTCCAATCACGAAAAAGCACATTGTAAGAGTAAAGTTCAGAGCAAGTTGGGACGCGGACCAACCAAACTCCGCAAAAGGCGTTTTTAATATTGACCAGGCATAAATAATGCCTGCAAAAAGCATGCTTAATGCTCCTGTAAGTAAATATTGCCACCGTACTGGCTTCTGGTTTGATTCAGTCAGACTCATGAAAATCTTCTCCTTTTCTGTTTTGATGTGAGCGTGTCAGAATCAGGCTGCCGGCATTTTAAAAGAAAGATTTTTCTTGCATCAGTAAGATAGAAGATTATTGTATAAATAAAAATACATTAATAAAAATAATATACTTGGGTATTTAAAAATAAGCAAGATTTTTTGTCGAAAAGAAAGTAGTGAAAATTTTCACAATATCCTTTTATATAGCCTACCATAACATTGCGTTTCCGTACATATTTTTTTATTTCCGTTATTGTTCATTTTTTTCATATGCGGTTCATTCTGTTGATAAAACCTATTGACACCTGTTGATTAAGAATATATCATTATGATAATAAAATTGTAAAAGACTATGAAGGAACCTCTATAATACCGTAATCCTTCAAAGAGAGCCTGCGGTTGGTGAAAGCAGGCAGGATTGGTTTTATAGGCATCATTCCGGAGTTCGGTATCTGAAATTTGATGTAAGATATCGCGTCTGCCGCGTTACTGGCTTAGGGTTTGTATGAACCTGAAAATGAGGGTCTTTGCGTATAAAGACTGAATTTGGGTGGTACCACGGGTTGTAAGCTCGTCCCAGCAATAAATAAATTGCCGGGACGGGCTTTTTTGATTTCAAAGATTTGATCTGAACCATGTATTTGAGCCGCAAAGTGGCTTTTTACTAAAAATTGAAGTCAATTCAAGAAGGAGGTTCATGTAAATGGGAGACAAGATTAAAGAGATTGCCGAGCGAATAAGGGGATTGAGAATTGACCTGGGCATATCTGTTAGTGAAATGGCAAAAGTGGTGGAAATGACAGAAGATGAGTACGAGCTCTATGAATCCGGGAACCAGGACTTTTCATTTACTTTCCTGTACAAGGTTTCCGCTCGCCTGGGAGTGGACATTAGTGAACTGATAACGGGAACCAGCCCGACCCTTTCGGTGTATACCCATGTGAAAAAGGGCAGGGGACTCAGAATCGAAAGAAGAAAAGGGCTGAACTATCAAAGTCTGGCTTACCTCTTCAAAAACAGGAATGCCGAGCCTTTCCTGGTTGAAGCTCCGTATGACAAAGAGGCCGATAACTCGGAGATAGTGCAGAGAAGCCATGAAGGGCAGGAGTTTGACTATATTCTGAAAGGTACTCTTAGAATGAAAATCGATGATCATGAATTTATCATGAATGAGGGCGACTCGGTATATTACGATGCATCACATAAGCATGGCATGGTAGCGACAAACGGCGAGCCGTGTCTGTTCCTGGCTGTGGTGATAAGGGATCAAAATGGGAGGATGAGCTGATGTCAAGGCTATACAAGGAATACATAAACGAGACTATTAACAACAGAGGCGAAGTTGTAAAAGTAACCTTTAAGAAAGATCCATACTATAACTTCGCTTATGATGTAGTGGACAGGCTGGCACTCGAAAACCCGTCGAAACTGGCAATGGTCTGGTGCAATGACCAGGGCCAGGAAAAATATATCACTTTCGGGGAAATGAAAGAATACAGCGATAAAACCGCTTCCTACTTTTTAAGCCTTGGAATAAAAAAGGGCGACGCTGTGATGCTTATCATGAAACGCCATTATGAGTGGTGGTACTGCATGATGGCGCTACATAAGATTGGTGCCATTGCAATACCTGCGACAAACCAGCTTTTGACCAAAGATATTGTTTACCGCGTCAATGCCGCAAGTGTAAAAGCCGTGGTGGCAACTTCCGACGGAAATGTCACCGAAATGGTTGATGAGGCCCAAAAAGAAACCGAGACTTTAAAAATAAAGATAGTTACCAGAGCCCACAGGGAAGGCTGGCACAACTATGAGGAAGGCATAAACAGCGCTCCTCAATTTGTAAGGCCTGAAGGGGAGGAAAGGCCGAAAGCCGAGGAAATTATGCTCATGTATTTTTCTTCAGGCACGACCGGCATGCCCAAAATGGTTGCCCACAACCATTACTACTCCCTGGCTCATATTCCGACAGCTGTTTACTGGCATAATGTGGACCCTGACGGACTCCATCTTACAGTCGCCGAAACCGGTTGGGGGAAAGCTGTCTGGGGCAAGCTCTATGGCCAATGGCTTGCAGAAACTGCTGTCTTTGTATATGATTTCGATCGTTTTAATTCCGACGACCTTTTAAAACGCATTGAGAAATATAAAGTGACATCTTTCTGCGCCCCGCCGACAATATACAGATTCCTCATAAAAGAAGACCTTTCAAAGTATAACCTCTCATCTTTGAAATACGGCACAACAGCAGGCGAAGCGCTGAACCCCGAGGTGTTTAACAGATTTAAGGAGCTTACAGGGATAGAGCTGATGGAGGGCTTCGGACAGACAGAAACTACCCTGTGTCTTCTGACGGCAACATGGATGAAACCAAAACCCGGCTCCATGGGAAAACCTTCTCCTGCGTATGAAGTGGATCTGGTGGATGAAGAAGGAAACAGTGTAGAACCCGGACAGGTAGGGGAAATTGTTCTTCGCATAGACAAGGAAAAACCCACCGGGCTTATGATCGGATATTACAGGGATGAGGAAAAAACCAATCAGGCAATGCATGATGGTTTGTACCATACAGGCGATACCGCATGGAGGGACGAGGACGGTTATTACTGGTATGTGGGAAGAACTGATGACATTATTAAATCCTCAGGCTACCGCATAGGGCCTTTCGAAGTGGAAAGTGTTATCATGGAACATCCGTCCGTTCTGGAGTGCGCGGTAACAGGCGTGCCCGACCCTGTACGCGGAAATATTGTTAAAGCCACCATTGTGCTTGCAAAAGGGTATGCACCTTCTGAGGAGCTCAAAAAGGAAATACAGGAATATGTCAAAACCCATACGGCTCCTTATAAATATCCCAGGGTAATAGAATTTGTCGATGAGCTACCCAAAACCATCAGCGGCAAAATCCGCCGTACCGAAATACGTGCCCGGGACAACAAAAAATAAGAGCATGTTTTTCTTGTATTACCTGTAATATTGAAAAGTAAAATCACTGATGCCGGACAGAACCCAAATATTACTGGATTATTATTGTTGCACAGTGTTCTGAAATACTATATAATAGGTTTGCCGTGCTAGACGGGGAGGTAGCGGTGCCCTGTATCCGCAATCCGCTATAGCGGAGTTTAATTCCTGCCCCCGGCTTACAAGTGTAAAGCAGTTAGTGCGAAAAGGTACGATGAGAGTTGGGTCTTGCGCAACTCAGAAACGTGAACCCCGTCAGGTCCGGGAGGAAGCAGCGGTAAGCGTGACCTCTGGGTGTGCCGCAAGTCTGCCTGATTTGAGTATACTACGCATGGTACGTTTGTACTTGTCTGCCAAAGGCAGGTGCACGGTTTACATAAAAAAATACGAGGTTTATTAGCCTCGTTTTTTTATATATTTAATTAAGCACAGCCCACAGACAAGTCTTAAGACTTACCGGATTCAGGACTTTTCTGACAAAAACCTTTTTATAAATCTCACTTTGGTATATATTATAATTACGCTGATACGTTGACAGGGGGAAGAGAAATGGCACATATCGCGTTGTACCGTAAATGGAGACCGGCAGCCTTTGATGATGTTGTTGAACAGCAGCATATTGTCACCACGCTGAAAAACAGTATTATCAACAACACCATCAGCCATGCATATCTTTTCTGCGGCACCAGGGGAACAGGAAAAACAACCCTGGCAAAGATTTTTGCAAAAGCGGTTAACTGTCTGAACCAGGTTGATGGAAACCCCTGCAATGAATGCAGTATCTGCAAAGGTATCAATGACGGCTCGGTAATGGATGTGGTGGAGATAGACGCAGCTTCCAACAACGGCGTGGATGATGTCCGCGAAATAAAAGAGGCTGTTATGTATGTACCTGCCCTTACCCGCTATAAAGTCTATATCATAGATGAAGTCCATATGCTGTCCACAGGGGCCTTCAACGCGCTTTTGAAAACCCTTGAAGAGCCTCCTGAGAATGTTGTTTTCATACTTGCGACAACCGAACCCCATAAAATTCCGGCTACCATTCTTTCAAGGTGCCAGCGTTTCGACTTTAAAAGGATTTCATTAAAAGGCATTGCTGAAAGACTTAAAGTAATTGCACGGGATACCGGCGTATCCTTTGACGATAATGCAATCTATCTTATAGCCCGCCTTTCCCAGGGTGGAATGCGTGATGCCATAAGCCTGCTTGACCAGTGTATTTCCCTTGGAAAGAGCAATATAAAACGGCAGGATGTCGCCGATATTGCCGGGCTGGCAGCAAGCGAGGCAATAAAGAATCTTGCCCACTCCATTTTAAACAGGGATGTGCAGGAGGCGCTTAGCTGTATAAAAACAGCCATGGACGAGGGAAAGGACCTTGTAAACCTGTGCTCCCAACTCATTGAATGGTTCAGAAATCTCATGCTTTTAAAGACAGGCGGAGAAGCCGAAAAACTGATTGAACTTGACCAGGAAGAGCTCCAGTGGGTGAGGGAGTCCGCCGACAACACCGAGTTAAATCAGATTATTAATATCATCAGGGAACTTTCGGAAACAGAAGGAAAATTAAAGTGGTCGGAAAACCAGAGGATACTCTTTGAGGTAACCATGGTTAAACTTTGTTCCCTTTATGCAGGTGAAGGCAGCATAAATGTCTCTACAGGTATTTCTGAGGACAGATTAAACCAAATTGAATCAAGGCTTCAGGAAATTGAAAAGAATTTAAATTTAATAAAAATAAAATCTGATACCATTGTAAATTCCGAAAATATTTATACTTCTTCCTATGTCAGCACCAATAAAAGCGCGGGTAGCTCAGGCAAACCCGAGGTAAAAGGAAGCAGAACCAGAACTGAAGCAAAAAAAGAGGATAGTAAACCGAAGGAATTGCATAAAAGCGTTGAACCTGAAACAGGAAATCCGGAATACAGAAGGCTGGAAGACTGGCCTAAAATTGTTGAGGGCATAAGGGCTTCAAACAAGATGAAAGTGTATGTATATCTTCTGGATACCGAGTGCATGATAAAGGACAGAACTGCCTATATTATTGTCCCGGGTGAGGATAATCTCAAAAAGACCGTATTAAACAGAAGTGACAGTATCAATACAATTAAGGAAGCATTTTTAAAAACCATGGGCATGGATGTGGAAGTTAAAATCACAGATGAAAAGTCCATAGGGGAACAAAAATCTAACGATGATGCAGATCCGGTCCTTGAAAAGCTTATGGCTTTTGCACAGGAGAATCATATCGAACTCAAAATTGAAGAATAATCACTGGTAAAAATTATTGTTCATGGGAAAATTATTATATTTTTTTGGGGAATAATTCATGTTAGTCCTGCCAATACTTAAGCATATCAATATTTTTTAAGTATTTACGTAATAGTAATAGTTGACAAAGGGTTGAAAAAATTGGTATATTATTTCTGTTAAGAGGAACTCCTGTCTGTGATATTTCCCTTGGAAGAATCAACATAAATGAAATTGAATAGTATGGTATGTATGTTTTGTGATGTTGTTAAACCGTGAGTTTTCTTTCAGATTACTTCCGGAAGCTATTTAAAATTATTTAACGGACTGTGCACATAATAATTGCAGGTTCTTAAAATATTATAGGCAATTTCGCTGATATGAAATTCAGTATTTATAATCGTAAAACCCTTTAATGCATAAGGTTATAAGGGTGCTGTAAAGTTATTTCTTTTTTATCCTCAGAAAATTAAGCAACACTTTTAATTATACAAGGCGGTGTATTATGGAAGACAAGTCTATTCTTGAGCGGAAGACGATACAAGATCTCAGGTATATAGCAAAGATGCTGGATATAAAGGGAGCTTCCAGACTTAAGAAAAATGAATTAATTGAATTGATTGCAAACGCGGGCGGATTACCGGCTGCGGATATGAACAGCGGTGGCGAGGAGGCTGAGAATAAAGCTGCTTTCGAAACCGAAACAGAATCCGGCCCGGACAATGAAACAGAAAATAAAGCGGACATTGAATCAGAATCAATAAAAGAACCTGAACAGGAGAAAGAGACTTCCTCAAAGGGGTCCAAAAAAAGGCCGGGAAGGCCAAAGTCCTCCGGGACAAAAACCAAGGCTGCCAAAGAACCGGAAAAAAGCTTGGATCAAGAAGAGGCTAAAGCAGATGAAAGCCAGGAAATCTCTGAAAAGGTTGAAGATAGCCCTTCTGAGTCTGCGGATTTGAAAGCCGAAGGAAAGACTAAATCCACCCGGGGCAGGAAAAAGAAAAAAGCTGAGACCGAAGCTGATGCTATAGAGGATGTAAAGAGCGTAACGGCTTCTGAAGAAACTAAATATGATGCTGAAAAAGCTGTTGAAGATATTAAAACTGAAGAAACCCCCATATCGGATGAAATCGGAAAAACTGTAGATACCGAAAACATTGTAACGGAACAGCCTCCGAAAGAAGAACTTTATTCGGGACTGGACATTGAACCATGCATAACCCAGGAGCAGGATGAAGCAAAAGAAGAATGGCTTAAGGAAGAATGCCTTCAGGAAGACGACAGCAAAGTACAGAGATATTCAAGAAACAGGGATCTCTCGCGGCTGGAGAGCGATAATCCCGTTTCCGGAATTCTTGAAGTCCTTCCTGACGGTTACGGCTTTTTAAGAGGGCATAACTATCTTTCCGGTCCCAAGGATATATATGTTTCTCCATCACAAATCCGGCGTTTCAATTTAAAAACCGGCGACAAAATAGTTGGTAAGGGAAGAATTCAGAAAGAGGGCGAGAAGTTCCAGGCCTTGCTTTACGTGACTTCTGTTAACGGAGATCCCCCGGAAGTTGCGTTAAAAAGGCGGTCTTTCGAGCATCTTACCCCCATTTATCCTGACTCACGAATAACCCTGGAAGTGGATCCAAAAGAATTGTCCACCCGCCTTATAGACTTGATAGCGCCTATCGGTAAGGGCCAGCGCGGGCTTATTGTATCCCCTCCTAAGGCCGGTAAGACCATACTCCTTAAAAAAATAGCAAACGCCATAACCACAAAATATCCTGAAATCGAAGTGATAGTTCTTCTTATAGATGAAAGACCGGAAGAAGTTACCGACATGCAGAGGTCCATCAAAGGGGAAGTTATCTATTCAACCTTCGATGAGCTTCCGGACCATCATATAAAAGTTGCCGAAATGGTCCTTGAAAGAGCACAGCGCCTGGTCGAGCACAATAAGGATGTTGTCATTCTCCTTGACAGTATAACAAGACTGGCAAGGGCGTATAACCTTACAATACCTCCTACGGGAAGGACACTTTCAGGAGGATTGGATCCTGGCGCCCTTCACAAACCCAAACGCTTCTTCGGTTCGGCAAGAAATATCGAAAATGGCGGAAGCCTGACAATTATAGCTACCGCCCTTATTGATACCGGAAGCCGTATGGATGATGTTATTTACGAGGAATTCAAGGGAACCGGTAATATGGAATTGCATCTTGACAGGAAGCTGTCTGAAAAACGCATCTTCCCTGCAATTGATATCAACCGGTCCGGAACACGTCGCGAAGAGCTACTTTTGACCCAGAAAGAACTTGAGGGAATCTGGGCTATACGCAAGGCAATGAGCAACGTGGGTACCGCAGATGTTACAGAAATGATTGTTAACAGGCTTATGAACACAAAAACAAACGAAGAGTTTATAAACGGTATCAATACTGCCTTTGCTCAGAGAGAGAAGAACGGTTACGATATAATATATAAGTAGTTTTACTTGCATATTGACCTATGTTATGATAAAATACCTCACGGCGCTTTTTTTAAGTTGCATTTACAAGCAAAGATTTTTATAAACACATTAAGTCATTTAAGCGAGGTGAAAACCATGCAGGAAGGTATCCATCCAAACTACGGTAAAGCGATAGTTCGTTGTGCATGTGGAGAAACTTTTGAGACAGGTTCTACAAAGCCTGAACTTAAAGTGGAAATTTGTTCACAGTGTCACCCGTTCTTTACTGGTAAACAGAAACTTGTTGATTCCGGTGGCCGTGTTGATAAGTTCAAGAAGAAGTACGGTATTAAATAATCGGGTTTTACATGGATTTTATACGTGATTAATAAAGCTTACATGCATAATTCCGAATATCAGATTTTCAATACAACAGGTTATTTTATCAACACAATAAACCGGGGTAATTCCCGGTTTTTTTTTGTCTGTTTTTCATATAATATGAGGATGAAGGAGTAAAAAACAATGATAAGATTGAATAAAGGTACCTGGCGGACATACCTTTTTATACTATTGGGTTGTCTGATTGTAACCATTGCCATGAATCTGTTCCTGATTCCTTTCAAGATAGCTCCGGGTGGTGTGTCGGGACTGTCAACAGTTATCCACCATTTGATGGACGGAAAAGTTCCTGTGGGTTTATTAATGTTCGCCTTCAATCTTCCTCTGTTTCTTTCGGGATATAAAAGCCGGGGCCGGAGCTTTCTCATAAGATCCTTATTCGGAGCAGTTGCATTATCATCCCTTATCGATATAACCAGCCCTTACTTTAAATATTTCACAGAATTTATCACTGAGTTTGACACATCAATGGCTATTCCCGACCTTTTGCTGAATTCAATTGTGGGCGGATTCATCATGGGTATTGGCCTGGGAATAATACTGAAGGAGAATGCGACAACGGGAGGAACCGATCTTGCTGCTGCAATCCTCAAAAAACTGTACCCAAGGTTCTCCATGGGACAGTACCTTTTGTTCCTGGACGGACTTGTAATACTATTTGCCACAATTGCCTTCAGAAGTGTCAAGCTCGGCCTTTACGCGGCATTCAGCCTTTATATATCCACGATAACCATTGACGCATACCTTGAAGGCCTTAATTTTGCTAAAGGTCTTTTGATTATATCAGACCATTCGGACCAGATTGCCCAAAGGCTCCTCCACGATGTGGACAGGGGCGTGACCGGCCTTAAAGGTATGGGAATGTACAGCGGGAAAGACAAACTGGTGCTTCTTTGTGTTGTAAAGCGTGAGGAGATTGGTACGGTCAGGCAGATAGTCAAGGAATATGACCCCAATGCCTTTATCCTGCTTATTGACGTAAGAGAGGTACTGGGAGAAGGTTTCCAGCCCCTTACGACCGAAGAATAAATTGATTGTATTAAGCAGTTTACCTTCTAAACTATAAAATGTTATAATGAATTGTATTATTATATCATACAAAGGAGACAATTTTATGGATGCAATGGTAAAATCGCAACTAAAAAGAATTTCTACCCAAATCCGGAAGGACATAATAACTGCGGTTTCCTCTGCAGGAAGCGGTCATCCCGGAGGTTCTCTGTCAGTGGCAGATATTTTGACGTATTTGTATTTTAAAGAGATGAATATTGACCCTCAGCATCCGAAAAATCCTGACAGGGACAGACTTGTACTTTCAAAAGGGCACTGTACTCCCGGTCTTTACGCCACACTGGCAAACAGGGGATTTTTCCCTGTTGAAGATCTGAAAACATTCAGACAGGCAGACAGTTATCTGGAAGGTCACCCCAACATGGACAAGGTTCCCGGAGTGGATATGTCCACAGGGTCTTTGGGCCAGGGAATTTCTGCTGCTGTTGGCATGGCGCTGGCAGGTAAGGTGGACCGTAAAGATTACCGCGTGTTTGCCATTTTAGGTGACGGAGAGCTTCAGGAAGGGGAAGTTTGGGAAGCTGCTATGGCAGCAGCTCATTATAACCTTGATAATCTCACAGCATTTGTGGATTACAACGGACTTCAGATAGACGGCAAAATTACAGATGTTATGAATCCGGAACCCATTGCGGACAAATTCAGGTCTTTCGGCTGGAATGCAATAGCTATAAATGGCCATGACTTTGATGAAATAGAGAAGGCTGTTGAACAGGCAAAATCCTTCAAAGGAAAACCAACAGTGATCGTTGCCCGTACAGTGAAAGGCAAAGGCGTTTCATTTATGGAAAACCTGGCTTCATGGCATGGCAGCGCGCCTAAGAAAGAACAGGCCGAGCAGGCTTTAAAAGAACTGGATGACTATCTTGCAGGTCTGTAATATTTTAGCTTGACTTATGTTTTTCAATCTTAATAATTATGGAGGTATTGTCAATGTCCGATAAAATCGCTACGCGTGTTGCTTATGGTCAGGCCCTTGCTGAAATCGGGGGCAATGAAAATATAATTGTGCTGGATGCCGACTTGTCCGGATCCACAAAAACTGATTCATTTAAAAAGAAATATCCTGAGAGACATTTTAACATGGGTATAGCCGAGTCCAATATGATGGCGGTGGCAGCAGGACTTGCAAGCTGCGGGAAGACAGTTTTCGCAAGTACTTTTGCCATGTTTGCTGCAGGCAGGGCTTTTGACCAGATCAGAAATTCCATTGGTTATCCGCACCTCAATGTCAAAATCGGGGCAACCCATGCGGGAATCACTGTAGGAGAGGACGGAGCGTCCCACCAGGCAATTGAAGATATCGCGCTTATGCGCTCTATTCCCGGAATGACTGTTGTTTCACCTGCAGATGCGGTTTCTGCCAATGCCCTTGTAAAACTGGCCGCCGAAATGTATGGTCCTGTTTATCTGAGGCTTGGAAGACTGGATGTGCCGGTTGTATATGACGCAGGAACCAAATTTGAAATTGGTAAAGGTATTACCTTGAAAGATGGTAAAGACGTTACCATAATAGCCAATGGATTTATGGTTCATAAGGCGTTGGAAGCAGCAGAAAAACTTGAAGCTGAAGGAATATCGGCAAGAGTCATAGATATTCATACAATCAAACCCATTGATACTGAGCTGATTATTAAAGCGGCAAGCGAAACAGGGGCTATAGTAACCTGTGAGGAACATAATGTTGTTGGCGGCCTGGGAAGCGCTGTTGCTGAAGTTCTGGTCAAGAACCGTCCGGTTCCCGTTGAAATGGTAGGCGTTGAGGACAAGTTCGGAAAATCAGGAAAACCAGCCCATCTGGTTGAGATGTATGGTCTGACTGCTGAGAATATTATTGAGAAGACCAAAAAGGTTCTGGACAGGAAATAAGATTATCATATAGTGTAAATCAGCTTAACACACAGTACACTAAGATATTTTGATTATACAGGTTTACGCACTTAAAAGAGGAGGAAAGCAAGGCCAAAATTGCCTTGCTTTTTTATTTTACTTTTGAAATTCAGGACATGTCATGGTTATAGCTTTATGCAACATTTGGCGCTTCACGTCAGACTTCCTTCATACGATGTTTTTTTATGAACAGTAAATCTTTATATAGTATGCAAACATGGCTGATTCTGCCGCGCCACTTCAGGTTCTGCGCATGGGAAACCGGATTTTCTACCCCCTGTAATCAAATGCACTTATTAATTCAGCGCGTTGAGGCTGTCCCTGTACTGGGAGGCCGTTAACCCTGTATACTTCTTGAATAATTTATAGAAGTATTTCTCATCCTGAAAACCGACTTTGAAGGCAACCTCGTAGTTTTTAAGCCTTATGTCCTTAAGAAGCTCCTTCGCCATCTGTATTCTGTATTTGTTAAGGTAGTCAATGAATGTTATCTTCATCTCATTTTTAAAAAGAAAGCTCAGGTATGCAGGGGATATATAGAGTTCCAATGCAGCTTCTTTAAGGCTTATGTCCTTGTGGTAATTGTTATGTATATAATTTACCGCTTTTTGAATAAACTTGTTGACCGGAGCATTTCTGTGTATCTGGTCCAGTATATCTTCAATAACTTTGACTATTCTTCGGCTCATCATCTCAAGAGTTCTGGATTCTGCAACATCGTCAATTGCTTTGAATATGATTTTCTGGATTTCAGAAGAATCAATGTTTTTCTCGGAGCAAAACCTCATTATATTGTTAAGGAGAAGAGCCCCTGCCTTTTTAATAAAATTGCAGTCTACCTGATTCTCACATTCAAAATTGCTAAAGAAGCCGTCAACGGCTTTCTTTACTTCAGATAACTCACCCGTTTCTATGGCTTTGAATATTTTTGCCTCATCGGAAAAAGGATAGAGGTACTGGAGGTTTTCTTCGGACATTTCACCACTGAAAAAGACTACCTGTTTGTTTCCAAGAAACAGTCCGGTATCCAGGGCGGCAAGTGCCTGAATGTAGGATTTATGCGCCTGAAGGGGTGAAGGAACAATACTGCCTGCACCGATGGCAAAAGGATGGTCAAAATTGTCCTGGAGAAAATTAAATATTTCATGAATAAAATCTTTGAAATTATCCTGGTTTAAAGACTCATGGGCTGAAATAAGAACAATGTCATCATCTTTTACAAATAACTCAAAATTGCAGGCATCGCTTTTTTTGCTGTTGATTCCTTCTGTTACCCGCAGCATTAAATAATCGAATTCTTTGTTTGTGAAACAGCTGTAAATATCATCCTTGTCCTCAAGTCTTATGACTGCCACAGAACATGGTTCGTCAGGCAGATTTATGTAATAATTCGGGCTTTCATCGAAAAAAGCCGAAGGATTTTTGAGCCTGTCTGAGACAAGGTCGTATAATAGCCGTTCCCTCAATAAATCGGTATATTTTGTGAACAGGGAGTGGTACCTTTCTATGATTCTACTTTTGCTTTTTTCCTCGTCAACAAGGGTTTTGTAAGGAGGGAGGAAGTAAATGTGGTGAACAATAGGCCAAGTATCAGGGCAAGCACAAATATGACAATCACAATTACGGGTACAAACCTTAAATTGATGGCATAGCTTTTCATGGGGACTATGCTGAGTATCTTCCATCCTGTCCTGATGGATACGTATGTTAAAAGATGATCCTCCCCGTTGTAGGGATAAATTTTGGTTCCTTCAGTCATATTCAGAGCATCCTCGGGGATGTTTGCCACCATGTCATTGATGTTTAGACCGCTAAGCATGTTTGTTTTATATAAGACAGGCCGGTCTTGCCCGTCCAGGAAAATGACCGTACTGTTTTCAATGCCGAGGATATTGTCAAACAGATCGCTCAGCGCTGACAGATTCAGGGAAATCATCATGAAGGCTTTGGCAGAGAAATCGTTTAGTTTCAGAAGGGTTCGGAACATAGACAATTTATCGCTTTTGTTGTTGATAATAAAGTTCATGTCACTTTTAGGAACATATTCCCAGAAGGGAGCTCCCTTGTATTCAAGTGCCTTCTTATAAATATCCGTTTTTTTGATGCTTTCAAAGCCTGGAATATTGCTGCTTTTATCTGAGGAGGCATAATAGCTGAAGCCGTTGTCGGCGTAGATGCTTATGAAACTGATATAATTCTTTGAGACAAGAAGGTGGTTGATGAGATATTTGATATATGACTGCTCGCCAGGACTGTTTTCCAATTCTTCTTCGGTAAAGGAGATTGCTCTGTTTAAAGTGTGGTCGGTTCCGATAAAGGAGGACATATCTTCAATATCTTTAAGAACGTAATCTATGCTCATTCCTATTTGTTTTAAATCTCTCTGGTTTATGGCTGTAAGACGATTGGTGATTGTTTCCTGGTATAGCTTATATGATGTGGCTCCGATAGAAACTGCCACTATAAAAATTATAGTGCAGTTGACTAATATCATTTTGGTTCTGATGCTTGAATTCATGAATCTGTTTTTTATGTAATCAATAATATTGATTCTCATTATTCCACACCTTTGTGAAAGTGTCGGGAAAAACCTGTATTTAAGCATCCAGATTAAATGTATGTTTTTATGTATGTTTTATTGTTTATATATATTATAACATTTTAATAGGACACTGCAGCCAGATTAATCCATTAATAAAAATCATTAACCATTTATAAATATTATCTACTTATTTATCCTTCAGCAGATGCTATAGTAAAAGCAGGTTTTCAGAGCCAATATTTAAGGAGGGATTCTATAATGAAATTGCTTAAGAAAAGCCTTATTGCAGTTGTGATTATGGCAATGCTATTTGGCCTGGCAGCATGCGCAGCAGAAAAAGCATCCAATTCCCCAACCCCTTCGACAACAGCACCTGAAGATTCTCCTGAGCAACAACCAGAAACCATTACCATCAATTTCTTCTCCAACCTTCCCGACAGAACGGCAGGGCAGGGACTATTGGAGCAGACTATTCTTGATAATTACATGAAAGAAAACCCGCACATAACAATTAAAGTTGAAGCACTTCAGGATGAACCTTACAAGCAGAAATTCCAGTCCTATGTAGCAAGCAACAATCTCCCCGACATTTTCAACGTATGGGGCCAGCCCTCTTTCTTCCAGGCAGTTATGGAAAAGGGCTATGCGGCGGAGTTGAATCCTGACGACTATAAGGATTACGGCTTCTTTGAAGGGTCCACAACCGATTTCAGCTACAACGGAAAATTATACGGACTTCCAAGAAACCAGGATATGACAACCGTATTTATCAATAAAGCAATCTTTAATGACAACAATGTCAAAATACCTACTACATACAATGAACTTGTTAACGCAGCCAAGGCTTTCAGAGCCAAAGGCATCCAGCCTCTTTCCATCAACGGCAGGGACAAATGGATACTCAACCTGTTCTTCCAGGACCTGGTCATAAAGGTCAGCGGAAACCAGCGCACCATCTATGATGCTTCCACCGGAAAGACTTCCTTTGCATCCGATCCCGACATCAGAAAAGCTGCAGAGCTGTTCAAGGGTCTTGTTGATGCAGGCCTTTTCCAGGATTCCTTTACCTCAGCGGATTATGGAGCTGCCCAGAACCTCTTCCTCCAGGAGCAGGCCGCCATGTTCTACATGGGTGCCTGGGAAGTTGGTATGGCAAGCAATCCGGATAACTCAGAGCATTTCAGACAGAATGTTGCCCTCATCCCGTTCCCGACAGTCGAAGGCGGCAAGGGTAAAATTACCGACGTGTGCGCATGGAACGGCGGCGGATATGCAGTATCTGCGTCCTCTCCTGTAAAGGATGAAGCCATTAAGCTTCTTAACTACATGATGCACCCGGATAACTGGCCGAAGATCGGCTGGCAGCAGGGTCTTGTCGTTCCCGGACAGAATTACAAGGAATACATGACCGGTAAGGAAAATGTACTTCAGGTACAATTGACCGACATTCTCAATACTGCAACATCAATGAGCGGTACACCATGGAACGACTTCAACCCCGGTGACTGGAAAGCAAATGTCGAAAATCTGATTCAGGAATTTGCGGCAGGTATCACAACTGTTGATGAGTTCCTTGAAGCTTTGGACAATGTAGTTCCCAAATAAAAACATGAAATAAACCGGGCAGGGAGAATTCCCTGCTCGGTTACAATTCGGCACAACAAAGCAATTGATCCAGGAGATGGAGCAAAACTCCTTAACAAGCATGGAGGACAGCGAAGATGGACAGGATAAGAAGAAATAAATTAGTCATATTTGTCCTTGTCTTTCCCGGTCTTTTGGTTTTCACTTTTGCAGTACTTTATCCCATATTTATGAGCGCATATTATGGAATGACCGATTGGAAAGGAATTGGCGAGTTCAATATTGTCGGTTTTGAAAACTACCGAAAAGTCATTTTTGAGGATAAGATATTCAGGACATCCCTTTTGAATGCGGCTGCCCTCGCGTTCTTTACAGTTTTTGTCCAGCATCCTGTCGCGATGTTTTTCGCGATAATTACCGACAAGATCGGAGGAAAACTGGAATCCTTCTTCAGGGCGGTATTTTTTGTCCCCTGCGTCATTTCAATTGTTGTTACCTCCAAAATGTGGGTTAACGTTTTGAATTCCAATTACGGATTATTGAATAAAATCCTTGATGCAATAAATCTCGGTTTTTTGAAGCAGGATTGGCTGGGACATAAGGATATTGCGCTTTTTTCGGTGATTTTTGTTATCATGTGGCAGGGATTCGGCTATGCCTACCTTATATATTATTCCGGAATTAAAGGTATTCCCGAGGAACTTCTGGAAGCCGGCAGAATTGACGGTGCAAACAGCTGGCAGCAATTTTCCAAAATAACATTTCCAATGTTGAAACCTGTGATAATGGTAAATGTATCAATAGCCATCACATCTTCTTTAAAACAGATGGAGCCTATTTACCTTATGACAAACGGTGGGCCGGGCACAAGAACCCAGTTTGTGGCCAATTATCTTTACATGCAGGCTTTCAGTGCCCAGAAATACAGCTACGCCAATGCAATAGCGGTAGTCTTTGTAATAGTCTGCCTTATTACAACAGTTGTTGTTCAAAATATTTTCAGGTCAAGGGATTAAAAAAGGAGGGAAGATGCCATGACTTCCGCAGGGTACGACTCCCCTTTGAAAAATGCGAAAACAAAGGCAAGAGCTTTGAGATATATCCAGATAATATTATGTGCTTTAATGACTGTCGGGTGTGTTTTCCCGCTTATATGGCTGATAGACTTTTCCCTGGTAAAAGCCAACGAGCTTTTCGGCAAGAATTTTCTTGTATGGCCTAAAGAGCCCCACTGGGAAAACTATTATCTGGCGCTGACCGACGGAAAGGTTCCCCAGTATCTTTTAAACAGCGTTTTTGTGTCTTTTGTAAGCGTAGGGCTTATTGTCCTCTTGTCAGTCATGATGTCCTACGGATTTACAAGAATGAAATGGAGGCTCAGCAAGGTTTTTCTGAATATTGTGCTTCTGGGCTTCATGATACCCATTCATGCGACATTGCTGTCCAATTTTATCACCTTTTCAAGACTTCATATTCAGGACAGCCCAATGGCTCTCATTATCCCCTATGTGGCCTTTAACCTCCCCCAGGCCACCTTTATCATGACAGGTTTTATGGACTCTGTTCCTAAGGAAATAGAGGAGTCGGCACTCATGGACGGTTGCAGTATTCTAAGACTTCTGTTCACAATTGTATTTCCCGTTCTGAAGCCGGCTGTAATGACGGTTATAATAACTTCATTTATTAATGTGTGGAATGAATTTATCATGGCTGCAACATATCTTACAAGCGACAGGTTCAGAACCCTTCCCTTCTCAATCTACAACTTCGCAGGAATGTACTCTTCAAATTATTCTGCCCAGTTTGCTGTTATGACATTGTCAGCCCTGCCGTCCTTAATTGCCTATGTCATTTTGAACAAGCACATTACAAAGGGCATAGCAGCAGGGGCAGTCAAGGGTTAAAGCCCCCGACCGGATGATTATGGTACTGAATAAAATAGCGTTGTATATGACCGCTGCTATTTTTTTAAAGTAATTATTAACTATTGACTTTAATAAAATTAAAGTGTATATTTAATATAATTAAAGGAGGGGGATAAGGTGGCTATTGAAATAGTACCTGAATGGATGGCAAATCTTGATGATGAGGATGTATCCTTTATAAAAAAATTCATTATGGCATCAGGTTCGCTCAAAGAAGTTGCCAATCAGTATGGAGTTACTTATCCAACGGTACGGTTAAGGCTTGATAAACTGATCCAGAAGATTCAAATCAGTGAGGATACAGCCAATGAGCCTTTTATTGCATTAATCAAGCGCCTTGCAGTAAATGAAAAAATTGATTTTGGTACCGCCAAACTTTTAATCAACGAGTACAAGAAAACTAAAAAGGAGGATAAATAGATGTATAAGGCTGTGTTTGTTTTGCTGATCTTCCTCGTGTTTCTTGCAGGCAGCATATTGTTGCAGGTTTTTCTTTCAAAAAAGAAGAATAAATGGTTGGGGTTGATTATACCTTTAATCTGTTTTATTTTTTCGATAGTTGCCGTTCTTTCCATGGCAATGTATTCGGATATAACAATTACCTCAGTGACTGATACTGTTAGTGGCAGTAAATTAACTGAAACAATTGTACAATCAGAGAAACCGGGCACATTTTCAATGCTTTTAACTGCTTTGCCGGTTTTCATTATAACCAATATTCCAACTGTAATATTTTCGGCAATTTACCTTTCATGCCGGGAAAAATTTAAACTGCGCAATGAATTGGACAGAATGAATATTCAAGACCTGGAGTGATTTTCTGATGCAGGCACGATTTTATTGTTTCGCTCAGATATCCCTGAAACAACTCTATTTTAAGCGGAACGACTTTTCTGCAGGAAACATTTGAAGAATGGAGAATGATAAGGACATTGATATAAGAAAAAAGGGAGAAACGATATGTTTAGAGAAATGAGAAGAAAAGACAGGAGTATTGACAGGGAACAGGCTGAAAACATATTGGAAAAGGGCCAGTATGGAGTCCTGTCCACAGCAGGGGAAAACGGATATGCTTACGGGGTTCCGCTGAATTACGTATACCTCGGAGGGAACATCTATTTCCATTGTGCCGGAGAAGGAGTCAAACTGGACAATATTGCGCATAACAATAAGGTCTCCTTTTGTGTGGTTGGAGATACCAAAATATTAGCCGACCAGTTCAGTTGCAGTTATGAAAGCGTGATTGTGTTTGGGAAGGCACAAGAAGTACATGACAAGGAAAAAGAGAATGCGTTGACTGCACTTATAAATAAATACTCCGGGGAGTTTTTTGAAAAAGGTATGGAATATATAAAGAATGCCGGTATGAATACAACAGTAATTAAAATCAGCATAGAGCATTTAACGGGAAAGGCGAGAAAATAAAACCCCGGATCAATTTCCGGGGTGGAGTTCCTTTACCAGCCGCGCGCGCAAATATCCTCTGTCGGTTTCTATGGCTTCCACATAAAAACCGCGGCCCAAATAAAAACGCATCAAAGAAGTATGCCGTGACGCTGTGTGAAGGACAATCCTTCTGACACCCATGCTTATGAGATACTTTTCGGCAACGGCCATAAGAGTTTCCCCAACTCCGTTGTTACGGCAGTTTTTATCAACGGCGAAGCGGCTTAAATAAGCTTCTTCGCCGTTAATAGTAAGTCTCAGTGTTCCAATTGTCTTTTTGTCCACTTCAGCGATATACACGGTATTGGATAAGATTTGCTTTCTTATGTCTTCCACAGTTTCTGTCAGGGCATCAGCTTTTTCTATTCCTGCCGTAATGCAGTATTCCCTGAAAGAGGACTGAAGGATTTCATAAACAGCCTCGGCATCTTCAATAGCCGCCTGTCTTATTATAAACGCATAGTGCATTTAATCACCCTAAAAGTTTTACAAGCACGGCTTTCTGCGCATGCAGCCTGTTCTCGGCCTGGTCAAATACTACCGACTGGGGACCGTCAATAACCTCGTCGGTTACCTCATAGCCCCTGTATGCAGGAAGACAGTGCATAAATATCGCGTCAGGCTTTGCCAGTTTCATAAGATTGCTGTTTACCTGATATGGCATGAATATTTTTACACGCTTTTCCTTCTCTGATTCCATACCCATGCTGACCCATGTATCGGTATATACAACATCCGCATCCTTAACGGCAGCGGCAGGATCATCAGTCAAAGTTATCTCTGAACTCGACTCTTTGGCTGCTTCAAAGGCAGTATCCACAGAATATTGCTCGCATTCGTACCCTTTTGGTGTTGCAACGGCAATATCCATGCCAACTTTGGCCGCGCCGATAAGCAGTGAGTTTGCGACATTGTTTCCGTCACCCACATAGGCAAGCTTTATTCCTTTTAATTTTCCTTTATATTCTTTTATGGTCTGAAGGTCGGCAAGTACCTGACAGGGATGCTGTGAATCTGTCAGACCGTTTATAACGGGAATTGTGCCGCAGTCGGCAATGGCCTGTACATCGCTTTGCTTGAAGGTTCTTATCATTACTCCGTCAATATACCGGGATAATGTTTTGGCAGTGTCCGAAAGGGTTTCGCCTCTGCCAAGCTGTATATCGTCAGTGCTTAAAAACAGGGAATATCCTCCCAGTTGGTACATTCCTGTTTCAAAGGATACGCGGGTTCTTGTGGAAGATTTCGCGAATATAAGTCCAAGAATTTTACCTTTCAGCAGATGGTTGTGCCAGATTCCGTTTTTGTTTTCAAATTTCAACTTTTCACCCATCTTTATGGTTTCCTTGATTTCTTCGCTGGTCCATTGGCTTAAACACAATAAATGCTTCATTTTCATCACCTGCTCAAAATATATGATGTATAATTATACATGCGAATGTATAAAAATGCAACATTATTTTTTTAAAAATAAATTACGATCCTGAAGCTACTCCCAAAGGTTAACTGTAATTGATTTTTTGCCGATATATGCATTGCTACAATATTATGTTACTATTAAACGAAGTTAATGTCATTTTATTAAAACTCCCTTCCGGAGTATAGAGAGATACAAAAGCAGGTGAAATAATGGAATTAGGTACCATAGTTGGCCTGATTGGCGGTATAGCAGTTATTCTTTATGGTATGTTCAGTGGCGGTGACATAAGAGGTTACATTGATGTTTCGTCAATAGTTGTAACCATGGGGGGAGGATTGTTCTGTACAATTCTCAGTTATCCCCTCGCTGATACAATCAAGGCCATGAGAACCATTCCTTTAATTTTCAGAAAACCTAAATCGACTGCCATTGAAACCATACAGCTTTTGGTGGAGTTATCGCAGAAAGCAAGACGTGAGGGTTTGCTGGCTTTGGAATCTGCCCAGAGTGAGATTAAAGAAGACTTCCTCAGAAAAGCAATGGAGCTTGTGGTTGACGGTATAGAAGCAGACATAATCAAAACAACCATGCAGCTTGATATTGACAGTATGGCTGTAAGGCATCAAAACGGGCAGGCTTATTTCAAAACTATGGCAGCCCAGTTCCCTGCATGGGGTATGATTGGTACATTGATGGGTCTTGTTAACCTGTTGAGAACCTTGGATGACCCTTCCACTATCGGTCCTGCGATGGCTCTCGCTATTATTACCACTTTCTACGGAAGCGTTCTGGCGAATTTTGTGTGTAACCCGATTGCCGAGAAGCTTGGAGGAAACAGTGCCGAAGAAATCCGGTTAAGGGAAATGATGATGGAAGGGGTACTTTCTATTCAATCGGGTGAAAACCCAAGACTTATGGAACACAAACTGAAAACTTTCCTTTCACCGGCACAGCAACTGGAATATGAGAGATTGACCAAGTCAGGTACCGAAAGTACAGCGGAAGCAGTAGCCCAGTAAAGGCAGGGTGAGAAAATGTCAAGAAAACGAGAACAATCTTCCGGCGGGGCTCCCGAATGGATGACTACATACAGCGATATGGTGACATTGCTGTTGTGCTTTTTTATAATGCTTTTTGCAATGTCAACAGTGGATAAAAACACTTTCAGGGAGATGGCCAAGAGTCTCTCCGCATCCCTTATCAGTCTGAATGACGGCAGCTCAATTCTTGAGAATGCCGGAACCACTATAATTACTATTGATCTTAACCAGGTCAGCCAATCACGTGGCCAGTTCAGGGAAAACGTGGTGGAAAATGCCAGGGATATGATAGTGGATGCTGAGAAACAAAGGGAAAGCAAAATTATTAAAGACGCAAAGGAAGAATTCAGGGAAACAATTGAAAAAAGCGGTATCAGCGACAGGGTAAATGTCACTGAGGAAAAAGATTTTCTATTACTTACCCTGGAGTCCGAGGTATTCTTTGACTCAGGAAGCGCACAGATCAGACCTGAAGGAATAAAGGTTCTGTCGGCACTTGCTGAAACGCTGAGAGGAATTGAAAATGAGATCCTTGTATCTGGGCATACTGACAATGTGCCGATACACACTGCCCAGTTCAGTTCAAACTGGGAGCTTTCCACTGCCCGTGCGACAAATGTGGTCAAGTATTTTACCGAAGTCGAAGGCCTTGACCCAACCCAGTTTACCGCTACCGGAAACGGTGAATTCAGGCCTGTCGGAGACAACAATACCGCGGAAGGCCGTC
>JAAYLX010000034.1 GCA_012521705.1 Clostridiaceae bacterium | reverse complement strand
GCCGGATGATGTGCTTGATGTTTGGAAAAGAATAAAATTTGAAGTGTTATGTTAACTATGACTTTTAATGGGTCGAACAGTGGCTTTGGTCACTGATTTAATACAAAATAATTGTACAAGGAAGGTTTAAAATAGTAATAATCTAAAAAAAATACTTACAGAAAATGGGCAGGAAGATGTATGAATATAGTATTAAAACCATTGGAGAAAAAACACCTTGAAGAAGCAACCGAATTATACAATTATTTTGTTACCAATACTACAGTAACTTTCCATACTGAAGTTTTTACTCCCGAAGAGATGGCAACACTGCTTTTTCAGGAGGAAAGCGATATATATACTACTCTTGCAGTTTTGGACAATGAGGATTTCTGTGGCTATGCTTTTCTGGCACCATACAAGAAACGCCAGGCCTATCGGATAACTGCTGAGATTTCAATTTATTTAAAACCCGAATATACAGGAAAAGGCATTGGAAAGATAGTTCTTGAAAAAATGGAGCAACACGCTGTCAATAATGGTATACATTCGCTGATTGCCACAATATGCGGCGAAAATGTTGCAAGTATTAAGCTTTTTGAGAGAAACGGCTACATCATTTGCGGAGCTCTTAAGGAAGTTGGAATTAAATTTGGCAGATCCCTTGATATTGTAATAATGCAAAAAATACTTGATAATAAGCATGATTGAATTTCGTAATGACATTGTGAGGGGAAAAGTGGATAAGAAGCAAAAAGTATATGATAAACTTAACGAATTAAATATCATCTATGAAATCATAAATCACGAAGCAGTTAATACAATCGAAGATATAGAAAAGCTTGGAATATTTGATAAGTATGAAATCCCAAAAAACCTTTTCCTGAGGGATGACAAGGGCACAGAACATTTTCTGGTAGTATTGAGGAAGGATAAAAAAGCCGATTTAAGAAATCTCAGGGCTCAGATAGGCAGCAGACATCTGAGCTTTGCTTCAGAGCAGAGGCTCAATAAATACCTTGGCCTTGAAAAAGGGTCTGTCTCACCAATGGGGATAATTAACGACGTTCAGGCTCAGGTAAAAGTAATTATAGATAAGGATTTAAGAGGTAAGGATAACTTAGGGGTTCACCCCAATGACAACACTTCAACAATAATAATCTCTTTTGACGACCTGATCAGAGTAATTGAGAACAACGGAAATAAAATTATATATGCAGATATTTAGTTGTTTCATATTTGGATGAATAAATAATAAAAAGCTTACAGGATAATAGCCCGTAAGCTCAAATACTAATATACTCTTTTACACTTATACTCTTTATTCTTACTCTTATACTCTTTTACTCCTATACCCCTTTGCAACTCATTTCAATACTTTCTGAACAGGCCTATTACTTTGCCAAGTATGAGAAGGTCCTTAACAATAATCGGCTCATAATCAGGGTTCTCCGGCTGAAGACGGTAATGGTCGGTTTCCTTATAGAAAGTCTTTACCGTAGCTTCGTCATCTATCAGAGCAACCACAATATCGCCGTTTATTGCGGTATTCTGCTGTCTTACTATGATATAGTCCCCATCCAAAATACCTGCATTTATCATACTGTCACCACGAACCTTAAGCATGAAGGATGTGGAATTACCAAGGTACTGGACAGGAACAGGGAAAGTATCTTCTATATTTTCAACAGCCAAAATAGGCGCTCCTGCTGTTATCTTGCCAAGTACGGGTATATTGTCAATTTCCTGATGGGCGATATAACCTTCAAGGTTTTTCTTGTCTGACTGCAAAACTTTTAAGGCTCTTGGTTTTGTGGCGTCTTTTGAAATGTGGCCTTCTTCTTCAAGCTTTTTAATATAGGAATGTACTGTGGAAGTAGATTTAAAGCCAACTGCTTTGCAAATCTCCCTGATAGAGGGGGGATAACCTTTTTCCATCTGATATCTGTTCAGAAAATCCAGAATCATTTGTTGTCTGTCATTATCACGTTGTCTCACGAAACTATCCTCCACATATTAAATTATTTTTTTCCCTGAGACTGCCTTAAAAGACTTCTTATATAACAATTATATCCACCAGAATAATTTTTGTCAAACAAATGTTCGGCAATACTTGACAAAAGAACAAGCGTTCGTTAATATATAATTAAAAGAACAAATGTTCTTGGAGGAATATGGTATGAAGAGAAGGTATGTTTTAAAAAACAAAAGACGTTTTGCGACTCTAATTACATTATTTTTAATGATTTCGATATTTGCCGGACTTATTATCACAGTAGAAGCGACATCAAATGAGTCCTTCGAAAGCTATAAAAAGATTACCGTCCAAAAAGGGGACACCCTTTGGGAAATTGCTCTCAGATTAGATAGCGAGAGTGATCCGAGGGTTGTGATTTATAAGATTAAAAAACTGAATAACCTTGAAAACAGCTACATTTACGAAGGACAGGAACTTCTGATACCTCAATAAATGTTTTTCATACGGGTACTTGTGGTAAAATACATAGCATAAGATAGATTTGAGGTGATATTATGCTGGTAAAACAAGTATCTGTGTTTCTTGAGAATAAATTGGGAAGATTAGCCGAGGTATCACGTATTTTGGGTGAAAATAACATAGATATAAAGGCATTATCCATTGCCGACACAACTGAGTACGGCATCCTGAGGATAATAGTAAACAATCCGGAGCAAACAGTTGAGATTTTGAAGAACAATGGTTTTTCAGTAAAGACCAACAATGTTATTGCTGTTAGTGTTCCCGACAGGCCGGGTGGATTGTTTGAAACTCTGGAATGCCTGCACCGGAACAATATTGGCATTGAATATATGTACGCCTTTATTGGAAATATAGAAAAAGGAAAGGCGATGGTAATACTCAGAGTCGAGGAGTACAACAAGGCAGTAGAGTTACTGCAGAAAGCCGGAATTGAGATAATTGATTCCGCTAAGATTTACAGCTTATAGTTTAATTATTCATTCAATAATTTATTTCATTATTTAAAAGCATGGTCGCTTCAAAATACTGATTTTGATTATGCATAAAAAAGGCTGTCATGAAGAAAATTTCACGACAGCCTTTAATATTAGAATTATTACCTGATATCGCTTAGTACAAGGCCTTCATTTCTTTCAATGGCCCATCCGATGGACCATTCGTTTTCAAACAACAGTACATAATTGCCTCTTGAGTCTAATACCAGCCTTGTTGATGAAGTTACATTAAGGTCCTTGGGAACACCCTTGATTTCACTAATCCAGCGGGCAAATCTGTAATTCAGGTTATTGAGTTTCAAATCAACATTGTATTCGTTTTTCAGCCTGTATTCCAATACTTCAAACTGAAGCACACCAACAGCACCAATTATAAACTCTTCTATACCTATATCCGGTTCCTTGAATACCTGTATAGCCCCTTCCTGAGCCAATTGGGTTATTCCTTTAAGGAACTGCTTACGCTTCATGGTATCTTTTGCAGCAACCCTTGCAAAGTGTTCGGCAGGGAAGGAAGGAATACCCGAAAAGGTCAGATTGCCTTTACTTGACAAGGTGTCACCGATTCTGAAAATACCAGGATCAAAAAGCCCAATTATATCTCCTGGGAAAGCCTCTTCCACAATGTCACGCTCCTGGGCCATAAACTGCTGAGGCTGGGAAAGACGGACAGGTTTTCCGCTTCCGCTGTGAATTACCTCCATGCCGCGTTTAAAAGTACCGGAGCATATCCTGATGAACGCTATTCTGTCACGGTGATTCGGGTTAATATTAGCCTGAATCTTGAATACAAAGCCACTAAATTCATCAGTATCAGGCTCTATGACTCTTTCGTCAAATTCCTGAATTCCGGGACAGGGGGAGAGCTTTAAGAACTCTTTCAGGAATGGTTCTACCCCGAAGTTGGTCATGGCACTTCCAAAGAATATGGGAGTCAGTTGTCCCTTGAGTACGTCATTTAAGTCAAATTCATCACCGGCAATATTCAAAAGCTCAATTTCTTCAACAAGTCTTGAATAATAGGGTTCTCCCAAGAGATCCTTGAATACAGGGTCTTCCACATTTGCTTTTGTGGATTGTACAATTGCCTGACCGTGGGTGTTGTCATTGGTGAACAGTTCGATCTGTTTCAACTGTCTGTTATATACTCCTTTGAAATCCCCATCGGTTCCTATTGGCCAATTCATAGGATAAGACTTTATTCCCAGCACATCCTCAATTTCCTGCATTAATGCAAAAGGATCCTTGCTGGCCCTGTCCATTTTGTTTACAAAGGTAAAAATAGGTATGCCACGCATTTTACAGACATGGAACAACTTTATAGTCTGGGCCTCAACACCCTTGGCTCCGTCAATAAGCATAACTGCGCTGTCTGCTGCCATAAGGGTACGATAGGTGTCCTCACTGAAGTCCTGGTGTCCAGGGGTATCAAGAATATTTATACAATAACCATCATAATTAAACTGCATTACACTGGATGTAACTGAAATACCACGTTGTTTTTCTATTTCCATCCAGTCGGAAACTGCGTGTCTGGCAGTTTTTCTCGCTTTTACAGAACCCGCCATGTGAATGGCGCCCCCGTAGAGCAGTAATTTTTCTGTTAAGGTTGTTTTACCGGCATCCGGGTGGGATATAATAGCAAACGTTCTTCTGCGTTCTATTTCTTTTTTCAGCACGTTATCGGTAGCCAAATACCTTACCTCTCATTCAGTTCAAAATTCATACAGATTATATATTAATAGCTTAATACATCATCCGTCAAGGAATTATAAAAATCAAGGCGTATTTCGGGATAATTGCAAAAGTTCAGTCAATAAAGCAATTGTTGCGGCGAGTTAAATTATGATTATAATAAATTAACTAAATCATAGGGGTTTCTTAAAATGAACAGATGGATAATCAGCAAGATCAAACACTTTTAGGGTTTTACTTTGAATATAAATTATTTAATGTTATACTATGTAACAATATAATATTTGACCTATGTAAGGTGGGAGATATTATGATTCAGAAAATGGCGCAAAAAGCAAAGCAGGCATCAATAGCACTGTTTGGAATTACAACTGAAATGAAAAACGAAGCTTTAGCTTTGATAGCTAAAAGGCTGGATGAAAACAGAGAAGCAATTTTCAAGGCCAATAATGAAGATATTGATAGAAGCATAAAAGAAGGACTTGCCGATCCCCTCATAAAACGTCTTAAATTTGATGAGAGCAAGTTAATCGGTGTACTGGATGGGATTCAAAGCCTTATCAAACTTGAGGATCCTGTAGGAAAAACTCTGTTGTCAACAGAACTGGACTCAGGACTTGAGTTATACAGGGTTAGCTGTCCAATTGGAGTTATTGGAATAATATTTGAGTCAAGACCAGATGCTTTGGTTCAGATATCCACCCTGTGCCTTAAAAGCGGTAATGCTGTAATCTTAAAGGGTGGGAGAGAGGCATCCCTGACAAATCAAATGCTTTTTGATACTATACAATCTGCCACAAAGGAAGCAGGTATTCCGGACAACTGGATTAATATACTTAATAACCGTGAAGAAGTATCAGAAATGTTAAAACTGGACCAATATATTGACCTTATTATTCCAAGAGGCTCAAATGAATTTGTCCGCCATATTATGGAGAACTCACGAATTCCCGTAATGGGGCATGCAGACGGTATTTGCCATTGTTATATAGATGATGGGGCAGACATTAAAAAAGCAGTAGAGATTGCAGTTGATTCAAAGACACAGTATGTATCGGTTTGCAACGCCCTTGAAACTCTCCTGGTCCATGAAAGCATGGCTTATTCCATACTTCCAGTGTTAAAAGCAGAATTGGACAAGAAGAATGTTGAAATAAGGGGATGCGAAAAAACAAGGTCCATAATCCCGTGTATTCCTGCCACAGAAGAGGACTGGAGAACCGAATACCTTGATTACATTCTTTCCATAAAGATTGTAAGCAGCATTGATGAAGCAATTGAACATATAAATAAATACGGTTCGGGACATACGGATGTCATTGTGTCAGAGAATAAGGAGAACATAAGAAAGTTCCTGAACTTCGTTGATTCGGGTAATGTGTTTGCCAACTGCTCCACACGTTTCAGCGATGGTTTCAGGTATGGATTTGGCGCCGAGGTTGGTATCAGCACCAACAAACTCCATGCCAGGGGGCCGGTTGGACTTAATGGCCTTGTAACTTATAAATACAAGGTTATAGGTGACGGGCATATTGTTGCAGATTACGCCGAAAGGAGAAGAAACTTCACTCACAGGCCTATTGATAAAACTTTTGAAATATAATTAACAAAGGCCACACAGTTCAGCTGATGTGGCCTTTTTAGTGTCAATATGGGAAACTGAAGTGCTGTCCCCTTGAATCAATTGTAATTACTTTATACAATACCGGATTGTCTTTGGCGGCATCTTTGATTCTGGGCATTATGCTGTAATCGTCCCAGAAATGCATAGGAAAGGCAACCTTGACATCCACATTCTCCAAAAAGTAGGTTATTCCCCAAAGCTCTGCGTCTTCCTGACGCGGGTCTGCCGTAAGGAAGGCAATATCTATTGGATAATCCTTAATAAGTGATATTTCCTTTTTATACATGTGTTCCATGTTTTTGTTCCAGTCGTCCGGTTCTCCAAACCAGTGCCACCAGTTCAGATCCCCGGCGTGGTAAATTGAAAGCCCGTTAAAGTCAAGGAGGAAAGCAACACCTTCGTCCGTGGATTTAAAGCTTCTTACCACAATATTTCCGGTTTGGTAAGTTTCATTTGGACTTATTATATTAATGCCGTTTTTATGGTATTGTTTTGGTATGTCATAGGACAGAAAATACTCAGCCTGGGGAAGGATTTCTTTCCAGGATAGAACGACAGGGTTGAAGTGGTCCGGATGGCGGTGGGATGCAAAAACATAAACATGCTTTTTATCCTTCAGTTCTTCCGGATTAATTACTCCATTTGCCAGGCAAGGATTCCCGGTACATTCATTCTTGAAGTAATCAAATATTAATACTGAGTCCTCTGTTTCTACGGCAAAACCGCTATGGTATAGGTACCAGACATTAACCCTGCGCATTTTCATGCCTCCTGCAACAAGTATTAATAAAATACAAGCGGTTTAATAATCTGATAGTTCAATTCGAAGTAGAAGAACAGGGCAACTAATATAGTTATACTCAGGCAAATCATAAGATCCCTGTAATTCTTCTTTATAATAGTGTATATGATTATTCCCAGATGATAAACCAAACCGATTATTCCGGTTAGAGTTACAAAATTTGGAATAGGACTTACAACAAAAGTTTCATATGAGTGAAAAAGTTTAGATAAAAAGGGAGATTTAGTGAGCAAGGCAAGCAAAAACACAATGCCCGGAAGTACGATATCAAAATAAACAAGATATTTCCAGCCTTTATCAAACTTAATTTCTTTTGCATTCATATTAGCCACCCACCTAACGCTAAGAATTAATTTCCGGTTGCTCCGCCTAAATTTTTCATTCTCTGCTGTGCACCCGGAGTTGCTTTAAGTGTTCCGTCACTGAATACCCAGACAGCATCAATGCCCAATTTTTCAGCAAGTTCTTTGCCCTCCTCAAAAGGAGTCAGGAATAAAGTAGTGGACATGAAATCGGCAAAGCCTGAATCTTCCACAACAACCACTACAGAACGAAAGTATTTGGCGGGCATAAGAGTCGCCGGGTCAATAAGGTGGTGATACTCTTTTCCATCCACGATATAAGTGCGTTGATAATCGCCGCTGGTTACTACGGACTTATTGCTTACATATATAATATCCAGTGAAGGCTCATCAGGGTCATTGACATCCCCGTCAGGGTCCTGTATACCAATACCCCAATAGTTTCTGCCTTGGACCAAAGGCCGTCCTACGGCTTTTACATTACCACCTGAGCTGATTGCGAAATTGTCATATCCTTTTTCAACCAATTCGGCTACAATCAGCTCTGTAGCAAAACCTTTAGCAATCGCACCTACGTCAAGGCGCATATTTTTTTCCTCAAGAAAAATTGTACTGTTTTCCTCGTCAATTATTACCTTGTTTATATCAGTATATTGCATTGCATTTTCAAGTTCGGACATAGGGGGGAGAGCCGCATTTTCCGGATCATTTTTTCCGGCATCACGGTACTCGTGCCAAATATTCAGCATGGGCCCCAACGCAATATTGCATTTTCCATTTGTTTCAGAATACCATTCCTTGGATTTTAAAATTAAATCAATAATTGCTTTCTCAACTTTAACCGGCTTGATACCGGCGTTATCATTTATTGTCTTTATATTGTTTATTCCTTCGTAATCATTGTATATATCATATAGTTTATGAAGTTCCATAAATCTTTGCTGAGCGTAGTCGCCCATGGTTTCAAATTCCTTCTGGTTCTTTGCATATCCTACAATTTGAATAGTTGTATCAAATGCACCTATAAATTCATAGGTGTATCTGCTGTACTGTTCTTTGCAGCCAGTTATCGATATAGCCAGACAAAATATAAGTAAGAGTAATAAGTATTTTGGTTTCATCCGGTAAGCCTCGTTTCAGTTATTCTTCTTCAAAGTTGTAACAGATGATATTATTTTGCAACTAACAAATATATATTAACATTATTGAACATTTAAAAGAACCCCTTCAGTCAAGAAGGGGTTCTTTTGGCAGTGCTATGTAAGCACAATTATTTTGCATTCTTATATGCTTCAGTAACAGCTGCCAGGTAAGATTCAACAGAAACAGTTACCTTTGATTTCAGGTCTGCTTCGTCGGGAACTGCAGGATGGCTTTCATCCTTCTGCACGGTCTTCATGGCATTGATCTGGTCAACAGTCTTACCGGTCATCCATTTTTCGAGCTCGGCAATCTGCTCATACCATTCTCTTCCGATTCCGGAAGCCTTCTTCATGCCATATTTGTCACCAAGTTCAACTTTGGTTTCAGGTTTTTCAGTTAAGTCAGAGGTAACTTTACCATTCTGATCAAAGTTAACTTTAACCTGAGCATTGTCAATGGTGACACCTAAGATTTTTCCAGCTTTGTCAAAGGTAACAGCAGCCATTACTGTGTCTACCTGTGCGAGACCTTCGGCCTCAGCTGTTGCGTCTTTTGACTTGGCGATAGAAATGTCATGGCCAAGTCCGGTTTTTACTGAAGTTGTAGCACCGCAGCCTGCCAAGAGAACTGCAATCAATGTGAGTGCTATGATCTTCTTCATAAATAACCCCTCCTAAAAAATTTAGTTTATATATGCTAAGAATTTCATTGCAAACTGTCAGAGCCAGTCTACAATTTCATTCAGAGCTTTAGTGTATGGTGTCTGTGGTATATTTTCAAGATATTTTTTACACTTGTTAATATATCTGTTCTTAATTCTTGCGGCGTCTTTAACGCCCCCTGATGCGGTGACCATATTGATTAAATCATTAATGTCGCCTTCACCATCGAAGAATTCGCTGACCTTTTTTTGTAATTCGCTGTTATTGCGAATCGACAGTATGATAGGCAAGGTTACAATACCTTCTTTTAGATCGTTAAGTACCGGCTTGCCTTCTTTTTTCTGATTGGAAAAGAGGTCCAGCAAATCGTCCCTGATCTGAAAGGCGGCTCCAAAACTGTTGCCGAACCTTCCAAATACTCTTGCTACATCATCGGACAGATTTGCAGTCTTTGCCCCCAGCATGAGGGAGGCAGAGAACAGAACGCCGGTCTTACCGATAATGCGCTTAAGGTATTTACCCAGGGTTGCAATTTGATATTTTCCTATATATTGATCTATTTCGCTCTCACAGAGAATGGAGATGGACCGGGCAAGAATGTCCATTTTTTCAGGCTTAAGCCCGGTTTCCATAAGCAGCCTCAATGATTTGGTAAGAAGATAATCTCCGGTATACACTGCAAGATTGATACTATGTTTTTCTGAAATTGTTAAAGTACCTCTTCTGGTTTTTGCATTGTCAATGATGTCATCATGTATAAGTGTTGCAGTGTGCAGTAATTCAACTGAGGCAGCTGCCGGGAATACCCGTTCGCGATTATAGTCACCATGGAGTGCGGCTATAATTGTAAAAGCAGGTCTGAGTCTTTTTCCTCCCGAGAGCACTACTTCTTTCGAAGCGTTTTCCAAAAAATCTATACGAGATGAAAGTTTTGATTTTAAATATTCTTCAAAAGCTTCCAACTCTTGTTTAATAAGAGGGAAGTTTTCCCACAACGTATTCTACCTCCTATGGTATAACAGCTCCTTGGAGCAAATTACTCGAACCGGTCAAGACTACGCTTGAAGAAGAGTCTGAACTTTCTGTTCTTCCAATAGCTCTCCCAAACATTGTTGAGGTAGGGGATGAGGTAGTAGTCAAGACCAAATGCTCGACCTGCTCCACCCATGGTAGCAATGGAGGCAAGAATCATCCACCAGCTCTCTTCGTATAAACCGGTTGAGGTTAAGAACATAGTTAATAATCCAAATGAAATTACAGAACCGATAAAGGTAAATGCACCACCCAAGAGCATAAGACCTACTGCTACTTCAAGGATGACAACCAGCACCTGGAAGAACATTGCAATTCCGTCGTTAGCAAGAACAACATTTTGCAGGAACCAGGGAACCAGGTTGAAATCGCCAAAGTTAAAGAGATCCACTTTGATGAAGTTCTGAGCACTTATTGTGGCACCTTCAACAAGTCTGGATTCAGTTCCGAGCAGGAAATTGATTATACCTGTTTTTATCGGTAATACTTCATCTATTCTTGTAATATATGACGCAGCACCTGATGCAGCACTGGTAGCATCAGAAGCCATTCCAAGGAATGATGCCAGTTTAGGGGAGGACAGCCAGCCCTCGGTAACTTTTACAATACCCTCATAGAGCCACATACCACCAAGGAATAGTCTAAGCGGAGTGAGCCACCATGCCTGCATCCTGGTTGACCAATGTTTTTCGAGGAAAATTTTTCTTTGTCTGCGTTCCAGAACTTCATGGTACAGGTATCTTGAAATACCTCTGAAACCGGTGATTTCCCATAAATAATGGATGTTTACAAGGAACTTCATTACTATGGAGAGCCATACGGGAAGGTTTTTACCCATGATTTCAGATACGCAGAAGTAGTTTCCAACGCTGACCATGGTACCATGGAATTTAACTTCGACTTTCTTTTGCTCTTTGCCGCGTGAATGGCTGAGAATATTCATTGCAGCTCCGTGACCGGTCTGAATTGCGTTTTCAACCATTGCAGCGTAGGGGCGACCCTGTTCGTCGGATAAACCTGAAAGGTCACCTATTACATATACGTTGTCATGTTCAAGAGATCTGCAGTATTCATCAACCTTGATTCTACCGGCACGGGTTGCTCTTTCAACATCAATTTTATCTGCGCTGTCAGCAGCTTTGATTCCCGCTGCCCAGATGACTGTACGTGTAGGAATCTCTCCTCTGTCAACTACCAGACTCTTGTCGGTTACTTCGGTAACACGGGTGTTAAGCATTACTTCAACATTAAGTTTCTTTTCAAGATATCTGTGAGCTTTTGCAGAGTTCTTCTCATTCAGGGTATTAAGGATTCTTGGAAGCATGTCTACTATTACAAGACGTACTTCTTTGCGGTCAATTCCATATTCCTTGCACAGGGATTTTGACCAGATGGCAAGTTCGCCGATCATCTCAACACCGGTAAATCCGGCACCTGAAACGACAAATGTCAGAAGGCGCTTTCTTTCATCTTTGTCTTTTTCCTGACTTGCAAGAGTAAAGCATTTCTTGATATGTTCACGAATTTTTACAGCATCGTCGAAGCTCCACAGTGTGAAAGCATTCTCTTTAAGGCCAGGGATACCAAAGTCATTTGGTGAGCTTCCCATGGCAAGTACGAGATAATCATACTCATATACTTTCTTCTCTGAAGCAACTTTATTGTTCTTGAGATCGAAAGTAGTTATCTCGTCCATTACGAGATTAACATCTGTGTATTTAAAGATGCTTCTTAAATCAATACGAATACCTTCTTCAGAAATTCTGTTACCAGCAACTTCGTGAAGTTCGGTAAGTAAAGTGTGATATTGGTTTTTGTCGACCAAAGTTATTTCAAGGTCGTCTTTCTTTTTCTTCTTATTTAAGGTCAATGCAGCTTCAATTCCTGCATAGCCGGCCCCAATAATAAGAACTTTTTTTGCCATTTTAAGTTCTCCTTTCGATATGTATTTACACCCGAGCTATTAATTTTTTATATAAAATTATTTAATAAAAGTAACTATTTTAGTTTTTTCGAAAATTGCAAAAAGATACACCGATACAAAAGCGATAAACAAACCGGTTATCAGTCCTGTTATTAACAGTACGGGCAAATAGGCGAATATTGCCGCATCTTTCATTATGATGCTTGCCATAACCAGTTGCCCTGTGTTGTGGGCAGCAGCCCCACCCATGCTGATACCAGCTATGGAAAAAACTCTGTCATATCCTGACTTTAGCAACGACATGGCTATTAATGAGAAAAGCGCACCGGCCAATGAGTAAAGGAAGGATGTCATTCCACCGAACATCAGAGAACCTAATGTACACCTTATCACAATAATCGACAGAGTGGATGAAATACCCAGGTAAAAGAGTGCGAACATGGAAACAATGTTAGCCAATCCAAGCTTTACTCCAGGCAGAGGAACTATTAAATTTAACGGTATAAAGCGCTCCACAAATGAGAGCACGAGCGCCAACGAAATTAAAAGACCGTTCAGTGCAATTTTTTTCATTAAATCACCATAAAAATAGTATTATAAATTTTTCAATTTGAGATTCAGAAACAACACCCGAAACAATACTCAATGTTAAGTTAGAAATGAAGGGAAGTATTAACTCTGTGGTGTTCTGATACATTGTTAATGAATTAACTATTAAGGGTATGACAGAATGGAATCTATATAAAGCAAAAAAAAAACAAACCAAATAATTATATTGACAAGGTCCTCAGATGTCAAATATTAACATTTTCATACTATATGACCATATACTATTTAACCATTAAATCAAATTCATCGTTCTCGCCTTCTATTTTTATAATTACTCCTGCCGGGAGGCAAACTGCTATCTGTCCCGGCTTGCTGATCCAGCCTGTTTCCACACAAACCTGATCGGGGCATTCCGCTTGGTGAAAGCGAACTTTTCCACCATTAACCTCTATAGTACCCGGATATTTTCCGCCGTAATCAATGTATAAACTCTCGCTTGAATGATCGTTCAGGGAGATTCGTTGGAGTACAGTGTTGTTTTGCGAAATCACTGCGATTTTTGTCGAATAATTCCCTTGAAGAGATTTAACTGAAGTCAATACCGCAGTCAACAGAATCAATATTACTATGAATATATCGCCAATCTTAAACTTCAGTCGCAAGATTACCCCTTCCGAATCTAACCGAAACAAAAAATTCCTTTAACATTATACATGTTGTTTGGAAGGATTGCAAACGTTTTTGATATCCATTAATTACAATTATTTCATAATTGTAATAATATTTCGGAAGTGAAAGAGTTATTTTACTGTTATATAACGATTTGAATTTACACAATATTGGCCGTGGGGAACATTTACGAACAGGTAGACGCCTTCTTTATTACTTCGAGTAAAATCGACAGGAGACTGGGAGCCGTCCTCATTAAGCCTGTAAAGTATCACATCCGCATCGGCTAAAGGTTGTTCCTCATTATTTGTTATTACTCCTGCAATAATACCTTTTGAAGCTTTCATATCTTCCCGGAGCCTGATATTTACCGGGATAATCTTATTCATACTTGATATTATAACAGGATAATGTTCGCTGAAATATCCGTTTGCATTGACTTTAACAACATAGGACCCAATATTTAGGTTACTGAAAACAAATTGACCAATTTCATTTGTAAAGGTAAGGGAAACGGGAACTGTCCTTGAATCTTCCGCACGGAACAGCTCAACAGAAGCAGTATTGACAGGAAAGTCCTCATTGTTCTGGATTACACCTACAACAACGGAATATTGCTGACTTGAGTCGGGAACAAGCAGAAAGTCGTATTCTATGGAGTCGTTGGGGTTAATGATAAAGCTCAGCTTTTCCGACAACTCAAATCCGGGAGCCTTTGCATATGCCTGGTATCCTGACCCTGGTTTCAGAGTATTGAAAAGATAAGATCCGTCGTTTCCGGTCACAGTATTGGCAAGGGTCGAATTGCTTTCGTCCAGAATTAATACTACCGCATCGGGAATGGGATTTCCGTTATGATCTCTGACCTTTCCCTTTAATGTTCCTGAATCAACAAACGGACTGGGCAGAAGTGTAAGGTCAAGCCGAATTGCCTCGGCAACTTTCTGAATACTTTTTGTTTCGGATTGCCCCAGCATATACTCTTCCTTGAAATTGTACATGATTGAGCCCCCAATATAAAAATCCGGATGTATCAGTATATGATGTTAACATGATTTTCGTGATAATTTTTTTGTTTTTTCACAATATTTGAAGTTAACTCATATACTGTTTTAGCAATGGAATATGAGGAGGATAAGCGTGAGTAAACTAATCGTTCCAACTCCACCTCAAAAGGTCACTATTGCTGAAGAAAATGAACAGCGAATACAGAGTATCGAGCTTAGCCAGATGACCTATGATGAAAATACCATTATGGGTAATATCAGCGATAAGCTGACCGGCAAGCCCATTGAAGGTGCTTGTGTGGAAATATGCGACAATGAATACCAGCCAATTGTATATAATTTTACCGATGTGGACGGTAATTTTACTTTACAGGGAAGTTTCAGCCCAAATATCAGGGTTATAGCGGCGAAAAAAGGGTATGACACATTTGCCAGCGAGGCTTTGCCTTCTGCAAACCTTGAAAAGAAAGCCATCAATATAGAATTAATGCCCGCACCCAACAGCGGCATAGTTTTTTATGGTAACGTAAAAGACGCGCAGCAAAAACCTATCAAAGGAATCAGAATCACATTGTTCAAAAGCCACAGTCAAAACCCCTATGATTTTACATACTCAAATGAAGAAGGACTGTATTTGTTCGATAATATTGAACCGGGATTATACAGGATATTATTCCAGTCGCATTGCTATGCTGAAAAAATAGTCAACATGGAAATTGGGCAGGATCAACCGATTGTCACCCTCGAGACCATATATTTGAGAAGAAAGAGCCTTAAAGGGACCATTCATGGAACAATCACCGATGAAAACGGACTTCCGGTTGACAAAGCACTGGTTGTACTTTTAAATTCAAACAATATCCCCATTCAGTTTACACACACAAATGAAAATGGTGTGTATTTGTTCTATGGCTTAGGGCCGGGAACTTATTCGGTTATAGCAAAATAGTAGGCAGCTAAAATTCAATAAAATATAATTGTTAACCATAATGAATTTATGGTTGACAAAATTATATTGGTTTGCTTTAATATAAAACGTTAGCAAAATACACCATATTAAAGGAAGGAAAGGTACTAATGAAGCTTGGAGTTAAAGACATAATCCATATTGCTCTTTTTGCAGCTCTTACCGCTGTGGGCGCTTTTCTTAAGATACCAGTACCCGTTGTACCTTTTACTCTTCAGGTCTTTTTTGTAGGAATTTCCGGGGTACTGTTAGGTCCTGTAAAAGGAGCGCTTTCACAGTTTCTCTATGTTGCTTTGGGCTTGTCCGGGTTGCCGGTTTTTACCCAGGGAGGAGGACTATCCTATATATTTAATCCAACTTTCGGATATCTTGTCGGGTTCATTGCCGGTGCATACATAACAGGTTTTATTTGTGAGAAAATGAAAGAGAAGACTACATTTAAGATATTTTTGAGTATTATGGCAGGGTTGGCTGTAATATATATTGCCGGCGTCAGTTATTTGTTCCTGATAAACAATTTGTACCTGGGCAAGAACCTTTCCCTCTGGATGGCAGTATACTATGGATTTATTCTCTGCATAGGCGGGGATGTGGTTTCCTCATACTTAGGAGCTATTTTGTGTAAGAGATTAATTCCCGTTATCAGAAAACATATTGAAATAAAAGCATAATTGGATAATTCTTAAGAGTGGTAAAAAGGTCTGCCTTTGTAACAAAGTAGTTATTTGGCAGACCTTAATTATTTGTTGATACAGAATATAGAGAATACATTATATATTATGAGTTTTAATCGTTATCAGCTTCGCTGCTTTTTTCAGGGATTTTGCCCATTATTACAACAACAATGTAAAAGAGTATTAGAACTGCGAACACTCCAAGAAGGCCGTAACCTGTAACTTCAAGACCCATTTTTATATTTTCCCAATTCATTGCTAAACCTCCTTTATAGTCCGATCAATTTGCCAACCAGAACAAGAATCATACTTCCTGCTACAACAGAACCCAACTGACCTGATACGTTAGCTGCAACAGACTGCATGAGCACAAAGTTCATAGGATCCTCGTCTTTGGCCATTTTCTGAATTACACGCGCGGACATGGGGAAGGCTGAGATACCTGCAGCTCCGACCATGGGGTTGATCTTTTCTTTTCTGAAAAGATTTATGAACTTAGCAAAGAGGACACCACCTGCAGTATCGAAGATAAAGGCCACAAGACCCATTCCCATGATCAACAGGGTTTTCCAGTTAAGGAACGCGTCAGCTTCCATGGTTGTTCCTATGGTGATTCCAAGCAGCAATGTAACAAGATTGGAAAGTGTATTGGATGCAGTTTCTGATAATCTGTTGAGTACTCCGCATTCACGAATAAGGTTACCAAACATAAGGGCACCAATAAGAGCAACACTTTCAGGCGCAACTAAGCCTGATATTACAGTTACCACTATGGGGAAGAGAATTTTTGTAAGCTTGCTTACATTTCTCTGTTTGAAGTTCATGCGGATTTTTCTTTCTTCTCTGGTTGTCAAGAGCTTTATAACCGGAGGTTGAATGATTGGAACCAGTGACATGTACGAGTATGCGGCTACTGAAAGGGGTCCGATTAATTCCTTTAACTTAAAGGCATTTGCAACGTAAATAGTTGTAGGGCCGTCAGCAGCACCTATAACACCAATGGCACCTGCTTCAGGAAGGCTGAAACCAAGCATTAAAGCAACAAGCATGGTAGCAAATATACCAAACTGAGCAGCCGCTCCGAAGAACAGCATTAACGGGGTCTGGAAAAGTGGCGTAAAATCAATCATTGCACCAACTGCTATGAAAATAAGTACAGGGAATAGCTCGTTGGCTATTGTGGTTTCATACAGGAAACCGAAAACCCCGGGTTCGCCAGTTTGAGGATGAGCTACAATACTTGTAAGAGGAATGTTACAGATGATTGCACCAAAACCTATGGGAAGAAGTAATGCTGGCTCATAATCCTTTTTAATAGCCAGATAGATAAGAATGCCGCCAATGATGAACATGACTATCATCTGGAGGAAATCAATTCCCACCGCTGTCGCTGTTGCCTTATCACCGTTCATCAATGCCGAGATTAGTTCATTGATCATCGTTATCATTTGACAGATGTCCTCCTGCTATATAGAAATATGATTTTAAGAAACTTCATAAATTATAACATCGTAATTCTAAAATTAGCAATAAAACGGCAATAAAAAACAGAATAATTGCTTATTCTGTTTTGATTTTCAAATAATAAACACCGTTTAAGTTCACGTTCGAACATTCTATGGTTTCGCTTGACTTTGTGAAGTTGTTTTTGTAAAGTTTTTCGGCCAGTTTTCCATAATCGCCGGCCTTTTCAGGTGTATCGACGCTGGAGGTCACATAAGAATCAAGATCATTGTATATGTTAATGAATTTTCCTATGTTTTTAAGGGTCATGTGCTGATCAATAAAAGCATTTACAAATGCAACCTGGTTTTCTTTTCTTCCGGTGTCACCGATGCTCTTGTATTTGCCCTTTTCGTCAACACCCTGGCGATATCGGAGAAATCCTTCCGCCTGAGCTCCATTGAGCTTTTGAAGGCCTTTTTTGAGATTTATGGTCAGATCCTGGGTGGGGTCACTGTATTTCATCTGATAGGGAACCTCAATTTCCACTCCGCCGAAATAATCGACCACTCTTCTTACGCTTGAGGGTTTAATGAAAATATAATCGTCAATGTAAATTCCGAAAACTTCCTCAATGAGATCTGCCGTAAAGTCAAACTCGGGGCTTCCGAACCTGCCCTTACTGTTTTTGTAATTGATTTTCTTTCCCAGAGTGTGGGCGGCGTTTATTTTATAAATCCCCTTTGACTTGCTGTAGGATGGCCATACTTCTTTAAGTGCCTTTTTGACACTGTCACTGTATTCAATGTAAATATCTCTCGGAAGGTTGATAAGCTTTATATCATTATTGGTATCGTCAATGCTTGCAATCATCAAAGTGTCGTAATTTGCGCCGCTCTGGTCGGGCCCTATAATTAGGACATTGATGTTGTTTTTATCAACAAGGTCTTTGTAATACTTCTGGTCTTTTGTAAGGCTGTACGGTTTGTCCGATTTTACCCTGCGTGAACGTATGGCATTACCTCCGTCAGCTGCATTGAGGAAACGACCTGCAAAACGGAAGGTAGGGGTATCCTTCAGATATGTTACATATAATATAGCAACAGCAAGCACTGTAAGAAGAATCATCGGTATTATAGCAGATAATCTGCTTTTTTTCTCTTTTTCATTTTTGTTAGACATATATAATCACCTTTTATCAGCTATCTAATCATTTTCCAAAACATTGTTGCACACATGTATGGCTGTGTCAATGTTGTTCATAAAAGATTTACATGTATTTTAAGGAACTCCTTCCATGAAAAGTAACTTTTCTGCTTTTGTCAAAAAGAATATCCTTTTTTTCTTTGAACATGTTAATATAATGAATAAAATAAGACAAAAGACTCTAAAGAAGAAGGATTTGATATTATGAAAAAGTTCCTTGAGGAATTTAAGAGTTTTTCTATGAAAGGAAATATCCTGGATCTGGCTATAGGTGTGATTATAGGTGGAGCTTTCAGTAAAATTGTATCTTCATTGGTTGAGGATATTATAATGCCGATTATAAGCCTTATAATAGGGAAAATTAATATTGCTGAAGCAGGTATTAAACTGACAGAAGATATTAAAGGCAACCCGGTGATTTTAAAATACGGGACATTTGCCAAGAACATTATTGACTTCCTAATAATATCAATGAGCATATTCATATTTGTTCGAATCCTGAACAGATTTAAACGCAAAGATGAGGAGAAGAAGGAAGAATTAAGGTCAACCGAAGCGAAACTCCTTGAAGAAATAAGAGATATCCTGAAAAAAGATATTGAAGAAAAATCTTAATACAGGCATGGATATTTCATAAAACCATGAAATCAGGAGTGATTAATTTCATTTATGAAATTACAGTATAGATTGACTAATTAAATACTAAGTGCTAATTTAATTAAGGTTAATGTAATTTAATGGGTTATGTCATAAACCCATGTATTTTGTGAGTAAAATCACATTATCCAATGAATGTCAGTGCTACAATTATCCCAGAGCCAAGGGAAAGGAAGATACAAATGCAAGAGCGAGTAATATATTTTGATCATGCTGCTACAACTTACGTCAAGCCTGAAGTACTGGAAGCCATGATTCCCTATTTTACTCAGAATTTCGGTAATGCTTCGTCTATATATTCAATTGGAAGACAAAACAGAAATGCTATTGAAGACGCAAGAAGCACTGTTGCAAAATCAATAGGTGCGCAGAACCCTTCTGAGATTTATTTCACCGGCTCGGGCACCGAGGCGGATAACTGGGCGATAAAAGGTACTGCCCTGTATCACCAGAAAAAGGGGAAACATATTATAACTTCAACTATTGAGCATCCGGCTGTTCTGGCTACATGTGAGTTTTTGCAGAAGCAAGGATTTGTGATAACTTATATTCCTGTTGACAACGAGGGTTTGGTAAACCCTGATGATGTTGATAAAGCCATCAGACCCGATACAATTCTTGTAACCATCATGATGGCTAATAATGAAATAGGTACAATACAGCCCATTAAAGAAATTGCCCAGGTATGTAAAAAGCATGGAGTGCTTTTCCATACCGACGCAGTCCAGGCAGCGGGCAACATTCCAATAAATGTTCAGGATCTGGGAGTGGATATGCTTTCGGTTTCCGGTCATAAATTTTATGGTCCAAAAGGCACCGGAATGTTATACATTCGTAAAGGTGTAAGAATAGAAAATCTGATTCATGGAGGGCATCAGGAAAGAAACCGTCGTGCCGGAACAGAAAATGTACCCGGTATTGTCGGATTTGCCAAAGCTCTGGAATTAGCCACATTGAATCTGGACGCCCATTATCAAAAACTGTATTCTCTCAGGGAACGCGCTCTGAAAGGTATTTTTGAGAGAATACCCCATGTTCGTCTTAATGGCCACAGAGAAAAAAGGCTTCCGGGAAACCTCAATGTTTCTTTTGAATTTGTTGAAGGCGAATCCATACTGCTCATGCTTGACATGAAGGGAATAAAAGCATCCAGTGGTTCTGCCTGCACATCAGGTTCCCTGGACCCGTCCCATGTCCTTTTGGCAATAGGTTTACCTCACGAAATTGCCCATGGCTCATTAAGGCTTAGTTTCGGTGAACAGAACACTGAGGAAGAAGTGGACTATCTGGTAGATTCACTTGTTGAAATTATTGATAAACTTCGCAGAATGTCCCCATTGTATGAGGATTATGTAAAGGGAGTGTGACTTTTATGATGTATAGTGAAAAGGTAATGGACCATTTTTCAAATCCGAGAAATGTAGGAGAAATAGAAGATGCTGATGGTGTTGGCCAGGTTGGTAACGCCAAATGCGGCGATATAATGAAAATGTACCTTAAAATAGAGGATGGCATTATTGTTGATGCAAAGTTCAAAACCTTCGGATGCGGTGCCGCGGTAGCTACAAGCAGTATGGCAACCGAACTTATTAAGGGAAAAACAATCAAAGAAGCCGAACAGATTACAAATAAAGCTGTTATGGAAGCCCTTGACGGTCTTCCTCCGGCAAAAGTACATTGTTCAGTACTTGCGGAAGAAGCCATCGCAGCGGCATTAAAAGACTACAGAGAAAGACACGGACTTGTGGAAGACAGCCGTTATGAGGGGTGTGCAGGTTGTTGCGGCGGCTGCGGCGCCCATGACCATGGACATGATCTCGAAAATGAAGAAGACTAATTAATAAATCGGCCTGATGGTAGTAAACCAACGGGCTGATTTTTTGTTTTGTTTGCCTTGTATAGGGGAAACAAAAAGATAATAGAATTAATAAAACATTTATATAATATAAACCGATAAAATAACTAAACCAATGAATCAAAATTATTATACAGAAGAGAGCGGACAATATGAGAAGTTTTATTGCTATTGAGCTTGATAACAATACCAGGGAATTTCTTTGCAATATCCAGAGAGATCTTGAATCCCATGGCATCCATGGCAACTACTCCAGGCCTGAAAATTTACATCTCACCCTTAAGTTCCTGGGAGAAATAAATGAGTTTACTTTTAAAAAAATTGCTGAGATAATAAAAAAAGTTGCTGATAATAATAAATCCTTTATTTTAAGCCTTAATTCTGTTGGTAAATTTAATAAAGGAAACAGATCAATCGTATGGGCCGGGCTTGAAAGAAACGAATTCCTTTTCAAGATTTATCAGGAGCTCCAATCCGAGCTTGAGCGAATTTTGCCTGATATTGAAAAAAAGGCATATTCTCCTCATATTACGCTAATCAGAGAGGCCAGGCCATATAAAGAAGTCAGTGACTTTATTGATAAGTATAAAGTACCAGGACATAAATTTCCCGCAGAAGGAATCTCTTTGATGGAAAGTACCAGAATTGAGGGCAAACTAACCTATATAAGGAGAGATTTTGCTCCATTTAAGAAAGCTTGATAAGTATATTAATTCTAAGAATATTGGCAACCTGTTTAAAATATGAGTTAATTGACCGAAAAATATTATATGATATATAATCATCTACTGATAATAAGCTGATTGTGCGATTGTTTACCGGAGGTATTATGCCTGATCTTAAAAAGACTATATTCACCATCTTAAAAATTCTGCTGGCTATTATAATTACATTGTTGTTTTTCAGAACAATAAGGTATATCGTGCCTTTTATTCTGGCTTATATCTTTGCTTCCCTTATTGAGCCTCTGGTAAAGTATATTGAAAGAAAACTCTATATTCCGAGAAAAGTAGGAACAATTTTTTCGATACTTGTTGTTTTAAGCTCTGTTTTATCATTTTTTGGACTTTTGATTTACAGACTCATTAAAGAAATCCAGAATGTCTATCAGAATATAAATATTAACGTTGACAGCATAACCGATTTCTTCAACGTAATAATCGAAAAAATAAACGGTATATATATTCAGCTTCCGCCCGGGATTACTGATATTATTAACAAGGCAGGGGAAAACCTGGAAACCCAGTTGCAGGAAGAACTTAAAAGAGTTATTTCCCTTGCCCAGATGTCCATTGAATTTGCATTGAACCTTCCCCAGGTATTTATTTTCATCCTGGTAACCATATTGGCTACTTACTTTATGTCCAGTGATAAGAATAAAATCCTCGCATTTCTTGATGGTCAAATGCCTTCAAACTGGTTTAAAAAGTCAAGGATGATTGCAAGCAATGTTTTCACAGCGATTTTCGGATGGTTGAGAGCACAGCTTATCATAATGACAATTACCTTTACCGAGCTATTGATAGGGCTTTTGATAATAGGCATTGAAAACGCACTTTTACTGGCATTGCTGATTGCCCTTATAGATATTCTGCCGGTTCTGGGAGCCGGTACGGTACTGATACCATGGGGAGTAATAAACCTGGTTCTGGGCAACACAAAACTGGGTCTGTCTTTGCTGTTGCTGTATGTTATCATCCTGTTTATAAGACAGCTTATGGAACCCAAAATTGTTGGCCAGCAAATCGGGGTTCACCCTTTGCTGACCCTTACCGGAATGTACGTGGGACTTCAGATTTTCGGAGTTTTAGGTATGTTTGCCGGTCCAATTATTGTTGTCATCATTAAATATGTTGTTGTAGGACTGACTAAAGCCGACAGTTTCAAATCCTGGTTTGAGAGCAATTTTCAAAATACCAGAAGCATAGTTGTTGCGACTGAAATACCTGAAAACCATAAGAAAAAGGATATATAAAATAGTTTACTTCAGTCCGTCATAAAGCTTTGTAAGAGCTTTTTTCTCAATCCTTGACACATAAGAGCGGGATATTCCAAGACGCTCGGCTACTTCACGCTGGGTCTTTCCGTTCTTGCCGTTAAGTCCATACCTCAGCTTGATAATAACCTGTTCACGACCCCCCAAAGAAGACTTGATTAACGTATACAACTTTTTTATTCGCTGGGTTAAATCTACTTTCTCCTCAACTTCCTCATCCTCACTGCCAAGTATGTCTATTAAGGCAATTTCGTTACCCTCCTTGTCTGTTCCCAATGGTTCATTCAAAGATACTTCGTTCTGGAGTTTTTTGGAAGCACGAAGGTGCATCAGTATTTCATTTTCAATGCAACGTGCTGCATAAGTTGCAAGTCTTATACCTTTTGTGGGATCATAGCTTGATACTGCTTTTATAAGGCCAATAGTGCCAATGGATATTAAATCGTCCGAATCTGTATTGCTTGAGTTGTATTTCCTGGCTACATGGGCAACGAGCCTTAAATTGTGTTCAATAAGTATGTTCCGCGCGTTTACATCCCCGTTTCTGCATGCTTCTACATATTTTCTTTCATCTTCAGGGGACAAAGGCTGAGGAAATGATTGCGGCCCGGTAATGAAACCTGCCAGAACATACTGGGCAAGAATTCTAACCATCAGCTCCAGGTAGCAAGCTATAACCATTTTCTACCTCACAAACCTTAGTTGCCATAAAACTAATATATGCATTGTAAAATTGAATTGCTACAAAAATAGATACTGATTACTACAAATATTATGCGGATTTCAAAACGGTTTTGTATGTAGCTTCTTCCGCAGAATTATGCAAGATCTTGATTTTTATCCTGCAAATCTATATGCTATAAGAGTAATAATAAGCTCTTTGGGGTGTTTTTATGGATAATATATTACAAAAGCTGAAAGACAGTTATTCAACATTTAGTAAGGGGCAGAAGCTGATAGCGGATTATATCATTGACCACTATGACAAAGCCGCCTTCATGACAGCGGCAAAATTAGGTGATACAGTAGGGGTCAGTGAATCCACTGTTGTCAGATTTGCCATTGAATTGGGCTACGATGGTTACCCCAAGTTGCAGAAGGTCCTGAGGGAAGTAATTAAAAGGCATTTAACCTCTGTACAGAGACTTGAGGTTTCTTCAGAGCATATAGAATCCGAAAGTGTACTTAAAACAGTCCTCCAGTCCGATTTGAACAAGATCAGGATGACAATGGAGGAAGCTGATCCTGCAAACTTTAATGCAATAGTTGAAGCGATTCTGAACTCGAACAGAATATATATTCTGGGAGTAAGAAGTTCAGCCCCACTGGCAAGTTTTTTGGGGTTTTATTTTAACCTTATCTTCGAAAACGTGCGTGTTATAAACACTACAAGTGTCAGTGAAATCTTCGAACAGATAGTTAATGCCAGAAGCGGGGATGTTGTAATTGGAATCAGTTTTCCCCGCTATTCCAAGCGTACTTCCAAAGCGATGGAGTTTGCCCGGAAGCAGGGGGCAACAGTTATCGCAATTACCGACAATGAATCTTCGCCTCTTGCAAGGCTTTCTGATTACAGCCTTTTTGCCCGCAGTGACATGGCGTCTTTTGTTGACTCGCTGGTGGCACCGCTTTCCATGATTAATGCGCTTATCGTTGCCATAGGTTTGAAAAGAAAAGATGTGATTCATAATACATTGGTGAAGCTTGAAAAAATATGGGATGAGTATCAGGTATACGAAAAGGGTGAACAAAACTCAGACCTCAACAAGGACTAAGATATTTATAAAGGAAATGGTACAGTATGACAAAAATTGTGGGAATAGTAGGCGCAGGTGCGGCTGGACTGATGGCTGCCGGAAGAGCGGCGTCATTGGGGAAAACAGTTATTGTATTTGAAAAGAACAGCAGGGCGGGCAAGAAAATACTGATAACCGGCAAGGGCAGATGCAATGTCACCAACAACTGCTCCATGGAAGACCTGATGGCCAATATTCCGGGAAATGGCAAGTTTCTTTATTCAAGTCTTAATAAATTCAACAATATCGATGTAATGGATTTTTTTGAGAATTATAACGTGCCTTTGCGGACCGAGCGCGGAAACAGGGTTTTTCCTGAATCCGACCGGTCCAATGACATTGCGAAGGCTCTGATTCGTTATGCTGAGGGCAACGGGGCAAAATTCATATACCGTTCACCTGTAAAGGAAATACTTGTTGACAACGGGTGCGTATCAGGAGTTAAGCTGGAAAATAACGATGTCTATGAATTAAGTTCAGTCATCCTGGCAACAGGAGGCATGTCCTATCAAATCACCGGCTCGACAGGAGACGGATACAGGATGGCACAGCAATTGGGACATACGTTGATTCCCCCAAAACCTTCCCTTGTTCCTCTTGAAACCCGGGAAAAATGGGTTGCAGATGCTCAGGGACTTGCTCTTAAGAATGTAGGCCTTACCGTTTATGACAATAAAGGAACAAAAGTGTATCATGACCAGGGAGAAATGCTGTTTACACACTTTGGTGTATCGGGGCCAATGATTTTGAGTGCCAGCAGGCATATTCTTGATTGCGAATATGCAGGTTCTGTATTGGTAATAGATTTAAAACCCGCTCTCAGCGAGGAAGCTTTGGACCTGAGAGTACAGCGGGATTTTGCCAAATATGCAAGAAAACAGTTCTCAAACTCTCTGGGAGATTTGTTGCCCAAAAGCCTTATACCGGTAATAATCGAACTCTCAGGAATAGACAGGGAAAAGCCGGTTCACCAGATAACTAAAGCTGAAAGGGCAAAACTTGTCTCGCTTCTGAAAAGCCTTAAACTGACTGTGTCTAAAGCCCGTCCCATTGACGAGGCAATAGTAACAGCAGGCGGCATTTCCACCAAGGAAATAAACCCGTCCACAATGGAATCAAAGCTCATCAAGGGCCTTTATTTTGCTGGTGAAATCATAGATGTGGATGGCTATACTGGAGGTTTCAACCTCACCATCGCTTTTTCCACCGGATTTACAGCCGGAACCAGTGCGTAAAAACTGAATTATCAGTATGACATAAGGGAAAACTAAACCTTGACGTTTATTTCTGTCGAGGTGGAAAAAGTGGGAGAACTGCTTAAAGCGTTGGCATGTCTGATGTTGATAGTACTTGTTGTCGTTCAGGTGCTTTTAATAACACCCTACAGGACAAATCTCACTGACGATGAGCTGAACGGAAGGGTAATGAAAGTCTATGAAACTGTGATTCACCGGGGCACAATTACAATAGGAGGCCTTGGCCCCTATCAGCCAAACAGCGCGGATATATTAATCAACGGAATCAGGAACAGAACTGTTGACGCTTTCCCTGTAAGTCTGGATGTTTGTGACGGGGATGTCGTTGAAGTCAAGCTCAAAAGGGGATGCAGCCCCTTTTATGTCTATTATGTTACCCGGAGCGGAGATGTCACAACCGATCTTACTTCGAGTACGGTACTGGTAAATCCGGGAATCAACCGGATTTTCAGAGTTTTATATGACAATTAACCACTTCAAAATAGTGGTAACAGATTTCAATTTGCGGGGAGATTCTTGTTAATAAACATTAATTGAAATATAATCAAAAGAAACAGGTTTGTATCATGAAACTCCCGTGGAGGAAATAAACATGGATTATTCAGAAACCCATTATGGCAGTAAAGATGTTGTAAAAGCAGCCATTATGATTGCCCTTACCAATGACAGGGAAGAAGAAAGGGAACTTAAAAAGAAACTTCTGAACAAGGGAATAAGGGCGGTAGCTGTTGATTACGGCGGCGAGTTTATTAATTCGGTGATGAAAATTGTTGAAAGGTCAGTAGTAGCTGCAAAAAGGGAAGGACTAATCTCTGAAGCCCATAATGAGGAGGGCGCCGTTGCCGGAGCCGCCCGGGAGGCTCTGAATCAGATAATGACAAAAGCGCTTGGACTAAATGTGGGAGGCAAAATCGGAGTTGCTCGTTATGAAGATCATATAAGCGTGGCAGTGTTTTTCGGGATAGGCCTTCTGCATCTAAATGAAATTGCAATAGGAACAGGTCACAGAGTGGTATAAATAATATTATTTTCATTTTGCATCAATTTTGGGGAGGTACTTATGAAACCCATTCAAATCGCAATTGACGGGCCATCCGGGGCAGGAAAAAGCACGATGGCAAAACTTCTGGCTAAACGCTTAGGAATTATGTATCTGGATACCGGCGCAATGTACAGGGCTCTGGCTTTGAAGGCCATAAGGATGAATATTGACACCCGTGACCGTGAGAGAATTTTAGATATTTTGCCCGATGTGAACATTGAGATTAAGTATGTGGACGGAACCCAGAGAATCTTCCTTGACGGAGAGGATGTATCTGATAAAATCCGTACGGATGAAGTGTCCATGGGAGCCTCAAATGTCTCTGCTATCCCGGAAGTGAGACAGAAACTGGTTGCCCTGCAGCAGAAAATTGCAAGCAACGAGAACGTTGTTATGGACGGAAGGGATATAGGAACCCATGTTTTACCCAACGCCCAGGTCAAGATCTTTCTTACCGCTTCGGTAAAAGAAAGGGCAAAGAGGCGTTATACGGAACTTAAAGAGAAGGGGCTTCTGACAAAGACCTTGGAAGAGCTGGAAAAAGAAATAGAAATACGCGATTACAACGATAGCAACAGAGCTGCCTCACCTTTAAAGAAGGCTGATGATGCAGAAGTTTTGGATACCAGTAATCTTTCCATTGAGCAAACTATTGAGGCAATTCTCAAAATAATGGAAGCAAAGGGATATAACCATGCTGCTTTATAATTTCGCCAAAGTATTATTCAGAATATATTTTGCTTTGTTTTACCGTGTAAAGGTTGAAGGAACAGAGAATATTCCCGCTGAGGGGCCACTTTTACTTTATGCGAATCATCCCAGCGCCTGGGACATGATTTTAATTGCCTGCTATATGAAAAGGCAGGTTCATTTTATGGCAAAAGTTGAACTCTTTAAAAATCCAATATTCGCATATATATTAAGGACCCTTGGCGCTTTCCCGGTGAACAGGGGCAAGGGAGACATAGCTTCAACCAAGACAGTTTTTAAGTTATTAAAACTGGGGAAAATTGTAGGTATTTTCCCGGAGGGGACAAGAACTCCCAGTAAAAATCTTAATAAAGGCAAGGGCGGAGCAGCCATGTTTGCTATCCGTTCCAACGCGCCTGTTTTGCCTGTTGGTGTGGTCTGGAACAAGAAGAAGTTTTCAACCCTGCGCCTTGTTTTCGGTGAAACCTTTGTACTGGAGGGAAATAAAAGCCCGACAAAGACTGAACTGATTGAAGAAACAAAGAATATATTAAACAGAATATACGCACTAATCGGACAATAATAAGCAGCAAATATTTCAGATAATAAATTTATTAGAAGGAGTAAAAATGAAAATAATTCGTGCAGAAAATGCCGGCTTCTGTTTCGGTGTGGACAAAGCAGTAAAGTCGGCCTTTAATTTGAATGCAGAAGAAATAAAAGGGAATATATACACAATCGGAGAACTAATACATAACCAGCAGGTCATTGATGCGCTGGAGAAGAAAGGCATTAAAGTGCTGGATTCTTACGATACCCTCAAAGAAGGAGATTGCGTTATTATCCGTGCCCACGGAGTCGGGGAAAATGTATATGAGGAGCTGAACAAACGCGGAGTTAAGATAATCGACGCAACCTGCCCGTATGTAAAACGCATTCATCAGATAGTCAGGAAAAAGAGTGAAGAAGGTTATGATATTGTCATATTTGGAGATCCAAAACATCCAGAAGTTATCGGAATAAATGGATGGTGTAAAGGAAATGCTTTGATTATAACAGATGAATCACAGGTTGAAGAACTTTCTCCAGGCAATAATAAAGTTGCTGTTGTGGCACAGACTACCTCCAAAGGAGCAAAATACGATAAGATTTGCGAACTTCTTAAGAAAAAGTTTGCATTCGTATTAAAATTTGATACAATATGTAGTGCGACTGTGCGTAGACAAACTGAGGCACATGAATTGTCCCGGAAAGTCGACGCCATGATCGTAATAGGGGGAAGGAATAGCTCAAACACACAGAAACTTTATCAAATCTGTAAGGAGAACTGTTCTGAGACTTATCTTGTAGAAAATAAAGATGAGTTACCTCTTTTCAAAAAAAATGTTAACACAATAGGGATTACCGCGGGAGCATCGACACCGGAATCGGTAATCAAGGAGGTTATTTTTCACATGCAAGACATGATGAACGGGCATGAAGGCGAGATCGATTTTAACAAAGCGTTGGAAGAAACTTTTACTGAGCTCAGACCCAATGAGGTAGTAAAAGGCAAAATTATCGGATACAACAACAATGATGTGTTTGTTGACCTGGGTTACAAGGCTGATGGTTTGATTCCGATGGAGGAGTTCCTTGATGATCCGGACTTTGATCCTGAGAAGGAATTAGTTCCCGGCAAAGAAATCGAAGCTCTTGTGGTAAAAATTAATGACGGCGAAGGTAATGTTTCTTTATCAAAGAAAAAAGTTGATTTCATCCGTGGTTATGAAATAGCTGAAGAGGCTTTCAAAAATAATACTCCTATTGAGGTTGTCGTCAAGGAGGTTGTCAAGGGCGGCGTTGTTGCAGACTTTAAAGGTTTGCGCATATTCATTCCCGCATCCCAGTTAAGTGACAGATTTGTCAAGGATCTTACTCCTTATGTAGGAAAGAAGATTAAAATCCTTATCATAGAAATGGCCAACAAGAGACGCATAGTAGGTTCAAGCCGTGTACTTATAGAGAAAGAAAAAGCCCAAAAATCCGCTGATTTCTGGGACAATGTTGAAGTTGGCAAAGAATACACCGGAACAGTTAAGAGCATTACAAAATTTGGTGTGTTTGTGGACCTCGGTGGCGTTGACGGACTTATCCATATTTCCGAACTGTCCTGGAAGAAAATTGATGATCCTTCCGAAGTTATGAAAGTCGGAGATACCGTAAAAGTACGTGTCACAGAATTTGACAAAGAGACACAGAAAATTTCTTTAGGATACAGAAAGGCTGAAGACAACCCATGGTACAATATTGAGGAAAGATACCATGTGGGTGACGTTGTTACCGGTACCGTACTGAGAATGGTTCCTTTCGGGGTATTTGTAGAGCTTGAAGAGGGCGTTGAGGGCCTGGTTCATATTTCACAGATCTCCAATGTCAGACTTGGCAAGCCTGATGAAGTGCTTTCAGTCGGTCAGAAAGTTGAAATGAAGATTGTTGACATTAACACTGAGCTGAAGAAAATCAGTCTCTCCATTAAGGATGTAAAACCCATAGATCCTGTAAAAGAGGAAGAACCTGCTGTTAAGGAAGAGACAGATGAAGAGGATGTTCCAACTGAACACAGCGAAGAAATGTCAAATACAATCGGCGATATTCTCAACGAGAAAAACAATTAATTTCAGATTCAAATAAAATCAATGCAAGACCGGTTTCCCGGTCTTGCTATATATTAAGATGATTTTACCTTACGGGGGTCGTAATCGAAGATGGTCAATTTTCAGGATTATGAACTTTTTAAAACCAAGTTTTATAATTTTACTACTATTGATCTTAACCTCTATAAGGAGAGGCAGATGAAGAGGCGAATCACGTCTTTCGCCTCAAAATATGGCTTCACTACATATTGCTCATTTCTGGACCATATTAAAGAGAATGAAGACCTGAAAAATGAATTCATAAACTATCTTACTATCAATGTGTCCGAGTTCTACAGAAATCCGAAACAGTGGGAGTTATTCGCTGAAAAAATTATTCCGGACATAGCCAGCAGAAAGAATCTTGAAAATATTAAAATATGGAGCTCAGCCTGTTCCACAGGAGATGAGCCATATACTGTTGTAATGATTTTGAATGAGTTTATTCCTTTAAAGCATATCAAAGTTCTTGCTACGGATATTGATGTTGAAGCAATGAACAAGGCTAAAAAAGGAATTTATCATGTCCGGAGCGTCAGGGAACTTCCAAAAAAATTTCTGGACAAGCATTTTAAAAGAATAGACGAGAACAATTATCAGATTTCACAGGAAGTCAGAAATTGTGTAGAATTCAAACAAATTAATTTATTAAGGGACCCTTATCCCAGAGATATTGATATAATAATATGTAGGAATGTTTTAATCTATTTTACCGAAGAAGCTAAGGATATGGTATTTACCGAATTTAGCAAATCTCTTACAAAAGATGGTATACTCTTTATAGGGAGTACTGAACAAATAATGAATTATCATAATTATGGACTAAAACCTATTGCGACATTCTTCTATAAGAAAACGGAGGGCTGAGCCATGGTAAATCTTGAACAAATGTCGAGAGAAGAATTAATTGAAGTTATTCGAATCAAGGACGAGCTTTTAAAGGAGCTTCGTGATGAGATCCAGGCCTGCAGGGAACTCATCGATGAACTTCAGATAAAATTAGGCGTAAAAGATATTCCTTATTCAGGGAATGGTGACTGATGTGATTGCATATTTAAAAGGTAAGCTTGCCCACTGTACTTCCGACAGCGTTATTATTGATGTTAACGGTGTTGGATACAGGGTTTATACTTCAGTATCCTCCCTTGGTTTGTGCAAAGAAATTGGTACAGACGTGAAGATGTATACACATTATTACGTACGTGAGGATACCCAGTCATTGTATGGTTTTTTAACCATGGAAGAACTTAATATGTTTAATCAGCTTCTTACGGTTTCGGGGGTAGGCCCGAAAGTCGCACTCTCAATAGTATCCTATGTGCAGCCCTATCAGTTTGCCATGTCAGTTTTAAGTGACGATGCGGAATGCCTTACCAAGGTACCCGGTGTAGGAAAGAAAACTGCACAAAGGATTATTTTGGAGTTAAAAGATAAGATTAAAAAAGAATACAAAGATGTGCCTGAATTTGAGACTGTCGATGCTAAAAATCCATGTGAAGACAACAGGGCACAGGAGGCTGTATCGGCCCTGATGATGCTGGGCTATTCCGCCCAGGAGGCAAGAACTGCTGTTAATAAAGCTTTTGATACCGATAGTTCGGTTGAGCAGATTATTAAAAATGCTCTGAAGCAAATGATAAATTAATGGAAGAGAGGCTGTTTCGTGGAAGAAGAAAGACTGACCAGCCGGAATTATAAGTCCTTTGATCAGGATGAATCATGCTTAAGGCCACGTACCATAGCTGAATATATTGGTCAAACAAAAGTCAAGGAAAACCTGAAGATATTTATTAAAGCGGCAAAACAGCGTGGAGAGGCTTTGGACCATGTGCTTTTGTACGGTCCGCCCGGCCTTGGGAAAACCACACTTGCCGGCGTTATTTCCAGTGAGCTTGGAGTGAATATAAAAATCACTTCAGGACCGGCTATCGAAAAAGCCGGTGATCTTGCTGCCATACTTACAAATCTTGGTGAGTCGGATGTACTTTTTATTGATGAGATACACCGGCTGAACCGCAATGTCGAGGAAATACTTTATCCTGCCATGGAAGATTTCGCCCTTGATATTATTATCGGAAAGGGCCCAAGCGCAAGATCAATACGTCTTGATCTTCCCAAATTCACACTTGTCGGAGCCACTACCCGTTTAGGGCTTCTGACCTCTCCTTTGAGGGACAGGTTTGGCATTATAAATCGTCTTGAGCTGTATACCCACGAGGAGCTTAAACTTATAGTAAAGCGTTCAGCATCCATTCTGGGAATTGATATTGATGAGGATGCTGCTCAGGAAGTTGCTATGCGTTCCAGGGGGACACCAAGAATAGCAAACCGCCTTTTGAAAAGGCTACGGGATTTTGCACAGATCAAATCTGATGGAAAGATTGATCTTGAGGTTGCACGTTATGGTCTTGCAGCATTGGATATAGATAATCTTGGACTTGACAACACCGACAGAATTGTATTAAGAACCATAATTGAAAAATTTGACGGGGGACCGGTAGGACTTGATACTCTTGCTGCTTCAACAGGAGAGGAAGCCAATACCATTGAGGATGTATATGAACCATACCTCATTCAGCTTGGCTTTATACAGAAGACGCCTCGGGGCAGAAAAGCCACCCGTCTGGCTTATGAACATCTTGGTATTACATATGTTACAACAGCTGAAAACCAACAGATTAGTTTTGATGATGAAATATAAAGGAGTTCATTATGGAAAAAATGGTAGGTTTTATTGGTGTTGGTAATATGGGAGGCGCCCTTCTTGAGAGTATGGCTAAGGGCGATGAATCCATAAGATTTATTGCTAATGATCTTAATAAAACTCGTCTTGAACAGTTGAAAAAAAATTACGGCATTAGGGTTGCAGATGATGTTAATAAAGTTGTAAGCTTGTCTGATTATATTATTCTTGCAGTCAAACCTCAGCATTGTGACAGTGTTTTAGACAGCATCAAAGGTGTATTTGACAGTATGGTATCAAGGAAGAAAATACTCATTTCCATTGTTGCAGGATTACCGATTTCATATTTCAAGAGTATACTTGGTCCCGATGCAAAAATAATCAGGACCATGCCCAATACTCCTGCAATGGTTGGAGAAGGAATGACGATATTATGTTATGATGACCTGATTACTGATGAAGAAAAGGAATTTGTAAAAAAGCTCTTTAGTTATGCGGGTCTTGTAGAAGAACTCAATGAAAATCTGATGAATCAGGTAATAGCGCTTACTGGCAGTAGTCCGGCTTATGTATTCATGCTAATTGAAGCCATGGCTGATGCTGCTGTACAGTCAGGGATACCCCGGAACCTTTCCTATAGATTAGCTGCCCAGACGGTTTTGGGTTCAGCAAAAATGGTATTGGAGACAGGAAAGCATCCTGGCGAGTTAAAAGATATGGTTTGCTCTCCGGCCGGCACAACTATTGAAGCTGTTGCTGCCCTTGAAAGAGAAGGTTTCAGAAATGCAATTATTACCGCCATGGGAGAATGTACCAGAAGAGCTAAAGAAATAGGGAAAAGAAATAGGTGAGATAATATGGAGTTTTATGAAAAGACTTTAAATATTGAAACTATTTATAAAGGAAGAATATTCGATCTGGAAACCCATACTGTGGAACTTCCTGATGGCAAAATCGCTGCCAGGGATATAATAAGAAATCCGGGAGCTGCTGTTATAGTTCCCCTTACCGACAACGGAGAAGTCATTATGGTGGAACAGTTCAGAAAGCCCTGTGAAAAGACTTTTATTGAAGTACCAGCAGGTAAGCTGGAAGCAGGAGAAGACCCACAGGTTTGTGCAGCAAGGGAACTTAAGGAAGAAACAGGCTACTCTGCAGAAAAGCTCGTAAAAATACTTACTTTGAATCCGGCGCCCGCCTTTGCAGATGAAGTACTTCATATATATCTCGCGACAGGATTGACAAAAGGCGAGGCATCCCCTGATGAGGGCGAATTTATAGCTGTCAGAGCCTATCCGTTGTCTGAGGCCTTGAATATGATTAAAGAGGGGAAAATAACAGATTCAAAGACTGTGGCAAGCCTTTTGTTTACAGCACAATTTTGTAATAAATAGAATCGAATAATTATTACAACTTTATTGTAGAATAGCAGAACGGAAATGGAGAATAAATAAATGGCCCTGACAAGGACAATCGGGATTATTGGCTTAGGCCTTATAGGCGGGTCAATTGCCCGGGCTTTAAAGAAGAGCGGAAGAACTTATATTGTTTATGGCTGCGACAGGCAGGAAAAAGTGCTTGAATCAGCATTGAAAGACAAAGTTATAGACAGGATATGCCAGATTAACGATCTTGGCGATTGTGACGCGATTTTTTTGTGTGTTCCTGTCTCCGGGATGAAACCAATTCTTGAAGAACTTATTGTTAACATAAAGAATAATTGTGTTCTGACCGATGTCGGAAGTACAAAGGGGGATGTATCCAGACTTATTGACAGTCTTGGATTAAACGGCAGATTTATAGGCGGGCATCCTCTGGCTGGCTCTGAAAAATCAGGTTATGAGGCGTCCAAGTCCAATATGTTTGAGAATGCCTACTATTGCCTGACTCCTACATCCGAAACCCGCTCAGAAGATCTGGAGTTTTTGAAGGATATAGTTGCGGATATGGGAGCTATTCCCATAATAATGACTCCCGAAGAACACGACAAGGCAACCGCAGCCATAAGCCATGTACCGCATGTTGTCGCAGCGCTGCTTGTAAACATGGTGGGTGAACTGGACAACCAGGATAATATTATGAAAAACATAGCTGCAGGCGGTTTTAAAGATATTACACGAATTGCATCCTCCAATCCCGATCTCTGGACCGGGATATGCTTTTCCAATAAGGAAATGCTTCTTAATACCCTGTCACATTTTTCAGATGGACTTGAGCGGTTTAAAGAAATCCTTTTAAACGACCAAAAGGAGAGCGTAAACCGGTTTTTTGATTCTGCAAGAAGTTTAAGAAGCAGCATTTCTGATAAAATCGGCCTTATCCAGAAAACCTACGATATTCTTGTGGACGTGGATGACAAACCCGGTATTATAGCTGTTATTGCAACAGCTCTCGCCAATGAAAACATTAATATTAAAAACATTGGCATCATACACAGCCGGGAAACTGAAGAGGGAGCTCTTCAGATTCAGTTTGAGAATGAAAATGCCAGTAAGCAGGGCGTGAAAGTACTCACTTCCCTTGGATACAGGGTCACCGAAAAAGAGTAAAAAATAACTGGAAAAACAAGTTGTACAATGTATAAAAGTCGCTTTGCCGTCATAAAGTCTACCGAGGTGAGCGGCTATGTTTTTTATTACTGTTAACAAAAAAATTGTGGGCATTGTAGTCTTTGCCATCATCCTTTGCCTTATCGCATTGTGCGCCTACAGCCTTGCCATGATCTCCGAAAGCAAATACAAATACGAGTCTGTAATCACCATTACGAAAATGTTTGATGACACACATTTTATCGCCTTCATGACAAATGAGATGGCACAGAACAAGGGCAAAGAAGTAAAGAACATTGAAGTTTTTGATATTGCAAAGGGAGAGGTAATACTTTCAAAGCCTCTGAATCACGATATTCAAAATGAGGTATTCAATTATATCAACACGGTAAAAGACTTATATGCAAAAGTAATGCCATTCCCTGAAAAGGGATATGTCATAAGAGTACCCTTTGAGCCGCCAAGAAATGTCGATGTTCCGCTTCTGAATGAAACAGGCATCAAAAGCGTGGATTCGGTGTTTATTATACTCAGTGACAAGGAAGCTCCAATTATGCTCATTCTGGACAGTAAACTAAGACCATTGTTCTACACATTTAATTCGGGCATAGATCCGCTTTTAGAGTACCTGGACTTAAAACTGGAGTATTCTACAATGATGAATAATGAGGCAGAGCAGGAATGAAAATATTGACTTGGTTTTCCAAAGTCCCCTGAATTGAGGGGACTTTTTTATTTCTGTAGCAATATTGTCAAAAAATATTGTGAAAAAATAAACAAATTTATGAGAATGAAGTAGTGGTCAAGGACAACATTTTTGATATAATTAGATACGGTCCCAAAGCTATTTTTTATCTGGCAGTCTATCACACATCACTAAAAGGAGTTTACTATGAAAGTCATCACAAAAAACAAACGTATTAAAGTCATTGTCAATGGCCGGGAAATGGAAGTATATGATAATCTGACCATCCTCCAGGCCTTGCTCCAGGAGGATATACATATTCCACATCTCTGCTATGATATCCGACTTGAGCGTTCAAACGGAAACTGTGGATTGTGCCTGGTAGAAGTAGGCGAAGGCGAGCAGAAAATGGACGTAAAAGCGTGCCAGACGCCTATTAAGGAGGGTATGGTCATAACCACCAACAGCCCCAGGCTTAAAAGCTACCGTAAGATCCGCCTTGAGCAGATTCTCTCTGACCATAACGCGGATTGTGTCGCTCCATGTGTAATGACCTGTCCTGCCAATATCGATATTCAGGCTTATCTGCACCATGCAGCAAACGGTAATTTCAGTGCTGCACTTCAGGTCATCAAGGATCGCAACCCATTCCCTGTGGCATGTGGTCGTGTCTGTCCTCATCCTTGTGAGTACCAGTGCCGCCGCAATCTGGTAGATTCTCCTGTGGCTATTAACCACGTTAAACGCTTTATTGCTGACTGGGATATGACCCAGGAAGAGCCCTGGATGCCTCTTAAGAAAGAGCCTACCGGAAAGCGCATAGCTATTGTTGGCGCCGGACCGTCAGGCCTTACCTGCGCTTATTACAGTGCCATTAACGGTCACGATGTTACTGTATTTGAGCGTCAGCACTATGCCGGCGGTATGATGCGTTACGGCATACCTGAGTATCGTCTGCCAAAAGCAACTCTTGACAAGGAAATCGACATTATTAAGAACCTTGGTGTCAAGATTATGACAAAGAAAGCACTGGGTACTCATATCCGTCTTGAAGACCTCCAGAGGGATTTTGATGCAGTATACCTGGCAATTGGTTCATGGCGTGCAACCCCCATGCATATTGAAGGGGAAAATCTTCCGGGTGTATGGCTTGGTATCCAGTTCCTTGAACAGGTTACAAAGCAGGCCGATGTACAGGTAGGAGACAATGTTATAGTCATCGGCGGAGGTAACACTGCCATTGACTGTGCCCGCGTTGCATTAAGAATGGGCGCCAAGTCAGTTAAACTCATCTACCGCAGAACCCGTGACGAAATGCCTGCAGAGCCTTATGAAGTAGAAGAAGCACTTCATGAAGGTGTTGAAATGCTCTTTTTGATGGCACCTACAAGTATTGCTTTAGTGGATGGCAAGAAAAAGCTTCAGTGTATCAAGATGGAGTTAGGCGAGCCAGACCGTTCCGGACGTCGTCGTCCCGTGCCCATAGAAGGCAGCAATTTTGAAATAGAGGCAGATACCATTATTGGTGCAATTGGTCAGAGCACCAATACACAATTCCTCTACAACGACCTCCCTGTAAAGCTGAACAAATGGGGAGATATTGAGATTAACGGTAAGACCTCACAAACATCAGAAGCAAACATTTTCGCCGGTGGTGACTGTGTAACTGGTCCCGCAACAGTCATTCAGGCTGTAGCAGCTGGTCGCCGTGCTGCCGAAGCTATAGACAGCTATCTCATGAAAGGATATGTTCAGGAGAGTCATATCGACTACAGCTGCAGCAGAGGCTCCCTGGAAGACCTTCCTAAGTGGGATTTCGAGCACTTCCCAAGGCTGGAGCGTGCCAAGATGCCTTCCATCAGCCTTAAAGAGAGGGAAGGAAACTTCAATGAAGTCGAACTGGGTCTCTCTGAAGAAGCTGCCCGTGAAGAAGCCCGCCGTTGCTTAAGATGCGGATGTAACAAGCGCTATGACTGTGACTTGAGGAAAGAGGCTTCTGCCCATGATGTGAAGTTTGAGAAACCTATTCATGACAGGCCGTATATTCCTATTGTAGAAGACCATCCGTTTATCATCAGGGATCACAACAAATGTATTTCCTGCGGACGTTGTATTGCAGCATGCGCGCAGGTTGAAGGTCCAGACGTACTTGCATTCTATATCAAACAGGGCCGTCAGCTGGTAGGAACCAGAAGTGGTCTTCCTCTTTCAGAGACCGACTGTGTAAGCTGCGGACAGTGTGTAAATGCTTGTCCCTGTGGCGCACTGGAAGCTAAGAGTGAAAAAGGTAAAGTCTTCAGGGCTCTCAATGATCCTTCTAAGACTGTCGTTGCCTTTGTCGCTCCTGCAGTACGTAGCGTTATTTCTTCACACTATGGTATTCCATTTGACAAGGCTTCTGCATTTATGGCAGGCCTTCTCAAGAAGCTCGGCTTTGACAAGGTGTTCGACTTCTCCTTTGCCGCTGACTTAACCATAGTTGAGGAAACCACCGAGTTCTTAACACGTGTAGCCAATAAGGGCGTTATGCCACAGTTCACATCCTGCTGCCCAGGTTGGGTCAACTTTGTTGAGAGACGTTATCCTGAACTCATTCCGCATCTCTCAACATGTAAGTCACCGCAGCAGATGATGGGCGCAACTGTTAAAAACCATTACGCCAAGCTGGCAGGTCTCAACAGGGATGATCTGTATGTGGTCTCCATTGTACCTTGTCTTGCCAAGAAATATGAGGCTGCACGCCCTGAATTCGCGCCCGATGGAATCCGTGATGTTGATGCGGTACTTACTTCAACCGACATGATAGGTATGGCTGAGCTTAGGCGCATTGATACATCATCCATCGAACCTCAGGAATTTGATGAGCCATACAGACAGGTTACCGGTGCCGGCGTTCTTTTCGGAGCATCCGGCGGTGTTGCTGAAGCAGCTCTGCGTATGGCGGTTGAGAAATTGACCGGCAAAGTAATGACAGAGCATCTGGATTTCGAGGAAGTAAGAGGCTTTGAAGGCTTGAAAGAAGCAACCGTTGAAGCCAATGGCACAACTGTTCGCGTTGCAGTTATCAGTGGCCTCCACAACGTGGAACCAATCGCGGAAAAGATTATCCAAGGTGTAGATGTGGGCTATGACTTGATTGAAGTTATGGCATGTCCGGGAGGCTGTATCTGTGGTGCCGGTCATCCAGTGCCTGAGAAGGTAGGAACCCTTGAGCAGCGTCAACAGGTACTTATTAATATTGACAAGACCTCAACCTACCGTAAATCCCAGGAGAACCCTGATATTCTGCATCTCTACAAGGATTTCTACGGGGAAGCTAATTCACCGTTGGCTCATAAACTGCTACATACCCATTATCATGCAGTCAATGGTGATACCAACTGTGGCACTATACGCAAGAAGGCAAATTCCGCCTTCCCGACAAGACAGATTACATTCTGTACCTGCGATGCATGTTCAGCCAAGGGATCCCATGAGCTCTATGCAGCAACCCTTGAACAGGTTAAGAAACTCAAGATGGATTCCTTTGTTGAGGTTAATACCATCCGCCTTAAGGAAACTCACAACGGTCAGGACATCTATGTAACTCTCGACGGACAGCGTATTGACACCTCAAAACTTGAGAATCTTTCACATAACGTGAGATAGTTTCATAAATCAATGGAAAACCTCTAAATATTAAAGCCTGTTGGACTTATCCAACAGGCTTATAATATTCAAATATGGGAATTCAATTAATTGTTGACTAAAAAGCTTATCTTAACTATGTAGTAGAAAAATTAAAACCAGGCGAATAAATATGTTTGCCTGGCTTTGTTTTGGTGGAGATAAGGGGAGTCGAACCCCTGACCTCTTGAATGCCATTCAAGCGCTCTCCCAACTGAGCTATACCCCCAAGACACTTTCATATTATAATCGAGTAACGGCTTCATTTCAATACTTTTTTATTCATTTTTGAAGTGATTGAATGTGATTCATGATTTTTTTCTGTAAAGTGGTCTTTAACTGAAACTATATTCAAATAATCCTTTACTTTTAATCTCACTTGCCCTGCAGAGCAAGTTAATGATACCATAATAGCGAAGTGTTGATTGTATAGAAAATTTGAATTCATGTAACAGGATGAAATTACTTATGGAAAAAAATATAGAAAACAATATTGAAAAAAGCGTGGAGATGAACGATACCTCTAAAAAGACTTACGAGGCAATTATCGATTCAATAAAAAACGATATAATGAACGGCAGAATAAAGCCGGGGCAGAAGTTGCCGCCTGAACGAGAACTTGCCAAAAAGTTTAATGTCAGCCGTACTTCAATCCGGGAAGCATTACGTACTTTGGAAATACTGGGTGTCATTAAAAGTGTTCAGGGTTCCGGCAACTTCATAACAGGAGATGTTGAAAAAAGCCTGATTGAATCCATGTCCATGATGTTTCTCCTTCAGCAGATTGACAGTCTTGAGTTTTATCAGTTTCGTGAAGCCCTTGAACTGAAAGCTGCAATGCTGGCTGTCCAGAATATTGATGATGAAAAAATCAAAAAGCTTGAGGAACTTGTGACAAAAATGGGGGAATCGGAAGATGAAGCTACTCGTTCCGCTTTGGACAAACAGCTTCATGAAACCATCGCAGCTGCCTCAAACAATTCAATGATTATTCAAATATTAAATATACTGTCCGAGGTTATCAGCAAGGATATCAGACAGAGGCGTTCGGAGATATTAAGTGATCCCAGAAATATCAAGCGGCTTCAAAAGATTCATGAAGAAATGGTCATGGGTTTGAAACAGAGGGATGCGAGGGCGACCTATGCGGCTTTTTCCAAGCATTTCGATCTAATTGCAGAATATATAAAAACCAATTGATGCCTGCAAAAAATCCCTTGCATTTGCAGGGGATTTTTTAAATAACAAAGTTTCAGAATTAATTGAGGGTTTGAAGACAATAATTTCAATATTTGCATCAATAATATTTGCTAAAAAATCTGTGTATAAATTCTATCCTGGCTTGAATTAACTAACCTCGAATCGACTCCGAATAATCAAGTGATAGATTCCTTCACTGAAAAAAGTTATAGAAGATAGTTAATACTTTTGAAGAGGGTTAAGGTTTGAGAAGAGGCAGAGAGAGAAATAGAAGGAGTTTTTAAACCATGCAGACAAAGTATTTATAAAAAACCAGGAAAGAAATTGTCCATTATGGCAATGTGTGAAAAAAAGCTGTAAAAGCTCATTTGCCTTGAAAATAGACTAAAAGAAATATATATAACTATATCTGATGTAGTTAAAAAATTAACTGATATGGTTAAATAATTATCCATATTGGTTAATAAAATAACTATTGTAGACAAGTCTATCGGTAGCAACTGCTTTTGGCGCTATCGGTACCCCGGTAATAACTTTGGCGAAAGTTACCGGACTTGATTCTACGCAGCTTACCTATGCGGTCGCCCTTCAACTGCTTCCGCTTATAGTCCTTTTACCCTTTGCCCTCGTAATGATTACAGGCAAATCTGTAAAATCGATTAAAGGTGTATTTTTAGTAACACTGATATCCGGTGTTTCTTTTGCTGTTCCTCAGCTTTTCATAGCCAAATACCTCGGTCCTGAGTTGCCGGCAGTTGTTGGTTCGGTTTGTTCCATGGTATCCACCATAATTGCAGCAAGGCTCTTGAACAATAAATCCAAAGGAGCAAACTCCAAAGATTCTGAATATCAGATTGGAGCGCCAAAGACAAATACACAGCAGAAGCCCATTTCCTTCAAAGAGGGGCTTATGGCGTGGATGCCGTTCATACTGGTTTTCATCTTCATTCTTGGATCCTCAACACTTATTCCTCCGGTAAATAAGGCTTTGTCAGCAATTAAGACCGATGTTCCCATTTACACCGGTGAGGGAGCAAAACCTTATACTTTCAGCTGGCTGGCAACTCCAGGAACACTCATTATAATAGCGACTTATCTTGGAGGATTGCTCCAGGGAGTTAAATTCGGGGAACTTACAAAGCTTCTTTTAAAAACTGCAAGGCAGATGAGCAAATCCGCCATAACCATTGTTTCCATAATTGCTCTGGCTAAGATAATGGGTTACAGCGGAATGATAGGCTCCATCGCAACCGTGCTTGTTATGATAACCGGTTCATTCTACCCGCTGATTGCCCCGATAATTGGTGCTCTGGGTACCTTTGTTACAGGCAGTGACACCTCTGCAAATGTGCTTTTCGGAAACCTTCAGGCTGAAGCCGCCAAAGCGTGCGGAGCAAACCCATATTGGATAGCCGCAATAAATACAGGTGGAGCTACTGCGGGTAAGATGATTTCACCTCAGAGCATCGCAATTGCTGTTGCAGCAACAAATCTTCCTGGTAAAGAAGGAAAGATTCTTGCAAGCGCCATCAAGGTTTGTGTTGTCTATGTATTAATACTTGGATTGATCAGTTATTTCTGCAGTCCGTTGTTTGGTTTTTAGTTGAATTGGAAAGGGGAAGAAACATGAATATTTTAGTTTGTATCAAACAGGTTCCGGGATCCAACAAAGTAGAGGTCGATCCTGTAACAGGTGTTTTAAAGAGAGACGGAGTCGAATCCAAAATGAATCCCTACGATCTTTATGCACTCGAAACTGCATTAAGGTTAGTAGAAACCTATGGAGGAACAGTCAAGGTTATCAGTATGGGGCCTCCTCAGGCAGGTCAGATTATAAGAGAAGCCTTCGCAATGGGGGCTGAAGAAGGAATTCTCCTGTCAGACAGGAAGTTCGCCGGCGCAGACGTTCTGGCAACCAGCTACACACTGTCCCAGGGTGTCCGTGAAGCAGGAGAGTTTGATCTCATACTTTGCGGAAAGCAGACCACCGACGGTGATACTGCCCAGGTAGGACCTGAAATGGCTGAGTACCTTAAGATACCAAGCGTATCAAATGTCAAGAGAATTGTAAGCGTTGATGATGACGCTATAACAGTTGAAATGACAGTAATTCTTGTGGGCGCGACCAATGTTGGACGCCAGCTTGCACCCCGTGTTGCTGCGCGTTTCAGAACAGGGCTCACCGCTGACTGTACAGTTCTGGATATAAAAGAGAACACAGATCTGGTTCAGATAAGACCGGCATTTGGCGGAAACATCATGGCGGAAATCCATACTCCCAACGCAAGGCCACAGCTTGCAACCGTAAGATACAAGGTGATGAATGCGCCTGAGAGAAATAAAGAGAAATCAGGTAAGGTTACAGTATGCGACCTTTCAAATGTAGCTCTGGAATCTGATATAAAAGTTTTAGACGTTGTTCCAAAGGCAAAAGAAAAATTTATTGAAAACGCGGATGTATTGGTAGTTGCCGGGAGAGGTGTGAAATCACAGGATGATCTTAATATGATCCGTGAGCTTGCTGACCTTCTGGGTGGCGAGGTTGCCTGCACAAGGCCTATGATTGAAGCCGGGTGGTTTGACGCCAAAAAGCAGATAGGTTTGAGCGGAAGAACAGTAAGGCCGAAACTCATCATTACTTGCGGAGTGTCGGGTTCGGTTCAGTTTGCGGCAGGCATGAACAATTCGGATATGATCGTAGCCATAAACAAGGACGAAAAGGCGCCCATATTCAAAATTGCCCATTATGGCATTGTGGGAGACCTTTATGAAGTTCTTCCCAGGCTTATTGCAAAAGTTAAAGCGGAAAAGGGGGCATAAAAATGAATTATAAGGTGTTTGACGAGAAGGATTACCTCAATATCAGAGAGATAATCAATGATGATGAACGTGTATTATACAAGGAAAGAATAAGTGAAGATTACAGCCATGACGAGCTTGGGGATATAGAATGCTATCCCGATATAGTCGTCCAGGCTTTATCAGCCGAAGAAGTTTCAAAAGTAATGAAATATGCCTATGAAAACAATATCCCCGTAACTCCAAGGGGTTCAGGAACAGGCCTTGTAGGCGCTGCTGTTCCCATTAAAAAGGGTATTGTTATTGATATGAGCAAAATGAACCGCATACTTGAACTGGATGAGGAAAACCTTACAGTTACAGTTGAGCCCGGTGTTCTTTTAATGGAATTATCCAAATATGTTGAGGAGCACGATCTGTTCTATCCTCCCGACCCGGGTGAAAAAACAGCCACCATCGGCGGTAATATTAATACCAATGCAGGTGGAATGCGCGCCGTTAAATATGGTGTTACCCGTGACTTTGTAAGAGGCCTTGAAGTGGTATTGCCAAACGGAAATATTGTGGAATTCGGCGGCAAGGTTGTTAAGAACAGCTCAGGCTACTCCATGAAGGACCTTATAGTTGGCTCTGAGGGAACTCTCGGAATTGTGACAAAGGCTGTATTAAGGCTTTTGCCGCTGCCCAAAAAGGCAATCAGCCTTTTAATACCATTCCCGACACTTGAGCATGCAATCCGTACAGTACCTCTTATTATCAAGTCCAAGACAATCCCGACAGCTATTGAGTTCATGCAGAGGGAGACAATTTTGGACGCGGAGGAATTCCTGGGCAAGAAGTTCCCGGATAACCAGTCCGATGCATACCTTCTTCTTAAGTTTGACGGAAACTCTGTTGAAGAGATTCAGGCAAGCTTCGATAAAGTAGCGGATATTTGTCTGGAGCAGGGAGCGCTGGACATTCTGTTTGCCGATACCGATGAAAGAAATGATTCTATTTGGAAAGCCCGCGGCGCCTTCCTTGAAGCCATAAAGGCATCCACAACTTTTATGGACGAAGTCGATGTAGTTGTTCCAAGAAATAAGGTCAGTGAGATGGTTGAATTCAGCCATCAGCTCCAGGAAAAGGTTGGAGTCCGCATAAAGAGCTTTGGACATGCCGGTGACGGAAACCTCCATGCTTACGTTCTAAAGGACGACTTAAGTGAAGAGGAATGGGAAAAACGACTTAACCTCGCCATGGATGAGATGTACAAAAAGGCAAAGGAACTAAATGGCCAGGTATCGGGCGAGCATGGTATAGGTTATGCCAAGAGGCCTTATCTCAAGCAATCTCTGGCTCCTGAAATAATTGAAATCATGCGCGGCATAAAACTTGCTTTCGATCCTAAAAACATTCTGAATCCCGGCAAGGTGTGCCAGTAATTTTGATATAAATGAAATAAAAAAACCCTGAAGACTTAATGTTTTCAGGGTTTTACTTTTATTGAAGCTTTGAATTAACAGGACCGGCTTTTAATATGTAGCCTGGTCAAGAACCAGGGGTCGGAGAAAAATAATGGTACCGTTATTATCTGCAATTACCAAATCATTATAATCAATTGGATATTCACCAGTTATACCTTCCGGAGATATCTGCAAACTTACAAATACCTGCGCTACATATACCGGATCAAGTTTCCATGGCGAACTGCCTGAATCGGCGGCAATTTGATCCGCTTTTTCAACTTCCATATCTACATCAACCGGAATTTCAGGAGTAAACTTTGCATCGTTATTATTTTCAAATGCATTATCATGTTTATAAGCAGCAAGATTCACTTCTTTAAAGCCTGCGTTTAAATCAGTTGATAAAAGATTCTCAGGAATGGATTCCTCAAAGCTTATGTTGGTATATCTTGTGGTATACTGTATTGAGTTATTTATTTTTTCTTACGTTTATTATTTTTCTGAATATCCAGGGTAAAGTTTTATATAATGAAAACATCTCATAAACAGATGACATGGATAAAGAATGAGGGTTCATTTAGCAGGTTTGTGTCCTTACAGATGGGTAATATGATATTAAAACACTCAATGTAAAGGGCTTAACCATAATGAGGAGTGATTATATGTAAAACGTGGTGATAACAGGAAGCACCCGGGGAATTGGATTTTCGATGGCACGGGAGTTTTTGCTGAAGGGATGTAATGTTACGTTGTCAGGAAGGTCAGATACTCTTCCCGAGACAACCCGTACAGAACTGACACCTTTTGAGGGGAAATACATCTATATAAAATGCAATGTACAGGACATAGCAAGCATAAAAAAGCTCTGGGATGCTTCGATTGAGAAATGGGGCAGCATAGATATATGGATTAACAACGCTGGACAAAACGCACCGCACGTATTTTCGTGGGAAACGGGGGAGACTTATACTGAAAATGTTATTAAAACAAATATTCTTGGCATGATATATGGTTCCCAGGTTGCAGCGGCAGAAATGCTTAAACAGGGATATGGAGCAATATACAGCATGGAGGGGCTGGGCTCCAACAATATGATACAGGTAAAGACTATCCTTTATGGGACCAGCAAATGCGCATTAACTTATTTTATGAAAGGACTTGCAAAGGAACTTAAGGGTACCGGAGTAATAACCGGACGGCTATCGCCGGGAATGATGCTCACCGATTTCATCACAAAAACACCCGATGGTGAGAAGTCAGAGGTCATTGAAGATGAAAAGTTCAGAAAGATTTTCAACATATTGGGCGACAAACCTGAAACAGTCGCAAAATTCTTTGTGCCGAGGATACTCAGCAACACTAAAAATGGTGCACAAATCGAATGGCTGACAAACAGAAAGGCTGCATGGCGATTTATGACCGCAGGCTTACGCAAAGATAAACTGATTTAGATTGAATCATATTTTCCAAATTATGATTACAATCACATTATTTAACGTGTTAATTTGTTAACATAAAGTAAAACATAATATAAGAAAGAATAAAGGAGGATCTTTAATTATGAAACTGAAGGCAATAGCTTTGATTATGGTATTAGTGATGACAATACTTGCAGGATGCGGTGGTAAAACCACACAACCTTCACCATCAACTACCGCTTCACCTTCAACAACCGCTTCACCCAATGGCGATGTAGAAACAACCGCATCAATCGTAAATGATGAAGCTGCTTTTGAAAAAGCTATCAGCGACAAAGGTACCTGGATTATCTGTGCATTGAAAGATATGACATTTGATAAGGAACTGGTGCTGGACGGCGTATTTAATAACGGCAAAAAGGACGATGCAGGTAAGGATATAATTCAGCGAAAAATTGCATTGTATACTCAGGATGAAAACCGCAAAGTGACCAACAGATTTACACTTACAGCTCCCAAGCTTACAATTAACAGTCCGAATGCGAGAATTCAAAGCGGTACATTTAAAGGTGATCTCTATGTAGCCGCCGAGAATTTCGAACTGGTTGATGCAACTGTGGAAGGTAATGTATATTTCACCACAGATGCAGCTCAAAAATCATTCAAAATGGATGAAACCAGTAAGGTAACAGGTAAAACTGAACTCAAGCAATAAAGACTGACACGAATGTCTGTTAAGTATATTTAATAGTTTAGTGACTGTTTCTTGAGCTAAAATCCGGCCTCCTTGAGTCATATCTGACTTAAGGAGGCTGGTTTTTTGTATGGATATATTCAATTAACTAACTTGTTGAGCCCCTGCAATTAATTTAAGATAATATTATTGGTTATTAATAAGAAAAATTAGGTTGGCGAAGAAGATGATTATTACTGTAACATTAAATCCTGCTATAGACAAAACAATAGAAATAGAGAATTTTGAAACAGGAAAACTGAACCGTGCTGAAAAAGTCCGCCTTGATGCAGGAGGAAAGGGCATAAATGTATCAAAGGTCATAAAAAGTATTGGCGGTGAATCAATAGCAACCGGTTTTCTTGGCAGGGAAAACGGAAAATTTATTACTGACTACCTTGACAAATCAAATATTAAGAATGAGTTTGTTTTTGTTGACGGAGAGACCAGAACAAATATAAAAGTATATGACAGCACAAGAAAGATAGTTACCGAAATAAATGAGCCGGGTCCAAATGTTATAGATTCAGATATAGAAAACCTGAATCAAATTCTTTTCAAACACGTCAATAAAGATGATATTGCTGTACTGACCGGAAGTGTACCTAAAAATCTGGATAAAGGTATATACAGAGAATTAATCAAGGCACTTAAACAGGTTGGCGTTAAGACCATTTTGGATGCTGAAGGGAATCTTCTAAGGGAAGGCATTAAAGAAGGTCCTTGTATAATAAAACCTAACTTGTTTGAGCTTGAAGGTCTTATTGGACACAGGATAAACGGAATAAAAGAAGCGGAATCTTATGCTAAAAGCCTTATAAGTGACTTTGGTATTAATCTCATAGTTGTTTCATTGGGAGATAAGGGCGCAATATTCGTGGAAAAGTCCAGGTCAATTTATGCCCGGGGATTAAAGGTTGACACAAAAAGCACTGTTGGAGCCGGCGATGCCATGGTTGCAGCATTGGCTTACAGCCTGGAAAGAAATCTTGATCTGGAAAGCGCAATAAGATTATCAATGGCAGCCGCAGTTGCCAACACAATGGTTTCAGGTACCCAGCCGGCCTCTTTGGAATCCATAAAAATTATTGAAAAGCAAATAACATTTGAAGCCATTTAGTACAGGACGGCAATAACAGTATCACGTTTTGTAATATATAAGGCATAATGAGAAAACTGAAGAAGAATTAGTATGCACAAAATAAAGAAAAACAGCATCAGAACTCGCTTATGCAAATTTCGATGCTGTTTTTTGAGTAAAAAAACTTATGCAAAACAGGTAAGTCTGTCAGAATTATTAATAATTCTCTTTTCTGACCTCGAAATAGCTCTGAGGATGATTACATACAGGGCAGACCTGAGGAGCGTTTTTGCCGGTTAAAATGTGACCGCAGTTGCGGCATTCCCAGACAGTCTCCTCATTCTTTTTGAATACCATATCTGTTTCTATATTATTAAGGAGTTTACGATATCTTTCCTCATGGGCTTTTTCAATTTCAGCCACTTTCCTGAACTGTCTTGCAAGATCGGTAAAGCCTTCTTGCTCTGCTTCTTCAGCAAACTGTTTGTACATTTCTGTCCACTCATATTTTTCGCCTTGAGCAGCACTCAACAGGTTAGCCGCTGTATCTCCAAGCTGGCCCAGAGCTTTGAACCAAAGCTTAGCGTGTTCCTTTTCGTTGTTTGCAGTTTCTTCAAAAATAGCGGCTATCTGCTGATAACCTTCTTTTTTAGCTACTGAAGCAAAATATGTATATTTGTTTCTTGCTTCAGATTCGCCTGCAAATGCAGTCCAAAGATTTTTTTCAGTTTTTGATCCTTTGATGTTCATATCTTCATCTCCTTTATTTAATGTATTTCCATAGGGCCAATAAAAAATGGCAGAATAGAAATAATAATCCGTAATTGTAATTTGTTTCAGATTGTAATCGTTCCAAATAAATATAGCACAAATTTATCCAATAAGCAACATGAAGTTACAAATCTAAGGTTACTGAATTATTGAAATATTGATAAATAAGTTGAGATATGCAGATGGAGGGGGGTCAATCAGCCTATTTAGCTGACGCAGCTTTTAAAATATAATTAGAAATATGGATTAAATAACTGTTTTTGATTCATGTTCATGGTGCCCGCAGAAAAAAGTTTAACCGGTAAAAAAGTCGGGTATCAAAAATTATAACCATATTTATGGCGGTTGATATATGTAATCCCTTATATTAAACGCCAGTTAAGCTTTTCGAAGATTTGCGGTATCATATAAAAGACGGATGATATATAAAGATAATCACCTTCTTGAAACTGGTGACATCCGGATATTATAAAACGCGACAAATGGTCCTTGTAAAGCACTAATGCCGAATTAGATAACTTTTCGGAGGGGGAAAAGGTGTGTTTTTTGAGAAGTTACTGCAAAGCAATAATGCCGACAGGGAGATAGAAAGTAATTATAACAATGAACTATTGCAGGAAAATCAATATTATAACCAAATGATGTCCCGGATTTGCGGATGGACATACAACCTGAAAACTAAGGAGATATTCTTTACCCATCAGATATATCAAATCTTCGGTTTTAACGCAGACGAGCTTGATGAGAAGTTTAAGAACTTCTCTCATATCATTCATCCAGATGATCTGGACAAGGTCAGGAATGTTACGGAAAAGGCTATTTCTGTAGATGAGTTCGAGATCGAATACAGAATTGTATCTGAAGACCAAAAGGTCAAGCATATTTATGAGAAATTTAAAACGCTGTATGATGTATCGGGTGATGCATCCAAAATAGTGGGTGTAATCCAGGACATAACAGGTTATAAACAACCTGATTCTGACGCCAAAGAATCAGGCGCAGATTCCCATACACACAAAAATAAAAAAACTTCCGTAAAGGGCAAGGAAGAAGGACATCCAACCGGGAGTGCCGACAAAAAATTTGAAGTGCTCATCCAGGAAGCCAATGATGTTTATGTTATCCTGTCCCCTGAGGGCATAATCCAGTTTATGAGCGAAGCTGCCAGCAGAGTGATAGGATACAGGCCTGAAGAGCAAGTTGGAAAGAAAATATATGATTACTACCAGGGAACTGATCTGGTTGAGCTTGCCAAAATGATAAACAGCGTTTTGGAGGAACCAAGGAAGAAAGTAACAGGCGAACTGAAATTCATAAATAAGGCAAATGAGGAAGTCTGGCTTTTAATGCATATGCAGAATCTATTGGATGAGCCGGCTGTGGGCGGTATTGCTATATCCTTCAGGGATATTACCCAGAGAGTTAAAATGGAGGAAAGGATATCTTATATAGCCACCCATGATGAAATTACGAAACTCCCAAACCGCCTGGCTCTGAAAAAGGAACTGGAGACGATCTGCGCTTCCGGAAGAAAAGGGAATTTCAGCTTAGCCTTAATGATGCTGGATATAGACGGCTTTAAATATTATAACAACGCATTGGGTTATGAAGTAGGAGACAAGCTCATTGTAAAAGTTGCGGAGAGATTGAGTTCAAACCTGTCCAAGAACGAACTTTTATACAGGTATTCAGCCGACAGGTTTGTTGTCATTGTAAAAGCAAAGAGTCTTGAAGAATACCAGAGTATTGCCAGGACTATCATCGCATTGTTTGAACAGCCTTTTTCAGCAGCAAATTATGATTTGAACGTAATTGTCAATGTAGGTATAAGTATCTGCTATGCCAATGAGCAACATACTTACGAACAGATGATAAAGAATGCTGAAATAGCTCTTATCTGGGCAAGAAAGAGCAAACACAAGTTTAAATTCTATTCTTCAGATATTAGCATTCAGGATTTCAAACACTTCAGCCTTAGAAATGACCTTAAGAATGCTATTACCAAAAATCAGCTCATGGTTTTTTACCAGCCAATTGTCAGGCTTGACAGCAATGAGTTATATGCGGCTGAAGCTCTATTAAGGTGGCAACATCCCGAATGGGGCCTGGTTTCACCCAGAGAGTTTATTGAACTTGCTGAGGAAACAGGCTATATAACCGAAATAGGGAACTGGTTGTTAAGAGAAGTCTGCCGAACCTACAAAAACTGGTTGGCAAAAAATTTTAAACCCATTAAGATATCAGTTAATTTTTCAAGCATTCAGCTTTTGGAGAGTAATTTTTCCGAGAATATCATTGCCATTATCAATGAATTTGAACTTGACCCGGAATTCCTGATAATGGAGATAACAGAAAGTGTGCTTGTTGATAAGAGCCATGCGACTTCATACAGTTTACAGACTCTGAAGAACCATGGAATTCAAATTGCGCTTGATGATTTTGGGACAGGCTATTCTTCCCTTGCTTATTTGCATTCATTTAATCTTGACATACTTAAACTTGATTCTGCCTTTATTAAAAACATCGGCAAGGACAACATCAGCACAGTTATCACTAAAAATGTCATAAAAATGGCCCAGGAGCTTGATTTGAAGTTGGTGGCCGAAGGTATAGAAACAGTTGAACAACTAAATTTCCTTCGTGAACTAAATTGTTTCTCCGGCCAGGGGTATATATACAGCAAGCCGATGCCGCTGCACGATTTTGAGAAGGTACTGGCTTCCATGACATTAAGCCCTGAAACCGCTGCCAATACTGAAGTAATATCTCACGAGGAGAGACGCAAATATTACAGGCTTTATTTCAAAAACCCTTTGGCAGCCGACTTGACAATTAAGGAGATAAAGGGAAAGAATATAGATGTCGGAAATTCAAAAGTCCTTATTTCGAATATCAGCGCTTCAGGATTAGGCTTTGTATCTAACCTGAGACTTCCTTCCGGAAGAGATATTATTCTTCAGTTTGTAACCCAAATTGACAGCACTATAATCAAAATAAAGGGTTATGTTGTATGGTCAAATGAAGCCGGAAATGATTTATTCAATTATGGTGTTGAGTTTATCATAGGGGAGCAGGAAAGAAAGGACCTTCTGGACTTGCTGGACAGGGTAAAAGCGAAGATGGAGAAGGACAACACCCTTCCTGAAGGCAATTTTGTATCGTCTACGGAAGCATTCTTCAAATAAATTTCCTGGACGGTGTCTAATTTCATTGCTGTGGCAAAACATCATGCGGAGTGTGGACAGATGAATATATTGGTTACTTTGAATTCGGATTATATAAAACCTTTGAAAGTAATGCTCAAATCCTTGTTTATCAACAACCCTGGAGAACACTTCAGTATTTACCTTATGCATTCCAGCCTCAAAAAACATGAGCTTAAGGATTTAAAAAGCTTTACAGAGGCGGAAGGAAGCAGTTTGATAAATGTTGATATAGATGATAAATACTTTGAAGATGCGCCGACATTATTGCACTACACCAAAGAAATGTATTACCGGCTGCTTGCATTCAGGTTTTTGCCCCAGAGCCTTGACAGGATACTCTATCTTGATCCTGATATACTTGTAATTAATCCGATAAGGGAGCTTTATGATACTCCCCTGGATGATTTCCTGTTTGCGGCGGCTTATCACGATGTAATACCGGTAAGGGGAATTAATAAGATAAGGTTGAATCCCTATGACATTGAGGCTTATTATAATTCCGGCGTACTTCTGATGAATCTGAAGCTTCAACGCATGGTTATTAATGAAAAGGATATTTTCGATTTTGTTGAGAAGAACCGCAATAAGCTAATTATGCCGGATCAGGATATACTAAACGCTTTGTTTTCAAAACAGATTAAAAGTATCGATGAAAAGTTTTATAATTATGACGCAAGGCGCTACAGGTACTATAAACTGAAAACCAACAGAGTGTGGGATATGGACCATGTAATAAGAAATACCGTAATAATTCATTTTTGCGGTAAAAGGAAGCCATGGAAAAAAGACTATGCCGGTACATTCCATTCCCTGTATAAACATTATGAAAAACTGACTTTAGGTTAATATATACCGATGGTTTTTCAGGTTTGTGAATTAATGAAGTGTGGGTGAAGGAGTATTTTATGAAAAACGTGATAATAATCGAAACAATGATAGGGAAAGTAGGAATTGCCGGGGACGAAAAAAGCATATCAGATATTATCTTTAATCCAGATACTGATTCTGAGGATTTCAACTATACAGAAACGCCAATTCTTAAAGAGGCGGCAAAACAGCTTGAGGAATATTTTGCGGGAAAACGCAAAACATTTGACCTTCCACTTTCACCAAAGGGGACGGATTTCCAGAGAAAGGTCTGGGATGTTCTTACCCGGATACCTTACGGTGAAACCTTGAGCTATGGCGATGTTGCAAAGAAAATTGGAAACCCCAAAGCATGCAGAGCTGTCGGAATGGCCAACAATAAAAATCCCATTCCCATTATCATTCCATGTCACCGTGTTATAGGTTCAAGCGGCAAGTTGGTTGGATACGGTGGTGGCCTTCATATAAAGGAAAAGCTGTTGGAACTGGAACAGAAAAATTTATGAGTTGCTTTTTATAAACTCTTCAAACTGTTTCATTATTTCAGGGTTTAATAGAAACCTGTTAAGAAGGTCAATATTTTTCAAGGTTTCAAGACTTATATTGTGCTCAATGAGCTCAGTTTCATAAAGGTCATTATCAGAACCGATATTTTTAAGGAATGTCGCTATGACATTGTGCCTGTCAAGCAGGAACTTGCCCATTTCTTTTCCTTTTTCGGTAAGAGTTATCACTCCATATTTTTCATATTTCAAAAGATTTAATTGTCCGAGCTTCTGAACCATTCTTGTGGCTGAAGAAGCTTTCACATTCAAAGTATCGGCAAGTTTATTTATGCGAATATAACCATCTTTAAGGCTATGTCTGTATATCATTTCAAGGTAATCTTCCATGGCGGGAGTCAGAAGTTTTTTGTGCTGTTCGGAAATCTGATAGCCCCTTACCGTATAAAATTCTTTATAGTTCATATTCTCACTACCCTGAAAAAATAAGTTATATTAATTTATCTATATTCGTAACACAAGCCTATTATTTTGTATATCTTAGTATAAGGAAAAAAATTTGCTTACGGCTAATATTTATTAGTATCTGAAATTCAGATAAGCATGGGGGAATTACTATGGGAGGACAAAAAATACCTCTTAGCTTTCTGCCCCTTGGCAGGAAGGGAAGAGTAAAAGAACTGATTTCAGATGGCATTGTAAGAAGGCGCATGCTGGATTTGGGGCTAATAAACGATACTGAAATAGAAGCGTTACAGAAAAGCCCTTCAGGGGATCCGGTAGCATATTTTGTAAGAGGAGCGGTTATAGCATTAAGGTCCGAAGAGGCTTCCAAAATAATTGTGGAGCTTAGCTAAAGAGTTTTTACAGCATCAGGGGGACTGAAAATGGGGCTTACGAGTAATTCAACAGGTATTGGCGCTTATGACAAAGAACTTAGAATTGAGCGGATAAATGAGGACGACAAAGTAATTGCCCTCGCGGGAAACCCCAATGTGGGAAAAAGTACAATCTTCAACAGCCTTACAGGATTAAACCAGCATACCGGAAACTGGCCGGGCAAAACAGTAACCAACGCTCAGGGAAGATACAGGTATAAAGACAGGAATTTTATTTTAATTGATATCCCCGGTACATATTCACTTATGGCTAATTCAGTGGAAGAAGAGATTGCCAGAGATTTTATACTCTTTGGGAACCCGGATGGAACCATTATTGTAACTGATGCGACTCTTCTGGAAAGAAATCTGAATCTTGTGCTGCAAACTCTTGAAATAACAGAGTCTGTTGTGGTTTGTGTCAATCTTCTTGATGAAGCTAAAAGGAAAAAAATCCATGTTGATATAGATAAACTGTCAAAGCTTCTTGGAGTCCCGGTAGCAGGAACAAGCGCGAATATAGGGGAAGGTATGGAACAGCTTATGGATTCTGTATATAAGCTCACCGATGGCAGCATAAAAACTGCTCCTTTTAAAGTCCGGTATGATGACCCGGTTGAGAAAGCTGTCTCCTTACTGGAGCCTGCGGTAGGTGATGTTCTTTGCTGGAAACTTAACAGCCGTTGGGTTTCACTTAAGCTGTTGGACGGTGATATAAACATACTTGATTCATTAAAAAAATATCTTGGGTTCGACCTTTTGAGTAATGATGACATTGTGGAAAGACTCAATGAGGCAAAGGAAATACTTTATTCTGAGGGAATAACGGGCGACAATTTCAGGGACAGGATTGTATCTGCTATATACAAAGAGTGCGAAACGATCTCAAAGCAGGTTGTAAAATTTGAAAAAGAGAAATACGACATGACCGACAGAAAAATTGACCGAATTCTGACTTCAAAAAAGTACGGGATTCCGGTAATGATTTTGCTTTTGGGTTTTATCCTTTGGCTTACAATTACAGGAGCAAATTATCCTTCCGAATTTCTGGCAAGCATCCTGTTCAGAATTGAGGAAGCACTTAATGAATTTTTCATTTCTCAAAACACTCCTTCGTGGCTGCGGGGACTTTTTGTGACCGGTATTTACAGAACCCTTGCCTGGGTAGTCTCTGTAATGCTGCCGCCAATGGCTATATTCTTTCCGTTGTTCACCCTATTGGAGGATCTGGGATATTTGCCGAGAGTGGCTTTCAACCTTGATAATTTTTTTAAGAAAGCATGCTGTCACGGAAAACAAGCTTTAACCATGTGTATGGGATTTGGCTGCAATGCTGCAGGAGTAGTCGGCTGCAGAATCATTGATTCACCAAGGGAACGGCTGATTGCTATAATAACCAATAATTTTATACCGTGCAACGGAAGATTTCCGACTTTGACTGCAATAATAACCATGTTTTTTGCAGGTTTTTTGACCGGACCTTCAAAATCCATTGTTTCAACAATGATTTTAACCATGGTTATATTACTGGGAATTGCAATGACGCTTTTAATCTCCAAATTACTATCAAAAACCATCCTGAAAGGATTGCCGTCATCCTTTACCCTTGAGCTTCCGCCATACCGAAAGCCTCAGATAGGCAAAATAATAGTCAGGTCAATATTTGACAGAACAATTTTTGTGCTTGGGCGCGCTGTGGCGGTAGCAGCGCCAGCGGGGCTGATTATTTGGGTTATGGCAAATGTGGAGGTCAATGGCTTAAGCCTTCTTTCACACTTTTCAGGATTTCTTGACCCTTTTGCGCGCCTTATTGGTTTGGATGGCGTCATTTTGATGGCGTTCATCCTTGGTTTTCCGGCAAATGAAATTGTAGTGCCAATAATAATTATGAGTTATTTATCAACGGGAGGTCTAATGGAATTTGAAAATCTTGCTGAGCTTCGGGAACTTTTGGTTTCAAAAGGCTGGAGCTGGCTTACAGCAATCTGTTTTATGATTTTTACTCTTATTCATTTTCCGTGCGGAACCACCTGCTGGACGATAAAGAAGGAGACAGGAAGCTGGAAATGGACGGCGGTCTCCATTCTGATTCCGACAATTACAGGTACTGTTATTTGCTTTATAGTGGCAAGTATCGCAAGATTACTCGGGGTCGCTTAGATAGTATGAAGAAGATTACATAAAGTATTACAAGAAAAATCAAAGCCCTGAAGCTTCCGCTTTCAGGGCTTTGTTGGCGTGCCAGAGATGATTCGAACACCCGACCCACGGATTAGAAGTCCGTTGCTCTATCCGGCTGAGCTACTGGCACATAATTTCTTGTCGTTTCGCGACTTTTATATTATACAAACGGCTTTTTGCTTTGTCAAGCGGTCTTGTGAAATAAAAAAGATCCTTTCTGCGGAAATGATTCAGTATTACTGACAACTGGTTTTTCATGTGCTAAAATCGAAGAAGTTAGATTGTTCCAGATATTAAAACAACATTTGCAGTCTTTAAGAAATAATAGTTTTTAATCTGCTGGAAATTATATCTTTCAGGACGGATAAGATTTTTAGCTCAGTCCACGTTTTATTATAATAATCTATACAGCAGGAGGATAAGCATGGCTATATTGGTCACCGGCGGAGCAGGTTATATAGGAAGCCACACTTGTGTGGAGCTTTTGAACGAGGGATATGAGGTTGTTGTGGTTGATAACTTAAGCAATTCTTCTGAAAAATCCCTTGACAGAGTCCGCAGAATTACAGGCAAGTTTCTGGCATTTTACAAGGCCGACATTAATGACAGACAAGCCCTTGAAAATATATTTGCAAAAGAAAAAATAGACTCGGTCATTCATTTCGCGGGACTTAAGGCGGTGGGTGAATCTGTTGCAAAACCTCTTGAATACTATATGAACAATATTTCCGGCACTCTCGTCCTGTGTGATGTAATGAGAAAGCATGGCGTAAAAGATATAGTTTTCAGTTCTTCAGCTACAGTGTACGGAAAACCTGAGACGGTCCCTATAAGGGAAGATTTTCCCTTGTCTGCCACAAACCCGTATGGCAGAACCAAACTCATGATTGAACAAATATTGCAGGACATTTATGCCGCCGACAAATCCTGGAATATTGTCATATTGCGGTATTTCAATCCAATCGGAGCCCATGAAAGCGGGCTTATAGGTGAGAACCCCAAAGATATACCCAATAATCTGGTGCCATACATCACTCAGGTGGCAGTCGGAAGGCTTGAGTGCCTCGGTGTATTCGGAAATGACTATAATACTCATGACGGTACAGGAGTACGCGATTATATTCATGTTGTGGACCTTGCGGTGGGCCACGTGAAAGCCATTGAAAAAATAAAGGATAAACCGGGAGTTCTTATATACAATCTCGGCACCGGAAAAGGTTACAGCGTTCTTGACATGGTTGAAAACTTTGAAAAAGTATGCGGAAAGAAAATCAAGTACGAGTTTAAACCCAGAAGACCCGGTGATATAGATATCTGTTATGCCGACCCGTCAAAAGCCGAAAAAGAACTTGGATGGAAAGCGGAACGCGATTTAAGAAAGATGTGTGAGGATGCCTGGAGATGGCAGAAAAACAACCCCAACGGGTATGAAGATTAAGTTGGAGTAAAATTATGTCTTTTATTTGTGAAAGAGAACTTACTGAGATATACAATAAGGTAGAAAAAAATCTTCAGCAATATGGTCTTGAAACTGAGATGGATATAATGCGGGACTATATGCTGAAAATAAAAATTATTGAAAATGATAAGCCTTTAGGAAAGCTTATTATAGATTACAGTCCCAAAAGAAATGCCCATGGGTTCAGAAGGGACTCTGATCTTTCCCAGAATGATTTTGAGCGGATTTTAAACATTCTCAATGCAGAAAATCTGCCTAAACCGTCAGATAATAATTCTTACCCAAAAATCAGGCAGGATAGCCCGGAAAAGGTTTCAGGAAATCTATTTGAAGATTACTCTAAAACAGAGTATCACGCCTATGTGGACGGCTCTTTTATAGATGGCCATGTGGGTTATGGTGCGGTCATTCTTAAAAACGGCGAGGTTGTAAAAGAAATATATGGCCGTGTGAAGTCCGAAGACGCCTTGTCAGCAAGACAGGTGGGCGGTGAGATTCAGGCAGTTATTGAAGCACTTAAATGGTGCGAGAAAAATAACATTAATGAAATTGCGATTTTCTACGACTTTTTGAATATTGAAAGATGGGCTACCGGGGAATACAGGACAAACACCCCCATGACAATGGCATATAAAGAGTTTATTGATAAATGCAAAGTGAAAATTACATGGGTCAAGGTTGAAAGTCACACGGGTATTGAATTGAATGACAGGGCCGATGAACTTGCCAAGATGGGTGCAAGAGGCAGTGCTGATACTGTAAATGAAAAAGATACTCAAAAGAGTCATTATAAAGAAGAATCAATAATAAATGATAAGCCGGATACGGTGGAACAGATAAGCCTTTTTGACAATCCGGCAAAAGAGATGTTAAAAGGTTGGATTATATATAACGGAAGTCTTATGACTCCAAAGTTTATGGAGCATGTTGAGTGGTTTGTCGACTCGGCAAAAAATAACGGTATCGAACTTATTCCGGTTCGTAATGATGAGTTGGGAGCAGTTATAATAAACGGGAAAACAAACCTTACCGGATATGATGAAACCCAAAAACCCGACTTTGTCCTTTTCTGGGACAAGGATATACGCCTTGCAAGACATCTTGAAAGTATGGGTTTTAGGCTTTTCAACAATTCCAATGCGATTATGGTATGTGATGACAAAATAGCAACCCATCAGGCTCTTGCCAATCAAGGAATTAAAATGCCTGTTACCATCGCTTCTCCATTTGTATATTCAGGAACTAAAGTGGATGAGGAGAACTTTATTGAAAAAATCGAACAAGTATTGAGCTATCCCGTAATTGTAAAAAATGCTTTCGGTTCCTTTGGCGCACAGGTATATATGGCAAGGAACAGGGAAGAACTCCTCATGCTTAGAAAAAAACTTATTGATGTCCCGCACCTTTACCAGGAATACATAAAATCCAGTTTTGGCAGGGACGTAAGGCTTCAGGTAGTTGGAGACAAAGTTGTGGCTGCAATGCTGCGTGTCAATGAAAATGACTTCAGAGCCAATGTTACTGCCGGCGGACGCATGATGCCCTTTGATCCTCCGAAAGCCTTCTGCGATATGGCTGTTAAGGCTGCAAAACTTGTAGGGGCAGATTTTGCAGGAGTCGATATCCTCTTTGGCGAAAATGATGAGCCTGTTTTATGTGAGATCAATTCCAACGCTCATGTGAAGAATATGTACGAGTGCACCAAAAAAGATATCCCTGATTACATAATCAAATATATTAAATGTAGATTAGTGAGGTCAATATAATGTCATTGCTTAATGGCTGGCTTATATATTCAAAAGACCATTACAATATAAACACACCCTTTGCCCGGCGCTTTCTTGATTCGGGAAACAATTCAAAGAGCAGTATAAAGTTAATTTTCAAAGATGAACTCTATTATGGAATCGAGAGCAAATCACTGTGCCTAAAATACAGAAATAAGAATGTTTCAGAGTTGCCGGACTTTGTAATAAACCGTACTATTGACCCTCTATTGTCCAGGCACCTGGAAGCTATGGGTATAAAGGTATTCAATTCTTCCCAAATAGCCGAAATATGCAATGACAAGGGCAGAACATATCTTGAAGTATCAAAGCTTGATATCCCGATGGTTGACACTCTGTTTGCTGATAAGGACTCACTTGTAAAAAGCGGGTTAATCTTTGATTATCCTGTGGTTGTAAAAACCACAGGGGGAAGGGGCGGAAAAGAAGTCATGCTTGCCTCTTCAGATGT
>JAAYLX010000033.1 GCA_012521705.1 Clostridiaceae bacterium | reverse complement strand
CATAAGGATGCTTCTGACATCGGGTTTGACATCGGGCACTATTATACTGTGCTCAAACATTTCCTCCGGTTCAACTATACTAATAGTCCTGTATGTTCTGACGGGCTTTTTTACTAATTCCATGCTCTTTGGGACCTCCTCTTAAAACCCTTATCCTTCAGTTAAATTAATATGCCAGCCCGAACCAATCTATGACATGCAGTTTATATACAGAAGCAATAATTGAACAGTTTTTACTCAAAAGTTATGCCTTTAAATGATCGAAGATTCGTATGAAAAAAGACGGAAAAATAAAAAGAGACGGTTCTTTATGGCTCCATAAAATAACCGTCCCTTCAGACTATCAGATGTGCAATATGTATTAACCTCACTTAGAGTGCAATATTATTGCAATTGGGTGACATAACCTTAATCTCGACAGTGCGAGTCAATATGTCAGTATAGCTGTAAGAAACTTTTCTGCTTGAGTTGAAATCATTCTCAAATTTTACTGTAAAAATGCTGGGGTAGACATTCTCAACTATACCCTCTCTTATAAATATCTTCTTGCGGCCTTTGTTGGCTTTCAGCTGAATGCGCTTGCCAACACAGTTTTCCAGTTCCTTACGTATCTGCGATATTGTGTTCTTGTCCATTCTACCACCTCTACTTCACTGGTCAAAATTATAACACAATTTGTCACCCCATGTCAATAAAAGATATTATTATACATAGGCAGTATTGTGTTTGTCAAGTATAATATTAAAGATTGCCCTTCTTTTATTAATCCCCCAATACATAGTGCCATTGTGGGTTTCAGCCTGAAACCCTTTCGTGGATGATACATTGAAATTGGTGGAATAATAATTGTCGTTGCATTTGCATCTTCGCTTTTATATACTAATTGTATCCAATTATCCGAAAACTATAAGTGGAAGGAAGATTTCTTAAGATGCTGACCGATATCGAGATTGCTCAGAAGGCACGAATGTTACCCATTGAAGAAGTCGCAGGAAAGCTTGGACTTGAGAGGAAAGACCTTGAGCTCTACGGCGATTACAAAGCCAAAATAAAGGACAGCGTATATGACAGACTGAAAGACAAACCTGACGGAAAACTCATTTTGGTGACGGCCATAAACCCCACTCCCGCAGGAGAAGGGAAAACCACAATAACTGTCGGACTTGGCCAGTCACTGTCCAGAATCGGAAAGAAAGCAATTATTGCGCTAAGGGAGCCGTCCATGGGCCCTGTAATGGGTGTAAAAGGCGGAGCTGCCGGAGGAGGATACTCCCAGGTGGTACCCATGGAGGATATAAACCTTCATTTTACCGGGGACATGCATGCCATTACCGCGGCAAACAATCTCCTTGCTGCAGCCATAGATAACCATATTCATCAGGGAAATGCCCTTAATATCGATATAAGGCGGATTGTCTGGAAAAGATGCATGGACATGAACGATCGTGCCCTTCGCCAGATTGTGGTAGGCCTCGGAGGAAAGCTCAACGGTTTTCCGAGAGAAGACGGTTTTAATATAACAGTTGCTTCAGAAGTTATGGCAATATTATGCCTTGCGGATAACCTGACCGACCTTAAGGAACGCCTGGGAAGGATTGTTGTGGCCTATACCTACGACAACCGGCCTGTAACCTGCGCAGAACTCCAGGTTAACGGGGCAATGGCTCTCTTATTGAAAGACGCCATAAAACCTAATTTAGTGCAGACCCTTGAGAACACCCCCTGCTTAATGCACGGAGGACCTTTTGCTAATATTGCCCACGGCTGCAACAGCTTAAAAGCTACAAAACTTGCCCTCAAGCTCGCTGATTACGTGGTCACCGAGGCAGGTTTCGGCGCGGATTTAGGCGCGGAGAAATTCTTTGATATAAAGTGCCGGTTCGGGAAACTTAAACCTGATGCGGCAGTGGTGGTGGCAACTGTCAGGGCTCTTAAATACAACGGCGGCGTAAAGAAGGAAGACCTTTCAAAGGAGAACACAGAAGCCCTGAAAAAGGGTATTGCCAATCTGGAGAAGCATATAGAAAACATAAGAAAGTTCGGTATTCCGGCGGTAGTTGCAATCAACCATTTTGCCACAGACACCGCTGAGGAATTGGCGATAATCAAGGACAAATGCGCGCAATTAGGTGTGGATGCCGCAATCTGCCAGGTATTCGAAAAAGGCAGCGAAGGCGGAACCGAACTTGCCGAAAAGCTCTGCGGGCTTATTGATAAAGGGGAGGCAAAATATAAGCCACTTTATGATCTTGAGCTTTCAATCAAGGAAAAGATAGAAACCATCAACCGTGAAATCTACGGCGGAAAAGATGTAGTATACACCGACAACGCCCTTAAGGAAATTGCGGCAATAGAAGAAATGGGTTATGGAAACCTTCCTGTGTGCATGGCAAAAACCCAGTATTCGCTGTCGGATGATCCGGCGCTTTTGGGCCGTCCGGAAGGGTTCTCCCTTACTGTGAGGGAAGTCAGGCTTTCGGCAGGCGCAGGCTTTGTGGTTGTTATCACAGGCAAGATCATGACCATGCCGGGACTTCCGAAAGTACCCGCGGCAAACAGGATGGACATAGACGAAAACGGGGTTATAACCGGATTGTTCTGAAAGTTTTAATGGAATATGTATTCAGATAGTTAGTCAAAATGATCTGAAAGATTTAAACTTAAATTTTTACGTATTAAAACTATATTCATGCGGCAGGAATACGACGGACTTAAAAAAGTCCGTCGTATTGTTTCATGAAAGCAATATGGTCATAATATTCGTCAATAACATCTTCCAGCATTCTTGTAAAGTTTTTCTGGGCCCAGCTCCTTCTGGAATTATAGTATCGGTTGGCTATGCGCCAGAACTTCTGTGGAAAGAGCAGCATTGCCTTCATAACCACAATTTCGTCAGAGGAGATGGGTTCGGTCTGGGAATAGGCTTTAATAACCATTGCCGCCTTTTCAGGATCCCAGTTGCACTTTCTCATTTTTCTTCTTATAAGGTTTACAAGGTCATATATCCGCACTTCCTCCATACAGGACTCAAATCCTGTTATATAGGTTGTGTTCCCCTTCATGAGGATGTTCTGGTAGGAATAATCATGATGGCATATTACGCCTTCCATGAGGGTTTTCTTTACCAGCCGCGGATACTCGATGCCCTGTAGAAGCCTTAAACTTTCCTCTGCCATGGCTATAAACTTGTCAACACAGCTCAAATATATGTAGTCAAAGGTATTCCGCTCGCGCTCTGCCTTTCTTCTCATCCTGATAATTTCATCATATCGTTTTGAAAGGCTTTCAGGAAGTCTTCCAAGTTCGCTGGGAACAGTAATTCCCGGGCTTGGTTTATAACCTTTTCCTGCCTTGTGCATTGCCGACAGGGCCACCGATGCCCTGAATGTGTCATTGTCGTCACTGAATTCACATTCCCGTCCGTCTATGTACGAAGAGACAGTGTACAACTGGCCGTCAATATCAATATAAGGGTTGCCGTTCAGGGCTGTCATGTATGTATCCAGCGTTGTAAAGCCATTGGAAACAAGATGACACTTGGCATCATGAACATAGAGAATACGGTTTTCGGAACACTGGCATGGCCTTAAATATTTCTTCCCCTTGTCGGTGTCAAGGATGTGTCCCGCCCGGTTTGGCTTAACTGAGAATATACGTATGCCATACGTGGCTTCAATCAGTTCTCTGTATTCAAGCATTTTAATATCACGTCTCACTTTCTTTATGTCATTTGATGCCGCCATAAGTTACAACAAATACTTGAGAATGACCACAAGGATGATGCCGGGTAGCCCTAAAATCCCCGCAATTAAAGCGGTTATAAAATTAAGGGGAATGGAGAACCCCAGAGGCCCCCCGATTAAATTGATCAGAAGTATGGCAATACCACCTATAACCGCATTTATTAACAGCTTCACAATTACTTTGAGCGGAAGCAGCATGGCTTTGCCAAAAGCTATTATTACGAGAACTCCTACGATCCAGGCCAGAATTAAAAGTGCTCTGTCCATATCACTGCATTCCTTTCCCAATAAAAACAATAAACGGATATCACTACAGAAAAGGTCTTATGCCTTTCTCCAAGGGATAGCCGTTTTTTGCAAATTCATAGGCTTATGCCCTATTAAATTTATATACAGCAGGTCGGTAAAAAATACATTTTAATGGATTACGATTCGGTTAAATGGGTTCTGCCCTTTATTATCACTGTTCATAGCCTCTTTTGCCTTTTTGAGAAGATAGTCGTACCTGATCTGGGAGGCCTTTATTCGGTAAGAATAGTAATCCACCATTTCTTTGCCTTCAGCGCTTTCAAAATTGGCAAGGGAATTCTGCCATTCCATATAGGCGTCGTTTATGCTTTCTTTGAGCTCTTTAAGATACTGTTCCTTTTGCAGTGTTTCAAGGGCGTCCAGAGACCCTTCGCCGCTTTTGCGTTTTATAATCCTGAATACATCAAACCTCTGTCTGGCTACTGCAGGTTCTGACATATCACCACTCCATAAAGACAACTTATTAAGCCTGGACTAATAACCACAAAGTTAACCCTTTGGTTAAGTCCTGTCCAAATTGCCTGAAAAAGTTTCCTATGGAGAGTATAGTCAAAAACAGGAGAATTATACCTTGTACCTTGCAATTACCGTACGATTAATTCCGGAAAAATCCTTGAGAACAGCGCACGCAAAATTATTCTTTTCGAAGATTTGCTTAACCTGATCCGCCTGGTCAAAGCCGCATTCCACAGCTATAATTCCCAGGGTTTCTAAAAGAATCGGGGCTTTTCGGGCAATTTCCCTGTAAAAAACAAGACCGTCTTCCCCTCCCGCCAGGGCTCCGTATGGCTCAAAATTGCGCACCGAAGGCATAAGGGAAGGTATGTCTCCCTCCGGAATATATGGCGGGTTTGATACTATAATGTCGTATTTGCGGCCTGGAGAAAAGGAATCTGAGAGAAAATCAGATTCAATAAAATTAATGCGTTTGTCCACCTTGTTAAGAGCTGCATTTCTCCGGGCCGTTTCGAGAGCATCCCGGGAAATATCAACCGCGTCAAAGAAAATATTCCCTGCGAGTTTGGCAATTGAAACCGCAAGGCACCCCGAGCCCGTTCCTATATCCAGACCTGTGTAAGATGGCTTGGGGGGAAGTGTATATAAAGACCTGAACTCAGGCCTGAAATACTCCTGTTTTCCGAGAAAATAAATGGCTGCCTCTGCCAAAACTTCTGTATCCGGCCTTGGAATCAGAACATGGGGATTTACTTCAAAGGGTATGGACATAAATTCACAACGACCGGTAATATATGCGTAGGGTTCGTGGTTGCCCCTTCGTTCAATCAGGTTCCAGAACCTCTCTGCTTCAAAGCCGTCCAAATCCCGGTCATCATGGGCGTATAAATAGCCAAAATCCTTGTCAAGAAGCCATGACAAAAGAAGACCTGCCTCTTTGGACGGGTCCTCAATGTTTCTCTCTTTCAGATACTTTCCTGCCCGGGACAGAATCTCCCGAATGGTCATGATTTCATACTCCTTTACGCAGGATACTTCTATCCTGCCAATGTCTTTCTCTGAATCTGAAGCTTATAGCGATGAACCAAAAACTGCGTCGGTTTCCTTTTTCCCTGCTTTTTCTTTTACCGCTTCTGTATCAGCTTCATCTATTTCAGCTTCCTTTTTTTCATCTGTCGAGGCATTTTCCAAAGCTTCTGTCATTTCTGTAACCGCAGTTTTTTCATCTACTGGGGTTCCTTCGGCCGTTTCTGATGCTGAATCTGCCGATTTTTCCTCAACCACTGCTTTAAGTGAAGCAATCGCGACTTCAATCATGGAATCGTCGGGCTCTTTTGTGGTAATCTTCTGAAGCATAAGCCCCGGTATGCTCATTGCCCGGATAAGTTTGTTGTCTGTCCTGGCCGCAAATTTCAACACCTCGTATGAAACGCCCGATACCAGTGGGAGAAGAGCAAGACGCACAATCAGGTTCACGAATTTGTTATGCCATCCGGTGAAAGCAAAAATCACAATGCTTATCATGATTACCAAAAACATAAAAGTTGTTCCGCATCTGGGATGGATGGTGGTATGCTTTCTTACATTCTCAACTGTCAGTTCTTCAGCGTTTTCATAGGCATGGATGGTTTTATGCTCTGCGCCGTGATACTGGAATACTCTCTTTATTTCCTTGTTTTGAGAGACAAGGATCATATAGAGAAGGAATATTGTAATTCTTATAAGACCCTCTACAAGGTTTGCCAAAAAGGCTCCCGTACCCGATGCCGTATTCAGCCTCAGAAAACTTACCGCAAACCCGGCAATTACATTGGGAAGCAGCATAAAAAGCCCTATGCCAAATACAAGGGCAATTACCACAGAGCTGTACAGCAAATATGTTATATAGTTTTCACCCAGCACCTTTTGAAGCCACAGGTCGAATTTGCTTTCCTTTTCATTTTCATCTTCAAAGTCAACCAGTTCCGCTGAATCCATCAGCACCTTGACCCCGGATACCATTGATTCCAGCATGGAAACCGCTCCCCTAATAAAGGGAAAACCGTATATTTTTCTTTTCTTGGTCCAGGGAACTGTGTCTTTGACTTCTGTATAAATTTCCCCGGTTGATTTTCTCACAGATATGGCCATGCGGTTTTTGTTTCTCATCATAACCCCTTCAATAAGGGCGGAGCCGCCGGCATCACTGCAGATTTTAGGCTTTTTCCAGATTTCTTTATTCATAAACTACCTTGCTTTCTAATATGATTTCTTCTTTGAAATCAATACTGATTCCTGCTCTTATTATACAGCAAGGAAGGAACAACAACAATAAAACTTTCTTCCTGTATGAAGACATACAAAGAAGGCAAAAACCGGGCAATTTTTTTGATTTTCCTGTATAAAAATCCAGAGTGCGGTTAATAATGAAAATGACCTCACAAATACATTTTGACCCCCTTTACTTGCCGGTATCAGTACCGGCTCTTTTTTTGCCGATATATATAAATACAAAGTTAAAAAACGGGGGTATTCTCTTGAAAACTTCAATCAGAGCCATACTGATATTATTTGCAGTAATTTTAATATATTCCTTTAGTTTAAGTATGGAAGTCTTTGGCGCAGAGCTTCAGCCTCCTGAGAATTTCAAGGTGGAAGTCAGCAAAAACAGCATTACACTCACATGGAAAAACGCTGATAACTCCGGCAGGACAGCCATAGAACGAAGTACTGACTACGGTAAGTTTGTTGAAATTGCAACTCTTTCCAAAAGCAGAACTTCCTATAAAGATACTATGATTGGAAACGGCGATGTGTATATTTATCGTGCACGAACCAAGGATGGATCCAAAGCAAGTACCTATACTTCTGAAGTTGAAGTTTATTACATATACCCAATTAATCTTGAGATTACCTATACTGCAGACACTTATGTAGATCTTTCATGGAATCTTCCCGCAAATATTCCCGAAATACCCGATGACTATAAGATTGAAATTGAAAGAAGAGATTCGGGAAACACTAAATGGTCCCCGATAGCCACAGTTGCTGTAAATCAATTAACCTGGCGGGATACTACCGTAAACCCTGATACCACTTATTATTACAGGATAAAAACTGACTATCCCTTCGAGAGCGAATCTCGTTACATCCCAGGGACATCTGGCATTTCTACCCGTACAACATATCGTTTAGATACCCCGCTTTGGGGCTATGCCGCCTCGGACAGATTAATCTGGCTTGAATGGGAAATGCCTGAGGAAAACGACGCCAGGGTGGCACTCCAAAAAAAGAATTCTGCAGGGGAATTTGTTACAATTTTTTCGAGCACTTATGAAAATTATTATTGGGATATGAATCTTGAACCAGGCAAAACTTATACCTACCGGCTTAGCATCAGACCGAAGAACGGTTCGTCTTTCGAATATACTGAGGAGATTTCAGTCAAAACTGAACAGATTCCTCAGTCTCCCCGTATATTGGAGGTTTTCCAGCTTCCTTCCCAGAAGATTGCCCTTACATGGGATTTTACCATTGACAATGAATCGGGATTCGAAGTATGGAGAAAAGGCCATGAAGGTTGGGCTCTTATTGCGGACCTGCCCAAGAATACCCAGTCATTTGTGGATTCCGGAGTGAAAAGCGGCGAGACTTACATATACAAAATCAGGGCAAAGAGAGATTCCACTGTTTTCTCACCCTTTTCAAGACAGGAAGAAATCCAATATCTTTATCCGGATACGCCCTCAGCTCCATTATGCTATACAGGCGATGGATTTATAACCATTTACAGCGATGATGAGGTTCCGGAAAATACCGTTTATACCCTCGAATACCGATACGGCATAAACGACGAATGGAAAGATTTAAAAAAAGCTTCCCATAAAGACAGATACCTTATGACAAGCATACCCTTTACCAAAGATACCCAATACCAGTTGCGCATAAGGGCAAACCGCGGAAACCTTATAAGCTACAGTCCTATACTGGATTTTACCGGCACACCGCCTAATAAGCCTGAAACTTTGAACGCCGAGGTAATTGGGTATAGCCGGGTCAGACTTACATGGAAAAATTCCGACGACAAAGCCCGGGGCTTTAATATCTACCGGGTTTCGGAAGGCGGAGAAAGAAAGCTGCTTATAAACTGTGGCCCCGATGAAATAAGTTATATAGACGACACGCCCCAGCCAGGAGCAAAGTACACTTATGAGGTTGCAGCAGTTAATACGGCAGGCGAATCCCAGAAAACTACCATAACGGTCAATATCCCTCAAAAGCTGATGTTTAAAGATATTTCAGCATACGGATGGGCACAGGAAGCCATTGACAATCTCCTTGGAAAAGGAGTGCTGGACTACAGGGATGGAAACTTCTATCCGCAGGCAGCCATGTCAAAAGCGGAGGCTTCCCGCTGGATTGTAAAGGCATTCAACATCGGCTATAACACTCAGGTTCTGTATACTTTAAACGATCTTCCGCCAGGACATGCCTATTACAGGGATATGGTTTCTGCAATAAATGCAGGTATAATCCATCCCGACAATACGGACCGGATTTTCCCGGGAAATACCTTGACAAGACGGGATGTTCTTATAATGATAAACAATGCATTGAACTATCTTGGAATTCCGCTTGTGGAGGGATCAGACGAAATCCTTAGAGGATACAGCGATTACTATGACCTTAATCCCGGCGAAAGGCATATTATTGCGTCCTTTGTAAGAAGCGGGGTTATTCTTGGAGATGGAAAAAAACTGAATCTCTCAGGCAAGGTCTCAAGGGCAGAAGCCGCGGTTATTATATACCGGGCGCTTAACAGGTATAAGGCTTTTATGTAGGTCCTTGTAAATACTGTCCCTATAAAAAACTTTTCACAGCTCTTTTATAATTTCCTCAGAAAAATCTTTATGAAAGATGTGGATAAAGAAAGGTGCTTCATGTAAGCACCTTTTCAAGACCATTATCTTAGAGTTACCACAGATAGAAAGACTGTGAAGAAAGCCGAGAAAACCAGGGAAATAATTATAGAGGGACTGATTCTGTCAGTCTTCCTCTTTAGCCTTCGGGTATTTAAGAATAATGCGAAAACACTCAAAATCAACTGAATCAGTGAAGTTACGAGAGAAATGCTAAGAAGCCTGTAATCCCAGTTCTCCCGAACGGTTAAACCCAGCAACCTGTCAAAAAAGGATTCGAATTCAGGTTTGGCAGAGAAAATAACAAAGAAGTTCAGTATAATAAATCCCCATAAAATAATACTTGATATGCGTACTAATCTTAAAATCAGATCCGGGCCTTTCCGTCTTTCAAAATAAACGGGAGTGTTCTGTGACATCCTTCTCATCTCCTGACAAGCAAGGTTTACCCTTAAAATATCATAACTGCCCCAAAAAGGAAAGATTGTTGTAAAAAATGGGTAAATACAATAATATAGGACAAGACGGATTATTAATTCCAACAAACGAAAAGATGCGGAATATTTGGAGGGATAATATGGATAAGCTTTTGCAGGCACAGGTGGAAGAAATAATTAACGGGTACTCCAAAAATCCTCACGCAATACTGGGAATGCATTTTGAGGATGATACGACAATTATTCGTTGCTTCAACCCCAATTCAGTCAGCATTGCGGTAAAGGACGTACATACATCAAAATCCTACGACATGAAGGTCATTGACAAGCGTGGTCTTTTTGAATGCCGTATTCCCGGAAATACAGAGCCATTCTTATATGAGCTTGTTCACACGACAAAAGATAAACATACCTATTCGGTTATTGATCCCTACGCATTTTTACCTACTATATCAGACTACGATACTTACCTTTTTAATCAGGGTAATAATCACCGTATCTATGAAAAACTGGGTTGCCACTTAAGAGAGGTCAACGGCGTAAAAGGAGCCTCTTTCGCCGTATGGGCGCCAATGGCACAGAGGGTGAGTGTAGTAGGTTCCTTTAATCAATGGGACGGAAGGACTCATCAAATGCGCATGTTGGGAAGTTCCGGAGTATGGGAATTGTTTATCCCGGGACTAGTGGAAGGCGATATTTATAAATACGAGATTAAGACCTCCTCAGGAGAAATTTATATAAAGTCCGACCCCTATGCCTTTTATGCGGAAAAACCCCCTCAGACCGCATCCGTTGTCTATGACAACAGTAAATACACATGGAATGATGAAGACTGGCTGACCCGAAGGGCAGAGGAAAATATCTTCGATAAGCCGGTAAATATATATGAAGTACATCTTGGTTCCTGGATGCAGGAGCCCGACCCGGACCCGGAGTCCGAAACAGGCTTTAAGCCGTTTTCCTACAGAAAACTTGCCGAGACTTTGGTCCCCTATGTAAAAAAGATGGGCTATACCCATATTGAACTTCTGCCCGTCATGGAACATCCCTTTGACGGCTCCTGGGGATACCAGGTAACCGGTTACTATGCCGTAACAAGCAGATACGGCACCCCTGAAGACTTCAAATATTTTGTAGACACCTGCCATCAGAATGATATTGGTGTTATTCTTGACTGGGTTCCGGCGCATTTTCCGAAGGACGGCCACGGACTTGCGAGGTTTGACGGTTCCGCCCTTTATGAATATGAGGACAAGCGTATTGGCGAGCACCTTGAATGGGGTACCCATATTTTCAATTATGGCAGAAACGAGGTCAGAAACTTCCTGGTTGCCAACGCGGTATTCTGGTTTGATGAATATCATGTGGACGGGCTCAGGGTGGACGCCGTGGCTTCCATGCTGTACCTTGACTATTGCAGAAAAGAAGGGGAATGGATTCCCAACAAATACGGCGGCCGGGAACACCTGGAGGCTGTGGAGTTCTTACAGACCCTTAATACCGTGGTTTACAAGTATTTTCCCAATGTCATGATGATTGCGGAAGAATCAACCGCCTGGCCCAATGTCACAAAACCGGTTGACATAGGTGGCCTTGGTTTTTCCCACAAGTGGAATATGGGCTGGATGAACGATTTTCTGAAGTTTATCAGCATGGACTTCATTTACAGAAAATATCATTCGAATTTAATTACCTTCTCTTTCATGTATGCCTGGAGTGAAAACTTTGTACTGGTACTGTCCCATGACGAGGTTGTTCATGGCAAATGCTCGTTATTGAGCAAAATGTTTGGAGACTACAACCAGAAGTTTGCCGGCTTAAGATGCGCATACGGCTATTTCTTCGGCCATCCCGGCAAGAAGCTTCTGTTCATGGGCGGCGAGTACGGCCAGTTTATTGAATGGAAATATAAAGAGAGCCTTGACTGGCATCTTCTGGACTACCCAATGCACGAAAAATTGAGCCAGTGTGTGAAAGATCTCAACCACCTCTATAAACAGGAAAAAGCCATGTATGAAGCCGATTTTACCAATGAGGGCTTTGAATGGATTCACTATGACGACGACTACAGCATACTGTCATTTGCCCGCAAGGGTAAGGACTGGCATGATATGCTTGTCTTCGTATGCAATTTCTCTCCTGTTTCTTTTGAGAGCTATCGCATAGGAGCTCCTCTGGATACAACTTATACAGAAATATTCAATACCGACAATGAGAAATACGGTGGCGGAAATATGCTAAATACTGAGCCCATAAAGGCGGAAAAATTGCCCTATCACAACAAGCCAAATTCAATTACCCTAAGGGTTCCGCCTCTTTCAACGGTTATACTGAGGGTTGATACCGAAGAATTGGATTGATTTTGTTCTAATCTCTTAGCCTTGAGCATATCATAATCCCTGTGTGTTAAACAATTAACTTACGAGGTGATTAAGGCTATGAGGCTAAAGTATGTATCGGTATTAAGAAAGTACATATTAAACGACAGAAAATGGTGCTGTGTTGTCCACGGGGAATTGGAGGAAATACCTTCTTCCCTGTGGCTTAAATATTTCCAGATATTCTGGATGAGTAACCCTTCTCTCAAGGAGCTTTGCCTTGAACCGGTGGCTGATCAGGCCGGCATTTCACTTCCGGTTGAGGATGAAGAAAAAGTAAGCAAGGCTATTGACGCTTTGCGTGAAGTTGTTTCATATCTCAACTTTTGATGAAAAGGCCCTCCTCACCCCCTGATATGGGATAACATCCGGAAAACTGGTTTGATTATTCCATATTCAGGGGGATTACTATTATCGAACTAACCCTTGCTTTTCGTATTGGTATTTGTTCCTTCTTTCAGGTAAATACTTCTTCTTTTTAAGAAATTACTTCTTCCTTGCCCGAAACCTCCCCAAATGCTAATACTTATATGGACCTTAACAGGGATAATTTTTTGTAACAGAATTGAAGCTTATGAAACAGTAAGACGCTCTTGAAAAAACTAAAGTTTAATAGATTACTCAGACTTCATATACTTTCTGAAAAGTACGGCGGAGGGTACATAATGAAAAGGATTCTGATTATTGGAACCGGCGGAACCATTGCATCTAAGAAACACAGGACAGGGCTCAGGCCTGAACTTGATATTCAGGACCTTATTCGCATGACCCCAATTCCCCGGGATAAATGTTACCTTGAGGGACTGACAGTCATGAATATTGACAGCACCAACATGACCCCCAACGGATGGGTGACTATTGCAAAGAGCATCCAGCAGCATTATGAAAATTTTGACGGGTTTGTCGTCACCCACGGTACCGATACAATGGCCTATACGGGCGCCGCTCTGACATATTTATTTCATAACCTCAACAAACCGGTTATAATAACAGGTTCCCAATATCCAATTACAGCGGAGTATACCGATGCGGTACAGAACCTTACAGACGCGATTTATTTTGCAATGGAAAACATAAAAGGAGTTTTCATCTGTTTTGACGGTGACCTTATAGCGGGAACCCGCGCAACAAAGGTAAGAACCAAATCTTATGACGCTTTTATAAGCGTGAATTTCCCGGTTGTCGCCAATATAAAACACCAGAAAGTTACATACGAGCACCGGGTTTTGGACCAGTTCCTTCCCAGTGAACATACCGAACCGCTTTCCATCAGGACGGAATACAACGACCGCATTCTTGCCATCAAAATGATTCCCGGAATGCATGCAGATATATTCGATTTTATCAGGGAGCATTACGATGGCGTAATTATTGAGAGCTTCGGCCTTGGTGGCATTCCCAACAATGAATACAATATCGCCGGAAAGATAAATGAACTTATTGAGGCTGGTATTGTGGTGGTCCTTACCACCCAGTGCCTTGAGGAAGGCGTTGAATACGGAATATATGAGGTAGGAAGCCAGCTTCCACAGGATAAGATAATAATAGCCGGTGACTTTAATATTGAAACCCTGGTGGCAAAAACCATGATAGGCATGGGAAGCTTCAAGACCATTGAGGAGCTCAAGGAGTATATTGAAACGCCTTATACCCACGCGCCGTAATTTCTTAACTTAAGAGAATCAAAAAACAAAAACCCGCTTTTTACTTAAGCGGGTTTTTAATCTAATTATGGTCGAGGTGAGAGGACTCGAACCCCCGGCATCTTGGTCCCAAACCAAGCGCGCTACCAACTGCGCTACACCTCGATATTCCTGCCTTCATCAGCGGCAAAGTTTATTATACATGGTTTAATTAAGTAATGCAACCCCCAATATTTGAAAAGGAGGAGCCTTTAAAGCCCCTCCCGTTAATCAGTTAAAACTCAAGTCATTAAAACCTTACATTAGTTTAAAAGACCTGCGATGGCTGTACCTACCAGTGTTGCGTTCTCAGCCTTTACAAATTCGCAGTAGATGCCTAATTTTTCATTGATGAATTCTTTTACATAGTAATCCAGTTTGGTCTTTAAGAACTTGGACTTATAGAAGGTTGTTCCCTCAGCGGTTATGCAAACAGGCAGGCACGGATTTTTTCCTTTTCCTGTTTTCAGCATGATGGCTGCAAGATTAAATGCAACCAATTTTGCCGCTCTTTCAAATACACCGTCTATAATGTAGTAGAGGACCAGACGATCCTTCTCGCCATTCTTATGGTTAACGCATTTTGAGAGAACATAATTGTTTGAATAAGGATGGAAGCAGAATTCGTCAACATCACGTGATGTGAGCTGTTCAATATCTGCAAATTTTCTTGCGAACTCTTCAGAGAAGAGGCCTTCTTCTATTGCCTTCTTAATAATTTCAGATATCATGCTTCCCTGGTAAGCGCCGGAAATCATCTTTTCAAACTGCTGGCTTCCGGGGTCAACGGTCTTGTTGTCCAGGGTTATATCGGGTATACCCCTTGGAGCCTTGTTATAACCGCCGGATTCCATGTTTATGATAGTATAACCGGGTTTGCCTGCAAGGGATGTAGCCTTAGGAATATTGGAGTTCTCCTCGATATAGCAGGTGTTAGTACCTGTGCCAAGGATAAATCCGATAAAGCTGTCAAAAAGCCTGTCCGGGAAAGTAGCCTTTCCACCAAGGAGGGTGGCAACAGTATCATTGAGAATGACAATACTCTTGTCAGAATCAAGGCCTTTAGCCTTCAGTGCCTGAAGAAGGTTTGCCCCAATTTCCTGACCCCTTATATCCCTAACTTTTACTTCCTTGTTCAAACGGACTACCTTGCCGTCTCTGTTTGGAAGAATCTCAGCGGGGAAGGAGAAGCAGAACCCGATTTTTTTGCTGCGGTTGATAACAGGTCTTAAATGCTCTGCAATTTTATCAAAGAACTCTTCCTTTGATATTTCGCCCTGTGTTCCAGGCATGGGATAACGGTTAAAGTCTTCGACTACAGCTTTCTTTTCTTCGTTGAATGTAACAACTGCCACTCTGAAGTTGGTACCGCCTGCGTCCATTACTATAACAGGCTCATTTACAGGAATTTCACCTTCCGGGCTTATGTATGTGCACAACATATCGAGGCTGCTTTCTTCGCCTTTAAGCCTCTTTTCCATTTCATCAATAAACTTCTGGCATTCTTTTTCGAGGTCAATATTTCCTGCATAAATACCGTTCCTCTTCAGAAAATCCTGAACTTCCAATTTAATACCATCCATCACAAAAAGCTCCTTTAACTTTTATAATAGGGTTATCCAATCTGCCAAGACTGCACAGCCAGTATGTATTTATAAATATGATAGCAAAAGAATAAATGGGTCAGTAATTATCGGTCAGATATGGGATATATTACCCTAAGTTATTATACCATAAAATCTGTATTCTTGAAGAGAGGGCATCCCAATTGAAACGCCCTCTCTCTGCAATCTTGCTTTATATATGCTTTTTAGAAACCCCTGTCGGGTTTTGGTCATGGTCAATAAGCTGTCAATATCTCAAACAAAGCACTCAAAAGACTTCTGTCAAGGCCCATTGATGACAGTTCGCCCAGGAGGCTTGTCCTGTCGCTGTGTTTTGTAATTACTTTATAAATCAGGGTTTTAAGCTCATACTCAATCTGTGCTTTGTTCAAAAGCTCGAAAACCTGGTCGGAAATATTATTTCCTGCAATGCAGCCTTCGGTATGTAGTTTCACCTTCAGATCCTTATTGGTTTCCACATTAGTCAGTAATATCTGAAGGGTATGGGTGCTGTTATCGTATTCCTTATGGAAAGTAGTTTCTTTTCCGGATACAGAAACAGAAATGTCGCAGGTATCCTCGACACCTATGAACTTAAGCCTGTAATCCCGATTTCTGGGGATTACTCCCTCTTTATCATTGACTGCTTTTATAACAAACTCGGATGTTTCTCCCCATTTAAACTCCATAGTTGTGATGGCATCCATAAAACCACTGTCATCAGGGCTCAGGCCGTTATCCTCATAGAGGTGCAAGGTTCCGTTTTCTCCTGCGTAAATCCTGATTTCAAGGGCTTCGGGATTAGTAACTTCATTTCTCACAGCTTTATTGTCAGTCATTGGTATTATGGAGCCCGCCTTAACCAAAACAGGAATAGTATCCAGCCCTCTGAAAAGGCTGATTCTCCTTCCGCCTTTATATACCCTGCCGTTAAAGAAATCAAAGTAAGTTCCTTCAGGCAGCCAGCCATCGAATGAACCCATGGTCAGTTTCTCATCCACAGGTTTGGTGATGGGACATACTATCATGTCCGTACCGAACCAGTACTGGTTGGGTACTTTATAGGCCTCATCATCAAATGGATTTTTGTAATACATGGGCTGGATCAGGGGCTCGCCCTCTTTATTGAACCTGTGGTTCATGGTGTAGAGGTATGGCACAAGCTGATGCCTCAGGAACAGGAACTTCTTTACTATGCTTTCAGTATAGGGATTAAACTGCCAGGGTTCTTTGACTATAAAGGGGTTGTTGGAGCTGTGAAGTCTCATGATTGGTGAGAATACCCCGAACTGGACCCATCTTGTGAAAAGCTGGTCGTCCTTGTACCCGTACATGTGGCCGCCTATGTCATGGCTCCACCAACCATACCCTATATTGGACGCTGTGGCTGTAAAATAGGGCTGGAAATCAAGGGATTCCCATGTGACAACAGCATCTCCCGAGAATCCAACAGGGTATCTGTGGCTGCCGGGGCCTGCGTACCTTGAAAGTATAAGGGGCCTTTTCCCGTCCCGTTTATTGTCCAGGTAGTGGTAATGGTTGAGCATCCATAGAGGATCCAGGCCTTCAATTTTGGTTGTGGTTCCCTGTTGCCAGTCAATCCACCAGAAATCCACTCCCATTTCTTCGTTGGGATGATGAAGGTGGTTGAAATATGCTTCCATAAACTTAGGGTCAGTTATGTCGAAGTTGATTTTGTCCCCTTTTTCATAATCCACGCCAAGTTCTTTGGCCATGTCCACATACATTTCCTCATGCGCCCTTACACCGTCTGCAGGGTGCACATTGAGGGTAATGCGAAGGCCTTTTTTATGCAGCCAGTCCATGAACTCTTTGGGATCGGGGAAGAACTCTCTGTTCCAGGTATAGCCTGTCCAGCCGCTTCCGTATTTGGGGTCAATGTCCACCAAGTGCCAGTCCATATCAATTACCGCTACTGAAAACGGGATTCCTTCTTTCTCAAACCTCTCCATGAGCTCTTTATATTCAGTGTCGGTATACTTATGGTACCTGCTCCACCAGTTGCCCAGCGCAAAGCGTGGAATAAGCGGAGTTTCTCCGCAAAGCCGGAAAAAGTCCTTCAGGCACTCAAGATAGTCCCTGCCGTAGCCAAAGAAATATGTATCAATTCTGTTTCCCTCCCTGGGTGTTACCCAGCCGTCCTCATCAATGATAAGGGATTTACTGTCATCCAGAACTGAGAACCCGTTATGGGACAGGATACCGTCCTCCAAAGCCACTGCTCCGTCGGCTTCATCGAGGGTGCGGGCAGTACCTTTCAGGTTTACAAAAGACTCCCCAAAATGCCACTTGCTTTTCCAGTCGCTGACATTTCCGTTAACATCAATACTCAGTCCGTTTTTGCTGAACCGTTTTTTATCATAAACCAGATAGAGTTTACTTGTAATAATCTCCAGAGAATCGGGTTTTTCCACAACCCTGAACTCTGGAACCGGAAAATTGCGGTTTAGTACAACTTGTGTTGCTCTGTCTTCAAATATGCCGGCTTCATCATATTCAAGCCTGATGAGCTGAGGTGTCAAAACTGTAAATCGATATTTGTCGCCCTGAACAATCGCTTTTCTGTTCGCAACCGGGCTCATTTTGATTTTGTATTTTTCGCTTACTCTGCCCATGTTTCTTTCCGCCTTTCATTGGTGTATTAATTTCTATAATATACCGGTAATGGTTTTATAAGCTATATCAAAGTTATACAAGAATAATTCAAAAGCTATGGACACAATCGACATTGCAAAATGGGTGTATTATTTTAATAGAGTTTTGTCCTTAAAAAACCTTTGTACCTGCCATCTTTGAAAATTATGGAATCAAGCCGCTATTGATTTGCCTTTGGGCTTACAGGTATAATTTAATGTTGGGTTGTATGTTTAAGAAGATATCTCATTGAACATATTTCGGCGTAATTTAATTAACCTGTTTTTATCCTTAAAGTAAGGATTTAGGCCACCTCAGTATTATTAAAAACATTCCAACAGAGGTATTTATGCTGCAAAAGATTTTATCCAGGCTTCGTAAAGCCGTTACAGATTATGATATGATAAATAACGGAGACAGGATTGCTGTCGGCATATCGGGAGGCAAAGACAGCCAGCTTCTTTTCATTGCCATGCGGGAACTAAGAAGATTTCTTCCCGAAAAATTTGATCTTATAGGAATTACCATAGATCTTGGCTTTGAAAATTACGACAGGGAAAGTCTTAAGGCATTTTACGAATCTTCAGGAGTGGACTATCATATAGAAAAGACCAACATCGCCCAGATTATTTTTGATGTCCGCCAGGAAAAGAATCCCTGTTCTCTTTGCGCCAATATGAAAAGGGGCGCCATATTTAATGCCGCCAAAAAGTTAGGCTGCAACAAGGTCGCCTTTGCCCACCACATGGATGACGTAATAGAAACTCTATTGATGTCCCAGATATTTGAGGGACGGATACATACATTTTCTCCCGTCACATTTCTGGACAGGAAAGAGATAACTCTAATCCGGCCTTTCATTTATGCTGAAGAAAAACTTATACGCACATGCGGCAAAGACCTTGGCCTGAAACCCATATCCAGTTGCTGTCCTGCCGACGGCGGGACCAGAAGGCAGATGGTCAAAGAGCTTATAATGGATTTGTCCCGTGAAAATCGTCATATAAAAGCCAATCTTTTCGGTGCAATCCAGAGGGCGGGAATATGCGGCTGGAAGGTTCAGTCAAGCGGAAGGCAAAAAAAAGATAAGCCCGAGGATGAACAACTTTAACAGCAGGGTTTTTTGCATGGAAGAAGGAAGTAAAATTGAAACCATTTTTAGAAAAACTGAAAAGTAAATATTTTAACAAGCGGCAGGTGAGTGTAAAGGACCGAATAGAAGCAAAGAGAATGTTCGGGGAGATTATATCCATTACATGGCCTGCTTTTATTGAGCTTACAATGTCCACTCTTTTCGGCATGGTGGACATGATCATGGTAGGACATCTCAATCATGCGGCAATCGCTGCCGTAGGGCTTACAAATCAGCCATTTATGTTTCTCCTGGCCATATTTGCCGCGGTAAACGTTGGCACAACTACAATTGTGGCCTGGAGTATCGGGGCTCATAATCCGGGCAAGGCTTCGATAGTCGCCAAACAATCCCTTATTATCAATACAATTCTTGGTGTTATCATAAGCGTAGCCGGCGTTCTTTTGGCCCGGCCAATTATTCTTTTTATGGGTGCTGAGGCCGATACCATAGTTGATGCGACCGTATATTTCCAGATTGTAGCTGCCGGTCTTGCTTTCCAGACCATTTCAATGGGAATAACCGCTGCTTTAAGGGGCGCGGGAGAAACACGCATCCCGATGATTTACAATATCGGAAGCAATCTTTTGAATGTTTTCGGAAACTACGTTTTAATATACGGAAAATTGGGATTCCCCAGGTTAGGGGTGGCAGGAGCTGCGATATCAACTTCTTTTTCGAGGCTGGTGGCCTGTTTGCTTGGTATTTACGTCATCTATTCGGGAAAGGCGGTAATCTCGGTAAAACATACGGGATATAAGCCTGATAAGGAAATTACAAAGCAGATTTTCTCCATTGGAATACCATCAGCCCTTGAGCAATTTGTTATACAGGGTGCATTAATTATGTTTGCCCGGGCAGTTTCAGGTCTGGGAACAACAGTTTTTGCCGCCCATCAAATCGGTCTGAATATTTCAGGTCTGTCCTTTTCACCCAGTACAGCCTTTCAGGTCGCCTCAACCGCCCTTGTGGGACAGAGCCTGGGCGCCGGGGATGAAGAAAAGGCCCATAAATATGCCGATATGACTAACCACATGGCGATTCTTGTTTCGTGCGTCATGGGGCTGGTATTTATACTTTTTTCCCATCAGCTGGCCAGGTTATATACAGATGAGGTGCATGTCACAATAATGGCAGGCACAGTATTAAAAATTCTTGCTTTTGCCCAGCCGGGGCAATCCACCCAGCTATGCCTTTCTGGGGCATTAAGAGGAGCGGGAGATACCATGTACCCACTGTACGCGTGTCTTTTCTCCATGTGGATTTTCCGTGTAGGATTAAGCTATCTCTTCGTGTATACCTTTAACTGGGGACTCAATGGCGCATGGTTTGCCCTGCTTATAGACCAGTACATAAGAGCGGCTATCATATATGGGAGGTTCCGCTCAGGAAAATGGAAGAACATGAAGGCCGCTTATGAAAACAAGACTTTTTCATAGGCGAGCCTCGGGCTTTTATCCTCCAGATATATTATGCCGCAATAGACATAATTGTTTTTTTCCAGCAACCTCTGCATGGATTTGTTGTCTTCATGGGTGTCCACTCTGATACTGTATACCCCTCTGTCAAGGCACATTTTTTCAATGTTACGCAGTATTTCAGATGCGACTCCACTCCCCTTAAACTCATTATCCACAGCTATTCTGTGGACCACGGCATAAGGGTTGTCAGTAAGCCACCGGCCGTTGTAGATTTTGTTGTATGTCTTTTCACCGTCGAAGGAAACGGCACATGTGCCTATTATTCTTCCATCATTGGTTAAAACATAGCTATAATCATGGTTTATGTCATTCAGGATAACCTGGGGGTTGGGATAGTTATTCTGCCACTGATTTATTCCCTGCCCTCTAAAATATGCCTGTGCCTGACCTATTATCTCCATTATCCTGTTAATATCCGGTTTGTTTGCTTTACGAAATTCCATAAGCTATACTCCAACAGAAAGATTGGTTCCGGGGATTAATAGTATAATAAAGTCCAAATTGTAATTCAGGTGGTAATACAATTTATAATTTAGGTTGTATTATAAATCATAATCTAATCTGAAATTACAATATAGAAGAAGATATATTAAAATTCCAGTCTCAATATAACTCACAATATAACTTTATACAAGGGAATATGCACTTGATATTTTAAGTTTCAAATAGCAGTAAATAGACAAAAATAAGAGCCGCCTTCAAGTCATACTTGAAAGCGGCTTTTTGGCGGAGAAGGCGGGGTTCGAACCCGCGCCAGAGTTGCCCCTGCTAACGGTTTAGCAAACCGTCCCCTTCAGCCTACTTGGGTACTTCTCCACTGAATTAATAAAAATGGCGGAGAGAGTGAGATTCGAACTCACGGTAGGCTCACACCTACGCCGGTTTTCAAGACCGGTGCCTTAAACCAACTCGACCATCTCTCCGTGTTATGCAAGTGACGAAATATATTCTACAATAGGCACTTTGCTTTGTCAACAGCTTTTCCTTGGAAGATGATTCCCTTTGAACAAGTAATCCAAAAGCCGGATAACACTAAAATAAAAACGATGAGAAATGTTTGAGGCTAAGGACAAAGGGCATGGAATTTCTTCCACGCCCTCTTTAAATACGCCTTTAACTCACCCTCTACCGGTTAACTGTACCCCGCAACAGTTATCCCGGTTGTCCTGCGGAGTTCCTGTTCGCCATTTCGATTGCCATTTTTACCATATTACCACAATCTCGGGAGGAGACTGATCCCCAACCTTCTTTGCTTACCGTATCGAAAACACCAAGCTCTCGGGCAATCTCATACTTCAGACTCTCTGACATTACGCCTTTGCGTCTGCTCATGAATTAATCCCTCCTTGCCGGTGAATCGCAGGCGTACATCTTTATATTTTCCTGTACATAATTTTTTATTCTTTAGATAAATGCCAATGTTATCCACAGTTATCCACAGAGTTGTGGAAAACTGATAATACGCGAAAACCCGCTTAAACAGCGGGTTATGTTAATT
>JAAYLX010000032.1 GCA_012521705.1 Clostridiaceae bacterium | reverse complement strand
TTAGGCTCCAGCAATCCGACAAATATGGTTCGTGCCACAATGGAAGGTCTTACACAGTTAAGGACCGCGGAAGAGGTTGCTAAAATAAGAGGAAAGAGCGTTGAGGAAATCCTTGGATAGGAGGTAGCTTTCAATGGGCAACTTAAGAATAACTCTTAAAAAGAGCGTAATCGCTTGCAAAGAAGATCAGAAGGCTACAGTAGCTGCTCTTGGTCTTCGTAAAGTCGGGCAGACTGTTGAACAAAAAGACAATGCCCAGATTCGTGGTATGATTAATAAAATAGCCCACTTATTACAGGTTGAAGAAATATAAAGGAGGTGCAGCCAGTGAACTTGTTTGAATTAAAACCTGGAGCACCTAAGAAGGCTCCAAAGCGTAAGGGTAGAGGACACGCCACCGGAAATGGTAAGACTGCCGGCAGAGGACATAAGGGTCAGTGGGCCAGATCAGGCGGCGGCGTAAGACCCGGTTTTGAAGGCGGTCAGATGCCTCTGTTCAGAAGAATTCCCAAGAGGGGCTTTAACAACTCACTGTTCAAAAAGAATTATACAGAAGTTAAATTATCCGATCTGGAAATCTTCGAGAATGGTACTGAGGTTACAGCCGAGCTTCTAAAGCAGGCAGGCGTCATTAAAAAAGTAAATGACGGTATAGTTGTTCTCGGAAATGGTAACCTTACTAAAAAACTTACCGTGAAAGCTGACAGATTTACAAAATCAGCAGCCGAGAAGATCGAAGCTTTAGGAGGAAAGGCTGAGGTGATCTAAGATGGAAAACATTTTTTCACCATTCAGAAGCGCCTGGAGAATTGCTGACTTAAGAAAAAAATTGATTACTACTGCGCTTTTGCTGTTGGTATACCGGATAGGAGTATTCATTCCGGTTCCCGGCTTGCGTGCAAGTGTTTTGGCTCAATTCGCCAACAGCACAGGAGCAGGTATCTTCGGATACCTTAACATTATCGGCGGTGGAGCCTTTGAGCGTGCGAGTATATTCGCAATGTCAATCTCGCCATACATTAATGCATCAATTATTATTCAGCTTCTCACAATAGCCATACCGGCTCTTGAGAAACTTCAGAAAGAGGGCGAGGAAGGCAGGAGAAAACTTGCTGAGTGGACCCGTTATGGAACCGTTATATTGGGTTTCCTTCAGGCAACTTTCATGTACATTGGTTTCGGAACTGCCATTGCAAAAAGAAGTGTACTTTCATACCTGACAATTACTCTTGCTCTCACAGCAGGAACCGCATTCATCATGTGGCTGGGTGAGCAGATCAATGAGTATGGAATAGGTAACGGAATTTCACTTATCATCTTTGTAAACATTATTTCAAGCGGACCAACTGCTTTCATTATGCTCTACAGCATTATCGCAAGCTACTCCCTCGACGGAAAGCTGGCACTTGGAATACTGATAGTATTAGGTATCGTAGCTGTATTTATAGCTATGGTTGTCATGGTAATTTATGTTACCGAGGCTGAAAGAAGGATACCTGTTCAGTATGCGAAGCGTGTGGTAGGAAGGAAAATGTACGGTGGTCAAAGTACCCATATACCTATCAAGGTAAATGTGGCAGGTGTTATGCCGATAATCTTTGCCATGTCCATTCTTTCCTTTATTCCTACGATTATCACTCTTGTTGCTCCTAATACAGAGAACAAGTTCCTTATAAGCCTTATGAGATTCAGCAGCAATCCGCTCTACATGTTGGTTATGGCATTACTGGTTCTGTTCTTTACATTCTTCTATACCATGATTGCCTTTAACCCGATTGAAGTTGCAAATAATATCAGAAAGAACGGTGGTTTCATTCCGGGCATTCGCCCTGGTAAGCCCACCAGCGATTATATAACCAAGGTTCTCAACCGTGTCACATGGTTCGGAGCTCTGTTCCTTGCACTGGTAACCATTTTCCCCAGCTTGCTGGAGCTTGTGACCGGAATAGGAAACATTTGGTTTGGTGGAACATCACTCCTCATTATGGTTGGTGTTGCACTCGAAACAGCTAAGCAGATTGAAGCTCAGCTCATGATGAGACATTATAAAGGTTTTCTTGAATAATTACTAATTGACGGTGCGTAAAGCGGATAATACTATCTATCCGCTTTTTGTACCGCTGATTTATGAGTTTTTAGGAATAATAGAGCGCTGAACATTGAATTAATAAAAAGGGCGGTGGACTTTGTGAGAATGATTTTATTAGGTCCCCCAGGGGCAGGAAAAGGCACTCAGGCAGCTAATCTTTCGGCTGCTTTAAAAATCCCCCATATTTCAACAGGGGATATTTTCAGAAGCAACATAAAAGAAGGGACACCCTTGGGCGTTCTGGCAAAGAGTTATATCGACGCCGGCAAACTTGTCCCCGACGATGTTACTGTCGAGATTGTCGAAGACCGGATTCAAAAGGATGACTGCAAGAACGGATTTTTGATGGACGGATTTCCGAGGACCATTCCTCAGGCTCAGAAGTTCGACAATATGCTGAAAAAGCTTAATGCAAACGTGGAACTGGTCATAAATATCAGTGCTCCCGATTCGGCAATAGTCAAGAGGATGTCAGGCAGAAGAATGTGTTCATGCGGAAGGACTTATCACGTAGTAAACTTGCCGCCCAAAACTGAAGGTATATGCGACGCTTGTGGATCAAAACTTTTCATCAGGGATGACGATCGTGAAGAAACAGTATTGGAAAGGCTGAAGACATACCACGAGCAGACCAGCCCGTTAATTGACTATTACAGCGAAAAAGGAATTCTTAAGAATGTAGACGGAACAAAACCCATTAGTGAGACTACAGAAGAAATTCTTAAAATAATCGCTGATTTAAAGGGTTAACCGCAGGTGCGTTTGAAAGGATATAAAATGATAACTTTGAAGTCTCAAAGAGAATTGGATAAGATGAGAAGAGCCGGTGAGGTTGTGGCCAAGGTACACCAAAGGCTGTCTGAACTTATTCAGCCGGGTATTACCACAATTGAGCTTGACAGGATTGCAGAAGAGATAATCCGCAGTTGTGGTGCAATTCCCTCCTTCAAAGGGTTTCCGTGCGCATACGGTGGAATTGATTTTCCCGGTTCGATTTGTACTTCTATAAACGACCAGGTTATTCACGGCATTCCGGGAAATATCGTACTAAAGGAAGGCGATATTGTCAGTGTTGATGCCGGGGCCATCCTGGACGGTTATCATGGTGACGCCGCAAGAACATTTCCCGTCGGGAAGGTGTCGGAAGAGGCTCGCGCCCTGATTTACCATACTGAAGAAGCTTTCAGGCGCGGAATGGAAAAGGCCGTTGAAGGAAACCGTGTAGTAGATATTTCAATTGCCATTCAGCAATATGCGGAAAGCCAAGGATACTCGGTAGTACGCGATTTTGTCGGCCACGGGATCGGAACTCAAATGCATGAGGAACCGCAAATACCAAATTACAAGACACAGGAACGCGGCCCGAGACTTTCAAACGGCATGACTCTTGCCATTGAACCAATGATTAATATGGGTACCTGGCAGGTAAAGGTGCTCAAGGACAACTGGACTGTTGTTACGGTCGACGGCAAATTATCAGCACATTATGAAAATACCATAGCGGTTACACCAAATGGGCCGGAAATATTGACTAGATTATATTAAATTTCACGAAAATAGAGAACAATCTTGAAAAAGGGTTAAAATTGATATAAAATATATACTTGCTGTGGTGAAAACTCAGTATAATTGATACTGCTCAAGTTACAGGGTGACTTGACAGAGTATTATGATGAGAATAGAAAAAGGAGATAATTCCTTGGATACCATCATTGGTCGCTTTGTTTGGTCAAAAGCGGGACGTGATAAGAACAATTTATTTATTATTATCGATATTATTGATGATAATCATGTGTTAATTGCCGATGGAATGTTAAGACCCATCAATAACCCAAAAAAGAAGAAACTGAAGCATCTTATGATAACAAATAAAGTTGACGAAGAGATATCTAAGGCAGTCATAATGAGGAAAAGGCTCCAAAACGCCGATCTTCAGCAGGCTGTATTAAGATATAAACAGGAACAAACTGAGAATTTGGGTGAGCGGGGAGGAAATGAGTTTGTCAAAAGAGGATGTAATTGAATTGGAAGGCACCGTATTGGAAGCGCTACCAAATGCAAATTTCAGAGTTCAACTCGAAAATGGACATAAAATACTCGCCCATATATCGGGAAAGCTCAGAATGAACTATATTCGCATACTTCCCGGCGACAAAGTGACCGTTGAAATGTCAACATATGACCTTTCGCGCGGTCGAATTACGTGGAGAGGCAAATAAGCCAGGACAGGAGGGTCAATCATGAAGGTAAAACCGTCAGTTAAGAAAATTTGTGAAAAGTGCAAGATTATTCGCAGAAAAGGCCGTATAATGGTTATTTGCGTTGATCCAAGGCATAAGCAAAGACAAGGTTAAGATATTCGCGGCCGGTAGTAGAAAGAGCTGCCGGTTGCGTGTAATATCTAAAGGTTCTGATAATAATTTTCCATAAGCGGCTGAGCCTTTATATAAAAATAAAGGTTTTATGGAAATTTATATATATATTTTTTTTTCAGGAATTTAGACATTAAAAAATGTAAGAATTAGGTTACACAAGTACCAATCGGAGGTGTAGGAATTTGGCTCGTATCGCAGGTGTTGACTTGCCAAGAGAAAAAAGAGTGGAAATCGGCCTTACGTATATCTTCGGGATTGGAAGAGCCCGTTCAAATGAAATATTGAAAAAGACGGGAGTCAATCCTGATACTCGCGTACGCGACCTCACAGATGAAGAGGTAGCGAAGCTCCGTGACACTATTGAAAAGGAATATAGAGTAGAAGGCGACCTCAGAACAGAAGTTGCACTGAATATAAAACGTTTGATGGAAATCAGATGCTATCGCGGCATCAGACACAGAATGGGATTACCTGTTCGTGGGCAGAGGACAAAGACCAATGCAAGAACACGTAAAGGACCCAGAAAGACCATTGCGAATAAGAGGAAGTAACAGGGAGGTCGATAGGTAAATGGCAGCAGCTAAAGTTGTTAGAAGATCAAGAAAGAGAAGAGAAAAGAAGAATATTGAGCGTGGTGCAGCACATATTCGTTCTTCCTTCAATAATACAATTGTAACTATTACCGATGTTCAGGGTAATGCTATTTCCTGGGCAAGCGCAGGAGGACTTGGTTTCAGAGGTTCAAGAAAGAGTACTCCATTTGCAGCACAGTCTGCTGCAGAAACTGCCGCAAAAGCAGCTATGGAGCATGGACTCAAGACAGTATCGGTTTATGTTAAAGGTCCTGGCGCTGGCCGTGAGGCAGCAATCCGTGCACTCCAGGCAGCTGGATTAGAGGTCAACTCTATTAAAGACGTGACCCCGATTCCTCACAACGGTTGCAGACCGCCTAAGAGAAGAAGAGTTTAATTGGAGGTGTAAGGATCAATGGCAAGATATACAGACGCATCTTGCAAACTCTGCAGAAGAGAAGGTCAGAAACTCTTCCTGAAGGGTGAAAGATGCTACTCAAATAAATGCGCTATTGCAAGAAGGCCCTACGCGCCCGGACAGCATGGTGCTCAGAAAAAGAAATTATCCGGATATGGTCTCCAGCTTCGTGAAAAGCAGAAGGCTAAGAGGTTCTACGGTATACTTGAGAGCCAGTTCAGAAAGTATTTCGAAATGGCAAACCGCAAGAAGGGTATTACCGGTGAAATCCTTTTGCAATTGCTCGAGAGCAGATTGGATAACGTTGTTTACAGGATGGGATTTGCCACTACACGTGCTGAAGCCCGTCAGCTTGTGACACATGCCCATTTCGTAGTGAATGGAAAGAAAGTTAACATACCTTCATACCTTGTGAAGGTCGGGGACGAAATAGCAGTAAGCGAAAAAGGCAGAAAGTCTCCCCGTTTCAAAGAGATTCTTGATATTACTGGCTCCAAAGTTGTTCCCAAATGGCTTGAAGTAGATCAGGAAAATCTCAAGGGTAAAGTTGTTGCATTGCCTGAAAGAGAGGATATTGACCTCAACGTTCAGGAAACTCTCATTGTTGAGTTGTACTCCAAATAATTCTTAACTGTTACCCTCATACTAAAATAACCCAAGGAGGGTTGATAAATGATCGAAATTGAAAAGCCGAGGATTGAATGTGTTGAAATTTCTGAAGGCAATGAATATGGAAAGTTTGTTATAGAGCCTCTGGAGAGGGGATATGGCATAACTTTGGGAAACTCACTGAGAAGGATTCTGCTGTCATCTCTTCCTGGTGTTGCAGTAACATCAATTAAGATTGATGGCGTGCTTCATGAGTTCTCCACAATACCGGGAGTTGTTGAGGATGTTACAGAAATAATTCTCAATATTAAGGACCTTCGGTTTAAGTTGTTCACTGAGCAATCCAAAACTTTATATATCGATTTTGAAGGCGAAGGCGAAATAAAAGCTTCAGACATCAAGACTGACTCTGAAGTTGAAATTCTTAATCCGGATTTGCATATAGCTACTGTTAACGGAACCAACAGGTTCTTCATGGAACTCAATATCAGTCATGGTCGTGGCTATGTTCCCGCAGACAGGAACAAGATGCCGAATCAGCCTATTGGTGTGATTCCCGTTGACTCTATCTACACACCTATCAGAAAGGTTAATTATACCGTTGAAGATACCCGTGTAGGACAAGTCACAGACTACGACAAACTGACCATTGAAGTATGGACAGACAAATCAATTGCTCCGGATGAAGCCATAAGCCTTGGCGCAAAGATACTGAGTGATCATCTTGACCTGTTCATCAATTTGACAGACAGGGCAAAGAACACCGAGGTGCTTGTCGAGAAAGGCGAACCTGAGCGGGATAAAGTTTTGGAGATGACTATTGAAGAGCTTGACCTTTCAGTTCGATCATACAATTGCTTGAAGAGAGCCGGCATCAATACTGTTGAAGAACTCATCAGCAAGACTGAGGAAGAAATGATGAAGGTAAGAAATCTCGGCCGTAAATCACTTGAAGAAGTGGTATCAAAACTTGCAGCTTTGGATTTGAAGCTGGCTCAGTCTGAAGATTAAGTAATAAAGACTTATCAAGGGGAGGAAACAAAATGCCTACACAAAGAAAATTAGGAAGGCCTACCGATCAGCGTAAGGCAATGTTAAAAGGTCTCGTAACCTCTCTGATCCAGCATGGACGTATTGAAACTACAGAAAAGAGAGCACTTGAAGTAAAGAATATAGCAGAAAAGTTAATCTCACTGGCTGTTAAGGAATGCGACAATTTCTCAGCTTCCAAGAATGTTACTGTTAGTGCTCCGGTTTTGGACAGTAAAGGACGTAAGGTACTTAAGACCGTTACTTCCAAGAACGGTAATAAGTACGAAGTGGTGGAAAGAGAAACAAAAACTGTTCTCAAGACAGTTGACGCTCCATCACGTCTTGCTGCAAGACGTCAGGTTATGAACTGGGTCTACAGGGTTAAGGATCAGGATGGAAACACTGTGAACCTTACCAATAAATTGTTTGACGAGATAGCACCTAAGTACAAGGACAGAAAAGGTGGTTATACCCGCATCTACAAACTTGGTGCAAGAAGAGGCGATGGTGCGGAAGTTGTAGTACTTGAACTGGTCTGATTTAAGATCCTTTTTCGAGTACCATAATAGTGAATTACAATGACATGGGTAATGGAGAGCGGGCATTCCGTCTCTCCATTATTGGCATTTACCGGTTTTAAGACTTATTCCATACCAGTATATGAATTTTTTGCATTAGTCTTGACAGGCTAATAAGGTGAAGTCTATGAGTGAAATTATTAAGATAGATAACGCAAGTTTTGAATATAGATCCCAGTCGGGGGACAATCGCCGTGACAGCGCAGTGAATGGTGTTTCACTAAGCATTGATCAGGGTGAGTTCATTGTTGTTCTGGGCCGCAACGGTTCAGGAAAATCAACCCTTGCCCGGCTGATGAACGCTTTACTTATTCCTACAGATGGAGTTGTTTATATAGATGGAATGGACACAAGGGACGAGGATCTTACGTGGGAGATAAGAAAAACTCTTGGTTTGGTGTTTCAGAACCCCGATAACCAGATTGTTTCGACAACTGTCGAAGAGGACGTCGCTTTTGGGCCTGAAAACCTTGGGGTACCCCCTGTCCAGATCCGTGACAGAGTGGATCGTTCTCTGAAACTTGTTGATATGCAGGATTATACTGAGCATTCACCCCACATGCTTTCCGGAGGCCAGAAACAGAGGGTTGCCATTGCGGGTATACTGGCAATGGAGCCAAAATGCATTGTTCTGGATGAGGCAACTTCCATGCTTGATCCTGCAGGAAGAAAAGAAGTATTGTCCATATTAAGAAGGCTTAACAAGGAGAATGGAATTACTGTTCTTCATATTACCCACCACATGGACGAAGCGGTATATGCCGACAGGGTTTTCATAATGCAGGAAGGCAAAATAGTGCATCAGGGAACCCCCGAGTCCATATTTGACAATATCGAAGTTATTAGGGAAGCCGGGCTTAACGTGCCAAGAATTGCTGAAGTTGCCCATAAGCTGAGAAAGAAAAATTATATAGACAGGATTCCCCTTACCATAGACCACATGGTTCCGGTTCTGAAAAACCTTTTAAAAGATAAAGCCAGTCTGCATCCTGGTGCTAAACTTAATAATAACGGAATATCTTCCGAGAAAAGAAGTCTGCCCGAGGACGGGGAAGATATTATTAAAGTTCGGGATCTCAGCTATGTTTACATGCCGGGCACAACTTTTGAGAAAAAGGCCTTAAAGAATATAACCCTGAACGTAAAAAAAGGTGAGATACTTGGCATAATCGGGCATACCGGATCAGGGAAATCAACACTTGTACAGCATTTCAACGGAATTCTCAAACCCACGTCCGGAACAATAGAAGTGGATGGCATTGATGCAATATCAAAGAATTTAAAGGAATTGAGGCGCAAAGTCGGGCTTATATTCCAGTACCCCGAGCAGCAGCTTTTCGAGGAAACAGTGTATAAGGACATAATATTTGGCCTCAACAGGATGGATTTGTCCGATGAAGAAATAAAAAGACGGGTGTTCTACGTCACAGAATTATTGGGCATATCCCCTGAACTACTCGAAAAATCTCCTTTTGAACTGTCGGGCGGCCAGAAGAGAAGGGTCGCTATAGCGGGAGTATTGGTCATGGAGCCTGAAGTTCTGGTTCTGGATGAACCTACCGCCGGTTTGGACCCCATAGGAAGCTACGAGGTCTATAAAATCCTTACAGAATTGAACAGGGAAAAGGGCACTACAATCGTACTCATATCCCACAGTATGGACGATGTTGCAGAATACTGCGACCGTGCGGCTGTAATCAATCATGGGGAGCTTATGATGTGCGATACGGTTCAAAAGGTGTTCTCTAAAACAGAGGAACTTAAGTCCTACGGACTTGACATACCCCAGATTACCAAATTGTTCAGCAGGCTTAATTCAGAGGGTTATAACTTCCCTCTGCCGATTCTGACTGTTGACGATGCGGTGGACGCAATAGAGATGACAATAAAAAATTCCGGGGGTGATAATTAATCATGAATAATATCACATTGGGACAGTATATACCCGGAAATTCAATAATTCACAGATTGGATCCGAGGACGAAAATAATCTGGACTGCCATACTCATGGTAGAAATTTTCCTTATCAACTCCTGGCAGGAGTATGTCATGATGGGGGCATTTACGGCTATTCTGCTTCTTATTAGCAACATTCCCGTAAAACAGACTCTCAAAGGTATAAAGCCACTGTTGTTTATTCTGGTGCTTACGGCACTGTTGAACATATTCTTTGTCGAAGGAAGGATTCTTTTCAGTGTTGGTCCGGTCAGGGTAACCTATGAGGGCATAATTTCAGCAGTCAAACTTTTTGTAAGGCTGGTAATGCTTATTGTTACCGCATCCCTGATGACTCTGACAACTACCCCAATGTCCATGACCGACGGAATAGAAAGACTTCTTAAACCTTTCAATAAAATAGGTGTTCCTTCCCATGAGATAGCAATGATGATGTCAATAGCGCTCAGGTTCATACCCACCCTATTGGAGGAAGCTCAGCGCATAATGAAAGCACAGTCTTCAAGGGGTGCTGATTTTGATACCGGCAGTATTTTTGCCCGCGTAAAAAGTTTCATTCCTGTCCTTGTGCCGCTTTTTGTCAGCGCTTTCATGAGGGCGGATGAATTGGCCGAGGCTATGGAATCCCGCTGCTACAGGGGAGGAAAGGGAAGAACAAGGATGAAGACCATCCGCTTTTCCCAGCTTGACCTTGTTTCAACCCTGATAGGCGTTTTGTTTACCATTCTGGTTTTCGGCGCCTCACTAATCAGATTCCGGTAAGCGTTTTTTTGGGGGGACTTTAAATGAGAAAATATTTAATAGAAACACATATGCATACCGGCAATACAAGCCCGTGCGGGAAGGTGGATGCCAGAGAGGCAATAAGGATATACCATAAACTTGGTTATGACGCGGTTTGCGTTACTGATCACTTCTACGGAAAGTTTTTTGACAAATTAAATGGTCTTACCTGGAAGGACAAAGTAGATGCGTACCTTGATGGCTACCGGAACGCAAAGGATGAAGGGGAGAAGTTAGGCATTCAGATTATTCTTGGGATGGAATACTGTATTCCGGAAACACGGAATGATTTCTTGATCTACGGATTTGATGAAGAATTTCTGTATGATCACACCGACATGTATTTGCTTGACATAGATGATATTAAGAATCTGTGTACCCAAAACGACCTTCTTATAATACAGGCCCATCCTTTCAGAACCATGGTTTCGGGAACATATGATGAAATAGTTGAAGGCTATGAAGGTTACAACGGCCACCCAAGACATGAAAACAGGAATGAATTAGCCTTTGAACACGCTTTAAATTTTGGCGGAATTATTATATCGGGTTCTGATTTTCATCAGGCAGTGGACGCCGGCACCGGTGGAATTTACCTTCCCGAACTTCCGAAAAATTCCCGGGAGCTGGCCGATTTAATAAGAGAAGCCAAAACACCTGAACTAATTATGAATGAAAGTTTTAAGGAGAGGTTTAACCTTAATATCAGTTAAGGTACTCTCCTTTTTTTTGTACAAACAGTTTATTATCATTGTCAACAGCGGCATAAAAAACATGGGTATAATCGGTAACGCCGTATTCCTTAAGTTGCTCGTCAAGCCATTCCCGCTTGAGATTAAGCTTCTCAAGGGTTCTGCCTATTAGTTTTCCGTCAATAATGATGTCGTGGTCAAAACACTCATCTTTAGGAGTCAAGTTGATATCCTCAGGGGTCACAGGCCTCTTGCCGCTTTTTAAAAGAACGCTTAGCTGGCCGTTGGTTTCAAGAATACCATACTCAACATCTTTTACGCTCTGAATGCCGTGGAAACGGAGTTGCTCCAGAAGGTCATTTATTGTGTACAATTCCTTGCGCATATTCTTCTCAAGGATTTTTCCGTTACGGATAAGTAAGGTCGGCCTTCCGCATATAACTTCCCTGATACGGACACCTTTAATGGCGAGAAAGGAGATTGCAAGCTGACAAATAATAATAACTGCAATAGGGATAATGGCATGGTGGAGTTTTTTATCATCCTCTGTCAGAGGGAGGGCTGCAAGTTCGGATATCATTATAGCAACGGCGAATTCAAAAGGTTGAAGCTGGCCTATCTGCCTTTTTCCCATAAGCCTCATGCATGCAACAACAATAAGGTATAAAAGAAGAGTTTTGCTAACCAGTGCCAGAACCATCGAAAATAAAAACCCCCGGTATCAATATCCTTTTCATATGAATATTCTGAACCGGGAGCCTTGAATTCATGCGAATATCACCACTCTTTAAATAACTTGTGCTAATAGCTTGCCCAGCCATGCGAAAAACAGACTTAAAAACAGGTTTAAGCCGGCATTCATACCTCCCATCAAATAATTTCCTACACTCAACATACTTATCGTTTCATAACTGAACGTGGAAAAAGTAGTAAGTCCTCCAAGAATTCCGGTTGTTAAAAACGTTCTTACATTCGGTGAAATTGGCCATGTTCTGACACTTGCTTCCATAATAAATCCTATTAAAAATCCGCCTAAAACATTTACGAAAAGTGTTCCATAAGGAAAGGAATCACCAAATAGTTTAATACTTAAGTTCGAGATTATATATCTTGACGAAGCTCCTATAAAGCCTCCAACTCCTACAATTAAAATACGAAGCAAAATTCAGACTCCTTTCAATAGTTATATAATCTTTTGGCATTTTGCTTTTGAAGGTTTTATAAAACTTATTTCCCAATAAGGCTTTCAAGTGGCGGACACTCTTCCCGGAGCAGGGAATAAAGCCTCAGGTTATGATAACTTCCCTGGTTGAAAGTGGCCATTCGCATTGTTCCTTCATAAGTAAACCCGCATTTTTCAACCACTTTTCTGCTTGCCAGATTGTTTTCCATGACATTTACCTGAATACGGTTAATGGGGCGCACAGAGAACATATACGCGCAGAACAGAAGAAGTGCCTCGCTCATATAACCTTTTCCGGAATATTTGTCTCCGAAAAGTTCATAGCCGACCTCATAACCTGACTGGTAGTCAAGACCTTTGAAATAAAGGATTTCTCCTACAATATCTCCATTCTTGTTTTCAATAACCATCCGGCCTTCTTCGTTGGTCCAGAAGCCGGTGTTCTGGTATTCCTTAAAAAAATCCTTATACGACTGTATGTTAAGATGCCAGTAAGGCCCTTTGTCCTTTATGCTGTAAATAAGCTTGTACAGCTTGTCCAGTTCATCGGGATGAACCGTTCTCAGTATTATATTTTTACCTTCTATCATATCAATCCTTCCCCCAGCTGAAATATTTATAATAATCATTTATGTGTTTTTTACACAACAGTAGACATTAAGCCAATCCCGCTGTATATTAATTGTTGCGGTAAGTGCAGGTTTAATTGACCCCTATATTATTATCAATTATTATATTAACATATAATAGAATGCTTTATAATGCCGAAGCTGCATAAAACCCGGAAGATTCCAAACTTCCTTCAAAGAGAAAGGTTTTTCTTATGGAGAGAAAGATAAAGCTTACAATCGAGTATGACGGAAGCCGTTACCACGGCTGGCAATTTCAAAAGAATGCAGTTTCAGTACAGGAAGTACTTTCAAAAGCCATTAAGAAACTGACCGGGGAGGACATTATTCCTGACGGGGCGGGAAGAACCGACCAGGGTGTTCATGCCTTCGGACAGGTGGCAAGTTTTATTACCACATCAAAGGTTCCTGCCGAAAAATTCACTCCGGCCCTCAACACTTATCTTCCGGAAGATGTTGTAATTATATCCTCTGAAGAAGCTGATATGAATTTCCATCCCCAGTTTTCAGCCAAAGGTAAGCATTACCGGTACATTATCCTCAACAGGCCTCAGAGGTCTGCCATCTGGGCCAAAAAAAGCTGGCATGTGAGGGGTAATCTTGATTTTGAGGCGATGGAGGAAGCTGCCGGTTATTTTATAGGGCATCATTGCTTCAGGGCATTTTGTGCATCGGGCTTCAGTGTCAAAACCTTTGACAGGACAATATATTATTCCGGGTGGCACAGGGAAGGGGATCTATTAATATTTGACACGGTAGGTGACGGTTTTCTCTATAATATGGTCAGAATTATGGTTGGTTCAATGGTTGACATTGGGAGGGGACGTTTCAAACCCGAAGTCATCAAAGAAGCCATTGAAACAGGGGACCGTAACAGCCTTGGAGTCACTGCGCCACCCGACGGACTGTACCTCGTAAAAGTGTTTTATGATGATAAGGAGTTACAATCAAGTAATTATATTGATAATATAAGGAGTATGCCATGAAAATAACCGGGAAATTAATTAAAGGGACCGTAGTCCTTGATGAAAAGGTATATGAAGTTAATGATGCAGCAGGCTCATACCAGGACAGGCTTGAAAAATGTCTTGTTGAGGTTTGCGGCCTTTTGAACATAGAAGTGCCCATGTGGCTTTCCAGAAACACCAAAGAATACGTCAGATTCAGGAGAACCTCTTTTTACGCTGATCAATTCTTTAATCCTGTCTTGTTTGAACGCTTCGAGATAAAGGTAGAAAACTGAAATAAAAAAATCAATATACTATATATTGACTTGGAATTTTGAATGTGGTACAATTAAAAACTGCATTATTATGATTGCAAGTATTGTATTTAGAATTTACGCTTGTGCATTTATTACTATTCAATTTTTTTTATTGTAGCACATTTGTATGAATAGTACAATACGTGTCAATAATCTTTAAGATGAAAAAATATAGATCGGGAGAATGAGACTTGGAGTTATTGGATTCTGTATATAAACTGGGCTTTAATAAACCAGAATGTAGCTTTATTTTCCCCTCTATATTTTTATGTCTTTTACACCTAAATATGCAATTTCATACGAGGTGATACGATGGTTCATCCACATCCAGTCCAACTTGGCAGAACCACAAGGATGAGTTTTGCCCGAATTAAAGAAGTCCTAGATATGCCCAATCTTATTGAAATCCAGAAGAATTCTTATCAGCATTTTCTTGATGAGGGCCTCAGGGAGGTACTGAGGGATGTATCCCCCATAACCGACTATGCTGATAACCTCATTATGGAGTTCATCGATTATACTCTTGAAACTGATAATATTAAGTATTCCGTTGAGGAATGCAAGGAAAGAGACACAAGTTATTCAGCGCCTTTAAAGGTAAAAGTGCGCCTTATCAATAAGGAAACTGGTGAAGTTAAAGAGCAGGAAATCTTTATGGGAGATTTTCCTCTTATGACCGATACCGGTACTTTTGTCATTAACGGAGCAGAGCGTGTTATAGTAAGCCAGCTCGTCCGTTCACCAGGTATATATTACGCCAGCTCCAAAGACAAGCACGGAAATAACCTTTATGCAAATACCGTTATTCCCTACAGAGGTGCTTGGCTGGAGTATGAGACAGACAGTGCCGAAGTTATCTATGTCCGTATAGACAGGACAAGAAAACTGCCTATTACCCAGTTCCTCAGAGCTTTGGGCTATGGCACTGATGCCGAAATCATAAGCCTTTTGGGTGAAGAGCCCAAATTATTGGCTACAATTGCCAAAGACTCCACCAAGACAAGAGAAGAAGGTCTCTTTGAGGTGTACAAGCGTCTGCGTCCGGGCGAACCGCCTACGGAGGAAAGCGCAAGTACTCTTATCAACAATTTATTCTTTGACGCAAAACGTTATGACCTCTCAATAGTCGGACGTTATAAGTTTAATAAAAAGCTTTCACTTGCCAATCGTATCCGCAATGAGATTGCTGCTGAAGATGTTAAGGACGCCAATACAGGTGAAGTTCTCATAGATGCAGGAAAAGTCATCAGCGAAGAAATTGCATGGAAGATTCAGAATTCCGGTACTAACGAAGTCTTTATTGAGAGAGACGGCAAACCTGTTAAAGTAATAGGTAATATGGCTGTTGATATTTCAGGATATATTCCTTTTGATCCCTCAGAAGCCGGGATCAATGAGAAAGTCCGCTATGACGTTTTAAAGGCCATATTGGATGAAAACAAGGATGCAAGCCGTCAGGATTTGATCCGCATACTTAAAGAGAATATCCATGCTCTTATTCCAAGGCACATAACCAAAGAGGACATTGTAGCCTCTGTTAACTATATTCTTAACCTGGATCATGGTGTGGGCCATACCGATGATATTGACCACCTGGGTAACCGCCGTCTCCGTTCTGTTGGCGAGCTTCTCCAGAATCAGTTCCGTATAGGTCTTGCACGTATGGAACGTGTTGTCCGTGAGAGAATGACCATCCAGGATATTGATGCTGCCACACCACAGGCGCTGATTAACATTCGTCCTGTTACATCAGCTATTAAGGAGTTCTTCGGTTCCAGCCAGTTGTCACAGTTCATGGATCAGACCAACCCGCTGGCAGAACTGACACATAAGCGCCGTTTAAGTGCATTGGGTCCCGGCGGACTTTCCCGTGACCGTGCAAGCTTTGAAGTGCGTGACGTTCACTACTCCCACTATGGCCGTATGTGTCCTATCGAGACTCCTGAAGGTCCCAACATCGGTTTGATAGGTTCATTAAGTACCTTTGCACGTATAAACGATTACGGATTCATTGAGACTCCATACCGTAAAGTTGTGGATGGAAAGGTTACAGACCAGTGCGAGTATATGACAGCTGACGAAGAAGACCTGTATGTTATTGCAGGAGCCAACGAACCATTGGACGAAGAAGGCCGCTTTATTAACAAGCGTGTTGGATGCCGTTACAGGGATCAGATCCTTGAAGTTGACAGAGAGCGTGTCGACTACATGGACGTATCACCTAAACAGCTTGTTTCAGTTGCTACTGCCATGATTCCGTTCCTTGAGAACGATGACGCCAACCGTGCTCTCATGGGTTCAAACATGCAGCGTCAGGCGGTGCCTCTGATTAAGCCCGAGGCGCCTATTGTAGGTACAGGAATAGAGCACCGTGCAGCTAAGGACTCCGGTGTATGCGTCCTGGCAAAAGAAGCAGGTACCGTTGAAAAGGTAACCGCCAATGAAATTGTTGTCCGCAACGCAAAAGGCCAAAAAACAACTTACAAACTCTTGAAATATAAACGCTCCAACCAGGGCACATGTATTAACCAGAGACCAATAGTCAGAAAAGGCGATAAAGTTGAAGCCGGTGAAATCCTGGCCGACGGTCCTTCGACCGACAATGGCGAGATTTCACTTGGTAAGAACGTTCTTGTAGGATTCATGACCTGGGAAGGCTACAACTACGAGGATGCTATCCTTATCTCAGAGGAATTGGTCCGTGAGGACGTTTACACATCTATTCACATTGAGGAATATGAATCCGAGTCCAGGGATACAAAACTTGGTCCCGAGGAAATTACCAGGGATATCCCCAACGTTGGTGAGGATTCATTGAAAGACCTTGATGAACGCGGAATTATCCGTATAGGTGCCGAGGTTCGTTCAGGAGATATTCTTGTCGGTAAAGTTACTCCCAAGGGAGAAACAGAACTGACTCCTGAAGAAAGACTCCTGCGCGCAATCTTCGGTGAAAAGGCCCGTGAAGTGCGTGATACTTCATTAAGGGTTCCTCATGGTGAATCTGGTATAGTTGTTGACGTAAAAGTATTCTCACGTGAGAATGGCGATGAACTGCCACCTGGAGTTAACCAGTTGGTACGCTGCTATATAGCTCAGAAGAGAAAGATATCTGTCGGTGACAAGATGGCCGGCCGCCACGGTAATAAGGGTGTTATTTCCAGGATTCTGCCTGTTGAAGACATGCCTTTCCTGCCTGACGGAACCCCGCTCCAGATAGTGCTCAATCCTCTGGGTGTTCCATCCCGTATGAATATCGGTCAGGTATTGGAAGTTCACCTTGGCTACGCTGCGAAGGCACTTGGATGGAAAATCGCGACACCTGTCTTTGACGGTGCCAACGAAAATGACATCTTTGAAACCCTCAGAAAAGCAGGGCTTCCTGAAGACGGCAAGACCATACTGTACGATGGAAGAACCGGCGAGCCCTTTGATAATCGTGTAACTGTCGGTTACATGTACTTCCTGAAACTTGCCCACCTGGTAGACGACAAGATTCATGCCCGCTCTACCGGACCATACTCACTTGTTACACAGCAGCCATTGGGCGGTAAAGCTCAGTTCGGCGGACAGCGCTTCGGTGAAATGGAAGTTTGGGCATTGGCAGCTTACGGTGCAGCTTACTCACTCCAGGAAGTATTGACAGTCAAGTCGGACGACGTTGTAGGTCGTGTCAAGACTTACGAAGCGATAGTAAAAGGCGAAAATGTTCCTGAGCCCGGCATTCCTGAGTCCTTCAAGGTGCTCATGAAAGAGCTCCAGAGCCTTGCGCTTGACGTCAAGGTCTACAGTGACCAGCGTGAGGAAATTGAGATTAAGGAATCCGTATATGACGATATGGACGAACTGGATGTCGATCTTGAGGGTGGTAAAGGCGATAGCCAATACTACCTTGAGCTCGAGGATGAAGATGGCCAGTACGAAGAAATAGATGATGGCTTTGACATGGATAATTTGGACACCGATCTTACAGATGCGGAAGAACTCAATCCTGATTCTATCGGAAAGTTGTTCGGTGTTGATGAAGACGATCTGTCCGATTATGACGATGATGAGATTTAAGGAGGGTGACAAGGATGTTTGAGTTAAACAATTTTGATGCTATAAAAATAGGTCTTGCCTCTCCGGAAAAAATCCGTGAATGGTCAAGGGGAGAGGTTAAAAAACCGGAGACTATTAACTATAGAACCTTGAAGCCTGAACGTGACGGGTTGTTCTGTGAAAGAATATTTGGACCTACCAGGGACTGGGAGTGCCATTGCGGAAAATATAAGCGTGTTCGCTATAAGGGAATAATATGCGACCGCTGCGGTGTTGAAGTTACAAAGTCCAAGGTTCGTCGTGAACGCATGGGACATATTGAACTTGCCGCACCGGTATCCCATATCTGGTACTTTAAAGGAATTCCCAGCAGAATGGGACTTCTCCTGGATATGTCCCCAAGAAATCTTGAAAAGGTGCTTTACTTTGCATCATATATAGTAATTGATCCGGGCAGCACACCGCTGTCTGTAAAACAGGTTCTCAACGAGAAAGAGTATCGTGAAAGCCTTGAAAAATTCGGCAACAATTTCAGAGCCGGTATGGGTGCTGAAGCAATTAAGGAATTGCTTCAGAAAATCGACCTTGATGCTCTTTCAAAGGAACTCAGAGAGGAAGTTGAGACCTCCAACGGCCAGAAGAAGATTCGTGCCATTAAACGCCTTGAAGTAGTGGAAGCTTTCCGTACTTCAGGAAACAAACCTGAATGGATGATACTGGATGTTATTCCTGTCATTCCTCCTGAACTGCGTCCTATGGTGCAGCTGGACGGTGGCCGTTTTGCTACTTCCGACCTCAACGATCTCTACAGAAGGGTTATCAACCGTAACAATCGTCTTAAGAGACTTTTGGACATCGGTTCCCCTGAGATTATTGTCAGAAATGAAAAGCGTATGCTCCAGGAAGCCGTTGACGCGCTTATAGATAACGGCCGTCGCGGAAGACCTGTTACAGGCCCTGGAAACAGACCGCTTAAATCCCTGTCCGATATGTTAAAGGGTAAGCAGGGACGCTTCCGTCAGAACCTTCTTGGTAAGCGTGTTGACTATTCAGGACGTTCGGTTATCGTCGTTGGTCCTGAGCTTAAGATATATCAGTGCGGACTTCCGAAGGAAATGGCACTGGAACTCTTCAAGCCTTTCGTTATGAAGAGGCTTGTTGAGAAAGACCTCGCTCATAACATTAAGAGCGCAAAACGTATGGTTGAGAGAGTAAGGACAGAGGTTTGGGACGTCCTTGAAGAAGTTATCAAGGAACATCCTGTTCTTCTGAACCGTGCTCCTACCCTCCACAGACTTGGTATTCAGGCATTCGAGCCCGTACTTGTTGAAGGACGTGCAATTAAGCTTCATCCACTGGTTTGTACAGCTTATAACGCTGACTTCGACGGCGACCAGATGGCTGTTCACGTACCTCTTTCAGCAGAAGCTCAGGCCGAGGCACGTGTGCTGATGCTTTCAGCCAATAACCTTCTCAAACCCCAGGATGGTAAGCCTGTTACCGTTCCTACTCAGGACATGGTATTGGGAAGCTACTATCTTACCATTGAAAAGGAAGCTGAGAGAGACGCCGAAGGCAATATAACAAATGGCGTTATTGGAGAAGGAAAAGTCTTCGGAAGCCCTGAAGAGGCTCTCATGGCTTATGAAATGAAAGCTGTCAGCCTGCATGCACGTATAAAGGTCAGAATTACCAAGGAGATAGATGGTGTCAAGAAGTCCAAGCTCATTAACACCACTGTCGGAAAGATAATATTCAACAACGCTATTCCTCAGAACCTGGGCTTTGTGGACAGAACCGATCCCGAAACCATGTTCAATTATGAAATAGACTTCCTTGTTGACAAAAAGGCACTGGGAAGAATTATTGACAGGTGCATAAGGATTAACGGAAGCCACAAGACCGCCAAAGTTCTGGATGACATTAAGGCTCTTGGCTTCAGGTACTCAACCAAGAGTGCAGTAACCATCGGTATTACCGACATGGTTATCCCTGAAGTTAAGCAGAAATACCTTGCTGAAACAGACAAGAAAATTGAAGAGATCGAAAGACACTATAAGAACGGTCTTTACAACAAAGAAGAGCGTAAGAATGCTATTATTACTGCATGGAGCAAGACCAGTGAAGACATCAAGAAAGCTCTGATTGACTCTCTCGACAGATTCAATCCGGTTTACATGATGTCCCAGTCCGGTGCCCGCGGTAACATCAACCAGATCAGACAGCTCGCCGGTATGCGTGGTCTTATGTCAGACACCTCCGGTGAAACTATTGAAATTCCTATCAGATCCAACTTCCGTGAAGGTCTGAACGTTTTGGAATACTTTATTTCATCCCACGGTGCAAGAAAAGGTCTGGCAGATACCGCGCTCAGAACCGCTGACTCAGGTTACCTGACCCGCCGTCTGGTTGACGTTTCACAGGATGTTATCATCTACGAACATGACTGCGGAACCAAAGAGAGTATTGAGATTTCTTCCATTGTTGTGAGCGGTAAGGAAATTGAAAGTCTCGCTGAAAGACTTTCCGGCCGCTATGCAGCTGTAGATATAATTGATCCAAAGACAAATGAAGTAATTGTCAAGGCCGATACACTTATTACACCTGATATGGCTGAGAAAGTCGAAAGTGCTGGTATCAAGAAGGCCAGAATACGTTCAGTTCTAAATTGCCACTCCCGTATCGGTGTATGTGCTAAGTGTTACGGTATTAACCTCGCAAACGGAGAGGAATGCAATGCTGGTGAATCAGTCGGATTTATCGCCGCACAATCAATCGGTGAGCCCGGTACCCAGCTTACAATGCGTACCTTCCATACCGGTGGTGTTGCCGGAGAAGATATTACACAGGGTCTCCCGCGTGTTGAAGAATTGTTCGAGGCACGCAAACCTAAGGGACTCGCGATTGTATCTGAAATATCCGGTACCGTCCAGATAAAAGATACAAAGAAGAAGCGTGATATTGAGGTAACCAATAACGAGACAGGTGAGGTTAAGTCTTATCCCATACCTTATGGTTCAACCATCAAAGTTTCTGACGGTGATGTGATTGAGGCCGGTGACGAACTTACCGAAGGTTCAGTCAACCCGCATGACATACTGAAAATCAAGGGCGTTCAGGCTGTTCAGAGATATCTGCTGCAGGAAGTCCAGAAAGTTTACAGACTGCAGGGTGTTGACATCAACGACAAGCATATTGAGGTTATTGTCCGTCAGATGCTCAGAAAGGTCAAGGTGGACGAATCCGGAGATACCGATATGCTTCCCGGAAGCCTCGTAGATATGTTCGAGTTCGAGGAGAAAAACAAAGAGGCTGAAGCAAAAGGCTTGAGACCTGCAACAGGAAAGAGGGCGCTCCTTGGTATAACAAAGGCTTCATTGGCAACCGAGTCCTTCCTGTCTGCGGCATCCTTCCAGGAGACAACCAGAGTTCTTACCGAAGCAGCAATCAAAGGTAAGATTGATCCGCTGATTGGTCTTAAAGAGAACATCATCATCGGTAAGCTCATTCCTGCAGGTACCGGTATGCAGAAATACAGAGATATTGAGCTTGTTGTCAATGACAACGAGCAATAGTCTTTCAATTGCATAGGGAAAAGAATAATTTAATAAAAGAAATACCGCTGGGATTAAACCCAGCGGTTTTATTTTTGTGAGACCTGAATCAATTACTTCAGGCAGAATAATCCCTTCGCCGCAGAAATTTGGAGCACGCTTTTCGGGTGCTGCCGTCACATTTTCTGACTGAAAAAAGATCACACACTCCATAAGTAGGTATGTGTTCATTGGGGTGAAGTATAAAAAACTCACAATCAGAACATCTGAATGAAGCTACCTTGTTAAATTCATCAAATTGAAAAAACCGGTGTGACGAGCAGCAATAGTCCCCAGACACGATTCCCTTCTCACGGCACAGGACATCATTGTTAAAGCATAGGAGTACACCTTTTAAACAATTTTTGCAGGCTCTTTTGACTGGCTTGATTTTTTCCTGGGGCCGTACTTTTTGTTTAAGTTTTTCTGCTTTCTTCATTTGTGTGGCTGCCGCCTTTCTAGGTCCTTTTATTTGAGATTATAGCATATTACCCAATGAAGCCCTATTATAGCCCAGCACACAAACAAGCCGAATATAGTCCTGAAAGTTTGGCATTAAATGGTGGTAAAGATATAGTAATACATAAAACAATTGTCATGCCTGTTTATAGCCCGGAGTTTTCTTGTTTCGCGCAGGAATTAATATCTACGCCACTTTGACTTGTGCCGAACTGTCAGGTATTACCTTTAGCAGAATCAGGGATTGAACACTACTATCAGGAGCATTTTAAACTGCTCCCTGGCCATAAGGGCATGAGGTATTCCAGCTGGCATTACTATGGTCTCGCCTTTATTGACAATATAGGTATTATCACCGATAGTAATCTCCGCCTCGCCGTCAAGCAAATAGACCATGGCATCGCCTTTTGAAGAATGTGAACTTATTTCCTCTCCCTTGTCAAAGGCAAATAAAGTTAAGCTCATATTTTTGCCCTGTGCCAAAGTTCTGCTTACAACCTGTCCTTCCTGATATGAAACTAAGGATTCCATCTCAATGACCTTGGAAAACTCAATATTTTTTATTAATTTATCCATAACCGTAATCCTCCTGTGTACCATTATAATCCTGTGATTTAATCTTATTATATACTCTAATCCATAAATAATTTGTGATTGTTGTCACAGGAGGAAAGTCCCGGGCATGTATTTACAATTGCCCGATGAATAAAGTTGTAAAAATTAACATATTTAAAATTAAATCAGGTAACATTTTCTTGTTTTGGTATATTGTCATTGCCACAAATTCAGATATAATGTAAAAAAAGGCGAAGGGGTGGCCACCATGCCGAAAATATTCAGGATAAGATACATGCCTTTTGAAAAGGTTGATTTGTCAGGAGACACACTGCTTTTCAGGGACGATAAATACATTGTAACCGAATGGGTGCCCATTAAAAAACGGGATGATATTTCATTCGGGATTTCCTGCGTTTTTATAGATGAGGGCTGGAAAATAAGCGGCATGATGGACGAGGATAAAAACATAAAGTATTGGTATTGCGATATTATTGACATAGATTATGACATAGAAAATGATACTTATTACCTTTATGACTTACTGACCGATATAAGAATTAACAAGGACAGCATCGAAGTCCTGGACCTGGATGAACTGGCTGAAGCGTTTAGTCAGGGGATGATAACAGAAGAACAGGTTTTAATGTCATTGAAAAGAACTAATAATTTGCTGAGTTTTGCATATAAAAATGACTTGCCCTCATACACCAGGAGTATTATCAGGAAACTTACGGGTAAGGAGTGTTAGCATGTCAGATATGACCGAGTATATAAATGCCAGAAAGTACGGACTTAAGGAGTATTCCGGTTGCATATCCCAGGGACGTAACGGGTATCTTCCTTTTCTTGACGGCATTTTAAAAAATATTGATATAGTTTCTGAAGTAGATTTGGGAATTTCAGATATTCCTCTGAGAAAAATCAAGGGAACGTATTCCTATCTGAGAAGTATTTCTTTTGCACGCAATTTTATGCCCATCATGGATCCAAACTCCGAGTTCGCAATTAAATGGCAAAAGGTATGCGATATTCAGAACAAGGAGGGGCTAAGGGATCCTGTCAAGGTTTATGAATATCTAAACTGGTTCTATGTTATTGAAGGGAACAAGAGAATCAGCGTGCTCAAATACCTCGACATTTTCTCTTTTCCGGCGCATGTAACCAGACTTGTACCCAAGTATGATGAGGAAGACAAGGACATCCGGCTGTATTACGAGTTCATGGACTTCCATAAAAAAACCGGAATAAATGATATATGGCTGTCCCGTGAAAACAGCTTTGACGAGTTATGGGAATTAATAAAGGATTTTCAGCCCAAAACTCCATTAATAGACGCCAAAGACAGATTCAAGTATTTTACCAATTCAGTTTATAATATGTTCAGAAATGCGTTTTACCAGCTTGGCGGCAATACCCTTCCCATAACAACCGGGGACGCCTTCCTTGATTTTATTAAGATACATGGTGTAAACACAGATTTCACAGAAGAAGAGCTGAAAGAGAAGATTTGGAGGCTCCTTGCTGAGCTCAGGTTCTATTCCGAAACCGAAACCGTTGACATACAGCAAAGCCCCAGCTTCAAACTTGAAAAAGGGCTTTTTGGCATACTTACCCACAGGTTAAAATCAGAGCATATTAAGGTAGGTTTTGCCCATGTGTCCGACGGCAAGACTTCAAGCTGGACATATTCCCACGAACTTGGAAGGATGCACCTCCAAAATGAACTGAAAGACAATGTAACCACAGTTGCCGAATTCAATATAAAAGATAACGACCAGGCGGCAAATGTTCTTCAGAAAATGGTGGATGAAGGATGCCAGGTTATTTTCACAACGGCGCCTCCGCTTTTGAATGCGACACTTAAGGCTGCCATGGCCAATGAGGACTGCAACTTTTTGAATTGTTCCTTTGCTCATTCATTCAAGCATGTAAACACCTATTTTGGACGCATACATGAACCAAGGTTCCTAAGCGGTATCGTCGCAGGCGTACTGACAAAGAACGATAAGCTGGGGTACATAGCCCCCTTGCCGGACAACGATATCATAAGCGGTGTGAACGCATTTACCCTTGGGGCCAGAATGGTGAATCCAAGGGTTAAGGTTTATCTTAAATGGGCTCTTGACTGGAATGTCAAAGATTACACCCAGCAGTTCTCAAGGGAGCTTTTGGAAAGCGGTGTGGATATTGTGTCCCACCATAACACCCTTGCCAACAGGCGTTTCTCACGGGAATACGGGGTTTATACCCTGAAAGTACTTGATAATGGTGATATCGTACCCGATACATATCTTGCAGTACCAGTATGGAATTGGGGAATTTTTTACGAGAAATATATAAGAAGCGTCCTTGCCGGAAGCACAAAATTGGGCGAAGATAATGCAATCACCGGGCGCGTCCGTAATTACTGGTGGGGTCTTGACTCGGGATTACTGGATTTCTTCTATGCCAAAAACCACTTGCCCATAGAAACCTGCAAACTCATTGAGTTTGTGAAATCATCCCTGATTTCGAAGAATTATAAAGTATTTATTGGCCCGATCCAGGACCAGAACGGGAAAACCGTGGTCAGCGATGGGGAAGTCCTTCAAAGGGAGCAAATCCTTAATATGGATTGGCTTGTTGAGGGCATAGTGGGCAATCTTCCGGATATGAAGGAATTCAGGTCGTTTTATGATTTATCAACCGGAAGGATAATTTGAAATTCAGATCTCCACAATATAATAGTTAAAAGCGTCAATAATCTTTGTATTGTTGTGAATTAAAGTACGTTTTCCGCGGCCATAGCCCAGATGCATGTGGCCGTGGAACATATATTTGGGGCTGTACTTGTCAAGCAATTTGCGGAAGGCTTTAAAGCCCGTATGGCACAGATCACTGCCGTCTCCCAGCCCGAAAGCCGGAGCATGAGTTACCAGTATGTCAAAGCCCTTGGAGAAAAACAGTTTTGGTGCCAGCCTGCGGATTCTCCATTCCATTTGTTGCTCTGTGCATTGATAAGGAGGCCTTGCGTAAAACGGGTTGTCGTTGTACTTCATTGATCCCCCAAGGCCGATTATTCTTAAACCCTTGAATTCAACAAGTTTATCCTCTATGTTATCGCAGCCTTCAGGGGGAGTTTTCTCGTATTGTCTGTCATGATTGCCGTGGACATAGAAAACAGGAGCATTTACCATAGTGGCGATAAAAGTGAGATATTCGCTTTTCAGATCTCCGCAGGAGATTACAAGGTCTATATCTGAGAATTTTTCTGCATTGAAATAGTCCCAGATGTATTCGCTTTCCACATCGGACAAAAGCAAAATGCGCATGTAGGCCTCCAAAATGGTAAGTTTACGGTGTTTTTTCAAAAAGACGCCTTTTATTTTATGAAATATTATTTTAATATTATTTTAATTATAAAGTTATTAACCTATTATAATAAAACCTGCCTTATATAACAAGGCATAACATATTTCTCGAAGGTTATCCGGATTTAAGAAAACTATTAAACCTTTTTTAAACATTTGGTATAATAGTTTGAAAATGAAGGGAGATAAAGTCGATGAAGAAGATCGGAGTGGCTCTCCTTGGCCTTGGCAACATAGGAAGCGGTGTCATGAAAGTGCTCCAGGAAAACGGAGAACTTATAAAATGCCGTGAAGGCATGGAGATAGAAGTAAAGAGAATACTGGTCCGTAATTTAAAGAAAAAAAGAAGCGTTGAAGTAGACCCTGCCCTCCTGACAGATGATTTTAACCAAATCATAAATGATGGCAGTATAGATATTATCGCTGAATTTATGGGCGGCGAAATGCCGGCATTTACGTATATCAGCGAAGCTTTAAAACGTGGGAAATCTGTAATAACAGCCAATAAGGAAGTTATTGCAAAGCATTGGGACGAGCTCGAGGAAGAAGCTAAGAGGTCCGGTGCGGGATTGTATTTCGAAGCCAGTGTTGCGGGCGGAATTCCCATTATTAAGCCCCTGAGAAGATCCCTTCAGGCAAACAGAATACTGACGCTTATGGGTATTATTAATGGTACCACCAACTTCATATTGACCCGTATGAGCGAGGAAGGAAGAACCTTTGAGGATGTCCTGAGCGAAGCCCAGAGGAGGGGCTATGCAGAGCCGGATCCCACTGCGGATATTGAAGGCTATGATGCCCGCTATAAACTTTCCATCCTCTCAACTCTGTGTTTCAGAAACCGGGTCAGGGTTGACAATATATACTGTGAAGGAATAAGGGGAGTAGCTGCGGATGACATTAAATACGCCAAGGAACTGGGCTTCGGGATTAAGCTTCTTGCCATTGCCAAGAAATTGAACGGAAAAATCGAGGCAAGGGTCCATCCGACATTCATACCGCTGTCGCATCCTCTTTATGCGGTTCGCGATTCATATAACGCAATATTTATCAAAGGAGACATGGTCGGGGATATTATGTTCTATGGCCGTGGAGCCGGGGACCTGCCCACTGCCAGCGCCATTGTATCCGATATAGTCACTGCCGGACAGAATAACGGCGCGCATCACAGTTTCAGGCTTGAGGTGGAAAAGCCCGAGATTGAGGACAACTGGATTGACGAATACTATATGAGGCTTGTAGTACTGGATAAGCCCGGCGTGCTGGCTGAAATTGCAGGAATATTCGGACGCCACAATGTGAGTCTGGATACGGTTATGCAGAAACAAAGAGATCATGACCACGCCACAATTATTTTCATAACCCATGAAGCCCGGGAAAAATGGATACATGAAGCCCTTGAGGAGATAAAACGGTCACCTGCGGTAATTTCTGTGGAGAGTTTAATCCGGGTTGAAAGGTAGGTTCTGATTTGGATACTGAGACCCTTTTGAAAGAAGTCAAATATAATGAACAGGGGCTTGTCCCTGTTATTGCGCAGGACCATGAAACCAATGAGGTTCTCATGATGGCCTGGATGAACGAGGAGTCTTTAAGGCTCACATTAAAAACCCGTAAGCTCACATATTACAGCAGAAGCAGGCAAAAACTCTGGGTTAAGGGTGAGACCTCCGGGCATTTTCAGGAGCTTGTTTCACTTTCAGTGGACTGTGACGGGGACACCTTGCTGGCAAAGGTCATTCAAAGCGGCGCGGCCTGCCACACTGGAAACAGGACTTGTTTTTTCAGAACATATTGCCCGTAAAACATAAGTATACTTTTCACATATATTGCTTTTGCAAATAATATCTTTGTCGGAGGCATCCAGAAAATAGACCACGCCCCTTACGAAGTAACCTATGACCCTTCCAGGGGGGTGTGAATATTTTTTTGGGCGCTCCTGCAGGAAGGATGGAACAATGGCTGATTTTAGTGTTTTGGATGAAATTTATCAAGTAGTAGTTGAAAGAAAGAAAAACCCCAAAGAAGGTTCTTACACAAATTATCTTCTGGACAAAGGCCTTGACAAGATTTGCAAGAAGGTTGGAGAAGAGGCTTCGGAAGTAATTATTGCCGCAAAAAACAACGTTAATAGCGAACTACAATATGAGATTGCAGACCTTATCTATCATCTGAGTGTCCTCATGGTGAATCAGGGTTTAACCTGGGATGATATCATAAATGAGCTTGCCAAAAGGCGTAAATAAATTATCGCGCTCCTTTGGAAGGCATTTGAGGTTTGATAAAATTCGAGTACCTGCTGTGTTAAGGACGAATATCGATATAGATTATCTGTATTGTATCTAACAAGAGAGTCTCTGCTTTATAAGCAGAGATTTTTATTTTTTGCAAAATTCGACTTACGGGATATTGAAATTGTAAAAATTTGTTGTTACAATAATTTACAGTTAATATATGTATGAATACATTAATTATGGATGCAGGACAAGTAATAGGTAGTAAATACAAGATAATTGAAACAATAGGACAAGGTGGAACATCAGTTGTTTATTTGGCAGAAAATCTGGCTGTAAATAATATCTGGGCAGTTAAGGCCATTCCCAGGAACAGCCCATGGTTCCTTACCGAAATAAACGAGCTGATGGTGTTAAAAGACCTTAGCCACCCGATGCTTCCGCGCATTACAGATTACTTTGAAGATGAGAATGCGTGCTATATAATCATGGACTATTTTCCCGGAACCAACCTCCAGGATTATGTGTCCAGGAATGGCCCAATAGAAGAAACGCAACTTATTAAATGGACTGAAGAACTTATAGACGTACTTATTTATTTGCATGGTCAGAATCCGGCAATTATTTACAGGGATATGAAACCCGGAAATTTCATAGTCACCCAGGAAGGACGGTTAAAGCTTATTGATTTCGGCACTGCCCGTTATTCAAAAGAAGGAGCGCTTGAAGATACCGTCTACATAGGAACACAGGGCTATGCGGCGCCGGAGCAGTATGGTACCGGTGTCAGTGACGAGCGGACAGATTACTACAGCCTGGGTATGACGCTTCTGCATCTGGCAACAGGAATTCACCCTTTGCAGATCAGGAAAGACAATGTAATACCTCTTTTGAAGAAGGCAGGAATATCGAAAAGGTTTGCCGGGTTTATTTCGGAATTGATTGAACCCGACCCAGCCAACAGGCCCCGGAATTCGGATGACCTTCTCAAAAAGTTTCATAAGGCCACAAGGAAGACTCCAATTCAGTTTCATTACAATAAGGACAAAATTGTGTTTGGAAACGGCAAAAGCACTTTGGCTGTCGCATCCATTCTTCCCAACAGCGGAGTTACGTCCTTGTGCATTGCTTTGGGTATTTGCTTTAAAAAATCAGGTTACCGCACTGCTCTTGCAGAACTCAACAACAGCGGGGATTTCGAAAGGATAAAATCAGAATTTGAGACGCTATATGCCCTGGATGATGCCGGCAGTAATTATTTTCAGGCTGAGGGATTAAGGTTCTATCCCTCTGTAACTGACGCTGGAATTATACCTAAAAATCAGCTTGATATCATAATTCAGGATCTGGGCACAATGCAGAATGAGCGCACTGTCAGGGAATTCAACCGGGCTGATATAAAAATAATACTCTGCCCCAATGTGTTTTGGAAATTTTCTCATATTAAAGATTTTGAGAACAAATTCAGTAATAGCCTTATGGATGATTGGATATATGCAGTTTTTTCCCACGATAAACATGAGGAAAAGATACTAAAGAAAAATTATAAGCTCAATACAGTTGTGACTTTTCCGCAGGTATTTGATATTTTCAATCCTTCGGGTGCTGATTTGAAGCTTATAAAGAAGGCCGTTATTAAACTATTTGGCTGTACAGGGCAAAAAGTAGGCATATAAAAGGAGTACGATAAAATGGTGTTGAGGTCCAAACGTCACAGGCTGCTTTTTGGATTATCCTTAGGCTTTTTGATTTCTTTTCTGCTCTCAGGTACAGGATTTCTCTATTATCTGAAATATGAAAGTGTGTTTGCCCAGGAAAAAATAGCTCAAATAAAAGAAGCTGCTATTAATGAGTATTTCGAAAAAAATCCTGTATCGCCGATATATGTGTTCTCCAAAGATAAAAGGGCAGGAGAGGTTATTAATGACGGGGATTTGGTCTCCGCGGAAATCAGTACAGTCTATATGCCTGAGGATGCCGTCAGGGATTTGAAAGATGCAGTAGGCAAAGTTATTCGCTGTGATGTCAGGGAGAAAACCTGTGTAACTTATTCTCTTATTTATGAGGAAGAAAATTATCCGGATGATTTAAGACAGATGGAATATACCGTGATAAACCTTCCCGAAAAACTGGAACCAAACCAGTACATAGATATCCGTATAATGTTTCCCAATGGTCTTGATTATATTGTACTTACTAAGAAGCGGGTACTTGACCTTAAAACCTCCGATGACGGAAGGCCGGTTACTGTCTGGCTTCAGGCGCAGGAAGAGGAGATTTTGCGCATGGACAGTGCCATTGTGGATGCAAGTCTTGTTGAAGGCGCCTTTATTTATGCCGTACCCTATGTGGCACCAGATGTGCAGAAAGAAGCTCAGAAAACTTATCCTGTCAACAGTGAAGTGCAAAGCCTTATAGCCAATAACCCGAATATTGTTGAGAAAGCGGTAACTGAGCTTGAAAAGCGAAACAGGGGCTTTTTGGAAGAGCTTATTAACCAGAAGCTTCAGAATACAGGCCAGAATAAAGTATTCTATAAAAGCTCAGCAATGGCCCCAACTGTTGATAATGCCGCAGAAGCCGGGCAGAATGAACAGCCCGGATATGGTATGGATGGGAGGCTCTGACCGGTGAATATACTATTTTTGGGTTCTTGTACAGACGAAAAGCGATTTTTCCTTCTCTCCCTTGCAAAAGTAATGACATTACATCAAAAGGTGGTCATTTATTCAACTGAGCCGTACGGGTATGACAGTGAAGAGGTCTATGACTTCTGCGGTATTGAGATACATCATATTAAGGCTCAGGATTCCTTTATAACAACGTCAGACGACAACACCATAAATTTCATTGATACAGATAAATACATACCTTTGGAAAAGGTTGACCGGGCCGTGGCGGTAAGTGAGCCTTTCAGGAAAAACCTTACAGAAAGTGTTGAACTGGCAGGTAAATACCTTAATGGGCAAAGTGGTCCCGAGTTTATGCTCGTATACCTTAATATTTTGGAATACTGCAAAGCAAACGAGAAATATCTTGCTCTTTACTGGAGAAAAAACCTTAATGCAAATGTGGAGTTCTCCCATGAGTACGTTGTATTTTTCGAGGAAGTAAACCGGATTATTATGATCGAAAGCCAGTTTGCGGAGAATTTCAGACTGAAGGATCTTACCTCCTCCTATAAAAATTTACTTATGAAATTAACCGCAGATATTCTTAACCTTGGCGGTAAAGATATAAGGAAAATGTTCAGGAAGGCTGAGAGGATGAATTAAAGTGCAGATTAGTCTATGGTCAAACATGCACGGCCAGGGAGCGACCAGTGCGACAACAGCTGCATTGGCCTCCGTTTTGGCACAAAGAACAAATTATAAAATACTGGTTACCCATAATCATGTTGAGAGAAGCGCACTGGAGGGGTATTTCTATAAGCCATCCAAAGAGGCGGAACTGAGTTTTTCAGGACTCGCCAATCAAGGCCTGGATGCTTTGATAAGGCTGATACAAAACGGGAGGCTCAGTCCGGACATGGTTCCGGATTATACATACAGTCTTCTTAAGAACAATGGGCTGGATATTCTTATGGGTACATCAAAGAATGAGTATTCCGGAAACAATGACTGTTTTATGGATATTATTGCGTGTGCCAAAAGGTTTTACGACATTATTATTACAGATGTTCACAGCGGACTTGAGGGGACGAACAGCCTTAAGGTTCTTGAAAATTCGGATGTCATAATTTACTGCCTTAATCAAAACCGTTTCCTTTTGGAGGACTTTAAGGCCACGCTTGAAAATCACCCTATTCTGGAGAGCAAACATGCTGCGTATGTGATTTCACGATATGAGAGCAAATCTTCAATGACTCCCGGCAATATCTCCAGACGTTTACAAATTGACCGGAAAGCAATTTTTGTGGTGCCTGAGAACAGTTATTTCATGGATGCACTTAACAACGGAAAAGTGTTCGAATTTTCAGCCTATTATAAAAATGCCCGGAAAGGCGCGGAAAAAGATTTTATAGCATCAATAACAAGTTTGGCCGATTATGTGATCAAGGGGTGTACGAAATAGTGCCGGAAATTATTAATCTGGTATTGATAGCTATTATACTTTTTGGTACAGGAGCTTCATTATATTTGTTTTTCACATTCAGACAATATAATGTTCAGTCAAAACAGGACCTGGAATCGCAGCATTACACAATCCCTACCCTAATAGAGCATGTCCGGGAAACCATTAACGAGATTACAAGAGCCAACCTCTTTGAACTTGGCCTTAACGAAGTTGAGTTTAAAAAGCAGGCCAACAAAAGGGCTGAGCTTAAAAAGGCGCTGAAACAGTGCATGCATGGTTCTCTGGAGGATAAGCAGTTCGTAAAGTCCATCATATACGATATTTTATATTCTTATATTCCCGAAGACAAAATCGATGAAATAATACCTTTCAACAACTCATGGCTTCTTTCCCCAAGGGAAAAATTCGCAATAATATTGCATGTTTACAAAAAGGAATACGGATTTGATGCTCTTTCAAAAGTCATTGAAACATATAAGCTTGACGAGCTTAAACAGACCGAAAACAAAGAGCTGGCTTATTTCATATCAGTCGAAGACATCAACAATATTTATGAGAATATGAACCTTGTATTGAATAAAGAGGATCGCCTTGAGATTATAACCCAGTTTGTCTATGAACGATACAAAGGCCTTGGTGTTATTGATGAGATAAGGGATATGAATATTGACGGTGTGTCGGCAGGAGTTTCCGGCCTAACCCATGATTTTGTGCAAACCTCAATGAAACAGAATGAAGGAAACAGGCATACAAAGAGAAATTATGAAAGCATCTGGATTTTTTATAAAGGAAAAACAATAAGGCTCGATTTTCTTGGGTTTGAAAACGAAAAAGAGCTGAGAAGAGTCTGTCAGATAATATATCGCTATAACAGAGGAGGACAGCTTTCAGAAGCCAACGGATACAGAATAAATGAAATGAAGGACGGAAGCAGGGTTCTTGTGGTAAGGCCTCCATTTTCGGAATCCTGGGCATTTTTTGTACGCAAATTCCACATTAAGAACTTAACTCTTGAGGTCCTGGTGACAGACAAAAACGCTATTCTTCCAATCAGCCTTATAAAATTTCTGGCAAAGGGAGGAATGGTTACCGCCATAACGGGACAGCAGGGTTGCGGAAAGACAACTCTTCTTATGGCCATGGTGGGACATATTTATGCGTCTTTAAATCTCAGGATACAGGAGGTGGCCTTTGAGCTCAACTTAAGACACCTGTACCCTGACAGGAATATACTTACCTTCAGGGAAACTGAGAATATCACAGGCCAGGAAGGTCTCGATGTCCAGAAAAAAACCGACGGCAGCGTCAATATTCTTGGTGAAGTTGCCACCGACCCGGTTGCGGCGTGGATGATTCAAATGGCCCAGGTAGCATCTCTGTTTACCTTGTTCACCCATCATGCGAAAACCTCAAAGGACTTGATTTACTCCTTAAGAAACTCCCTCTTGAAATGCGAGATGTTCAACAATGAAAGGATAGCCGAACAGCAAGTGGTATCGGTACTGGACTTTGATATCCACCTTGCCAGGGACTATCGGGGCAAAAGGTATATAGAGAGAATCACAGAGATAGTTGAAGTTGAGGATGAACCTTATCCTGACCATTACAAGACGAAAAACGGGATTTCAGGCAAAGCGGAAGCCTTCATTGATACCACCGGGGAGTATTTCAGAAGAATGACCGACAGGAAGACCTTTGAAACCCGCAATATCATCGAATACAGAAATGGAGAGTACGTTGCAGTATCGCCCATCAGCCGGACGAAAATCCGGGAGATGAAGAGCAGGATGACAACCGAGGACAGCATTGCTTTTGACAGGTTTCTCAACGAATATTTTAAGGTGGTTACATGAAAGTCCATATTATTATAGCCATGGTCTGCCTGATTGCTTCTCTGGTCATGGCGGCTATTGCAATAATGGTTTCCCGGAAACAGAAATCAGGGAAAAAGTTAAATGCAGGCAAGAAAAGAAATCTGTTTTTTGCTGCTCTTTATACAAGGCTTATTTCATTGCCAGTTATAAAGAGTCTGATTTTCAGCATCAGAAAGAGGCTCGAAATTTATGCGCAATCAGATGAAATGACAGTCCGCAAAAAATCAGTTGTTATTGCGCTTACCATAATTGTTCTTTACTTTGGCCTGACGCTTTTATTCTGGCTGGTGACAAAAGACTATTTAATGCTCTTATTATTTATTGCCGTTCTGTCTTTTTTAGGGGATACAGCCATTGATGCTTTCATCGCGGAACTCTGCAACAAGCTTCTGAAGCAGCAGGTGCTATACCTTGAGATACTGCGCCATAAATACTATGAACAAAAATCGGTTGAAGACGCAAATTATGAGGCATGTAACCTCCTTAACCAAAAGGGGTATTTCGAAATATATGCCCAGGCGGAGAGAATAAATGATATACTTACCGCTCCGGATGCTGAATCAGAACTTCAGAAATATTATGACACAGCTCCCAATAAATATCTCAGGATGCTCGCAGGCGTCCTGTACATAACAAAGGAATACGGCGATACAAAAATAAATGGGGAATCGGTTTTCATCCGGTGTATCTCATATCTGGGAAGCGAGATAAAATCCGAAATATTTAAACGGGACAAGCTAAAGTATGCTCTAAGAAGTCTCAACATCATATCGGTAATTCCACTGTTCGCAATAAAGCCCCTCAGGATGTGGGCTTCGGACAATTTCGTTCCGCTTAGAAATTTCTATTCCAGCACAAGTGGAATTATACTGGGGATTGTAACGGTATTGATTACTGCCGTATCTTACATGATTATTAGAAAGCTTAATTCATACGAGAGTTCTGCAATCGGCCCCGGCAAAAAGACTGTCGAACAGAAATTATATGATGCCGGTCTTTATGTGGTGGTGGACCGGCTGATTCCCCGCGGCTTCACCGTAAAAAGAAACAAGCTTGCTGAACTTATAAAAAGCTCCATGGCGCCTTTGAACCTTTTTACCCTTTATACCCGGCGGATTATTCTGGGATTAAGCGCTTTTCTTCTGGGTATTGCGCTGTTTATCGGGCTCAATATATATACCCGCCATACCATACTGTACGAGCCACAGATGCCCCAGGGTTTTCTGGGCGGAAGGCTCTCCGAACAGGAACTTGAAAAACTTCGTAAAATCACTGATTTTGACAGGGAGATCATACTTGCTATTGACAACAAAGCAAGTTTTGAAGAAATAAAAGGATATCTGACAGGAGAATTAAAACTGGATAATGCCGAAGCAGATATCAGTGCGAAAAGAATCCAGGAAAAAATGATAAAACTTTCTTCCAACAGGTTCTGGTGGTGGCAGCTGTTACTGTGTCTTTCCTTTTTCTGGGCAGGTTATCAGTCTCCGATAGCGCATCTGAAGTTCATGGCTAAAGTAAGGCAAATTGATATGGAGGAAGAAGTCGCCCAGTTCCATACGATTATCCTTATGATGATGCACATGAACCGGGTTCATGTTGAAGAAGTGCTGGAGTGGATGGAAGCCTTCTCAGTGTATTTCAGGGAGCCTTTGCAGAAGTGTCTCTCAAACTTTTCATCAGATCCTTATGAAGCTTTGGAAGAACTGAAACTTGACGTCACTTTCCCGCCATTTGTGAGAATAGTTGAAAACCTGCAGCTTGCCTGCGAGGAGTTGGGAATGGCACGGGCTTTTGAGGATCTTGAAAATGAGATGACATATAACCGTGAGGCTCGTAAAGAAAACAATGAACGGATAGTTGAAAGAAGGAAGAATCTTGGGAATATTATTGGTTTTCTGCCAATCTACGCACTAATAATACTTTATCTTGTCATTCCCATGATTGTTTCGGGAATGGACAGTATTTCAGCATTTTACAGACAACTGTCCCAGATATAAAAACCTTTAATTATCAATAATTTTCACCTATGGTGTTTGATTAGCATGTGGATTATAAAGAACAAATTTGTAGAAGGAGGAACCATGTATGGATGGGAATTTAACAAAAGCATTATGGATAGGTGTTTCTATTCTGCTGTTTATTGCCGTTGTCACTGTCGGAATAGGCATTTTCAGCCAGATGAGAGATGCCAGCAATACTGCTGCAGGAAGACTGGAGTCTATCACAAAAAATATGGAAGAAGAAGGCTTCCGCAGATTTGACGGAAATGAGGTATCCGGAAGCCAGGTGCTTTCCGCTATATCCGAGTACTCGGACAAAACCGGTGAATTTATAATTTTAGTGGCTACTTTGGGAAGTAACGGCGGAAATGCGGTGGACCTGAAACCCGAGTCTAATACAGTGCCTGATATAGGCAAGTTTACTGAATATATTTCTGAGACCAATGGAAGTCTCAAATGTGAAGAGAATTGTATAATTCTATCAGGCTCCTCCGATGAGCTTCTGACAAGCAAAAGTGCAAATTTGCGGAATGCACAGAGAAGGGATGCCGAAAACTCAAATCTCACATCAAAATATATCAACCCCTCAGGAACATTTATCTCACATTTAATCTATGATGAAAACCTGGTTATCAAAGGCATAGCATTTGCCCAGAAGGAGTAACGGTTATGTCCGACAACATTGAAAAGGCCCTGTATTCAGGGGTTGCATTGCTGATGTTAATTGCCGCCCTTACCTCATTTTTTTATTACTATGCCCAGTACGAGGGCTTTATCAACCGGGCAACTCAACAAATGTCAGGGCATGTGATGGTAAACCAAAAGCTTGATGATGCATTTTTTACGACTACCGGAAATGAAGTGCTGCATCAGGTCCTTGAAATTAAGAACAGGGAAAAAACATGTGTAATCAGCCGGAATTATGATGCAGAATTGGCTTCAGGGCCCGAAATATTTGTAAATGGGCAGGCCCATGACAGGGTGGATATATCAGGTATTGACTTTTCCAAGTCATACCGTGTTGACTATGAAATATCGCCTCAAGGCGTAGTTACGGCGATATATTTTACCTCGGAATGATTATGGAGATATATTATGGATAATGTCTGGTGGAAAGTACTGGCATTCTTGTTAAGTGCGGTTCTTTTATTCCTCGTGCCTTTAATGAATATCCTGGAAAGACAGATTGATATAGCATATAACGTGGTTTTTGCCGAGTGTAACCGATTTGCCGATGCGTGCCGGGACACCGGGTATATTACTCCAAACATGTTTAAAGAGTTTACAGACCGGATAAACTCAACAGGCAATACATACGACATAAAACTGTCCCATGTCCACAGAACGGTTAATCCTGTATACAGGCAGGAAGGTACATCCCTGATTTTTACCGGTCGATACGAAGTAAATCATATAGCAGTGGATGAAACCGAGATAATGGGCGTACTTTTTCCTGAAAACAGTCCACTTTCTGTTCTTGATCCTGCCAGAAGGTATGAGATGAGCATGGGCGATTTGTTTTTCGTCGAGGTCAAAAACAGGGGGAAGACCATGGCTGCTGCTTTAAGGGGCATGATATTGTTCATCGATTCAGAGTCTCCGGATATATTTGTAAGGGCAGGAGGCATGGTCAGAAATGAAGCCTATTAGTATTGCCGTAGTCTTTGTCATAATAATTCTGCCCTTTCTCTTTATTACCGGGCAGCAGGCGGAAATAGCAAAAGAAGATTTGAAGCTTCGCTGTTACTATGATTATGTTATTGACAATGCAGTACAGGATGCTGCCTTCATGCTGAGTCAAAGAGCCGGTCAGCTTACCTATGGTGAAAATCCGGATAATTCGTCCCTGAAGGATCTGTTGGTAAAGGATTTTTTTGACTCCTTATACTATGCGTTTAATGTATACGGAAACAAAACTCTTATGGCAAGAATAGAATCGTATGTTCCGGTTTTGGTATATCTTGAATGGGATGGTTTTTCCCTTTATGCAATAAAGTCCTTCAAAAATGAGCAAGGTATTACTGAGGTCCGGCACGTATGGCTTACCAAAAAACATTATGTCGGGGAAGTGTTGGATGACAGGTACAGCATTCGCTACACTCTAAGTGATCATGTTTATATTTATGACCGTGTAAGCCATTCGGTTCTGGAAGGCAATTATTACTCTTTTCAGGATAGAATTCCATCCTTTAATGACCAGCAAAAATTCTATGATCTTAAGCTTGCCTCCATCAGAAGGTCAATTGAAAAAGAGCTTGAAATGTATATGGAGGAATACAAAGAACTGGCCGGTTCAAGAAGGCTGTCGGTGGATTTCAGTTTTCCTTCAGTTGACCAGGGAGACTGGAAACGTGCTTTGGAGGACCAGGGACTATTGATTTTCGCGCAGGGTTTTCCCGTTCTACGTGGTCAAAAATATGAGCATTACGCACTGGGGTGTGCAAGGATCGTCAGAAGGGCTTTACTGGTAGGATACCATTATGATATCCGGAAATTATTCTGTAAAACCTCATGCGATTTTTACCACAGGGAAGTTGAAGCTTCCCCCGGTTTTGATGCTGAGAATATAATTTACTTTAATAATGCTTACGATGCCGCTTCAGATGGGTTTTCCCCCTGTCCCAAATGCCGTCCTTAGCACAATACCTTTGTACTTAATTAACATAAGTTTATGTCATAATGTATGGAAATCTTGCCAATAATCGGTTTGATTTATATCGCGTGTTTAGAATAAAATAAGGTTAATTCACCTTTATTTTTAGTGTTATTAATTAGAAATATGGGATAAAAGTATTAAAGAGGGGGTATATAGTTATGGTTTATGATGCACTGATTATTGGCAGAGGTCCCGCAGGAATTTCCTGCGCCGTCTATACTTCCCGGGCGAATCTTTCCACTTTGATTGTAGGGAAGTTTGACAGTATGCTTTTAAAAGCGGATAAGATAGAGAATTATTATGGATTCGAACAGCCAATCGGAGGAAAAGAGCTATTGATTGCAGGAGAGAATCAGGTCCGGAGGCTGGGCGTTGAAATAATGGATGACGAAGTTGTTAGCCTTGAAAAAGAAGAGAATTTTAAAGTTAAATGTGTTAATGGTACTTATGAGGCCCGCACCGTCCTTTTAGCCACCGGTGCCCCCGTCATAAAAATTCCGGTAAAAAACTTAACACGTTTTGAAGGAAGTGGCATAAGTTATTGCACTACCTGTGACGGTTTTTTTTATCGCAATAAAAAAGTGGGAGTATTGGGATACAATGATTATGCCGTCCACGAGGCAATGGAACTTCTTCCTTTTACAGAGGACGTGACCCTTTTTACCAACGGGGAACCGCTCAGTCTGACAAAGGAGAACAGGGAAGCCCTGTCCCGGTTCAAAATCAATGAAAAGAGGATTAAAGAAATCTACGGCAATGAAATAATCGAGGGGCTATTATTTGAAGATGGAAGCAAAGAGCCGGTAAACGGACTTTTTGTGGCATACGGAAGCGCCTCGTCCACAAACTTTGCCCTCAAAATGGGTATTGCAACCAACGGAAAATCTATAGAAGTCAACGACAGAATGGAGACCAATATACCGGGGCTGTATGCCGCAGGTGACTGTACTGGAGTATTTAAGCAAATTTCAGTGGCGGTAGGCCAGGGTGCCATAGCGGCGCGTTCCATGATAGAGATGGTTAGAAAAACAAAAAAAGACGGGTGAACCGTCTTTTTCATTTAAGGAGGAATCTATTCAAAAAAAACTTAAACAGTTGAACGCTCCAAAAGGAGCGGAATAAGGGGAAAGGGGCAAATTATGCTGCTTCAATTACTACGAATGATTCTGCGTTTGAATACATAAATAAATGGTTGGTATATTTCTGCGACATTTGCTGCTTACATGAATATTGTATCCGGATTAACAATCTATTATAAGTGTTAAATACAACAAAATTTCATAGAGTAATGCACTCCTAATAGTACATAATAATGATAAGTACCATAATTATCCAGTTTTATTCTGTTTCTTTCATTTGCGAGACAGCTTCTTAAAACAAGAATAAAAGACCAGGTCTTGTCATAGATATTTAAATGGATTCAGACAAGAGGTGTGCAATATGAAAAAATGGATTCGTTTAATTACTATGATTTTGATTATGGTGCTTCTTTTTTGTTCCTGCAGCAAAAATAAAGACAAAGAAACTGACGCGGAAGAGGATCTCACTCCGACCAGCAGTCTTTCCATTGACGAGGAAGAAGCTGCAGTTCTGAATGAAAAAGTGCCTGTCATTCTCTACTTTGGTGATGAGCAGCAAACGAAACTTGTGAAGGAAATACGTTATATTAACATTGCAGAAGCCAAAAAGGGTGCGGAAACACTTGCCTCAATAATGGTCAAGGAGCTCATTGCAGGGCCGAAGGCTCATGGCCTGAAATCTGTAATTCCTGAAGGAACCAGTTTAAGAGGACCGGTCAAAATTGAAGACCGTGTAGCAACCGTGGATCTGACCAAGGAGTTTGTTGAAAAACACCCCGGCGGAGACACACTGGCTGAACTTTCGGTTTATTCAATAGTAAATACTCTGACTGAGCTTAAGGATATTGAAAGGGTCAAGATAATAATTAACGGAAAAGAGACCAAGAATTTTGCAGGAAAGATTAAACTTGATGCAGACTTCCCAAGAAATGACGCAATCGTGGATAAAGAAGTGGGTCTGGCTGTGCCTGAAGCAGGTAACCTGATTCCGATTGACGGCACTGAAGAAATTGATACCACCGACATGGTGGAATACGAGGGAGAAGACCCGCTTGAATAGTATAAGTCTATATTGTATAATTTACTAAAATAATTGACGTTAACCTGAAGGGGAGCAAATAAAGCTCCCCTTGATACCGTTTCGGGAGGATATTGGTGTTATGGAAAATAAAAAGTTAAAGGTTACGGTCCTTTTTGGAGGGCAATCTTCAGAGCATGAAGTTTCCAGGGTGTCAGCCCGGTGTGTTCTGGAGAATATTGACAGGAAACGGTTTGAGGTTCAGACAATTGGTATTACAAAAAAAGGCGAATGGCTCAGATATGACGGCGATCTGGAGCTTATAGCTTCAGGAGAATGGGAAGAATATGCAAGAAAACAGCTTCAGCAAAAGGCCGCTTCAGATAATAAAGACAATGCTCTTAAAACTCCTACATGCAAAGACTTAATTGCTTTCAAAGACAGCGGTGAAGTGGATGTCGTCTTTCCGGTGCTTCATGGACCCAACGGCGAGGATGGTTCGGTCCAGGGGCTTTTACAACTGGCTGAAGTACCATATGTAGGGTGTGGAATTTTAGCGTCTGCGGCAGGTATGGACAAAGAGTTTTCAAAACTTGTGTTCCAGAATGCCGGAATTCCTCAGGCAAAATATATTAAGGTCATTAGGGATGAGATAAATGAAACAATGACCTCAATTATTGATAATGTGACCGAAGAACTCGGGTGGCCATGTTTTGTAAAGCCTGCCAATGCCGGTTCCTCAGTGGGAGTCAGCAAGGTTAAAAAACCTGAAGATTTGGAGGCAGCTCTTAAGAAAGCCGCCGAATATGACACAAAAATACTGATTCAAGAATTCATTGACGGAAGGGAACTGGAATGCGCAGTTCTGGGCAACGATGAACCTGCCGCTTCAATAGTTGGAGAAATCCTTCCCTGCAACGAATTCTATGACTATAACGCAAAATATATAGACGGAAAATCTGAGATAATAATACCGGCCAATATTGAGCCCCGGTTAATGGACCAGATCCGGGATTATGCAGTAAGGGCGTTCAGGGCACTGGGCTGCTCGGGTCTTTCGAGGGTGGATTTCTTTTTGGAGAGAAACACAAACCGTATAATATTAAACGAAATAAATACAATGCCGGGCTTTACAGATATCAGCATGTACTCAAAGCTGTGGGAAGCAAGCGGAATTCCGTACACACAGCTTATAACCAAACTCATTGAACTGGCAATTGAAAGGTTTGAAAATACTAATCGTTCTTATGAGAGGAACTAAGAGTGGAGAAAAAGGTTTTAATTACAGTAAACAGCCTCATGGACAGCGCCGACGGGAGCAGTGATAAAATCAGCTTTGTTACTGAAGGTAAACTCATAAAAGAAAACTCGGAATATGTCCTTAGCTACGAGGAAAGCAAGATTACCGGTCTTGAAGGAACCACCACAACAATGAGAATCGGAAAAGACTCGGTTACGCTTATACGACATGGGAGTATTGATACATTAATGCTATTCGAGGTGGGCAAAACGCATCTTAGCAGCTATGACACTCCCTATGGCAATATTATGATCGGCGTCACCGCCAAACACCTTCATATTGACATAAATGACTGCGGCGGTAACATAGCTGTTGAATATATACTGGAATATAACCGCTCTTTTGGCGGAAGAAACAAACTTAATGTCACTATAAGTGAACAGAAAAAATCAGAAGGAGAAAGAATGGAGCAGTAACATGAATAATATTTTTGATAAAATACGCGAACAGATTATTTCAGTTACAAAAGAAGCTTTTCTTGCCTGCGAGAAGAAAGGTACCCTGCCTAAAATAGAACTTCCTGACATGGCGGTGGAGGTTCCCAGGGAAAGAGGGTTCGGGGATTTTTCCACAAATGTTGCCATGCAGGTTTCCAAACAGGCAAAGCTTCCTCCCAGAAAGACTGCCGAGGCTCTTTATCCGGAGTTCAATTTTGAAGGGACATATATTGAAAAAATTGAAATAGCCGGTCCCGGGTTTATTAACTTCTACCTGAAAAGAGACTGGCTTTATGACGCTTTGCAGCTTATTCAGCAGAAAAGGGAGAAATATGGCGAAGTTGATGTCGGAAAAGGTGTAAAGGTCAATGTCGAATTTGTAAGTGCCAATCCGACAGGTCCTCTCCACATGGGTAATGCCCGTGGAGGCGCTTTGGGCGATTGCATTGCAAGCGTACTCAAAAAAGCAGGTTATGATGTTACCAGGGAGTTTTATATAAATGATGCCGGAAACCAGATAGAGCGTTTTGGCATGTCTCTGGAAGCCCGTTATTTGCAGCACTTTATGGGCGAGGATAAAGTTGAGTTCCCCGAGGACGGTTATCACGGCGAAGATATTATTGAACATGTCAAATCATATATAGATCAATACGGGGATATCCTGCTTTCCAAAACCTCTGAGGAAAGGCAGCAGGCTCTGGTTGACTATGCCCTTCCCATAAACATTCAGAGGATTCGCGAGACCCTTTCATCCTACGGCATTGAATATGATGTTTGGTTCTCTGAAAAGTCCCTGCACGACAGCGGTGCGGTCAAGGAAACAATAGACTTTTTAAAGGAGAATGGTTATACCGTCGAGAAGGATGGAGCCATCTGGCTCAATGGAGAGAAACTTGGCCTTGACAAGGACGAGGTGCTTGTCAGGAATAACGGCGTACCCACCTATATGGCCGCCGATATTGCATACCACAGGAATAAGTTTATTACAAGGGGCTTTGACTGGGCGATTGATTTGTGGGGAGCGGATCATCACGGCCATGTCGGACGTATGAAAGCTGCCATGAAGCCTTTTGGAATTGACAGCGACAAGCTCCATGTGGTGCTCTTCCAGCTTGTAAGGCTTTACCGCAACGGTGAGATTGCCCGTATGTCAAAAAGAACCGGAAAGGCCATATCCTTGGGAGATCTTCTTGAAGAAGTGGGACGCGACGCTGCAAGATTTATATTCAATATGAAAACTTCAGGAAGTCATCTGGATTTTGACCTGGATCTGGCTGTCAAGCAGTCCAATGAAAACCCGGTCTTCTACGTCCAGTATGCCCATGCCCGTATCTGCAGCATTCTGAGAAAGCTTGCAGAGGAGGGGGTTGTGCCTCCTTCCGTTGACCAGGTTGACCTGACTTTGCTTAAAGAAAACGAAGAAATAGAGCTTATGAGAAAGCTTGCTGAATATCCTGAAGAAATAACCCTCTCAGCCAAAACTCTGGAACCCAGCAGACTTACAAGGTATGTCATGGAAGTTGCATCAAGCTTCCACAGCTTCTATAATGCCTGCAGGGTTAGAGGGGAAGAGGAAAAATTGATGATGGCGCGCCTTATTCTGGTTGACAGCACCCGCATTGTTATAAAGAATGTCCTGGAGCTCATCAGCATAAGTGCCCCGGAAAAAATGTAATATGTTTGGAGGAGAATACTAATGAGCCTTTTTGAACAATGGCAGGAGAAACTGCAGAATCAGAACAATGATATAAAAACCCGGGAGTTTTTGGACAACTACCTTTCAAAAGAGACTGAGGCCTATAAAAATATTCTGGGAAATAACACCAAGGTTTTGGAAGGCCGCGTATCGGACCTTGCAAAACAATACGATATGGATGAAATAACTTTTACCGGTTTTCTGGATGGAATCAACACCAGCCTTGAAAGCGAGATTGACCTTCAGGATTTGACCAGTGAAAGCGAGATTAAATTAAATATTGATTTTGAAAAACTATATTACAATATGCTCGGTGCCAAGGCCCCCTGGTTGTACAACCTTGATGAATGGGACAATATTCTCTCAAAAGAAGAGAGGGTGGCAATAAGAAAACAGTTCAATGAAGACCACCGGGCAGTAAGCACCAAGGTTGGCAGAAACGATCCATGTCCCTGCGGAAGTGGTAAAAAATATAAAAAATGCTGTGGGGCATAATTCCGGTAATAGAATTATTGTAATTAATTAATGCTGAAAATACCCGCTAACTATTATATAATTAAAGGGTATTTTCTATTATATGGGAGCCGGTTATGCTTAAAGTTTCAGAACTGACAAAGAAATATCAGAAAGTCCTGGCAGTGAACAAAGTGTCTTTCCAGGTTAATCCCGGGGAAATCGGAGTGCTTCTGGGTCCAAACGGAGCCGGGAAAAGCACTACCATAAAGTCCATTGCGGGTCTGCTTCGCTTTGAAGGGAAAATCACCATTGATGGGAAGGACAATAAAAGTACTGAAGCCAAAAGAGTTTTCGGGTATGTTCCTGAAACCCCTGCTTTGTATGAATCACTGACATGCTGGGAGCACCTCGAATTTATTGCAAGGGCTTATAACCTGACCGACTGGGAGGATACCGCCGAGGCTCTCCTCCAAAGGTTTGACATGAGCGATAAAAAGAAGATGCTTGCCAAAGAGCTTTCAAAAGGCATGCAGCAAAAAGTAAGCCTATGTTGCGCGCTGCTTATAAATCCTAAAATGGTCATGTTTGATGAACCCATGATCGGGCTGGACCCCAAAGCCATTAAAGAGCTCAAGGAAATATTTGTGGAGCTTAAAAACTCAGGTTGCGCAATACTTATAAGCACCCACATCATTGATTCCATAGCCGAAATATGGGATAAGGTTCTTATTATGAACAAAGGAGAGATTGTTGCTAATCGGGTCAGGGAGGAATTGACAGCGTCCGGAGAATCTCTGGAACAGATTTTCTTCGAGGTTACCGGCGGGGAGGATGAAGGCTGATGAAGGCAATGCTTTATCTTATAAGACGCTCCCTGATAAACCTGATTAAAGGGATTTTTAAAAAACCTTCCATTCTCATTGGCTATATCTTCATAGTGGTATTTTTTGGAGGCCTGATTTTGGCGTCCTTTCTTATGCCCAGCGGTTTAATAAGGGCTGGTTCTCCCCAACTCTTCAACGGGATTATGGTTCTTGCCTTTGTTTTTTTCTATACTTCCAATCTGAGAGTAACTGTGGACAGAGGAAGCACTTTTTATCGCCTTGCCGATGTAAACCTTCTCTTCACAGCTCCAATAAGTCCTAATAAAATACTTATTTACGGATTTATCAAGCAATTGGGAGCAACTTTGGTACTTATAGTGTTTGCCATGTTCCAGATTCCCAATCTTAAAAACAACTTTATTTTCAGGCCCTATGGGATTTGGATGATAATTCTTGCCGCAGTCTTTTATGCCCTGTCATATCCGCTTCTTGGAATGCTTGTGTATTCATGGTCCTCCAAAGACAAGCAAAGGGCTAAAACAGTGAAAAAAGTATTAAATCTGTTATCTGCCGTGCTTGTATTGCTGACTTTATACAATCTCTATCAGACCAGGAATCTTGGAGAGTCTATAATAAATGTATTTAACAGCCCCATAGCAAGGTATTTTCCTCTGGCCGGATGGGCTGCTTCCATCGCATCTGCCGCTGTATCCGGGATTTCTGTTGAATTTTATGTCGGAATTACAGGCATGGTTCTTTTTATTGCTGGAATTTCCATAGCACTTTACCATCTTAAACTTGATTACTATGAAGATGTACTCAGCGGGACCGAGTATCTGGAAGCTGTCCGGAAAGCAAAGCGTGAAGGAAATACCTTTGCTTTTAATTTGAAGGTCAGGGATAAAGTATCCCAGAAGCTCTGGGGGACGGGAGCCCGTACAATACTGTCAAAACAGCTTCTGGAATACCGTAAAATGTCGTTTTTCTTCTTCTTTGATGTGACGACAGTAACCATCATAATTTCGACACTTGTTTTCAGATTAATCATCGGGAGGGAATTCGGTGGCGATGCATCTCTAATGGCTATTTTATTTTTCAGCGCCTATATGCTGCTTTTGTTCCAGGCCCAGGGAAGACTTAATGTTGAGATGGAAAGACCTTTTATATACCTGATCCCCGATTCATCGGCGAAGAAGCTTTTCTATGCAACGGCTGCCGAACATATCAAGAATTTTTTTGATGGACTGTTGCTCTTCCTGCTTTCGGGAATAATGTTTAAAGCGGGTATACAGACCATATTCGCATGCACACTGACTTATGTGGCCTTCGGATCGGTTTTTGTATATACCGACGTCTTAAGCAGAAGAATATTTGGCTGGGTGCACAGCAAAGGCCTTTTGATATTCCTTAAGGTAATATCCTCACTGTTAATCCAGGTTCCCGGCATAATTGCCGCGATCATAGCCGCTTCCTACACAGGCAGTGAAATTATGGCTGTTTATGCCATGTGCGGATGGGGCCTTGTTCTCTCAATCACATTCTTTATGTTTTCATCCGGAATACTGAATAATCTTGAATCGGCAGGATAGGTCAGTTTCTTCAAGTTCTGCAAGTGATGATTGAATTTAAATGGGGTTAATCCATTCCTTTGGGAAAATATATAGCAGAAGGACAAAAAAGAAAAAAGTCGGTTCATGTAATGAACAGACTTTTTTGGTACGCCCGACACGATTCGAACGTGCGACACCAAGTTTAGGAAACTTGTGCTCTATCCTGCTGAGCTACGGGCGCTTAAATGCAAAAGTAATTATACGATAAGCCCCTGATGATGTCAAGGAATAAAGTTGAGGTCAAGGTTATATGACAGAATTTGTGACAGTGGAATAATATGCGGAATAGCATATTAATATGGATATCATTTTAAAGGGTGCTTTTTGTGGATTGTATTGCTCTTTATGATTCAGGGAACTATGCCTTCAGAATGCGCCGCATATTTGAACAGTCGGGGCTGTTTTTTGAAGTTATTTCCACACCCTGCAAGGTTTCAAGAACTGGTTGCGGATATTGCCTGCTGTTCCCTGAGGAATATTTAAATATGGTTATTACCCAAAGCCAGGCCTATGGTTGCCCTGTAAGGGAAGCATATAAAATTCAAACTGTCGGAAACCGAAATAACTACATAAGGGTTGTATAAAATGAGTGGCTTTGCTGAAATGTAAGCTATATTAAGAAATATGCTGAAAAACAGAGTACAAAGGAGGATTCCGGGCTTGAAGGAACTACAGAAAATACTTCAGGTAATGAAAGAACTGTCTTATAAGGCGGGCATAGAAATACTCAGACACTATAGGCGGGAAATCGAAGTCGAGTATAAAGAGGATAATTCACCTGTTACAAGTGCTGATAAAGCTGCTAACGAAATAATTGTGTCAGGTCTTAAAAGTAATTTCGAATCCATTCCCGTACTGGCCGAGGAATCCTCTGACGATCTCTCCAGACTTAATAAGGAATACTGCTTTGTAGTTGACCCCCTTGACGGGACAAAGGAATATGTTAAGAGGAATGATGAGTTTACCGTAAATATCGCATTGGTTGAAAGGGGAAGACCAATTGCCGGTGTCATTTACGTTCCTGTCTACAAAGAAATGTATTACGCGTTAAAAGGCATGGGGGCATTCATGGAAACAGAAAGTGGCGTAAAAAGGATAAAAGTCTCTGAGAACACCGGAAACATTCGCCTGGCAAAAAGCAGATCCCATCATTCCCCTGAACTTGATGATCTGATATTAAAAAACAATATAACAGACATCAGAATTGCAGGAAGCGCGTACAAAGGCTGCCTTCTTGCAAGGGGCGATGTAGACGCTTACTACCGGTTCGGAAGAACCATGGAATGGGATACGGCGGCTATGGAAATCATCGTTACCGAAGCGGGCGGTGTATTTTCCGGCATGGACGGAAACACCTTTATGTACAATAAAGAAAATCCCGAAAACCCCACAGGGTTTTATGCCGTAAATAAAAAAGAGAATGAGCTGATTATGTAATGTGAAGAAATGCGGGGCTCCACAATATAAGAACAGCACAACTCTGTATCTGAAATAATTGAAGCTGGACGATTATTTCTCAACCGGAACCAGTACATTAAGATAATCAGGTATTAATTCGACAACTGCGCTGGTGCCTGTGAACACTTCGCCATCAATGTTGTAAGGAAAAGGTATGTCACTCTCAACAACGGTACGTATGCCTCTTGAAATATGGACTTCCTTCATACCGACATGTTTTCCCTTAATGAAAGCAGGGAAAAACCTTAAGAGTTTTAACCTGGTGACTTTATCAACAAAGCAGAAATCAAGCAACCCATCATCCATTTTCGCCATGGGAGCGGGCAGCATTCCGCCTCCGTAAAATGAGCCGTTTGCAAAAATAGATAAAAGAGTGTCTTTTTCAATGGTTTCAGATTGGTCTACACTTATGCGCAACCTGTATTTTTTCATTCTCAGAACTGCTGTCAAAACACCCAGAATATATGCCATTGACCCTGAAATCAGAGGGGATCTTCTGAAAATCCGGCTCTTTAATACCACCTCTGCGTCAAATCCTATGGAAGCAATATTGATAAAGTATTTTCCGTTAAACCTGCCCAGATCAATAAGTGCCGTAGAAGAAACAGGCAGAACATCAATCAGCTTTATGGGATCGACTATTTTGTATAGCGAGCGGACCGTATCGTTGCCTGAACCGCAGGGGATGACGCCAAGTTCGGCTTGTGAGCCAGCCATTCCGTTAACTATTTCATTTAAAGTACCATCACCGCCCACAGAATAAATACGGACGGGCTGGTCGGCTTTTAAGGCCTCTTCGGCAAGAATTGTAGCGTGTCCCGGATATTGGGTTATTTTTATTTCATAAGGTTGTGAAAAACCTTCAAACCTCTTTTTTATTTGTTCGGCCATTTGCAGAGCTTTTCCCTTGCCTGCCGCCGGGTTGACTATAAAAACGTGAAGCAAACATATCACCTGTTGAGTTATTTCTTTAATCTTATCACAATTTAATGACTGTACATAGAAAAATACTGTCATTTCATGCAGTAATTTATCTTATATTGAGGGATAAACTTATCTATATTTCCACAAAACCCTGATATTGGTTTTGCATAAAGTGTGGCTGTCTTAGCCTTTATTTATGTATATCTTAAATAATTGAAATAATATCGGGGGCTGTGATAATATTAAATGGCCGGTATTTCTGAAGAAAACCGGACAAATTAATTTTATACTATATTAATTTCGACTCATATCCATAATGGAGTGAGAACGGAGGTAGGTTATGAACAAGAATAGCAACAAATTTGGAGCAAGCGCGAGGCGCATTGCTGTCACGGGCGTTTTGTCCGCATTTTCAATTCTTTTAAGTCTTATTCCGTCATTGGGTTATATACCCGTCCCGCCTTTACCAATCACTATTACTACAATGCACGTTCCTGTTATTATTGCGGGAATACTTGAAGGTCCTGTTGTAGGGGGCTTTGTAGGGCTGATTTTTGGACTCTCGAGTCTGTATACTGCTGCCACAATATTTGCAGGACTGCCTACGGCCTTTGTATTTCTAAATCCGCTTGTTTCTGTTCTGCCGCGTATATTGATAGGAATTGCGGCACACTATGCTTACAGCGGCATTAACAAGCTGATAAAGAAAAAGAGCATAGCTATAATAATCGGTGCTGTGGCGGGAACTCTTACCAATACAATAGGTGTATTGGGAATGATTTATATTCTCTATGCACGCCAGTATGTGGATGCGATAGTAAGCTCTTCTGAAACACCTGTTGTGGTCAAAAACCTTTTCACCTTTATTTTTGGGGGCATCGCCCTTAATGTGGTATTTGAAATACTTTTAGCTGCTCTTGTATGTTCCCCAATTGTTTATGCTGTTGAAAGAATAAAGAAAAGATAGTACTTAAGTTGACCATAAAAATATTCCATAAGAACACTAATGTTTTTAAGGGGAACAGGGGGATTTTATGGGTAAAGTAATTGGAATAGATATCGGAGGCAGTACAACCAAGATCGTAGGAATGGACTCGGGCAAAATCTTCAGTCCTTTACTGGTCAAGGCTACTGACCCGGTTTCATCGGTATATGGCGCATTTGGCCGCTTTCTTAACGAAAACAAACTGAAGCTGTCTGACATCGACAGAGTCATGATTACAGGAGTAGGTTCCTCCTTCATAGAAGAAAAAATCTTCGGAATTCCCACTTACAGAGTTGCAGAATTTAATGCGACAGGCCTTGGCGGCCTGTATTTGAGCGGCCTTGACAGAGCGGTGGTTGTGAGTATGGGTACAGGTACCGCTTATGTCATGGCTGATAAAGGCAGGGTTTCCCACTTAGGCGGAACAGGTGTGGGCGGAGGAACCCTGCTTGGCCTTTCCGGACTTACCTTGAACATACGCAATTTCAATGATATTATAGAGTTGGCCAAAGACGGGGATTTAAGCCATGTAGACCTTACAATAGGCGACATTTCACATGATGAAATTGCGGGTATGCCGTCGCATACCACAGCATCCAACTTTGGGAAGATAATCGACCGTGTCTCCAAAGCTGATATTGCTCTTGGGATAATCAATCTTGTTTTTCAGAGCATAGGGATGATGGCGGTCTTCGCTTCCAGAAACGCCAATACCGAAGATGTTGTTCTGACAGGCAACCTGACAGGTGTACCTCAGGCCAGAGAAGTTTTTCATTTCCTGACAGATCTGCATAAAGTGAAGTTCCACATACCGGAAAATGCTGAATTTGCCACAGCCGCCGGCGCTGCAATGATAGATATTGAAGCGCCTGATGTTACGGCAATGTCCTGATTTTTTAAAATACTTGTCATACACAGTTTCCTGTAGAAGATATAATGTGTATAATTATTGGTATATAATGCATCTACAGGTGAAAGACATGTTCAGATGGTATGAGGAAGCTAAATCAATTTATGAGAGGGATCCTGCAGCAAGAAGTGTATGGCAGGTAATTTTCCAGTACTCAGGATATAAGGCTGTCCGGATGTACAGGATTGCCAACTGGTTCCACAGGCATGGAAGGTACTTTATAGCCCGTGCCATTTCGCAGTATGCCCGGCACAAAACCGGTATTGAAATACACCCGGGAGCCAAAATAGGCAAATGCCTGTTTATTGACCATGGTATGGGAGTGGTCATAGGCGAGACTGCCGAAATAGGGGATTATTGCACAATCTACCACGGAGTTACCCTTGGAGGTACTGGAAAGGACAAAGGGAAAAAACGCCATCCCACTATAGGCAACAATGTGCTTATAAGTGCAGGCGCCAAAATTCTTGGACCTTTCAAGGTCGGGGACAATGCCAAAATAGGGGCGAATGCAGTTGTATTGAATGAGGTTGAAGAAGATACCACTGTTGTCGGTGTTCCCGGCAGAGCTGTCAAGCGCGCCGGACAAAAGATTCGCCAAAGCTTTGAACTTGACCAGATACATATTCCTGACCCGGTATCCCAGGAATTCTGCAGGCTCAGGGGCGAGATCAGCAAACTGAGAAGCGAACTTTCTGAATACCAGAAGATTATAAAAGAGCTTGAGGGTAAAATTAATAATACCCAGGGAGACCGACAGGAAGAAAAAAGGTCAGAATGAAAGCTGTCAGGATGAAAACTGTCAGAAAGGAAGAAATCTTTTATGAAACTCTACAATACTTTAACCCGCCAGAAGGAAGAGTTTGTGCCGCTTAATGGGAACAAGGTAACCATGTATTCCTGCGGCCCGACTGTATATAACTACTTCCACATTGGTAACGCAAGGCCTTTTATTGTCTTTGACACATTAAGAAGATTCTTGAGATACAGAGGCTATGATGTAACATTTGTCCAGAACTTTACTGATATAGACGACAAACTTATCCGGAAAGCCAATGAGGAAGGAACTACGGTCAGTGAGATAGCTGAGCGCTATATTAAAGAATATTTCGTGGACGCAGAGGGCCTCGGCATTGAGAAAGCCGATTTCCATCCCAGGGCTACCGAAACAATACCTGAAATAATTGATTTTATTAAGACACTTATTGATAAAGGCTTTGCTTACGAAGCAGGCGGAGATGTCTACTTCAGCGCCAAGAAATTTAACGAATACGGAAAATTGTCCCACTACAACATAGATGAACTGGAAGCAGGGGCCCGTATTGGAGTGGATGAAAGAAAACAGGATGCCATGGATTTTGTTCTCTGGAAAGCTCACAAACCCGGAGAACCTGCCTGGGACAGCCCGTGGGGACCCGGCCGCCCCGGCTGGCATATTGAATGCTCAGTAATGGCGAATAAATACCTTGGGGAGACCATTGACATCCACAGCGGCGGAGTGGATCTCATCTTCCCACATCATGAAAATGAAATAGCGCAAAGCGAAGCAGCCAACGGAAAGCCCTTTGCAAGATACTGGCTCCATAACGCATTTCTCAATATAGACAACCAGAAGATGAGTAAATCTTTGGGTAACTTCTTTACGGTAAGGGATGCATCCAAGCACTATGACTATGAAGTTATCCGTTTCTTCATGCTTTCAGCCCATTACAGAAGCCCTATAAATTACAGTGCTGAGCAGCTTGAACAAGCCTCCAACGCTTTGGACAGACTCTATGAATGCAAGAGGAATATGGAATTCCTGCTCAAGAATGCGAAGGATGAAGGGTCATCAGGTCCTGACGCTTCAAAACTTCTGGCATATAAAGAAAAATTCATCGAAGCCATGGAAGACGACCTTAATACAGCTGATGCCATTGCAGCCATCTTTGAGATGGTCCGCGAAATCAATACCGATATCTCCGGAGGCAATACAAGCAAAGCTTATCTTGAAGAAGCGCTCAATCTGTTCAATGAACTCACCGGAGTAATTGGCATTGTGAGAAAGGGCGAGGACACCCTCGAGGCTGAAGTTGAGCGTCTTATTGAAGAAAGGCAGAAGGCCAGGAAGGAAAAGAACTGGAAACTGGCTGATGAAATCAGGGATAAACTCAAAGAAATGGGTATAGAACTTCAGGATACACCTAACGGGGTGAAATGGAAGAAACTCTGAAGGGAGTAAAAATAATGGCAAAGCTTCGCAGTAAATATGTATGCAGCGAATGCGGCTATGAAAGCAGCGGCTGGCTTGGAAAATGTCCCTCGTGTTTAAAGTGGAACACGTTTATTGAAGAGGTAGTTGAAAATGCCTCTGCATCCAGGACGCAAGGTTCTGCAGGGCCATTGCCGGAACCACTGCCGCTTACTGAAATTGAAACAATTGAAGCAACGAGGCTCAAAACCGGAAGTGCCGAGTTTGATCGTGTATTGGGCGGGGGAATAGTTCCCGCCTCTCTTATACTTGTCGGCGGGGATCCTGGTATAGGAAAGTCAACACTGATACTGCAGATATCTGCCAAAATCGCTGAATCCGGCAGGGTTCTGTATGTTTCGGGTGAAGAATCGGTTGCTCAAATTAAGCTAAGAGCTCAGCGCATTGGGGCACTTAATCCCAATGTATTCATGGTTTCAGAAACATCCTTTGAAACTATTGAAGCTGTGATTGACAGGGATAAACCTGATTTTCTTGTGATTGACTCCATCCAGACGGTATATACGGAAAAACTGACTTCTGCGCCGGGAAGTGTAAGCCAGGTCAGGGATGTGACCGGGCAGCTTCTCAGGATAGCCAAAAAGAACGGGATTACAACTTTTGTGGTTGGACATGTGACCAAGGAAGGGTCTCTGGCAGGTCCCAGAGTCCTTGAGCACATGGTGGACACGGTCCTCTACTTTGAAGGGGAACGCCATCAGGATTTCAGAATATTAAGGGCGGTTAAAAACCGCTTTGGTTCAACCAATGAGATTGGCATTTTTGAAATGAGGGAAACAGGGCTCATTGACGTTTCCAACCCTTCCAGCAGGATGATTCAGCATAAGAACCAGGACCAGGCCGGATCGGTAATTGTCGGAATAATAGAGGGAACAAGACCAATGCTGGTGGAAGTACAGGCCCTTGTCTGTCCTACCGCATTCGGGATGGCAAGAAGACAGGCCAACGGTATGGACTATAACAGGCTCTCAATGCTTCTGGCAGTCCTTGAAAAGAAAGTTGGAATGCAGCTTTCATCCTTTGATGCATATCTAAACGTGGTAGGAGGTTTTAAGCTTGTTGAGCCGGCATCGGATCTGGGAGCCGTCCTGGCGATAGCGTCAAGCTTTAAAAACATGCCTTTAAGCCCGTTGACGGTAGTATTTGGAGAAGTCGGGTTAACAGGAGAAGTAAGGCCTGTAAACCAAATGGAGAAAAGACTTGCAGAAAGCCACCGCCTCGGATTTAAACGCTGTATCATTCCTGAAAGCTCAATAACTCTGCCCAAAGATTTGGCTGAAGAAATGGAAATAGTGACTGTTTCCACTGTTGAAGAAGCTATAAATGCCGTTTTTTGATGTCTGATTTTTCGATATTTCATTATTCTCAGCGCGGTCTTTTCTAAAGTAAAACTTACCGGATAAAGATAAATGCTTGTAAAACTTGTAAATAGAAGAGATAAGGGTCTGAATATTACTCAGACCCTTAAATTTTGTATAATTTCTTATCAATCAATCTTAATTGATTATATGTGTTCCAATTTATAGATTAATCATAGGTGCACCAAGTAATCAGATAATCTTAAGTGTTATCGGAAATATACTTCTGAACTTATTACTCAAATTATCTCATATTGAACTTTCCAAGAAGATTAAGTCTTTCAAGCTCCTTAATAATAATGTCATAGAGGTTCAGATCAAGGTTGTTGCACAGTGAAGCCAGATAGAACAAGTGATGGCCTATTTCTTTTTCAAGAAAGTCCCTGCAGTTGGGGCAAATTTTCCCTTCCAGGTGAGTACTGATTTTTTCGGGCTGCATGTCTTCAGGATAGTTTTGTTTGCTCGCATTGACTTTGAGACAACCACAATGGGTCACTGCCTTGGAGAGGGTTCTGTTAATTCGTGCATTTGAACTTTCCAGTTTGGTCATCTGATCAAGGATACTTTTGTTTCTGAGAAGATATTCTGAAATAGCATATTGGAAACTGTCCAGAGCGGTATCTTTTATCTTGGTCATATCTTGGACTCCCCCTGCTGTTTATTAACTTACCTCAATTATATTTAGACCGTTACCAATTTGTCAACGGTGTAGAGACATTTTTGAAAATGTCTCCGATTAATTGAAATATAATACTGAAATAGCGTATTTTTGAATAATCCGGCCATCCGGATTCCATATCATGGAATTGTTTGCCCTTATTTCTGAGCCAATTCCGGGACCATATTCTCATTTTTTTCTGGCGTTATATTGTGTATGCTGGACTTATAGTATTCATCAATCACACTATTATAATCTGGGAACAATGGAAGAGTTAAGGTTACAGGATAACTTAGCATTGACACTACATGTTGTGCTGTGATAGTATAATAATAACAAAATATTGTTCCACAGAGGACGGTTTCCAAGTAAGCAGGTCTTTTATGAGAATTGATTTGATTGCCTCTTGACGCTTTTGTCGGGAGGTTTTATCTGTCAACCAATGAAAAAACTCAACATAAAAGAGGAAGTGCGGGCATGATTACAAAGATCAGAAAAAGAGATGGAAGAGAAGTACCTTTCAACATTGAAAAAATCATTAATGCCATTTTCAAAGCAACAAGAGCTGCAGGAGAAGAGAATTATACCACTGCTGTAACTCTGGCAGAAAAAGTAGTGGAGCAGCTTGAAAGCAGTCCTGATAAGAAAGTTCCAGGGGTAGAAGAAATCCAGGATATTGTCGAGAAGGTTCTTATTGAGGCCGGACACGCAAAAACAGCCAAGGAGTACATTCTGTACCGGGCAGAGAGAACCCGTATCAGGGAAATGAATACCCGTTTGATGAAGGTTTATGAGGACCTGACCTTTAAAGAATCAAAAGACAATGATCTCAAAAGAGAAAATGCAAATATTGACGGGGACACTGCAATGGGAACCATGCTCAAATATGGTTCTGAAGGCGCAAAGCAGTTTTATGAAATGTATATCCTAAAGCCCGAGCATGCGCAGGCCCACAAAAATGGAGATATTCATATCCATGACATGGATTTTCTCACCCTTACAACCACCTGCTGTCAGATTGATATAGTTAAGCTTTTTAAAGACGGATTCAGTACAGGGCATGGGCATTTAAGAGAGCCCAATGACATACACAGCTATTCCGCCCTGGCTTGTATTGCCATTCAGTCCAACCAGAACGATCAGCATGGTGGCCAGAGCATACCCAATTTTGATTATGGAATGGCTGCAGGTGTTGCCAAAACCTATTCAAGGCTCTACAAGCAGAACCTGGCCAAAGCTCTGGAACTGTTGTCCGGATATGAGGACGCGGCAACACTTGTAAATACTGTTTCAAAGAGAATTTTAGACCAGCACAATGTCTATCCTACACTAATACCCAATGAAAAATATGTGGACCTGGAGAGGGACTACCTCATTGAACATATTCATGATGCTGAAATTATAGGGAAAGCCCAGAATTTTGCGGCCGATAAAGCACTGGCCGAAACAGACAGGAATACATATCAGGCCATGGAGGCTTTTGTCCACAATCTTAACACCATGCACAGCAGGGCAGGGGCGCAGGTTCCTTTCAGTTCCATTAACTATGGTACGGATACCTCCCCGGAAGGCAGGATGGTTATCAAGAACATACTTCTTGCAACCGAAGCTGGTCTCGGAAATGGAGAAACCCCCATTTTCCCGGTGCATATTTTCAAGGTTAAAGAAGGAGTAAACTATAATCCTGAAGATCCTAACTACGATATGTTTAAGCTTGCATGCAGGGTAAGCGCCAAGAGACTCTTCCCGAACTTTGCATTCCTGGATGCTCCATTTAACTTAAAATACTACAGACCCGGACGCCCTGAAACCGAAATAGCGTATATGGGCTGCAGAACAAGAGTAGTTGGAAATGTTCACGACCCTGAAAGAGAAATTATCTTCGGCAGGGGCAATCTTAGCTTTACCACAATTAATCTTCCAAGGATTGCGTTAAGAAGCAATAACGACATCAATGTCTTCTTTGAAGAACTTGATAAAAAGATAGACCTTGTTATAGACCAGCTTCTTGAAAGGTTTGAGATACAAGCAAGGAAAAAGGTTAAAAACTTTCCTTTCCTGATGGGCCAGGGAGTATGGATAGATTCAGATAAATTAGGTTGGGAAGATGAGGTCCGTGAGGTACTGAAACACGGAACGTTAACTGCAGGATTCATTGGATTGGCTGAATGTCTTAAGGCATTAACCGGAAAGCACCATGGTGAGTCCGAAGAATCTCAGAAACTTGGATTGAGAATTGTAGAGCACATACGCAAACGCATGGACCAGGCAAGTCAGAAATACAAGATGAACTTTACCTTAATTGCAACTCCTGCAGAAGGCCTGGCAGGAAGGTTTGTAAGGATGGACAGGGCGATTTTCGGTTCCATAGAAGGTGTTACAGACAGGGAGTATTACACCAACAGCTTCCATGTTCCGGTGTACTACCAGATAAGTGTCTTTGACAAGATAAGGATTGAAGCTCCCTATCACGAACTGACAAACGCCGGACATATCACTTATGTCGAGGTTGACGGAGATCCCACCCAAAACCTTCAGGCTTTTGAGAAAATTATAAGAGCCATGAAAGAGGCCGGTATAGGTTATGGTTCAGTCAACCATCCTGTGGACAGGGATCCGGTGTGCGGTTTCACAGGTATTATAGCCAATAAATGTCCTTCCTGCGGCAGAGAAGAAGGGGATATTAAGTTTGAAAGAATACGTCGTATTACAGGATACCTGGTAGGTACTGTTGAAAGATTCAACGATGCCAAGAGAGCTGAGGAGCGCGACAGAGTCAAACACATGTCCTTCTGTAAACAGGATGCTTAAAAGGTTTATCCTAAATACTTTATAGATTTTTACATTATGGTGATAAAAATGGATAAATACATAAGAATTGCAGGAATAATAAATGAGTCGATAGTTGACGGGCCGGGAATTAGGATGGTGGTTTTTGCCCAGGGTTGCAAACATAAATGCCCCGGCTGCCATAACCCGGAAACCCATTCTTTTGACGGTGGCACATTGGTAACAGTTGAGTCAATACTTGACCAGGCAAGGAAAAACCCTCTGCTGGATGGAATCACATTCAGCGGAGGGGAGCCCTTCGAGCAGGCTGAAATGTTTGCTTACCTTGCCCGGGAAGCTAAAAAATATAACCTCAATATCATGACATACACAGGTTATACTTACGAGTACCTTTTAGAGAATTCATTCAGGCACAAGGGCTGGGATGAATTGCTGGCAGAGACTGATATATTGGTGGACGGAAGGTTCGAGATTGAGAAGAGAAATCTTCTCTTAAAATTCCGGGGTTCGGAGAACCAGAGAATGATTGACGTCCACAGAACAATGGTTGAAAACAGGGTTGTAGTAATGGATTAACGGTTTGAGATGCTTGACGGAATATCGCAAATTATGATAATATTCAACTGAAATCAACTTAATTTAATAAAGGACCTTATCAAGAGTGGTGGAGGGACGAGGCCCTATGAAACCCGGCAACCAGCTTTTTAAGCATTGGTGCCAATTCCCGCAGGTTATTCCTGGAAGATGAGGAGCTTGTTTAAGAAGTCTCTTCGCTAAAAGAGATTTTTTTATTTTCATTGTTAAATATAAGTAACAGATGGAATACGTGAGCTCCTAAGTAGTTTGAAAGGAGAGATTATATGCCAAGAAGACTTTTTACCTCAGAATCAGTAACTGAAGGACATCCGGATAAAATATGCGACAAGATATCTGACAGCATTTTGGATGCCATCCTTGAAAAGGACCCCCTTGCAAGAGTGGCTTGTGAGACTGCCGTTACAACCGGTATGGTCCTGGTAATGGGTGAAATAACGACAGAATGTTATGTCGACATACCCAAAATAGTAAGGCAAACAGTTCGCGAAATAGGATACGACAGAGCCAAATTCGGTTTTGACTGTGATACCTGCGCTGTTCTGACTTCTATCGATGAACAGTCACCCGATATCGCTCAGGGAGTTAATACAGCGCTTGAAGCAAGGCAAAATGAAATGCAGGATGAAATTGAGGCAACAGGTGCCGGCGACCAGGGAATGATGTTCGGGTATGCCTGCGACGAGACCCCGGAATATATGCCCATGCCCATATCCCTTGCCCATAAGCTCACAGAAAGGCTTACCTATGTCAGAAAGAACGGGATACTGGACTATTTGAGGCCCGACGGCAAAAGCCAGGTTACAATTGAATATGACGGGTACAAGCCCGTGCGTGTGGACACCATAGTTGTTTCCACCCAGCATGGCCCTGAAGTTTCCCACGAGCAAATTGAGAAAGATGTAATTGAGCACGTTATTAAGCCGGTTATTCCAGCAAATTTACTGGATGACAAAACCCGTTACTTTATAAACCCCACAGGCCGGTTTGTAATTGGTGGCCCTCAGGGTGACTCAGGTCTTACCGGCAGGAAGATTATTGTCGATACCTATGGCGGTATGGGCCGCCATGGTGGAGGGGCTTTCTCAGGAAAAGACCCCACCAAAGTTGACAGATCTGCCGCATACGCTGCTCGTTATGCAGCAAAGAACATTGTAGCCTCTGGGTTGGCAAAAAGGGTAGAGGTTCAGCTTGCCTATGCCATAGGAGTGGCAAAGCCTGTTTCAATTCTTGTGGATACCTTTGGAACCGGAGTAATTCCTGACGAAAAAATAGCGGAGATTATTTCACGGGTATTTGATTTCAGACCCGCCGCAATAATCAAAATGCTGGATTTAAGACGGCCTATCTTTGCAAAAACTGCGGCATACGGCCACTTTGGCAGAAATGATCCCGATTTTACCTGGGAACGGACTGACAAAGCGGACATTCTCCGCAAAGAAGCAGGAATTTAAGTGAAAATAGTTATCTAATTGTGGTTCAAATTTGAACTGTTTATTAAGCAGCACCCAAGGACTGAATCTGATATTTAACCGGATTCAGTCCTTTTAGTTTGCATATAATTGGTCTGTAGTAATTGAAATTCTTCAAGTTAACGATTTTAATTTACAAGTGGCACAGACTTTAAGCTATCCGCAGGTGAAGGTTAAAGTTGTTGGCGAAATGCGAAGTTCGATTGGAGGCAATTGACAGGATGTCAATTGAGCGGCGCTTGCCCGGATGGCAAGTTCGCCCGCGTACTCCAAGAGAACAAGCATTGAGCCTTACAACTTTCCTGAGCCGAGGACGCGAAAAAGACTGTGCCACTTGTACAGAACAGCTTTCTTGGCAGAGTGCGCGTAAAAGTTTGAGCCGTTTGTACCTCACAATTTGGAGGAGAATTTCGTGCTCACTCAGAAGACGGAATAACAGGGACGTGCCGGGTCACATATTATGATTCTGGCAGTATATCATCCGGGGAGCCTTAAATGGAGATTTTTGCTTTGACAATTTTGTCCGTACTGGCATTCATTGGCCTTACATATCTTGCTTCATCTTTCTTTTCTTCAGCAAAAATTAAAATGTCCAATATGGGCTATAAACTCATAATATACGCGCCGGAACATTCCTGCAGCGGACTGGAATGCCTCGTCCGCCAGCTTTATCTGGACAGAATCCCGGAAAGGCTTATGACCGACGGAAAGGTATATTTAATGATTCCGGAGGGGGAAACTGAGGCTTATAGAATTGCCACTGCTCTCAAAAAAGTGTATCCTCTGGAAGTGTTGCCTGTTGCAAATAATATATTGTATGATATCAAAGAAGGATATTAACCTTTACCGATTATCTACAGACAGGTGAAAAAATTTGCAGGTTGCAGGTGTTGTAAGTTCCATTCGCTATACCAATGAAGAAACTGGATATACAGTTTGTGATATTAAGTCTGACAATTCCACGTTAACCCTGGTGGGGAAAATGCCCCTGCTTAATATAGGAGAGAACATTGTGGCGACCGGCTGCTTTGTTGAACATGCAGTCTACGGGCGCCAATTTTCTGTTGAATCCTTTGAAAGGAAAATGCCTGACAAGGAAGACGAAATCAGGGACTATCTTTCAAGTGGGTTCATCAAAGGCCTTGGATCTGCCACCGCAGAGAAAATTGTAGAAAAATTCAAGGATAAAACATTCGATATCTTTCAGAACGAACCTTTACGTCTGACGGAGATAAAGGGAATAACCCCGGAAAAAGCTCTTTCTTTTGGACAAGCTTTTCTTGAACGCGAAAATATGCGTGGCATAGTAATGCTGCTCAGCAAATTCAACATCTCCTCAACCTATGCCGTAAAGGTTTGGAGTATTTACGGCACATACGCAGAAACAGAAATTCAAAAAAACCCGTATCTTCTTGCAGACAATGATATTGGCCTAAGTTTCAAGGTTTGTGACAGAATCGCGGCATATTACGGCATTGAACCTTACAATAAAGAGAGGCTGAAATGTGCCCTTCTGTATGTTTTAAATTCACATACTGTAAACGGCGATACATGGATGCCTAAAGATGAGTTAATCGAAAAGGCAGTAAAGATTACCAAAACAAGTATTGAATTTGTAAATGACGCATTTGACAGCCTTCTGCTTGATGGCCGGCTTTATGTTGAAAGCAAGTTCCCGGACAGGGTGTATCCCGACACCCTTATTCAGGCGGAAAGATTCTGCGCAGTCAAGCTGAGCTTATTAAACGTGATTTTTGATGATTTTTCCCCGGATGAAATTGACATCCTCTTATTGGACTATGAAAAAGAAAATAGAATATACCTCGATGAAATTCAAAAAGAGGCTATAAAATCAGCTCTTAACCGGGGAGTATATGTTATTACCGGGGGTCCCGGAACAGGTAAAACCACAATTATAAAGGCTTTGATAAATATCTATGAAAGAATCGGTCTGTCAGTGATTTTAACCGCTCCTACCGGAAGGGCTGCCAAAAGGTTGAATGAAGCTACCGGATATGAGGCAAAGACCATCCACCGGCTCCTTGAAGTTGCTTACAATCCGGAAAGTGACGATAAGGCCTATTTTGTACACGATGATGAAAACCCCTTGTCCTCGGACGTGGTTATAGTCGATGAAGCATCAATGATAGATATTGAACTTATGAGTTCTCTTCTTAAAGCAATACCGCGGGGGACACGCCTCATTCTTGTAGGGGATGTGGATCAGCTGCCGTCGGTAGGTCCCGGAAAGGTGCTTTCAGATATCATAGAGAGCGGGCAATTTAAAGTCGCCAAATTGACCATGATATACCGTCAGTCTGAAGAAAGCCTGATAGTTACAAATGCCCACTTGATAAACAGAGGTCAGCTCCCTGTTATTAACCGGGAAGAAGGAGATTTTTACTTCATTAAGAAAACCAGCAGCCAGAGCACCGCCGATGCAGTTGTGGAACTCTGTACCCAAACAATACCCGAACGTTTTGGCTTTGATCCCATAAAGGATATTCAGGTTCTTACTCCTATGCGAAAAGGGGATACGGGGGTATACAGGCTCAACGAACTTTTGCAGCAAAGCTTAAACCCGCAACACAAAAACAAACCCCAGAAAGCCTGGGGAGGTGCAATCTTCCGGGTGGGGGACAGGGTAATGCAAATTAAAAACGACTATTCCCTCCCATATGTAATTACCGATGAAAGTGGAAGATGGACTGAAGGCCTCGGGGTATATAACGGAGATATGGGTATTGTTATAGACATTGACCTTAAAGACGAGATACTTACCGTAAGGTTTGATGATAACAGAACCTGTGAATACAATTTCGACCAGCTTGACAATCTTGAGCACGCTTATGCCATCACGGTTCATAAAAGTCAGGGGACCGAATTCCCTGCGGTTGTAATTCCGCTATATTCAGTGCCCCCTGTACTGGTATGCCGGAACCTGCTTTACACCGCCGTCACAAGGGCGAAGAGTCTTGTGGTGCTGGTGGGAAGTACAGATGTGATGGAAAAAATGATAGCCAACACTAATATGAATGAAAGATATTCAGGGCTTAAGGAGCGGTTGAGTGATTATGTTGGCGCTTAGGAAACCCGGTCTTGCAGAGAAAATCATCAGGTTAATTTACCCTGTAAAATGCATGATTTG
>JAAYLX010000004.1 GCA_012521705.1 Clostridiaceae bacterium | reverse complement strand
TCAATCTTATTCTTTCAGGGGACTTGTTGAACCAGTGTACGGCGGCAAGCTATGCCTTCAGGGACGCGAATATCCCGTATTTTGGTTTGTTCGGCGCGTGTTCCACCATGAGTGAATCTATGATAATAGGTTCCATGATTATTGAGAGCGGATCGGCCGATTATGTCGTATGCGCTGCTTCCAGCCATTTCTGCTCTGCCGAAAGACAATTCCGCTTCCCGTTGGAATATGGTTCCCAAAGAACTCCCACATCCCAGTGGACGGTAACCGGAGCTGGTGCGGTTATCATCGGTAAGGATGGTCACGGGCCAAAGATAACCCTTGTCACGCCCGGTAAAATTGTTGATGAAGGAATAAAAGATGCCAATAACATGGGGGCGGCAATGTCACCGGCTGCAGCCGATACCATTATGGCGCATTTCAAGGATACAGGTCGTTCGGCAGATGATTACGACCTTATTCTTACTGGTGACCTGGGTGCTTTCGGAAGCACCATGCTTATAGATCTCCTAAAGAGAAACAATATTGACCTTAAAGGTAAGCACAAGGACTGCGGAACATTGATTTTCGACATAGAAAAACAGGGGGTGGTATGCGGGGGAAGCGGCTGCGGATGCAGTGCGGCTGTATTCTCCACCTATATACTTGATCAGTTTAACCAGGGTATTTTAAAACGGATACTCTTCTTAGCAACAGGCGCTTTGTTAAGTCCTACAAGGACACAGCAGGGTGAGACTATTCCGGGAATAGCCCATGCATTGTGCATAGAAGCATAAGTAAAGGAGGGAGCTTAGTGATTGATATTTTAAAAGCCTATTTGCTGGGGGGTATTATTTGCGTGATAGGACAGCTTCTCATAGATTTGACGAAACTGACACCGGCAAGGATTATGGTCAGCTTTGTTGTTCTTGGCGTAATATTGGGTTTCTTTGGTCTATATCAGCCCCTGGTCGAATGGGGAGGAGCTGGTGCTACCGTACCTCTTTTGGGCTTCGGGAACACTCTGGCAAAGGGTATCTTTAAGGCAGTTGATGAAAAAGGTTTACTTGGAGCGTTTACAGGAGGGGTGACGGCATCGGCCGCAGGAATCACCGCAGCAATAGTATTCGGATATATTATGGCTATAATATCTAAACCAAAGATTAAAAGTTAACGTCTGATATGATAGAATAATATAGCTGAATATTATTTACTGCATCTATGATTGAAGGAGAAAACCAATGAAAGAAAAAAAGAACAACAAAAGACAAAATTCCGCAATGATTATGGCGGGAGTTTTTACTGTCGTAGCTTTGGTAGTGCTGGCAGTAATATTTGTACCCAAAAACGACGCTCCCGGGACCGAAAGCCCGTCGCCCACCGAAACTCCTGTTGAAACCCCTGTCGAGACTCCTGCAGAAACAGAAACTCCCGAGCCTACTCCTACACCTACGCCCGAACCTACCCCTACACCGACACCTGCAGCATCCAGCGGGGAGGACAGGCGCAGTACACGAAAACTTGACGTTCCCGTTAAAGCTCTGTACTTAAACTATACTTCAGTCAGAAACAAGCTTGACCATTATATTGAGCTTGCCAACAAGACTGAAATAAATGCTTATGTTATAGATATCAAAAATGATGAGGGAAAAATCCTGTATGATTCAAATATCGATGTGGTAAACGCCGCAAAAGCCGACACACCGGGTTTCGACATCAGGGAAGTAACCAAAAAACTTCATGACAATAATATTATTGTTATTGCTCGAATGGTTACATTTAAGGACAATACAATCACAAAATACAACCCTGATCTGGCCATCAAAACCGAAACCGGGGAAGTTTTCGACAAGAACTCCAGATGGCTTGACGCAACCAAAAAAGAGGCGTGGGATTATGTATTGTCCATAGCCAAGGAAGCAGTACAATTCGGTTTTGACGAAATACAGTTCGACTATATACGCTTCCCGGAGACAAGCTTGTATAAATACAAACTTGACCTTGAGCCCGGAAAGACAAGAAGTGATTATATAGAAGGTTTCATTCGTTATGCAAGAAACAGCCTTCCCGCAGACACAATTTTGTCTGCTGATATTTTCGGTATGCCTATGATATCCCCCAAAGACTACGGAGAAATAGGTCAGACCCTTGAAACCATAGGAAAGAGCCTGGATTATATTTGCCCCATGATTTATCCTTCCCACTATGCCAACAATGCTCCAAAGGGAAAGGCAATGGGTAATGGAGTGGGACAGTCCATAAACGGAATTAATTTCACCCATCCCGATTTAAAACCCTATGAAGTTGTATATAATACTTTGGTTGTCGGGAAAAACAGGATTGATAAAATAGAAGGCTACAATTTAAATGTCAGAACATATATCCAGGGATTTACAGCATCATATCTTCCTGACGGTTATTGGAAAACCTATGGTGTCGATGAATACAGGGCACAGATCAAAGCCGTATATGATGCCGGGTATAAAGAATGGATATTCTGGAATTCACGCAATGAATATGTGGAAGCGGCATTCCTGCCTGAATAAAGAAAACAAGGGGACATGGAATTGTCTCCTTTTTCTCTGTATTAAGAATTTTTGTTCTGAACGGTCAATAATCTGCAGGGTTGCAGGGTTGAATTATTTGGATGTATGCTTATAATAATGTAAGCGATATAAACAATAATAAAGGAGTTTGAGCTGATATTAGATTAGTATGGATCTTGATCTTGGGGATACAATATATATTTATTGCTGAATAAAGATGAGGAGATATTATGGATTTATTGGACGCAATTATATTAGGAATAGTACAGGGATTGACAGAATTTCTTCCCGTAAGCAGTTCGGGGCATCTGGTGTTTTTCCAGAGGCTTTTGGGCGTTGACGAAGCAAGTGTATTGACTGTTTCAATTGCGCTTCATGTGGCAACCTTGCTTGCAGTGCTTGTATTCTACTGGCGCAAGATTCTGGATATGATAAAGCATCCCTTTTCAAAGCTTCCCATGCAGATAGTGGCAGCCACAATCCCTGCAGTATTGCTTACGGTGCTTTTTGGGGATCTGATTGAAAGTACATATACAAACCCGTTGGTTTTGGGGCCGGGTTTCATTTTCACCGGCTTTGCACTGTATTTTTCCGAGAAGATAGGGAATGGAAGAAAAGGGCTTAAAGAGTTAAAAACTTCGGATTCACTTATTATTGGTTCGGCCCAGGGCATCGCCCTTCTTCCGGCGGTGTCCCGCTCGGGCATGACTATTACCTCGTCATTGGCGCTTGGCCTTGACAGGAGCTTTGCCGCCGACTTTTCCTTCCTGATGTCCATACCTCCCATATTAGGTGGGGCATTGCTGGACGGAGTGGACTATTTAAAAGGAAACACTGCTTCCATTGAAAGTGTAGGTGTGGTAAATTTATTGGCAGGAATGGCTGCAGCAGGTATTACAGGTTTTCTTGCAATCAAGCTCATGCTTGCCGCAGTCAAGAAAATGAAGCTTAAATACTTTTCCTACTATGTCTGGGCTCTTGGTGCTCTTATTATCATCGCCCAGCTCTTTTTCAGGGATAGTTTAAGCTGGCTTCTTTAAAGGTGAATGAAAATGGATAAAGATAATGTTTTGATTTTGGGGATAGAGACAAGCTGTGATGAGACATCTGCCGCGGTGGTATCAAACGGGCGCAATGTCTTGTCAAACATAATCGCCTCTCAAATAGATTTGCATAAAGAATACGGGGGAGTTGTGCCTGAAATCGCTTCCCGTAAACATGTTGAACTTATACTGCCTGTTATTGACTCTGCATTGAAAAAAGCAGAGGTTACTTTAAAGGATATTGACGCCATAGCTGTCACCTATGGCCCCGGCCTGGTAGGTGCACTGCTGGTTGGAGTATCTGCTGCCAAGGCCCTTGCCGCAGCTTTAGACAAGCCCCTTGTCAGTGTACATCATATTGAGGGGCATATTGCGGCCAACTATATTACACATGCTCAGGTTGAACCTCCCTTTATTTGTTTGGTGGCTTCGGGCGGGCACAGCCATATAGTTTATGTAAAGGACTATCTGAATTTTGAGATACTGGGAAGAACGAGGGATGACGCTGCAGGGGAGGCCTTTGACAAAATTGCAAGGGTACTTGATCTGGGATACCCGGGAGGGCCCGTAATAGACAAAAAGGCGAAAGAAGGTAATCCACAGGCTTTCCATTTCCCGAGGGTAAAATTCCATGATGCGCCCTATGATTTTTCTTTTTCAGGGCTTAAAACTGCTGTTATAAACCATATAAACCATGCCCGTCAACTGAAGGAAGAATATTCTGTTGAAGACATTTGCGCATCTTTCCAGCAGGCCGTTATTGATGTCCTTGTGGACCATACAGTTTTAGCCGCAAAAGATTACAAGGTCAAAACTATATGTATTGCAGGCGGTGTTGCCGCAAATTCACTTCTGAGGGATACTATGGAGAAGCGTGCAAGTAAAAAAGGTATCGGCGTATTCTATCCGACACCTGTGTATTGCACTGACAATGCGGCCATGATTGCAGCCGCAGGCTATTATTCATATTTGGCAGGTGAGTTTGCCGAAGACACATTGAATGCAGTGCCTTCACTTCCCATCGGAAGTAACCATAAAGGCTGTGAATAATGTGGAAATATTCATAAAAACCGCTTGTATTGCCCGTTTTATATGTGGAAAACATTGTGGATATTGTGGATAAAACCTGTTGATTATTTCATAAGTGACTGGTATAGTTCGTAAGAATCCAGCACTTTTTTTACATATCTCTGGGTCTGGTCATAGGGAGGAATCCCATTGTATTTTCTTACTGCGTTGGGTCCTGCATTATATGCCGCCAAGGCCAGTTCCAGATTATTGAAGGTTTTGAGCTGTGCGGCAAGATACTGTGTGCCGCCTCTTATATTTTCTTCTATATTGTAGGCATCTTTTACTCCCAAACCTTCGGCCGTACCTGGCATGAGCTGCATGAGGCCCATGGCTCCGGATGTCGAAAGGGCAAATGGCTGGAAACCGGATTCCTCTTTTATTACGGCACGGACAAGCAGGGGATCAAGATTGAACCTTTCTGAGTATTTCTCTATGGCAGCATCAATTCTTGGCATGAGTTCTTCAATCTGCTGTTTGGAAAGACGGGGATATACCGATTCGTATGAACCTGAGACCAAAGGATACTTGGTGCCTGACGAAGGCTTTGAGATTCCTGTAAGCAGCTGAGGATCAATCAAAGGAGCCGCGGAGGACAAGGTGGAAGAAGCCTCCTTAAGGGCATCTGCAAAATTCACGGAGTCGGTTTGGGATACGCCTGTGGAAATATTCAGCTTAACAGGCACCCGGCTTTGTATTTCGGCTATTTTTTGGCTTAGAATTTCGGATATCTTTGGTATGTCCATGTTTTCCCCCTCTTTTTTATTATATCGGAACATTTCAGATATCTCAAAAGTAATTTACATCATCATGAACAGTTTCAACATTTATTGACACTATCCCACAAAAAATGTTATTGTTAAAGGTACAATTGGAGGGAACAGCCGTGAGGAAAAAAACCAGAAGGACCATATTTCTACTGTTTGTTACAAGTCTTTTGATTGTTGCAATATCCGCTGCATGTACAACTCTTTTCAACCAGCTTGGTATTAGCCATGCCTTAGATAGAACACCGGATTCAGAACAGGTCTCCAATAATTCTCCTGAGGAAAGTAAAACTTCAGAGCCGACACCAACTCCGGATGAGAAAGAGGAAAATCAGACTGAGCCTTCGGTGTCTGAAGAAGGAAAAAAAGGCGGACAGAATAATCAGAACTCCGGGAATCCTTCAAATAATCCTGCCGGAAAACCTGCCCCAAATTCCGGGGCGTCACAACCCAAAGAGGAGCCTCCCAGCAAAGAGCTTATTGAAAAATATACTCAGGAACTGGTAAATTACAGAGGACTGCCATATTTTAACGATGAGTACTCAGACAGATATGTCCTGTATAAGATTAAAAAACCGGACTATCCCTTTGAAAAGGTTATAACCTATGTAAATATAGGGCTGGACAAGGGATTTTACAAGCACGTAAATGTTATAAGCAACATAACTGATTTAACAGTTCTGGTTAATAAATTTCACAAACTACCCGACAATTTCAAGCCACCGCTTGTTCAACTGGATCCTTCCCTTTGTGTGGAAGGAAGAGGTCCCCAATATATGCATCCCGATGCTGCGCAGGCTTTTATAAAGATGCATGAGGACGCAAAACTGCTGGGTTTGAATATTACTGCATACGGTACATACAGGAGCATTGAAACCCAGAATGCTATCTGGAACAGGGCAGTCAACAGCGGGCGTACCATTGAAGATGTGGACAGCTTAAATGCCAGGGGAGGGCACAGCGAGCACCACACAGGTCTTGCAATTGACGTAATAAAAAACAATTACAGCGTTGAAAATACCCCGGAATTTAAGTGGTACAGAGAAAATGCCCATAAATACGGTTTTATTATTCGTTACCCCAAGGATAAGGAGAGTATAACCGGTTACAGGTATGAGCCATGGCATTTAAGATATGTGGGCGATATAGCGGAGGATGTTTATAGCAGTGGACTGACTTACGAAGAATACTATATTACTGTTCTTGAGCCTCAAAGCAAAAACTAAAAGCAAAAAATTAAAACTCTCAGTCATAAATTATATCTGCATGTAAAAAAATATAAAAAAACGATAATAAATCAGGTTATAAAACTATCAAGAACAGCTCAGATCTTTAATTTGAGCTGTTTATTATTTGAAGTTTTTTTGTGCATTATTCTGCCATGGGAAATTGATCCGTCTGAATTGAAATTGTTGTTTAGGTGAATAATTGAAATAGGACAGTGAAAATGGACGGTGATATAAATGATGTTTAAACATAAAGATTTTAATATTTTAAAGGGTAAGTCAGCCATTAAGTATTTTTCAAAAGCAACTAAATTTATTGTTGTGGTACTTATATTATGTATTTTTTACAGTAATGCGACACAAAAGCAGATTGCTGACAATGTTGTAAGGCTCCACATTGTAGCCAACAGCAATACCGCTGAAGATCAGGAACTGAAACTGAAGGTAAGAGACGCAATACTAAAGCATGTGTCATCCCGGTATCCTGAAGGAGCCGACAGGGAAGAAACAGCTCAATACCTTAAGGCAAACTTAAGTGAGATAGAAAAAATCGCAACACAGGTTTTGAGGGAAAACGGTTCCAATGAGGTGGCCCGGGCAAAATACGGAGTATTTTCGTTCCCCACCAAAGAATATGACAACATAACCCTCCCCGCGGGAATGTATGAAGCCGTAAGAGTGGAACTGGGGGAAGCTGAGGGCGAGAACTGGTGGTGTGTAATGTTCCCGCCCCTGTGTGTTGCCGATGCCCATAGCTTAAGAATGGATGAACAGGCCATGAGCAGGCTGGAAAAAGAACTGGGGCCAAATTACAGGCTTATTGCGGATATTGCTAAACAGGATCTGGACATCCAGGTAAAATTCCGCATTGTGGAGCTGTTCCAGCAATCGAAAATAAAAATTGCAGAGATGATAAACCATCTATTTTGATTCCCCCGATTGAGTTATTATAGCCAATACTTTTGCCTTTGCCTGCGGATAACTTGAAGGCAGAGCCCGTTGCACTTTCTTAGCTCATGATTCTCCTTATTCTCTTTTTAAGATATTAATGTGCAAGGGCTCTGCCTTTATACTTATCCTTTGCAGGGAAGATTATGATGCAAAAGGCTTTGTCTTTTGCACTTATTGGCATTTGATTCTCCACATTCTTTTTCGCATCTCCGGCTCTGGAAAGCTGTGGCATTACACGGATAAAAAAAAGACGCTGTCAGGCATATTGCCGACAGCGGGGAATAAAATAGCGGGTAATAAGATTTATATAAATTAATATCAAGCTATGTTAAGGTTGTATTACTATCCTGGTGTTCTCAATGGTCTTTATACTTGTCTTAACCATAGATCCCTGGGCAACTGTACCCTCTGCAGTGTACTCGCCTGGGCTTGCCACTCTTGCATAGTACACAAGAGGCTTGGGATCGGCTTCGCCCCTTCCTACCACAAAGGTGACTTTCTGACCTTCAAACTGGCGGTACCAGCAGCCAAACATGTCTCTGAAACCGTAGTTCCAGGGAATTGACAGAGGCTTGAGGCCTGCAGGAGCGTAGTCGCTTATTTCATAAACACTGTCAATTGCTGTATCGTCAATTTTGTATGTTATTTCAACCCTGACAATGTCATTGGCCTTGAATTTGGTGGTTTGTTTTCCTGTTGAGGCATTGTAGTATTTTCTTGTTATTGTTATTCCCGGTTCGTTGTTAACTCTGTTTGTATAAGGCGCTGTAAACAGGGACAGTACGTTGACATCTCCCTTGACATTAATGATTTCAAGCTCACCTGTTTTTACAGAAGGTACTTTTATTACTTCGCAGTGGCCGTCTGAAAGGTCCAATTTATTTACTGCGCCATTAAAGCTGTATTCAAATGATGCCTCAGTATCATTGAGCTTTTTCATACGGTCTGCGAGGTAAAGAACCTCTTCAATTCCGGTGTACAGAATTTTTGAGTAATTGTTCTCTGCGTACTTGTACAATTTCGGTGCATCCGGACTGTCAATTCTTGAAGCAAGTACCGCGGCAAGTGCTGTCTGGCTGTAAGATGCATCGGTATTTTTGCCGTTAATCTTTACTCTAATATACGGATCTTTCCTTTCAAGGTTTGGACTTATCCTTGTATTATAGATTTCTTCGGCCTTTGCGTAATCGCCGATTGCTTCATAGGCAAGACCAATGAAAATATAATCTTCGAGTGCAAGATTTTCGATTGCGGCAGCCTTATTGATTTCCACCAGCACCGGTTCGCCCAGCTCAGCCAGACCGTACAGGGCGGGGGCCTGAACTCCCTTACCGGATGCTATCTCAGTGTAGAAATACATTTTAAGTGAACTTGTGTCGGTTATGTCTTTCAGAAGCGGTGCGGCAAGGGCGCTTAACTTAAGTTCTGTTCCCGAGTAGGGGAGAATCCCGTAGCCGCCGTCCTCGTTTCTGTAGGCCGCAGGTTCAACTTCCACAGGTTGGATAATATAATTGTCATTTTTTATAACCTCTTTTAGAAGCTTTCTTGCATAATTGGCAGTCAGCTTCTGGTCAAGGCGGTTACCATACTGCCAGGCGAGACTGTGCAGAGAATTTATGAGGCTTCCTCTGCCGGCATCGGTAAATATGAGGGTGGTTATTCCCGTCTTGCCTGCTGCAATTTCCATGCCTGAAGCAAGTTTTTTCATTACCGAGCTCTCAATGGTTCTGTATGAAGAATAAACATTGATGGTGCGGCTTATTGCATCTTCGCTGCCGGAGCCTGATACTGCCCTCATTGTAATGGTGTAGGTTCCTTCTTTTAATGCAGGAAGCTCTGCATACACTCTTTCGAAAGCCTTTGCTTTGATTTTCTTATTAAATTCAGGAAGCTCTTTTACAGTGACTTCAAAATCCACTTTTTCATTTTGCTTGAGTATGTCGCCATAGGCAGTGAGACCTATATACGGCTTATCGCCTTCAAGATAATCAAGACTCAAAGCATCATTTATAAAGAATGGCATGGATACTTTTGCAGACTGGATTTGGGAGCCTGCATACAAATCACTGGATACTGCCGCCGCGCCAAGACTGAATGAAGTAACGTTGTCAGGCAGTTTAAATGTATAGGAGCCTAAACCATTCTCATCCAGCGAAATTGTCTTGAATAACGCGGTATCTTTAAACTCCGATCTCACGGCAGTTACACTTTGTGTGCCCGCAGCCATGTCTGCTCTCTTTCCATTATCCATAGGCGCTGCTGACGGGACCGGTGCCGCAGCTTCTGCTGCTTTATCCTCGACAATACCATAGCCTCCCCTGTCTGACTGCCTGTTAAAGGTTGACCTTATAATACCGTCTCCGATCCAGCTGTACAGCTCGGATAAAGGATTGATGTGCTGTCCTGAAAGTTTCAGCAAAGCCTCATCCACCATCGAAAGGTTGACTTTCGCAGGGACAGGTTCGCCATTTATATCTGTAACTTTTACATAAATGGTCATGTTGTCGCCGGGCTTGTAAGAGTTCTTGTCAGTAGTAACTTCAAGTTTGAGTTCCTTCTCACTGTAATCATAAGGGATATTGGCACTTGTGGCTATATAACCTTTGCCGTTGAATACAATGCCCTCAAGATAATAGTTCGGTGCGAAATTCGCAGGGAATGGCTGGTTCAGCTCAGGCTGGGGTGCTACCGTATATCCCTGAATTCCGTTTCTGGCCTGGACAAAGAGAGTACGCATATCTTTCAACGGGTCCTTGTTGTTCTTAAGGACTTTCACATTAACGGTCTCATTGGCCTTATAGGACTCTTTGTCGGTGGTGAGAGTGTAATATTCGTAATCGCTTGGATATTCCATAATTCTGTCATTGCTTATATTGTAGATCCACGCGGTTGTTTTCATGTTCCGGCCATTATTGTCCTTTGTTGTTATCTCAGCGATATAATAGCCTTCTTTGCCGGGGTCGGCTTTGAACTTGAAGGTTGCCACGCCCTCACTGTCGGTCTTTACAGTGCCTTCAGATATGGTTGTGCGTTTTTCCCTGTATTCATAGGTTTTTCTTACAACTTTGTTGATAGCGTCATATTCGGTGCCTGTCTCAATCCTCTCCCAGACCATCTGGTCAACTTTTACTGTAACTTTATGGTTGCTTACAGGCTTGCCTGTATAGTTGTCATTCGTCTGATCTTCATCGTTGAGAGTGGAAAGATCAACGTTATTTACGTTAATTGTTACTGTACCCTGATTTCTGTTTATTTCGCCTCTGCCATTAAAAGTAATGTCATTTGCAAATACATAGAAATTATAGGATTCTATTATGCCTCCGGTCTCAGGAAATGCTGCGCTTGCATTGATGGTAAAGTAGCATTGACCCTGCATCTCGTTCGAGTAGGTGGGGGTGTATGTTACTTTCATTACCCCGTTTGCATCGGTAACGCCTTCTCCGTCTACCGAATAGCCGTAACCATAAATATTGTATTTCAGAGGTATATTGGACACCGGTGTTCCGTCAAAGAAGGAGGCCTTTATCTCAAAGGTCATTTTTTCACCGGCGAATACAGCCTTTTTGTTGCTGGTTATTTCAATCTTGTATTGAGGCTTAATATAGTTTTCAACACTTATATAGGTGCTGGAGATAATCTTGTCTCCATCTTTGACTGTAAGTGAATAATGTCCCGGATCAAGAGAGGGAAGCTTCATCCTGCCTTCAAAGAAACCTGATTCGGTATTAATAGTCATGGTTTCAAGAGCATTGGACATTGGCGGCATAATTATGCCTGATGCCATTCTTACAGGATAATAGTATCCGCCTTTGGACAGTTCAATAGTAACTTTTCCGGGAGAAGTATTGTCTGTACGGCTTTTTAAATATCCCCAGAACTCCACTGTGTCATCCGGCTTGTAAAGAGTCCTGTCAGTCTGGAAATAGCGCCAGTTAAGGCCGGTGCTGTAATAGGAATCATTTCCGTAATAATATAAATAACCTGCGTTTATAAGGCTTTCCAGGCCGTTTGAGGCCTTAACTCTGTATAGCATGAGTTCAGGGGAGGGGCTGTCTTTCTTCAAAGTTGCCACAGGAAGTTTTGCCAATCCGTCTTTATCGGTTTTTGCGCTGTTTTTGGTTAAATAATCATATATTTCTGCGCCGTCCACCGTTTTTCCGGTTTTAATATCATTAAGCCATAAAAGCGTGTTGTCTTTATCACTAATTGTGAATGCGGCAATGTCAGATATCTGTATGAAAGCCTGGGCGCTCAGCTTGTCGCAGGACATTTCTATTAGGTAATAACCGTGGGGAAGGGTTTTCGGAAACATCATATACCTTGCCTGCCAAACACGCAGATTGAAATTCTGGGTAAACTCAAGAACTTTCTTTAATCCGGAAGTATCTGTCTTGCTCTGGCTGTAAGCATAGGACGCCCATACAGGAACTTTTTCCTTTTCCTTTAATGCTTTGATGAAAGCATCAAGGGTTTCAAACTTATAAACAGTCAATGATACATCCACTGAATCAGGATTGTTGCTTAAATAAAGGTTAAAGGGGACAACAGGTTTTTCGTTGGTTCCAAATTCAATCCAGTTATCATTTATTAAAAGATGGCCGGGGTAGGGCTCAGCTGTAATTTTTGAATCAGGGGAAGTTTCAAACTGGAAAACATAATTGTCATTGAGGGAAACGAGGCCGTTTGATGCAGTAAGGCCTTTTTTAACGGTTACCGTGTAAATTGTGCCTGCCTCAAGTTTATTATCCGGAATGAACACTGTGAAATAGCCATTGCTCTCAAATCTTCCTGATACTTTGGGGCTTATTTCAAAATACTTGTCTATATTTTTAACATCCGGGTATGAGAAATAAAGTTCAATGCCTGTATCAATGGGCACATTGCTTGCAGTGTCGGCAGGAAGACTTCCTGTCACCACAAAATCACGCCTTGTTTGGAAAGCGAAAGTAACAGTGTTTCCATCGCTTTTGTTTATATCTATATAATAAACTTTATTCTGTGTAAGGGGTTCCGACGGTTTTAAGAGAAATTTATTCTCTGATAATTGGGATATGTTTAATAGTACTCCATCTCTCATGGACACATTTTGCTTTACATAATCAAGGGTCAGATTGGTATCTGAAGTGAGAATAAAACCGCTGTCGGGTGCGACTCCGGTTTCATCTTCTTTTTCGGGCGTAATGGAAAACCCGTTTCTGCTTTTGGCAGAGGCTACCGTCGGTGTAAATGGACCGGCATACCAAGCCACTGATACGAATAATGCGAGGATAAGAGCAAGGGCAAGTGTTCTCTTCCACATGTGTTTTACCTCCTTGGAAATAATAACTAACACCTTTCTAACTTATTAGACGTGAGGGGACAGGTATGGTTTATTTTTATATTAATCTTTTCCCAGAGAAACATAAATAAAAACAAGCCTGATAAGTAACCAGGCTTGTTTGAACAATAATTTACATTTTTGCATTAAGCAACACATGCTCTATTTATATTTGACATATATAGGAAACAAATTTAAAATATAAATAAGTCGACATTATAATTACTATATTTCCACAATTCATCACCACATCTTTATTGCAGCTCATGATGAACTACTACAATTTTTTAAGGGGATGAGAACTTGTTGTTATCAGTCATTTGTAGATTAAAAGATGAAAAAATTCCAATTGACTATAGACGCAAAGTAGTTTCCTTTCTTAAACATGCAATTTCAAATGATGATAGTGCTTTTTATGATGAATTGTACGAAAACAATGTAAATAAAGAGTTTACTTTTTCTGTTTACTTTTATCCTGATACCATAATTCGACAAGATTACATAAGCGTTGTAAGTAAGAAACTTGCAATTAATTTCTCAACACCTGATCCATATATTTGTATTAAGATATATAATGCTCTCTCTAAACAAAGACTAACGTGGTTTAATATCTCTGATGATAATGCAATTCATATCGTGGAAATACATAATCCAAAAGAAAAGGTCATAACTGAAAATCGAGCAATATTTAAAACTTTGTCTCCTATTGTTATAAGAGATCATGACCCATTAACAAAAAAAGATTGGTTTTATACATTTGAGGATAATGAGTCTATTGATATTCTAAGGCGCAATCTTAAACATGAACTAAAGGATAAATTCCCACGAGATATTAGCAAAGATATTGATGATTTAAAGATTTCTTTTTTCGACATGAAGAAAACAGTTGTGAAATCATATGAATTCTTGATCCCATGCTCTTTAGGTTGTGTATCATTGGAAGGTCAGCAATATTTGATTCAATATATATATCAGAGAGGTTTGGGGTCAAAGAGATCATTGGGATTTGGAATGTTAAAGCTAATATAGGAGGTGAGCAGTTTGGGAGCAAAATCTTTTCGTTTTTCACTTGGAGATTGGTTATGGAATGCTGCCATTACCGGATTTATTAATATAGTTGAACACTCGGGGGAAAAAATTCAAATTAAAGATGATGGTGTTGAGTTTTCAACAAATGTGTTGGAAGATTTCTCAGAAAAATATTTTGCCTATTTTACTGATACTTATCAGAAAACGCTTTCATGGTACAAACTTGTTTCATATAAAAAAGTTATAGAGAGTTATAAGGACAGTAATTTCGCTAACTTGGATTTAGATGGATTGAAAAAGGTCAATGTGTTCATTAAAGATGTGGCTAAAAAACTTCTAACAAGCTCCAGTTATAAGGCTGCATTCGAATTAATAGGTTTACAGGAACGCATGACAGATTTGGAGAAAAAACTACATAAAGTAAATGAACCTAAAACAGAGGAAGAGTTTATTAAACAAAAAGATAACATTAAAAACGAAATTGAGCATCAGTTTTCTTTGATAGAGGATATTATTGAATATTGTAATAGTGCAGAAGGCAAAAAATATATTACAGCAAAAAACATTATTTATACTATTATAAGGAATGGTTGGGATAGTGTTAGCTTTCTCAATCCACAAACTAAAGAAAAAGATATGTTTAAGGATTTTGAAAACTATTTTGTGAAAGACGCAGTAGATTACTTAGAATCCGACAAACAAAAATATAGATATCAATGTTTCAATTGTGGTATGCCCATAAAAGATTTAAAAAATGACTTGAGTTTTATTAATGAAGTAGGCTTTGATGTTGCAAGAAAACCTTCCCATGTATGGAATTATAATAATGACATTGCTATATGCCCACTATGTAAATTAGTTTATTCGTGTCTTCCAGCAGGTTTTATTTATGTAAATGATTCTGGACTTTTCATAAATGCAAACATAGATATGAATTATATGCTTAGTGTAAATAGAAATGTAAAACAGTCGGTTTTACAAGAAATTGGGGGAGTACTCACAACGCAAAAACTCTATCAGGCACTTGTAGAATCGCTACGAAAACAGGAATTAGAGAAGAGTAAGTTTGAACTCTCTGATATTCAGGTAGTACGATTTAGAAAGGGAACGTATCGGTTTAATATACTTCCACATGCAATAATAAAACTGATTAATAACCACCACCAAGAAATAAGTACATTATTTAGAACAGGTTATAAGGAAGGTGGTGACCGATACAGCATTTATGAACAAGTTTTAGATAGAGTAATTAATAACCAAAACTTATTTTCTTTTTTATACAGACTGCTTCATCTTAAGTTATCATCACCAATGAACTGCTTTTTTTCAACAGATCATATTTTCGATATACTTTCAATCAATTTTGAGATGATTAAAAATATAGGAGGGATGCAAGGAATGGACAACAATAGAGATATTTTAAAAGAAGCAAGAGGAGCAGGATATTACTTAAGACAAGAATACATCAAAGGAGACAGAAATATTAATAAAATTCCTGGAATAAGCTATAGGCTTCTAAATGCTCTTAAAACCAATAACAGAAATATGTTTATGGATACTTTGCTGAATTGTTATCTATATGTAAGAAAGGAAGTACCGAATGTTTTTTTAAGTATGTTTGAGGATGATGACCAGTTTAGGACCATAGGTTATGCATTTATGACCGGATTTATTGATGAAAAAAAGGAAGTTATTAATAACTAAGAGGAGAGGAGAGCTATTATGAATAATTTAAAAATAAAAGGTATGACGATGACAATTATCTTTCAAGCAGAAAGTGCAAATTACGGAGAAAGTGTTGGTAATGTAGCTTCATTAAAGAAAATTTCAAGAAATAGGGGTGAACAGTATACCTATATATCCCGCCAGGCAATCAGGTATAATATAGCAGAACAATTGGGTGAACCACTCGCGCCTGTATCTGCTGAGGGTAGCGGAGATAAAAAAGTTATACAATTTAGTGAAAATGCCACTATTGCTGATTACCCTGAAATTGACTTTTTCGGATACTTAAAGACTGAAAAAGGTTCTGGCGGAAGAAAGCGCAGCGCAAAAGTTAGGTTGTCGAATGCAATTTCATTAGAGACCTTTAAAGGAGATTTGGACTTTTTAACAAATAAGGGTCAAGCAGATAAAATCAACAGTGATATGAATATTGCTCAAGCTGAAATACATAAATCATATTATCGGTATACAATTACTGCAGATTTGGATCAGATAGGTATTGACGAGGAATATGATATTTATCTTGATAACAGCGAGAAATCCAGAAGAGTCAAGAAGTTGTTAGATACCATCAGTATGCTATATAGAGATATTCGGGGGAGAAGGGAAGACTTGAAACCTCTCTTTGTAATAGGGGGATTATATGATATAAAGAATCCAATATTTCAAAATGTAGTTAATGTTAAAAACAATTGCATAATGGTAAATGAAATTAGCAGTGTATTGTATGAGGGTATTAAGGAGCACACTTTTTGTGGTATTGTTGATAATTGCTTTGACAATACAAATGAAGTTAAGGAGGTATTAAATGCAACTTCTGTACCCATCTTCTTTGCATCATTGAAAGATAAGGTGGCCGAATATTATGAAAGGAATTAGACTAAAAATCAGCCAGGATATGGTGAATTATAAAAAACCTATTAGTTTTCAATTAAAAGAAACATATCCACTACCGCCATATTCTACAGTTATCGGAATGGTACATAATCTATGCGGCTATACCAACTATCATCCTATGAAAGTTAGTATTCAAGGTAAATATTTTTCGAAGGTAAACGATCTTTACACAAGATATGAATTTAAGAATGGTATGAAATATGAGGAAGGAAGACATCAATTAAAAGTAGGTGAATATGGTGTTTCCAGAGGGGTAGCAACTTGCGAACTTTTAGTTGATGTAGAGCTACTTATTCATATAGTTCCAGATTCATATGAAGAAGTAGAAACAATATATACCTCTCTGAAATATCCTTGGGAATATCCATCTTTAGGAAGGCGGGAAGATTTAGCTTCATTTGACGAAGTTAAAATAGTGGATATTGAAGAAAAAATAATTCCTAAATCTGATTATTTGGTCCCTGAATATGGCGCATATATTCCTGTCTCTTATTTATCAAATGATTCAATAGAAATGACCAATTATGAAGGAATAGAATACACTGGAACACGTTACCTGCTTAATAAGAACTATAGCCTGGTTAACTATGGCACCAAAAAGTCACCTAAAATATTTCGTAAATGGGAACGAGTTGAGGTCCTCTATGGAAGAAATGTAATGATGAAGAGAAAACGTTCGTTTTTACAGGATGAAGATAATTATTTCGTATTTTTGGCATGACCTCGGAAAGGATAGTAAGTATATGGATGAACGTTTTTTGGCAAAGACAAAACCTTATAAGGAAGATATTCAGGAGCATACCGATATTTTGTTAAAGAATTACGAGATTTTAAAAGAGCTGTATCCCAATCTGTATATAGATTGGGAATTGCTATTCTTAGCCTGTATCTATCATGATTTGGGTAAAATGAATCACAAATTTCAGAAAAAACTGCGCGGCTTTAGTAATGAAGACGAAATCCCCCATGGCCTGATCAGTATAGGTTTTATTGACACGGACTATTTGGAAGCTAAGGGCTATAATGAGAAGGAAATCAGCCTTTTATATCAGGCTGTTGCATATCATCATGACAGAAAAATGCCTGACAGTATTGAAGAAGTAGAATCAGAAATTGAAAATTTGCGTGATATTTTTTCTGAGTTTCATTATGGTAAGTTGCTTACTAAAACTATTAATTCCAACATTGATGGTGTTTTTTTCAGATTAAATAAACGATTTTATGAATCAAGGGATGGTGATTATTTTTATAGATACGTAATGCTAAAGGGAATATTAAACCGTTTGGACTATGCGGCGAGTGCACATATTGAAGTAGAGCACAGAAATGACTTTCTTATTAATTCCCTCGAAGACCTGATGCAAAGTTGGAAAAATGAGAATCCAAAAGCTTGCTGGAATGAGTTGCAATGCTACTTAAGGGATCATCAGAATGATAATGTTGTTGTAATTGCCCAGACAGGAATGGGAAAAACAGAAGGAGGATTATGGTGGATTGGCGATAATAAAGGCTTTTTTACATTGCCTTTGAAAAGTGCCATAAACTCCATATATCATCGTATAAAAAATAATATCGTAAAAGAAAATATAGAAAACCGGGTGGGGCTCCTGCATTCAGATACTTTGAAAGAATATGTCGAACAAGAGAATGAAGACATGAGTTTAATGACATATTATGATAAAACAAAACAATGGTCCTTGCCACTTACGATATGTACTCTTGACCAGATCTTTAATTTTGTTTTCCGTTACAAAGGCTTTGAATCTAAATTAGCAACTCTTTCATACTCAAAGATAATTATTGATGAAATACAGATGTATTCACCCGAATTGGTTGCCTACCTGATTCTGGGATTATCATATGTTATAAGACTCGGAGGTAAGTTTGCAGTTTTAACTGCCACACTTCCGCAGGTTATTTTGGATTTGATGAAACTGCAAGGCATAGAATTTGAAGAGCCAGTTGTTTTTACTAATGAATTAATTCGCCATAGTGTGAAAGTCATAGATCAGTTGATAGACGATAAAGAAAGCATAGAGCTTATGGCAGATAGATATAACAAAAATAAAATATTAGTTATCTGTAATACAGTAAGAAAAGCTAAAACAGTATATAAGTTAATTAAAGATTGCCTGTCTGAAGAAGATAAAACTAAGATTCATCTTTTGCACAGCGGGTTTATTGGAAAAGACAGAAATGAAAAAGAGGATAGTATCATAAAACTGGGGTCTAATAAATGTTCAGATTATGGTATTTGGGTCACAACACAGATTGTAGAAGCTTCACTGGATATTGATTTTGATTGTCTTTTTACTGAATTATCAGATCTTTCAGGGTTATTTCAGAGGATGGGAAGATGCTACAGAAACAGGGCCTTGGATCAGGAATATAATTGTTATGTTTTTACTGGCGGAAATAAAAAATGCAGCGGGGTAGGACCTATTATAGATGAAGAAATTTATGCCTTATCCAAAAAGAATATAAGCCGGATAGATGGAATATTGGATGAAGAAACAAAGATTCAGTTAATAAATAGTGTGTATACAACAGAAAATTTAAAGAATTCTGATTTTTATAAGAAAACAATTAATACTATTGATTATGTCAAATCTATCTCATCTTACGAACTTGATAAAAAAGAGGTTATTAAGCGATTCCGTAATATTAATCAGGTATCAGTTATCCCTTCATGTGTATTTGAAGCCATAGAAAAAGATATATATTCCTGGCTCAAAATAATTAATGATAATACCAGAACTCTTGAGGAAAAAATCAAGGCAAAACAGCAGATAAATTATTTCACCGTGCCAATACCTCGTAATCTTTTGGAAAATATCTGTTTGCAGAAAATTAAAATAAATGACTATGAAGAATTATTCATTGTAGATACAGAGTATGACAGTGAATATGGAATTAATTTGGATAACGTACGTAAAAAGAACAATGAGGATTTCGAAAATAGAATATTTTGAAAGGTTTGTTCATAATGTCAAAAATTACCGGCACAATGTTTTATTATTATTTTGTTTGTAAAAGGAAACTTTGGTTTTTCACTAACCAAATAGCAATGGAGCAGGATAGTGAAGATGTATTGCTTGGAAAATTGCTAGATGAACACAGTTTTAGCCGTGAAAACAAGCAAATCCTGATAGATGATACTGTTAAAGTTGACATGATTAAAAATTGGAAGGTCCTACACGAAATTAAGAAAAGCAAAAGTATTGAAGAAGCTTCTATTTGGCAAGTAAAGTATTATATTTATTTTTTGAAGCAAAGGGGTATACATATCGAGAAAGGGATATTAGATTATCCATTATTAAAGCAAAGAAAAGAGGTAAATTTGTCCGAAGAAGATGTAATGCATATTGAAAGTATTATTAAAGAAATAGAAGATATTCTAATAATGGATAAGCCACCGCAAATAATTAATAAAAAGATTTGTATGTCATGTGCATACTTTGAATACTGTTATATTTAAAGGGTGAGCACTTATGTCGGAAAGTTATTATTTATTTTCAAACGGCGAACTAAAAAGAAAGGATAATGTTTTAAGATTGACTGCACCAGATGGATCCTTTAAGGATATTAAGGTTAATGTTACACGGGATATATATCTTTTTGGTGAAATTTCATTAAATACTAAGACCATTAATTATTCAGGACAATTATCTATTCCTTTGCACTTTTTTAATTATTATGGGTATTATACTGGTACCTTTTATCCTAAAGAATCAAACGTTTCAGGAAAACTTTTAGTTAAACAAGTACAACATTATTCAAATTCAGATAAAAGGCTTGAAATCGCAAAGGAGATTATTCAGGCAGCCAGTTACAATATACTTAGAAATATTCGCTATTACAATGAGCGGGGTAAAGATCTGAGTAGCTCTATGCAAGAAATAAAAGCTTTAAGGAAAGAAATTGATAGGGTAGAAGATATTAATTCATTGATGGGGTTAGAAGGTAGCATTAGAAAGATATATTATGAATGCTGGAGAACTATTATTAACCAAGATATTGATTTTGAGAAACGAGTAAAAAGGCCACCAGATAATATGGTTAATTCGATGATATCTTTTGTAAATTCTCTAATATACACAAGTTGTTTATCTGAGATATATAAAACTCAGCTTAATCCAACAATAAGTTACTTACATAGTCCAGGAGAAAGGCGGTTTTCATTATGCCTTGATATTTCTGAAATCTTTAAACCACTAATTGGAGATCGCTTGATTTTTTCTTTATTAAACAGAAAAATGATAACAGAGAAAGATTTTGAAAGTGAGTCTAATTTTTATTATATTAAAGAAAAAGGCAGGAAGACTATCCTCAAGGAATATGATGAATATCTTAGTCGCACTATTAACTGCAAAGAATTAAACAGGGGGTCTATGTTATAATTCCGGACATGATGATAAGATAGAAGCATAATGAAAAGGAGAGAAAATCATGTCCAAAATCCGCCAACAATATGATGAGGATTTCCGCAAGAATGTGGTCAAGCTCAGTT
>JAAYLX010000003.1 GCA_012521705.1 Clostridiaceae bacterium | reverse complement strand
CTTTGATGGCGAAAGTTTGCAAGGACGAATCAACGAGCTAATAAAAGACTTCGAGGGTTTCTTGGATACACGAGATTGCGATGCTGTGCAGGCTCTGATGCTGCTGTCGTATTGGTAAGAAAGGAGTGTTTGATTTTATGGTTGATATAAATAAACTTAAAGAAATGGCGAACCAGCTTAGAATTGATACTGTGGAGTCGGTTTATCTGGCGAAATCCGGCCATATCGGCGGGGCTTTGTCCGCCGCTGAATTTATAACCGTCCTTTATTTTTACAAAATGCGGTTGAACCCTGAAGACCCAAACTGGCCTGACAGAGACCGCTTTATTCTTAGCAAGGGACATTCTGCCCCGGTATTATACGCAGCACTTGCAAGGAGGGGATTTTTCAGTATAGATGAATTAAAACGCCTCCGTCAGGTGGACAGCCATCTGCAAGGCGCTCCCAATCCAAAGACCCCCGGTGTTGACATGTCGGCAGGCCCCCTCGGCCAAGGGCTTTCTGCAGCAGTTGGCATGGCATTGGCAGCAAAAACAAGTAAGAAGGACTATAAAGTATACTGCATGATGGGCGACGGGGAGATCCAGGAAGGACAGATATGGGAAGCTGCTATGACGGCAGCTAAATATAAGCTTAACAATCTTATTGGTATTCTGGATCACAATAAAGTACAAATGAGCGGTACCAATGATGAATTGATGCCAATGGGGGACGTAAGTGAAAAATTCCGTTCATTTGGCTGGAAGATCTACAAAATTGACGGACATTCAATAGAAGAGATTATCAAAACTCTGGATGAAATTACGAGCGATGATTCATTAGAGCAGCCTGCTATGATTATTTCTGAAACTGTAAAAGGGAAAGGCGTTTCATTCATGGAAGGGAAAGCAGCATGGCATGGTGCAGTTCCTTCTGAGGAACAGTACAATCAGGCTATGGAAGAACTAAAGGGGGGTAAAATATGATTGCAAACAGGGTGGCATTTGGAAATACAGTTAATGAAATGGCAGCGACCAATGACAAAATTGTTGTCGTGGATTCTGACTGTATTAACGTTCTGAACTACGGAAATTTCGCTAAAAACTATCCTGAACGTTTTTATGAGTGCGGAATTGCTGAACAGAATATGGTTTCAATTGCAGCGGGTCTTGCAAGCTGCGGGATGATTCCTTTTGTTGCCTCTTTTGCTGTTTTCACAAGCATGAGGGCATTGGATCAGGTTCGCAATATGGTCTGTTACAATAACTATAATGTTAAGGTAATAGGAACCCACGCAGGTATAGAAACGGGATTTGACGGTGCAACTCACCAGGCTATTGAAGATATTGCAATTATGCGTGCTATCCCGAATATTAGGGTTCTTGCGCCCTCAACCCCGATAATGACATCAAAGCTTACAAAAATAATGACCGAAACTTACGGACCTTTCTATATGAGATTCGGCAGAGAACCCAACAGGGAACTCTATGACGAGAATGAGGAGTTTTACATTGGCGGAAGCAAAACTCTCCGCGAAGGAAATCAGCTTACAATAGTTGCCTGCGGAAGAATGGTCGACCTTGCCGTTCAGGCTGCTGATGAACTGGCACAGGAGCAGATTAACGTTAGAGTCATAGACATGTACTCTATCAAGCCCATGGATGAAGAAACCATAATGAAGGCAGCAAAAGAAACAGGCTTAATTCTGACCATAGAGGACCATAACGTGATTGGCGGCCTTGGCGGTGCAGTTAGCGAGTTTACTGCTGAAAAATGCCCCTGCAAGGTAGTTAAAATGGGACTTAATGATGAATTTGCCCGTTCAGGCTCAATGAATGATTTATTCAATAAATATGGATTTACAAAAGAAAACATTATCAGGAAAGTTAAAGAATTAGTAAATGGCTGATACAGACACCCCTCCAAAATGATATAGATTATTTAAAATCAGATATTAGATATTTATTTTCCAATATAATAATGCTTCAGGGATCGTACTTAGTGTGCGGTCTCTGAAGTTTTTTGCAGCAAAAAACAGCCTGAAGAAGCGGAATTTCTTCAGGCGATCAGTTTATTCAATGAAATGGTTAAGCTCGTTATTCAGCAACGGTCCTTTGGAAGCAGAGGGCTTTCAATTAAAGTGGCAAACTGGAAATCGTGATCGTGACCGTCATCAAAGGTGGTTTCACCTTTTACAAAATGGACATGCTTCCCGTTCCCCACATTGATTGCCGGGCCTGTGAAAACGTCCTTCAGTTCATGGAAATGGCCAAAGTAGTCAGTTTTGGTGTTGATTTTATGCTTATGGCTTCCGAGAGTGGGGATCGCTTCACCTGTAACTCCGGCAAACCTGTGGTTATGCCTGCCTGCACCTGATTCTGCTAATTTGGTACTGCCAAGAAATTCATGCACATGCCTCTGATAATCATTGTCATTGCAATCAGGTGAACATCCGGATGATTCAGGCCTTTCATTATTGTCGCGTTTTTTAAATCTGACCCAGTCAGGACAAACATCCCAAGGAATATTATTGCGCATAATATTGTCCTTACCTATAGATAATCCTAAGACCATATTATGCTGTGACCTTTTGAAATGCTATGTAATACAGCTTGACTAATATTTCTGATTAATGTAGTCATCGGTAAGGGACTGTTGTTTGCTCTCTTTTAATACTCTGTTTTCCCTAAGAGCATTGGCGATAACTATACTCTTGGTATGTAGTATAAGATAATCGTTGTCGGAAAGGCCGCTGATACTGTGAAAAGGGTCTATCTCCAGCAATATATCGGGATCTTTAATAACTATTTCTATAAGTTTGTTCTTAAGAACCTGTGACCTTACATTTACATAATAAGCCTCAACATTAAAATCTAAAAGGCGAAGCAAAGCCATGGTGGCGCGATCTTTCTGACTGTAATAGGTATGCGCCTGGGCATAGTAAGCATCCCGTTCCTTCGCGGAATTTTTGGGATCGTTGGCCATCCACTGCCAGTACTTGGCATTGACGTTAAAATAGTGATAATTGTAAACTGCTTTCTTCACATTGTCTATCCGGGTGAAAGGCTTGATTCCGATTTTCTCCATGTAGTTGAAGTTTTCCTGTATAAACTCATTCTTGGTCATATCACCCATTTTGAACTGAAGCAGAAGACTTTGCCTGTGTTTTAAAAACTGTTCAAATTTATTCATTACGTTACACCGCCTGTCATGTCAAATGATAAACGAGTTCGTATAAAAAGTAAAGTGCAGAACCTGCCAGTGGGGTGTCCCCTTTTTTTAGAAGGCCAATAAACTTAAAAAAGGTATCCAGATATCAGGGGAAAACCCCTTCTCAAATAACTAAAAGGAGAGTGAAATATACTTTTTTAATCCTCTTAAATAAATACTTGACAGCGCCAACCTGTGTCTGTATAATATAAAAGTCGGCGGCAGACCGGCATAAAAACATAATTTATGCGCCATTAGCTCAGTTGGTAGAGCACCTGACTCTTAATCAGGGTGTCCTGGGTTCGAGTCCCCGATGGCGCACCATAATTGTACAAAACCCGATATTTTTTATCGGGGTTTTTCATTATTGCCCGTATCGGCTAAAGTTTGAACATATTTGATTTTTAGTGTATAATGATAGTACCTCCTCGACTGAGGAGGATTTTTAAACCCGTTTTGTTATTAAGGAAGGAAAGGGTATGGCTACGGAAGGTACCAAAACTATTGTACAAAACAGAAAAGCCCGGCACGATTATTTTATTGAAGAAACGTATGAAGCCGGAATTGAGCTTAAAGGAACTGAAGTAAAATCACTTCGGTTAGGCCGAGCCAACCTTCAGGACAGCTATGCCACTATCAAAGACGGTGAAGTATTTGTTAACGGACTTCATATAAGCCCGTATGAAATGGGGAACAGGTTCAATCATGATCCTATGCGCCCAAAGAAACTGCTTCTTCATCGCTATGAAATAAATAAACTTATCGGGCATACTCAGAAAAAAGGCCTTACCATTGTGCCTCTCAGCTTGTATTTTAAGAAGGGCAAAGTTAAAGTCCAGCTTGCCGTTGCCAGAGGTAAAAAACTGTATGACAAGCGGGAGGATATTGCAAAGAAACACGCTCAGAGGGAAATTGACAGGAGAATGAAGGATTATTCAAGGTAATAATCTACCAATGTATAATCCTTATGTTCTATGCTAAAATAGTATATGTTAGCGCCATAAATATGGGGGCGTTAAGGTTTCGACGGGATTGTTGAAGCTTGAGAAGCGGGTAGTGGATTCTCGTTGGCCACTTAAAAAAACGAGAATTTAAAAATAAACGCTAACAACGAATTAGCTTACGCTGCCTAATTAAGGCAGCCGCCTTCCTCGGAAGTACCACGGTCTGAGACAGGGCGTCGATTAGTGGTGAACGTGACACGGTAAAGCTTTGAGCCGTGCATGACAAATGAAGCTACTGAAGCTGTAAGCCTGTTCATGGGCGTGCAGCAGAGGGAATGTTAAAACATGAACTGCACCCGGAGATGCTCTTGTGGATACGGTTTCGGACGCGGGTTCGATTCCCGCCGCCTCCACCAAATTTGTCAAAACCCTTTTGCATAAAGGGTTTTCATTATTATCACCCACAAAAATATAGCTTTTTTTAAGAAAACAAATACTGACGGCTACATTACCGTCAGTATTTGTTTATACCTATCATATTAATCGCTCTTTATCAATATGCTTAATCAAAAGGGAATAAAGCATACTTATAAGCAAATAGATTCATATACAGGTTGTTTTATTTTCGGCCTGATTGAGTAAACTCTCAGGCAAGTTATTTATTCCTTCTCCAGATAACCCTGAATATTTTCCTTCATCCTGTTTAATAAACTGATGATTTCATTGATTTCCTCTTCTGTAAAATTGGAATACAGAACCTTGTGAAGTTCGGTTACAATTGCGTAGATTTGCTCTTTTATTGAAAGCGCTATCTCAGAAGGATAAATATGGTTCATCCTCCTGTCATCTTTATCTTCTTCTTTTATTACAAGTCCTGCTCTTTCAAGCTGCTTAATGCAGCGGGCACATGTACCCTTATCCATTGCAGCGTTTGTCGAGATCTGATCCTGGGTAATTCCCGGATAACGGTAAACCTGCATTAAGAAAGGGAATTGGCCAACTTCCAGAGGAGGGGAGAGCTCTCTTAATTTTTTTGCAAGGAATTTTTGCCCGTACCGATATATAATTGAGATATTCCGGTTTACAAACTGGTCTTTATTCATATTACATCACTTTTACCATCGCTCTGTGCATTTTTGAGAGCATTTAACTCATTAAGGACTTTGATCCCCATAGGCAGTGCAATTGCAAATGTCAGTATATCGGATATAGGCTGGCTTAACTGAATGCCCAGGATCCCTGAAAAGCTTGGCAGTATAAGAAGCAAAGGAATAAAAAACAATCCCTGGCGGGCCAATGAAAGTATTGAAGCTTCCTTAGCCTTACCTATACTTTGGAACATCATATTGTTGATAACTATCCATGCCATAAGGGGAAAACCGATGCAATTAAGTCTCAACGCGGTTGTACCTATCGCAATTACTTCAGGATCGCCTTTTCTGAATATGGCAATTATTTCGGGAGCAAATATGGCTCCTACAATGCTTGCCAATGTCAATCCGATTGCCCCTACTTTAATCGAAATCCAGTATGCTTCAATAACCCTGTCATATTTTTTTGCTCCATAGTTAAAACCGCAAACTGGCTGAAAACCCTGTCCAAATCCCAGCAACACGGAGAATGGCAAATACAGGGCCCTTCCCACAATGGACATTGCGGCTATTGCTGCATCTCCATAGGGGCGCGCAGTAAGGTTTAAAGTCATAATAGCCAGACTGGCAAGGCTTTGACGGTAAAAGGAGGGAAGACCGTTTCTCAGGATTTCTTTATGAACAGACCATTTAAAAGTAAAGTCTTTGAAATTCATTTTTATATTTCCGCCTTTGCCGCACATATACAACAATATGCAAAAGCTTACAAACTGGCTGATGACTGTAGCAAGAGCGGCGCCTCCGGTTCCCATCTTAAGGGTAAAAATAAAGATTGGGTCGAGGACAATATTGAGAAGTCCTCCGAAACAAAGTCCGAACATAGAGTAAAATGCGTTTCCCTGAAAACGGATGACGATATTTAGAACAAAGGAAGATACGATAAAAGGTGCACCAAGCAGGATATAAAAAACATAATCTTTGGCATGGGGGAAAATGGTTGGCGTGCCCCCAAGTATTTTTATCAGGGGATCAAGGAATATCAGCCCTGTTATTGTCATAAATGCTCCTGCTGCCAGGGAGGTGAAAAATGCAGTTGAAGCAACCTTGGATGCGTATTGCCTGTTTTGCTCACCTAAAAGCCTTGAAATTAAGGTTCCGGCACCTGCACCAAGGAGAAATCCGACAGACTGGAATGTTGACATCAGTGAAAAAGCGATCCCAACTGCCCCCGTCGCGCTTGTACTGATTTTACCTACAAAAAATGTATCTGCCATGTTGTATACGGCAGTAATCAGCATGCTTAATATTGTTGGTACCGCAAGTGAAACAAGTAGTTTTGTGATAGGGGTTTCGGTCATTTTTTTGAATTTGGCTTCAGAAGATTCCATGTTGTCTTACCTCGCATAACCAGTGGTTTTCTGTAAATAATTCGTTTAAACAATAATCAGTATACCTGATAATAGTTGTGTACGCAACTATTATCAGGTCAATCGTTATGGCGGAAGAAAAATGCCACAGGCATGCAGTGATAAAAGAGTCTATACGATTTGGCCATACAAGAAAAGGGGCCGAACTATGTTCATGCCCCACAATAACAAGAAAATATATTGTTAGAATTTTTGTTTGACTATTTAACAAGCTCTTCATGCAGAGTTTTGAGTGTCTCAATAATAGGTATATTTTGAGGGCATGCACTTTCACATGCTCCGCACTCTACACAGTTTGATGCATCATTTTGATTTTTGGTCAGAATCTTGTACTTCTTACGGGATACTTCATGAGCGTCGCCCCTTGCAGAATGGGCATAGTTATAGGCATTGAAACATTCCGGTATGTTAACCCCATTTGGACAGGGCATACAGTACTGGCAGTTGGTGCACCCGACAAGTTTCATGTTTTTCCATTGGGTAGCCAAATCTTCAAAGAATGTAAGTTCTTCTTTGCTCATGCAACCCGGGACCATGTCTTCCCGGCTGAACAGTTCTATGTTTTCTTTTACCTGTTCCATAGTGCTCATGCCCGAAAGAATTGCGGTAACTTCCTGGCGATGGGCAAGCCACTTGAATGCCCACTCGACAGGCTTATGACTGATATGGAAACTTTCAATCTGGTTAAGGATATTACCAGGGAGGTCATTAACCAGCTTGCCGCCTCTTAACGGCTCCATTATAACTACTCCGATATTTTTAGCGGCAGCCTTTTCAAGGCCTTTAATCCCTGCCTGGTAGTCTGTATCAAGATAATTCAACTGAATCTGGCAGAAGTCCCAGTCATAAGAATCCAATATATCCGCGAAAACTTCATATTCATCATGAAAACTGAATCCGAAATATTTTATTTTACCTTCTGCCTTGGCCTTCATGGCTTTTTCCCATAGATTCAGTTTCTTGAACTTTTTCCAGCCATCAGCATCAAAGCAGTGCTGAAGGTAAAAATCTATGTGATCTGTTTTCAGCTTGCTCAACTGCTCGTTAAGGTATTTATCCCAGTCTTCAGCAGTATTGATAAGCCAGGTAGGGTTTTTGGTTGCAAGAATAACTTTATCGCGGTATCCGTCCTGAAGGGCTTTGCCCACCAATGTCTCTGAATTTCCGCCATGATAAGGATAGGCAGTATCAATATAGGTCACACCATTGTCAATTGCATACCTTATCATTTTTATGGTTTCTTCTTCATTTATTTTCGAGTCGTTTCCGTTTATAACCGGCAAACGCATGGTTCCAAATCCAAGCAGAGAAGTTTTAACATTAATTTTTCCAAAATGTCTGTATTGCACGCAAATCCCTCCTGTTTACTGAAAGCCCGAGATATCTAACAATTATTTTATAGCGTTGTCTTAATAAAATCAATGTAATGAATTATTGCTGATAAGGCAGGATGATATACAAACCTGTGGAGGAAAGAAATGAAATAGCAAGACAAATTTTACTTTGATATAATTAAAATTAAAGCACCAACTGGCAAAAACTAAAAGGAAGACAATAAATCTGTTATGTTTTGGTGCCTGGGAGAGGTTTATGGGTCTAAGAATAGTTTACGGAAGATCGGGCAGCGGGAAAACCACCTTCTGCCTCAATGAATTAAAAAGCAGAATTGAGGACCGGAACCAGAATAAAATTATTTTGCTGGTTCCTGAACAATATTCTTTTCAGGCTGAAAAGGACCTTATAAGCGTCCTGAAGGCGAACGGAATCCTTGAAACAGAGGTTTTAAGTTTCCAGAGAATGGCCCACCGGATTTTCAATCAAACAGGAGGGATTACCTATCCCCATATCCACCCTGCAGGGAAATCCATGTTGATATACCGTATACTTGACAAGTTGAGCGATGAATTTAAGCTCTTTTCCAAATCAGCCAACCAGGAGGGCTTTGTCAATAAAATCAATACACTCATTACAGAGTTCAAGAGATATAATGTAACGCCCGGGCAACTTGCCGAATCAGGCTTAAAAATTGAAGATAACGATCTAAAGCAAAAACTCCATGAGTTAAGTTCAATATACATGGAATATGAAGAGTTGCTGCGACAGAGATACCGTGACGGTGATGACGACCTTACGGTAGCGGCTCAAAAGCTGTCAGAACATAAATTATATGATGGGGCTGAAATATGGATTGACGGTTTTGCAAGCTTTACCCCCCAGCAATATATGATTATAGGTGAGCTTCTGAAACAAGCAAAACAAGTTACCATTACCCTCTGCATTGATAGCCTTGACGGTGATCAGGATGAAAAGATAGATGTTTTTCCGGAGAGCAGAAAAGCCTATAAAAAAATAATTAAGATATGCAAAGAGAATAATATTGACCTTGATGAGACAATCAGCCTTAACAATGAACCTCTGGCACGTTTCCGTCAAAGCGGGGAACTTTCCCATCTTGAGAAGAACTATAATGCCTTTCCATACCGGACATGGGACCAAAAGACCAGGGATATTGTGCTCTTCTCCTCCCTGAATCTCTTTACAGAGGTGGAGGAAACCGCAAGAGATATTATTAGCCTCTGCCGGGACAAGAACCTTCGTTTCCGTGATATTGCCGTGCTTACAGGAAATATGGAAGCATACCGAAAGATAATTGAAGTGTTATTCACAGAATACGGCATCCCATTTTTCATTGACAGCAAGGTTGACATCAACAACCATCCTTTGGTTCGTATGATAACGTCCATGATGGATATTTTCATTGAAAACTGGACTTATGAGGCGGTATTCAGCTATCTTAAGTCCGGCCTTACAAAACACAGGCTTGAAGACATAGATTTGCTTGAAAACTATGTCCTTTCCTGTGGTATTCGGGGAAGCGCCTGGATCCGTGAATGGGACATGAGTACAGATTTAATCCCGGATGACAGGGCTTTGGAATCCCAGCAGAAGATGCTTGAAGAGGTTAACAGGATAAGAAAAGAGGTCATCGAACCTTTACTTGCATTCAGAAATCAAACCATAGGCAGGAGAACGGCTGCCGAATTCTGCGGCGCTATATATGATTTCCTTGTAAAAATGGAAGTTCCCCAGAGAATTGAATCCAGAATCGACCGGTTTAAACAGGAAGGGAACCTGAATCTGGCCAATGAGTATTCCCAGGTGTGGAATACCTTGATGGGACTTTTGGACCAGACAGTTGAATCTATGGGTGACGAGACCTTTGGAATTGAAAGGTTCAGCAGGATATTGAGAATCGGCCTTTCCGAATACAAGATAGGAATTATACCCCTTTCACTGGATCAGGTTTTTGTGGGGAGTGCAGAACGCTCAAGATGCCATAAAGTAAAGGCTTTATATATTTTGGGTGTCAATGATGGTGCCTTTCCCACATCGGGATTTGCTGAGGGCATTTTATCGGATCAGGACAGGGCAATACTTCAGGATACCGGCATAGAACTTGCCAGTGACACGAGGACACAGGCTTTTAACGAGCAATACCTGATTTACAAGACCTTGTCAACTTCTGAGAACTTACTCAGAATCAGCTGGCCAATTGCAGATAACGATGGCAAAGCCCTGCGTCCTTCCATGGTGATTTCAAGAATTCGCAGGCTGTTTCCTTCAATAACAGAGATAAGCAATGTAATACCTGAGAATAGCCTTGAGGAAGAATTAAAGTCGGTTTCAGGCCAGAAACCCACCTTCAAAAGCCTTATTACAAACTTGAGGAAGAAAGCCGACGGAATGGGGATTCAGCCTGTCTGGCCTCAAGTATACAAATGGTTTTTCGGTAATGACAGGTGGAAAACCTATTGCTTAAGAACAAGACAAGCCCTTGGCTACAGGAATCTTGCTGGACATATAAGCAGCCAAAAAGTAAAGGCTCTGTATGGGGAGCCTCTGTCTGCAAGTGTATCAAGACTGGAAAGATATACATCATGTCCTTTCTCTTTTTATATCCAGTATGGACTTGGAGCCAAAGAACGCAAGATTTACAGACTTAGTGCTCCCGATATCGGAACCTTTATGCATATTGTTATTGAGAGGTTCTCGAGACTTGTTCAGAAGGGTGAAACAACCTGGAGAAGCTTTGACAGAGAATGGTGCGATCAAAAAGTATCTGAAATTGTGGATGAGATGCTTCAAAAAATGCAGGGTTCGGGATTGTCGGCATCCAAACGCTATACTGTCCTTACCGCAAGACTTAAGCGTGTGGTGGCAAGAGCGGTATGGATGGTGGCTCAGCACATCCGTCTCAGTGATTTTGAGCCGGTAGAGTATGAGGTTGGATTTGGCGACAATGACAAATTCCCTCCGATAACTGTCGAGCTGAGTTCCGGAGAAAAAATAAAACTTACCGGAAGGATTGACAGGATAGACGCCTTTAAAACCGAACAGGGTACTTATCTTAGGATTATTGATTATAAGTCGGGAGCGAAAGATTTTAAACTGTCGGATTTGTACTATGGCCTTCAGATACAGCTTATTACCTATATGGACGCAATATGGGAAAACGGAAAAGAAGTATACCAGGATGAAATCATGCCGGGCGGCATGCTCTATTTCAAAATTGATGACCCCATCATAAAAAGCGATGGAAGGCTTTCTGAGGAGGAAGTTGAAAAGGCCATAATGAAACAGCTTAAAATGAAAGGCCTTTTACTTGCCGATGTAAAACTTATTAAAGCCATGGACAATACTATCGAAGGCTCGTCCAGTATCATTCCTGCAACTCTCAACAAAGGGGATGTTTTGGGAAAGAACACTTCCGGAGCTACTTTCGAGCAGTTTAAGCTGTTGAGAAAATATATCAGGAAGTTGCTTAATGACATAGGCTCTGAAATTCTGAACGGGAAAGTAGATATCAAGCCATACAAGAAGAAAGGGACAACTGCCTGCAAATATTGCAGTTTCCTTCCAATATGCCAGTTTGATCCCGCATTGAAAGAGAACACATACAAGATCCTGTTTGACAAGGACAGGGATGAGGTATGGGATTTGATGGGTAGAGGAGATGTGCAATGAGCGAAACCAAATGGACAAATGAACAGTGGGATGCCATAACAGCAAGGGATTGCAATCTATTGGTTGCGGCCGCTGCCGGTGCGGGAAAAACCGCTGTTCTGGTAGAGCGTATAATCAAAAGAATAACCGATGAGGAAAACCCTACCGACATAGATCGGCTTCTGATAGTAACTTTCACCAACGCGGCTGCAACAGAGATGAGGGAGAGAATTGCCAATGCCATTTCCAAAATGCTGGAATCAAACCCAGATTCAAAATTCATCCAAAGACAGCTTATTCTGTTGGGAAAAGCCTCTATAACAACTCTCCATTCTTTTTGCACCGAGGTTATAAGAAGCAATTTCCAGTCCATTGACATAGATCCGAATTTCAGGATAGCAGACGAAACCGAGAGCACTCTGATGAAACTGGAAGCCTTGAATGAGCTTTTTGAAGAGCAGTACGAAAAGGAAGACAATGAAGTTTTCTTTCAACTTCTTGAAAGCTACGGTTCAAACCGTGGTGATGAGCTTCTTATGGATATGGTCCTTGAACTTTATGACTTTGTCCAAAGCAGTCCCTGGCCTGAACAGTGGCTCGACGATGCCGTAAGCAGGTTTGATATCCCTTCAGGCACCGATTATGGTTCCACCAAATGGGGAGAAGTCCTTCTTTCGGCTGTTAAGCTTGAGCTTGAAGGATTAAAAGACATGATGGCGCAGGCTGTCGAAATTATAAACTCGGGTTCCGGCCTTGAAAATTATCTTGATATTTATCAGGAAGAATTGACTTTGGTAGAGTCCCTGCTTGATATGGTATGTAATTGGGATAAAGAGAAAGGTGTATGGGACAGGCTGTATCATATCATGAACAATATGGAGTTTTCCCGACTTCCCCGCGCCCAGAAAGATGCGGACAAAGATTTGCAGCAGAGAGTAAAGGATATAAGGGATGAATTCAAGGACCGCATTAAAAAGCTCCGGGACAGGTTGATCACAGGAAGTTCGGAGGAAATTACAAATGATCTGAGAAAACTGCACCCGTTGATGAAATGCCTGACAGATCTGGTTAAAGGCCTTGCGGTTAAATATGCTGAAAAGAAGGCCAAGAAACAGACCCTTGATTTTAATGACCTTGAGCATATCTGCCTTGAGCTTCTTACAGAAAAAGACGAATGCGGGCGGATTAAGCCATCGGATATTGCGCTTAAGTACAGGGAGAGGTTTTCGGAGATACTGGTTGACGAATACCAGGACAGCAATCTCGTGCAGGAGATTATTATAAACATCATCTCAAAAGTTGATGAGGAAAAGCCAAATGTATTCATGGTGGGGGATGTTAAACAAAGCATTTATCGTTTCAGACAGGCACGCCCCGAATTGTTCCTTGATAAATACCACAGATATTCAGACGATAAGTCCGGCTCTTTCAGAAAGATACTTCTTTACAAAAACTTCCGCAGCCGGAAAAGCGTTCTGGATGCAATAAACTATGTTTTCAAACAGGCCATGTCGATAAATGTGGGTGAACTTGAATACACCGAAAAGGAAGAATTAAACTCAGGGGCTTTGTATCCGGAGCCTTCAAATCCTGAATTTTTAGTTGGAGGAATGACCGAACTCCACCTTATCCAGACAGGGAATGTCATTGAAGAAGAGTCCCCGGTTGAGGAGAATCAGGAATCGCAGGCAGACGAGGATGAAGAACTGATAGACAAAATCCAGTGTGAGGCAAGGGTGGTAGCCAGAAGGATACTGGAACTTGTTAAGCCTGATGAACAAGGAAGATATTTCGCTGTGTTCGACAGCTCAAAAAAAGAATACCGGAAAATTGAGTTTAGGGATATTGTGATATTGCTAAGAACAACAAAGGACTGGGCGGATGTATTTGCTGAAGAGCTTTCCCTGCTTGGAATTCCAACCTTTTCGGATTCAGGGAGCGGTTTTTTCAAAACCACAGAGATTCAGGTAATACTGTCGCTGCTGCAGATTATAGACAATCCGTTACAGGATATTCCCCTGCTTTCAGTATTGAGATCACCCATTGTGTCTTTTACTGCTGACGAATTGGCCGATGTACGGTTGGCTGAAAGGAAAGGCCCTATTTATAATGCCCTTATAAAATATGCGGAAGGAACGGGCGAGACCTGCGTAAAAGCAAGGAATTTCATTGACAAGCTTGAAAAGTGGCGGGAACTTTCATTTTATTTGCCCGCTGACGAGCTTATATGGAGACTCTTTGACGAAACCGGATATTATGCCTTTGTTGGCGCAATGCCCGGGGGCGAGCAAAGACAGGCGAACTTAAGAATCTTGTTTGAGAGGGCGCGCCAGTTCGAGCAGACAAGTTACAAAGGGCTGTTTAATTTTATAAACTTCATTGACAGGCTTAAGAGCAGCAGGGGTGATATGGGAAGCGCCAAAATCCTGAGTGAAAACCATAATGTAGTACGCATAATGAGCATCCATAAGAGCAAGGGCTTGGAGTTTCCTGTGGTTTTCCTTTCGGGCTGCGGCAAAAAATTCAATATGCGGGATATGAATAACAGCGTATTGTTCCATCAGGACATGGGTTTTGGTCCCGATATGGTGGATTTCGGCATGAGAATATCTTATCCTTCGGCCGCCAAGCTTGCCATAAAGGAGAAAATCAGAAATGAAACACTTTCCGAGGAAATTCGAATTCTCTATGTGGCTATGACACGAGCCCGGGAAAAACTGATTATCACCGGCTCATTAAACGATACAGGCAAATCGGTGGATAAATGGATTACGGCTGCCTCGGCGGAAAGCGGCAAACTTAAGGATTATGACATGCTGAAAGCCAATAGTTTTCTTGACTGGATATGCCCGGCTTTAATAAGGCACAAAGACTTATGTGGGCTTCTGGGAAATAGAGCCCATGAACAGAAATTTGCAGGTCCAGTTATTGAAGATTTGTCCCAATGGGATATCAGGTTCTGGGATAAAAAAGATGTGTTATATTCTGCCACTTTTGAAGAAAACAGAGAAACAGAACTTGAGGAATGGCTGGACAGCCTTGAAAAATATTCAGATGACAAAGAGGATGACGGAACGGATTTGGAATTGAAAGCTGAAATAGACAGGCGCTTGAACTGGGAGTATGCTTATTCAAGGATATCCGCCATACCTGCCCAGGTTTCTGTGACCGAGCTTAAAAGAAAATTTCAATTGCAGGATTCGGAAGAAGCCGGGCGGCTTCCGGGGATTCAGCCATTGCTGATTGAAAAACCCATGTTCCTCGAAGAGAAGAAGGGGCTTAGTGCTGCTGAAAAAGGAACAATACTGCATTTTATTATGCAGCACCTGGATCTTGCAAGGATATCCGGCATATATGCCCGGTTGGATAGTCGGAACGTTAAAACTGAAAATAAGAGGATATATATCGACAATGAAATAAAAGAGCAAATAGAAGAGATGATTTCAAAAGAACTATTAACCCGCCAGCAGTCTGACAGTATTGATTATTCAAAGATTGGCGTATTCCTTGATTCAAGCCTTGGGCAGAGAATGCTTCTATCTGGCGCTGCCAGAAGGGAAGTACCATTCAATATCGAGATACCCTGCAGTGAATTGTACAGTGATATGGACGGGACCGAATGCCAATGTGAAACTGTGTTATTGCAAGGTGTTATTGACTGCTATTTCGAAGATTCGGACGGAATAGTTCTTATTGATTATAAGACAGACTATATACCGGAAGGGAAAGAAGATTTAGTAAAGGACAGATATGCGAGTCAGATGGGTTATTATGCGCGTGCGCTTGAAATGCTTACCGGCAAAAAAGTCAAAGAAAAATATATCTATCTTTTCAACAATGGAAAACTTGTTGAGTTTTGAACAATAATGTTTATTGACAAAAATGTATATAGAGAATATGCTTTGATTAATTACAAATTATTATTTTACAGTAGGTGCGCAAAATGAAAGTTATCATAATCGGCGACGGTAAAGTAGGCTATAGCCTGGCAGAAAGTTTGTCGATAGAAGGCCATGATGTAACCATCATAGACAAGAATGCAGAAGCGTTGAAAAAAGCAAGCGAGTATCTTGATGTAATGTGCATAAAGGGGAATGGTGTAAGTGCCCAGACCCTTATCGAAGCAGGTGTCAGAAAGACAGACATTCTGATTGCAGTAACATCCAGTGACGAAATGAATATGGTCTGCTGTCTTGCAGGTAAAAAATTAGGCGCAGCCCGCACCATAGCGAGGATACGTGATCCGGAATATGCTAATGAATTAGCACTTTTAAGGGACGAGCTCGAACTGGATCTTGTTATCAATCCTGAGCAGGCTGCGGCACGCGAAATAGCCAGGTTGTTAAGATTTACAACCGCCATCGATGTGGAGGTATTTGCCAGAGGTCGTGTTGAACTTGTAGAAATAAGAGTGACCAGTGGCATGCCCATTGCTGGCATGAAACTGATGAACATATCCAAACACTTTTCACAGGACATTCTGATTGGCGCAGTTCAGAGAGAATCTGAAGTAATTATTCCTGACGGTTCTTTTGAAATAAGGGAAAATGACCTGATTTATATATTGGGGCGCTCGTCCAGTGTGTTTAATTTCTGCAAAGTTATGGGCAAGTATCCGCAAAAGATAAAAAACGTTATGGTTGCCGGAGGAGGAAGAATTGCCTACTATCTGGCTAAAAGTCTGAAAAACTCTGATATGAAGGTCAAGATAATTGAATCCAATATGGAAAGATGTGTTGAGCTGTCCGAGCTTCTTCCTGAATGCCTTATTATTAAAGGTGATGGTACCGATGAGCTTCTTCTTCATTCGGAAAACCTGCGTGAGATGGACGCTTTTGTGGCTTTGACGGGGCATGATGAGGAAAACCTGGTGGCTTCATTGATTGCTAAACAATGCAACGTGAAAAAAGTTATAGCAAAAACAACAAGAATTAATTTCCCTGAAGTCATTAAGAATATGGGCATTGACTGTGTAGTTAACCCGAAAGTCGTAACTTCAAATTACATCATTAAATATGTACGCGGGTTGGAAAATGCCCAGGGCAATCCGGTGGAGACTCTTTACAGAATTATTGAAGGCCAGGTTGAAGCCATAGAGTTTACAGTTAAAAACCGCTCTCCGTATCTGGATGTTCCGTTGAAGGATCTGACGCTTGCCAAAGGGTCCCTGGTGGCCGTCATTGTCCGTAAAGAAGAGATAATCATTCCTCACGGAAATGATGCCATTAAACTTGGGGATCGGGTAATCATTATTACACAAAACAGGCAACTGTCTGATTTAAACGAAATATTCATTAATTGACAGGAGTAAGTTAATATGAATTTCAGAATGATTTTTAAGACTCTGGGATTTCTGTTGATTGTCGAGGCAGCTTGTATGCTGCCTTCAGTATTCGTATCATTAATATACAGACAAGATGATTTTTCTGCTTTTATAATAACCATTGTTATTCTGTTGGCTTTCGGAGTTGCGCTCTACTCTATAAAGCCACGTAATTTGAATATATACAGCAGGGACGGATTTGCCATTGTCTCTATTGGTTGGATTATGGTTTCGCTTTTTGGAGCATTGCCTTTTATCTTCAGTGGAGCAATTCCGTCATTTACGGATGCTTTTTTTGAGTGTGTATCCGGTTTCAGTACCACGGGCGCATCAATTTTGAATGAGGTGGAAAGCCTTCCGAAGGGTATATTGTTCTGGAGAAGCTCTACTCACTGGCTGGGTGGCATGGGCGTTCTGGTACTTACTCTTGCGGTGCTCCCTAAAGCAGGCGCAAGCACATATCAGATTATGAGAGCCGAAAGCCCGGGTCCCAATCCGGACAAGCTCGTACCCAAAATTGCCCAGAGCGCTCGGATTCTTTACGCAATTTACATGGCCCTGACAGGTATTACTATTGTAATGCTTATCGTTTCCGGAATGCCGTTGTTCGACTCATTTATCCATGGTATGGGTGCCGCCGGTACCGGAGGATTTTCAAATATGAACAGAAGTATCGGTGAATATAACAATCTATTTTCAGAAATCGTTATTACAGTAGCCCAACTTGTTTTCGGGGTTAATTTTACACTTTATTATTATTTGCTGAAGGGCAATGTTAAGAGTATCTTCAAGGATGAAGAATTCAGGTTTTATATCGGGACTTATGTTGTTGCAGTTCTTATTATTACAATCAACATTACCGGCCCGATATTTGGCTCGGCATGGGAGAGTTTACGATATGCCACTTTCCAGGCAAGTACAATCATGAGTACTACGGGTTACTCTACAACAGACTTTAATCTTTGGCCAACATTGAGTAAAGCGATTCTTGTACTTCTGATGTTTATAGGTTCCTGCGCAGGTTCTACAGCCGGAGGTTTAAAATGTATTAGAATTATTGTGCTGTCAAAAACCATTAAACGGGAGATCAGAAAAGTAATACATCCAAGATCTGTCTATGCGGTAAAATCAGGAGGAAAATCTCTGGACGAAAGTGTGTTGACAGGTGTATCCGCATTTTTCTTTACTTATGTAGCGATATTCACCATTGCTTGTATCATAATTGCCTTTAACGGAAAAGATCTGATTACTACATTTACATCGGTTGTAGCTTCAATAAGCAATATCGGACCGGGTCTGGGTGCAGTTGGTCCTTATGGGAGCTATGCGGATTTTTCAACTCTGAGTAAATATGTACTTTCATTTTTAATGCTCTTTGGAAGACTTGAAATCTTCCCTATGCTGATTCTATTCACTCCGTCTTTCTGGAGTCGGGCTAATATTTAGTTTATTTGTTAGAAAAGCAACTTTAAAGTTTTTAGGTAATTCACAGACTAAGCTATTTGAGCAATAAAAAACTTCAAAATTTTAACATATTAATAAAAAACTATTGATTATTTTTAAGGCTATTGTATAATAATTTTGGAGGATAGATATAATCTATCAAGGTGAGGCTGACACCTGAAAAATCTGATATGTGTTCCGGATTATTTAGGCCGGAGGGTTGGCGGACAACGATAAAATCCGATATTTGATCCGGACGTTTTGGCCGGAGAGTTGGCAGACAACGATAAAATCAGCCATAATGTGTTTGTACGGGGTTACCAGTAATATGGTAATCCCATTTATTTATCAGGGGTACATAAGATGAGAAAAGATAAATTATCTGTAATAAAAACTCTTTTTTATTGTGCCGATAATTATGCCAGTATATTTTTAAATAAAAACTATCTTTTTATATATCGCGTAAAGAATAGAATAAAATATCAAGAAGTTGTTTTTAAAGACTATAATTTTAAACATCTCACCGGAGTTAAAACTCATTTTTCAGCTAAAGATTTTTTCTCAGCTTGTAAAAACCGAAGATTATCAGAGACTGATATTACCCTACAATCAACTACATTCCAAAAGCTTGCTGTATTACCTATGTTGCAGAATATAGTTTGTTCTCCCTCTCTTATCGGAGAATATAACAACAGCGGATTTAATCTTGATTCCGATTACCTGGCAGGTAAAGAATTGTTAAGCGTAGGTTTTAGAAAAGATAAAATGGATTATGGCGTGCCTAATACTTTGTTAAAATTGAGCATAAAAAAAGTTACAGTTCAAGCACATAAGGTTTTAGCTGTGTTATCTAAAAAGATTGATGAACCTAATTATAATTCAATAACATATCAAGCAAAAGGTATAGAGCTATTTGAATTAGAACTACCTGGTACACTAAAGAATAAAATTGCGCCAAATCTTTTAATAACATGTGATGATCAGGTAGACATAGCTTTGGACGAGGCTGCACCAACAAAAAGTACATAGTAGCCCGATTTGAAAAAAGTGTCCTCAGGGGACACCTTTATTATTAAGAGATTTAGTTTATTTTGCCACTTGAGCAGGATCATTTCTCTATTAGTCTACATCCTCATATACCTTCTCAGGCGGAAGCTCAAGCTGTTCTGGGTTTTTTATGAGGTTGCGGTACATTTTGAATGCTGACGCAAAGTAGAGTCCGTCTGCAATTCTTTCGTCAGTTGTCACGCATAACCTGACATATTTCTTTTCAACGACTTCATTGTCGGAATTCAGTACTTTTTCTTTTGACTTCATACCGAAAACAATAAAGATACTGGTGGTTCCAAATTCATACAAGTGGTGATAAACCGGCTGAATTCCTACTGACCCTAAATTGGAGACAAATACACTTGTATGGAAAGGGCTGACCTCATTTATTATTTTTGGCATAAGGCCTATGTAATCAAGGCTTTTCAATAGCCAGACAAGGAATTTCACCATGAAGCCGGGCACCGACATTATAAGTTTGGATAATTTTTCAGCATCGTTTTTATTATCCATATCCTTGTTTTCTGATATCGCAGCATTAACTTTCCTTGCAACATCCATTAATGTGTCGGTGGGTTCAAATTTCATTTTAATTGTTGTTTCTGGGCTTTCGGTATTAAGCTCTTTTTTGAGGGCAAGGGAAATCAATATCTCATTTCGGGCATATATTTTTTGACCAGCAATAAAACGGTTGAGGCCAGGTTTCTGAGAAATTGTCCTTACAATGGCAGCAATAATTATATGGAGAAATGTGATTGGCTCGTCAACTTCTTTTCTTTTTCTCCTGATATATTCTTCGGTATTGCTTATTTCAATTTTTTCCTCAAAAAAATTCTGGGCGTCAGTCCTGGTTCTCATAATGTACGGAATTATTTTATAAAACGGATCCAGTGACTTTAACCGCCTTCCGTCATAGCGGCCCAGAAAATCCTTTTTCCTGTTTGGCATGTATTTTGCCCCCCTTAATCTCCAATCAATATTGCTTCACTAAATTGAAACATATTAATCAATAGTATATTAGATGCTGTTTTATTATAACACTAACAGGGGATAAATTGAAAGGAGCTGGTATTTAACCAGCTCCATCCAATTCCGAGATAGATGTTATTCCCTGTTCTCATTCCTGTTCTGGTTTTCGTTGTTGCGGTTTCTGTTCTCATTGTTGCGGTTTTCGTTTTCTCTGTTCCTGTTTCTGTTTTTGTTTTCGTCCATTTTAAAATGTTCTCCTTTCAATTAATAACGGTTTTTCAATTGCTCCTGGGCCATCTGTATCATACGTTTAACCATCTGACCTCCTATAGGTCCGCCTTCTCTGCCGTTCTGGGCCGAAGGAAGATCACCCTTGTAGTGGTCATTGAATTCCTTGCAGTACTGCAGATGCCCTATTTCTTCAGCACATTCCAGTTTGAATTTTGTCAATGCTTCTCGGCTCGAAGGGACAATAGGTGTTTTGGGCTTTGACATATCATCACCTCCTTACCTCAAAGTACTGACTATTATTTGAAATGTGTCCAGTGATTATTGTGGTCAAAATAACAAAAATGTTGCATGTTAAAATAGGGGAAAAATCAAGAAAATTTTATGCATGATGACAATTTTTAGCTATAAATTGATGCTCAATTTCCCTGGTATTATATTTTGCAGTTTTTATACATAGAATAAATAAATGTCATCCTTGCGGGGGTTCATTTGAAAGGAGACCTGTATTGAAAAAGATAATAAAAGTTTTGTTAAGCAGAATGGCAGTCATTATTTTTCTCATGTCAGTTCAAATTGCCGCCGTTGTTTTGCTTACCCTTAAATTAAGCAAAAGCTACTTTTATTTTTACTCTTTTTTAGAGTTTCTAAGTATATTGGTTGTTTTTTATATTGCCTCCCGGGACACCAACCCTTCCCGCAAGATAATCTAGATAATACTGATTTTAATTTTCCCGATATTTGGCGGGATTTTGTTTATCCTTCTTAAGACGAGCAGCGCAAACAAGAAATTCAGTAAAAGCATCCACGAATCCAATAACCAGACCCTTTCTCATCTGGATACGGACAACGGAGTTCTTGAATCACTGAAAAATCATGGAGGTTCAATTGCGGCACAATCAAGATATATAGCCAATTCAGGTTTTCCGGTTTATAAAAATACGACCACCAGATATTTCAATTCGGGTGAAGAGTTTTTTGTCTCGCTGATTGAGGAGTTGAAAAAGGCTGAGAAATTTATTTTCATTGAGTTTTTCATCATTCATGAGGGGCTGATGTGGAATACCATCCTTTCTGTTTTGGAAGAGAAGGCAAAGGAGGGGGTTGATGTCCGTGTAATGTATGATGATGCAGGATGCCTTACCAGGCTCCCATATAAGTACTATGAGACACTTGGGAAAAAAGGAATAAAATGTTTTGTATTTAATCCTTTTACGCCTGTTATAGAAGTCAGGATGAACCACAGGGATCACAGAAAAATCATTGTTATTGACGGTTATGTCGGATACACAGGAGGCATAAATCTTTCGGACGAGTATATAAATGCCAGGGAAAAATTCGGCTATTGGAAAGACGCGGCAATCCTTATAAAGGGAGAGGCCGTATGGAATATGACCATAATGTTTCTTCAACTGTGGTCCTATATATCAAAAACTGTCATGGATAATAACGAGGACTACAACAAGTTTCGTCCGGACAGCAGGATTTTCGGCCCCTTTGAGTCGGATGGTTATGTACAGCCTTTTGGGGACAGTCCCATTGACAACGAGCCGGTGGGAGAAAGCGTATATCTTAACATGATATGCAGGGCAAAAAAGTATATTTATATTTTTACCCCGTATCTAATTATTGACCATAAGATGATAAATGCCCTTTCTTTGGCTGCCAAAAGCGGGGTGGATGTGAGGATTGTCACCCCGCATATTCCGGATAAATGGTATGTTTTTCTCGTTACAAAATCCTATTATCCCATACTTATTGAGCAAGGAGTCAGGATTTATGAATACACTCCCGGTTTTTTGCATTCCAAGACTGTCCTGTGCGACGATGAGATAGCGGTTGTAGGGTCGATAAACCTGGATTACCGGAGTTTGTATTTTCATTTTGAGTGCGGAATTTTTCTTTACAAAACAAAATCTATAGAAGAAATAAAGGAAGATTTTCAAAAGACTTTTCCAATATGCCAGGAAATTACCCTTGATGAATGCAAAAAAGTGAGTTTTCCCAAGCGTATTTTACAAACCTTTTTAAAACTTTTTGCACCTTTAATGTAAGAAAACGGATTGAATACCTGTTTGAGAGTCTGCTTCATTTTATGATGTATGCCTCGGGTCTTTTCCCCGTCAATTCATTCACTGAATGATTTTGCTTATTTGCAGCAAACTATGAAAAACATTATCGAAAAAAGGAGACATCAGTATGAATACACCATATTGGCTTGAAAGCTCAGAAGGAAAAACTTATGAAACTTTGCAGGACGATTTAAGCACCGATTATTTAATCATTGGCGGCGGGATTACGGGTATTACCTGCCTGTATCTTCTTTCCAGCATGGGGTTGAATGTGACATTGATTGACGCAGGACGCATCGGCTATGGAAGCAGCGGAAGGAATACCGGAAAGGCAACCTGTCAGCATGGATATATATATTCCAGAATTGAAAAGACTTATGGCCTTGAAATGGCAAGGTTGTACTATAAAATCAATAATGCTGCCATTCAGTTTATTGAGGACATGACTAAAAAGTATAACATAGACTGCCAGTTCAGAAGGCTTCCGGCATATATGTTTACACGCGATGAGAATTTTGTGGGAAAACTTGAGAAGGAATTTGTACTGTATCAAAAACTGTCCATAGATTGTTCCTATGAAGAAGAAATTCCTGTACCCCTCAAGGTGCTGGGAGCACTGAAAATGAATAATCAGGCTCAGTTCCATCCTAAAAGGTTTGTGGATAAAATGGCTGAAGTAGCCGTGAACCAGGGAGGAAGGATTTTTGAAGGAGCAAGAGTAATAGATTTTAAGCCCGGAAAGGAATGCATCATCTATCTTGAAAGCGGTAAAAAAATAGCCGCCAGGAATGTTATAATTTCTTCCCATTACCCCTGCTATGACGGCAAAGGATTTTATTTTGCAAGAATGAGGCCGGACAGGAGCTATATTGTAGGCATTGAGATGGACAATTTCCCCGATGCCCATTTTATCAATATAGAAAAACCAACAATTTCGTTAAGACATATTCCTGAAGAAAAAATACTCCTGATTTCCGGGCAAAGCCACAAAACAGGCCACAAGGGGGATGTTAACCACTATGAGAGCCTTAAGGAACTTGCCTGGGAAATATTTAAAACAGACGCGGTAAAATACCAGTGGTCAGCTCAGGATTATATACCCCATGACTATGTTCCTTACGCGGGTTATATCAATTCGGATTATAAAAATATTTTTGTGGCGACAGGTTACAGGAAATGGGGTCTTACCAACAGCATTGCGGCGGCAATGACTATAACCGATCTCATCAAGGAACAGGCTTCAGAATATGAAGAACTTTTCTCCAATTCAAGAGTTTTGGATTTTGTTTCACTTAACTTCCTCAAAGAAAATGCTGATGTGGCAATTAATTGGGTTGCCGGAAAGCTGACGTTGGGTGAATCAGGAATACCCGAGGATAAAGACGTGGGAATTGTAGTGAACGTAAATGGTAAACGATGCGGATATTACAGGGACCTTGACGATAATATTTATCTTGTGGATATAACCTGCCCACATGTGGGCTGTGAGCTTAAATGGAATTCACAGGAGAAGTCCTGGGACTGTCCATGCCATGGATCAAGGTTCGATTATAAAGGCAATATCCTGGAAGGTCCGGCAGAGTACTCCCTTAACAGTTACAGAGAACCGAAAAACAAGATTAATCCCCAGATAAAATAGAACAGACTATTGATAAATTGTCTTAAAACGTATTTGTCATTGACAATTCCGCTGAATTTAAAGTATTTTTGCTTTAAAAGGATTGATTCTTCGGAGCATGCCGCACTTGGGGCGTGCTTTCTGCGAAGCATTTTGGCCTTGTTGATATTAAATTTGTCAGGGTGAATAGTTTATGAGGTTTCTTACTTTCAGAAAAAATCAAAACGCATTATCGGAGGTTGGAATACTTTCTGAGGATGGTCAGAGCGTTATTCCGGTAAAAGATTTTGGCCTTGGTTTTTCGTCTATGAACGAGCTGATTTCCGGAATGACTGCCGAACAATACGGGCTTATAAAGGAACAGTTAAAGGACAAGACGGGGTTCAGGCTTTCGGAAGTCATTAAAATGGCGCCCATACCCGAACCCAGACAGGATATTATTTGCCTGGGCATGAATTATTCTGCCCATGCCAGGGAATTCGGGGATTACAATAAAGACTACAAAGAAAATATACCTAAGGCGATATATTTCTCAAAGAGGGTAAACCTGGCTATTCCGGACGGAGGAAGTGTTTCTGCCCACAGTGACCTTGTAAAAAAGCTTGATTATGAAGTGGAACTTGCAGTTATTTTAGGCAGGGACGCAAAAAATGTAACCCCGGAGAATGCTTTCGATTATATTTTTGGCTATTCCATTATCAATGATTTTACGGCCAGGGATTTGCAGGAACAACATAAGCAATGGTATTTTGGCAAGAGCCTGGACGGGTTTACTGCATTCGGGCCATGGATTGTAACAAAAGATGAAATCCCTGACGCGGAAAAGCTGGACATTAAATGCTGGGTGAATAATGAACTTCGGCAGAACAGCAATACCTCAATGCTTATCCACAGAATAGGGGAAATTATGAGCGAGCTTTCAAGTGGCATGACTCTAAAAGCCGGAACTATTATTGCCACCGGTACTCCCGCGGGAGTTGGAATTGGCTTTACACCCCCCAAGTTTTTGGTGCCGGGGGATGTTGTAAAATGTGAAATTGAAGGAATAGGCTCAATCACAAATTATATTACAGATTAAATATTGATACGGCTTCGAAAATTTATGAAGAAGATATGCAACACCTTGCTATGTATTTATAATCCCAAAAAATATTTTCCTGAATCATAATTACAAAGTGACTGACTAAACATTGACATTTTTTAAAGCGCGGTGATATAATGTAATACAATCCAAAACCGAAGACGAGGGAGTAAAACTGCTCCAAGGTCTCAGAGAGAGCCGGGGATGGTGGAAGCCCGGCAGATACAGGGCAGACAAATGGTCCTCAGAGGGCAGGGTGAAAGGAAACGAGTAACTGCTGACGTAATGCCTGCGTTAAAGGCAATGGGTGTGATGGCACTCTGTATGAGGGGATGATTAATAAAAATCATCAATCAAGGTGGTACCGCAGGTTAATGCTTGTCCTTGAAAAAAGGATAAGCATTTTTTGTTTTGCCGCCCGACAGAGGAACCCATTAAGTAAAAATAATTTTATTATTTTGAAAGGTGGTAAAACTATGAAAAAACTGTTATCCTCAATTCTCACAATCGTAATTGCACTGTCGGTGATATTTGCCGCAACAGGCTGCTCACAGCGCTCGGAAACCAATGGTGAAAATGGTACCAAAGCCAAGATTACAATCGGAATTGTACAAATTGTGGAACATCCTTCGCTCAACACAATAAGAGAATCAATTATAAAGGAACTGGAAGCTAACGGGTACAAGGACGGGGAAAATATAGCAATAGACTATCAGAATGCCCAGAATGACCAGTCCAATCTTAAGACTATAAGCCAGAAATTTGTAAGAAACAATTATGATCTCATAATTGCAATCGCCACTCCTTCCGCCCAATCGGTCATCAACGAAACTGATGATATACCTGTAATTTTCTCAGCCTGCACCGACCCGATAGGCGCAGGGCTTGTCCAAAGTCTTGAAAAGCCGGGTGCCAATGTTACAGGCACATCCGACAAAGTCTCGGCGGAAATGATAATGAATCTGGCGGATAAACTGACACCGGGCATTAAAAATATCGGTGCGTTATACAATGCCGGGGAAGCCAATTCTGTTTCTGTTATAAACGATCTCAAAAACTATGCAGCCCAAAAGGGACTAAATGTTGTTGAGGCAACTGTTACCAGCACTGCTGACGTAAGTCAGGCGGTTAGCTCCCTGACAGGGAAAGTCGATGCCATATTTACTCCCATTGACAACACAGTAGCTTCCGCAATGCCTGTCTTGGCAGATGCGGCATTGGAAGCAAAACTCCCTGTTTATGTCGGAGCGGACTCCATGGTAAAGGACGGAGGATTTGCAACCTACGGCATTAATTATGAGATTCTTGGCCAGGAAACGGCCAAAATGGCAATAGAGGTCCTTGGAGGGAAAAATCCGGGCGATATTCCGGTGAAGCAGATGACCGATATGGATATTTATATCAATGAGAATACCGCTTCAAAGCTTGGTATAACCATCCCGGAGGATATTCTGACTGATGCGATTTTATTAAAATAAACCGGAGAGACAAAAATGGGAGTTTTTGAACAGTTGGCAACTTTTATTGAGCGTATACCCGGCCTTCTTTTGGACTCGGGTGAACTGGGAATTATATATGCAATTATGGCACTGGGGGTTTTTATATCATTCAGAACCCTCAATACTCCTGATCTTACTGTTGATGGCAGCTTCGCCCTTGGAGCTGCCTTCAGCGCTGTACTGGCAGTCAACGGACATCCTGTCTTCGGCCTTATAATTGCTTTTTTGGCAGGTTCCGCGGCAGGATGCATTACCTCCCTGATTAATGTCAGGATGGGAATTAATCCCCTTTTGGCGAGTATATTGGTAATGCTCGGCCTTTACTCAGTCAATCTGAGAGTTATGGGAAAACAGCCGAATATTCCGATTAATAAACCTGCTGAAACAATATACAGCCTGTTCAAGGCGGATTCTTTGGCTGAATACGGCGAGCTTGTGCTTTCAATAATCATTCTGTCAGCAATACTTATATCGCTGTATTTATTTTTGAAAACCCGCTTTGGATTTGTGCTGAGGGCGACTGGGGACAATGAGAATATGGTCAGGGCTTCAGGGGTAAATACTGATATTACAAAGCTTATCGGTCTTGCCCTTGCCAACGGTCTTACAGCTCTTTCGGGAGGTATGATAGCCCAATTCCAGAGATTTTCCGATGTCCAGATGGGTACCGGTATGGTAGTCATAGGATTGTCCTCTGTAATTATAGGTGAAGTGGTGTTTGGAACAAGACCCCTTTTCAGAAGACTGATTGCCGTAGTGCTTGGCTCGGTACTTTACCGTTTTATAATCTCCATTGCTTATGAAGTGGGGTTGGAGGCATCAGACCTGAAGCTTGTTTCTGCTGTTATAGTGGGTATTGCACTTTCTGCCCCCAAAATAGGAGGCGGACTGGCAAAACTGAAAAGCAGGTTTTCAACCGGTGAGAAGGCGGGTGAGCAGGATGCTTGAAATAAACAGGGTTAAAAAAGTATTCTTAAAAGGCACGGTAAATGAAAGAACTGCCCTGGACAATGTAAGTCTGACCCTTAAGGAAGGGGAGTTTGTTGCAGTCATAGGAGGAAACGGCTCCGGAAAATCAACACTCCTGAACTGCATATCCGGAGTTCACTTTCCCGACAGCGGGAGTATAAAACTTGATGGTGAGGATATAAGTTTTCTTCCTGAATACAAGAGATCGAAGTTTATAGGCAGGGTTTTCCAGGATCCCCTTAAGGGCACGGCTTTTGACATGTCCATTGAGGAAAATCTTGCAATTGCCTGGTATAAAGGAAGAAGCAGAAATCTTAAGCCCGGCCTTACCCGGAAAGATATTGAGGTTTTCAGGGAGAAACTTGCCCGGCTTGATTTAGGTCTTGAAAACCGCATGAAAGACAAAGCGGGGTTATTGTCAGGAGGGCAACGACAGGCCCTTACTCTTCTTATGGCTATTATGGTCAGGCCGAAACTTCTGTTGCTTGATGAGCACACCGCTGCTCTTGACCCGTCAACGGCAAAAAAGGTTTTGCAACTTACGCGATCCTTTGTAAAAGAGGAAAAAATTGCGACACTCATGGTGACCCACAATATGAAAGATGCCCTTGAAATGTGCTCAAGGATTGTTATGATGCATGAGGGCAGGATTGTCCTTGATGCGTCCGGTGAGGAAAAGGAAAATCTTACGGTAGATAAGCTCATTGAAAAATTCGAGGAAAGAAGCGGACAAACTCTGGACAATGATCGCATGCTTCTGGCATAATAATTGGATAATATTGTAGGCCATGTGTCAGGAGATTTGTCATGAAAAAGGGAAACAAGAGAGCAGTAGCACTACTGTTATTGGTTTTAACTGCGAGTCTGTGGAGTATCGGCGGTTTGCTGATAAAATCGGTAAATGCCCATCCACTTGCCATTGCAGGCATGCGTTCGGCAATTTCGACGGTAATAATATTAATATATGTTAAAAAGCCTAAGTTTACCTGGTCCTTTCCACAGATTGCAGCGGCAGTTACATATGCATTAACGGTAATAACCGGGTCTATGTTATAATTCCGGACATGATGATAAGATAGAAGCATAATGAAAAGGAGAGAAAATCATGTCCAAAATCCGCCAACAATATGATGAGGATTTCCGCAAGAATGTGGTCAAGCTCAGTT
>JAAYLX010000031.1 GCA_012521705.1 Clostridiaceae bacterium | reverse complement strand
CATCCTTATGGCAGATGCAGAAGGATTTGTGGTCAATATAGAAAAAACAGGGCGTATGGTTGAGGTATCAGGAGAGATCCAGTACAAAATCCTCTACATATCCGATACGCCTGAGCAGAGAATAGAGAGTATCACAGCAAGGTATCCCTGGTCCATTTCCCTTCAGAAACCCAAGAACGACGGCGAAATCGGCATTTTTGTCAGGAGCAGATGCCAGCACTCCGACGTGAACATAGTAAATGGAAGGAAAATCGTCTGCCGCACCGTCACATCCCTTGTCTGCCGTTTCTATGAAATAAGAAGCGATGAAATAGGAAGGGAAATCCTCGGCGAAAATGTCTTCCTTAAGACCAGGCCTGTAAATATTGTCTCTCTAAAAGATCTCTGCGAGACAAGTGTCAGGGTGAACGATGTATTGGCTCTGCCTCCCGGAAGTCCTGCCATCAAAGAAATACTGTTTTCAAGAATAAACCTGGGTCGTCCGCAGGTCAATTACAGGGAAGAGGAAACCCAGCTTGAATGCAAGGGCACCTTGTTCCTCCTGTACAGGAGCGATACCATGGACGAAAGCATAGAATCGGTGATTCTGGAGTTCCCAGTAAAAGTCTCCACCGGGGTCCAGGCCGGGGAAAATGCCATGGTATTTGCATCAGGTGTTCTGAAAGACTGGGAGATAAGACTGAAAGAAGATGATGACGGACTTTATACAAGACTTTCAGTCAATCTTGAGATAGAAGTTGATACCCAGGCCATGGTCAACGAGGAGCAGATGGTAATTGAGGATGCCTATTCCTGTGAATGCAGGATGGAACTTGGCAAACTTCCGGTCAAAGTGACCTCCGATGCAAGGGAACTCTGTGAAGAAGCGGTAATAAGCCAGCGCATTAGCCTTGACTCGGCTGTGGATCCTCTGGACGAAGTGCTCATGGTTTGCGCCAATGAGAGAAATATCTCCTCATTATTGGGTGAAAGCATAGGCGTACAGGGTACTTTGGGCCTCAATATACTGTTCCTGACCCGGGGCAAGGAATATCAGGGCAGGACCATCGATCTTCCTTTCAACCATTACTTCCAGCTTCCGGAGATAGGCGACTGGAGAATAATCCAGACCTCCTTCAACATAGAGGACGTCCGGTTTGATATTGCCGGCACCGACAGCATTGATGTTTCAATAATTCTGAAAATCGGGGTCAGGATTTGCAAAGTAGAGGAGATTGCATCAACCGACTCGATTAACATGGTTAAGGAAGAAAGCCAGAAACGGGCCCCGTTTATCATCTACTTCACTCAGCCCAACGACACCCTGTGGGACGTTGCCAAACATTACCGGATTCCTGTTTCAAGGCTATGCTCCGATAACAATATTGAAAGCGATGCAAGGCTTGAACCCGGAAAACGGCTGTTTATAATGGGCTGACAAATTGCAAGGAGATAATTAATAAATTAACAATTTTGAGGGTCAAATGTATTTTTGCAAGGGGTATGGGTGCCTGAAACAGGTTTTTCAGGCACTTTTTGTTGCCCTTTTATTGTTTTTTGTATATAATATACTCTTGAAAGTAGAAGAGGTGGAATATGAAGGGAATTACGCTATATACCCCTGCCAAAATCAATTTATCCCTGGATGTGACAGGAAGACTGCCCGATGGCAATCATACCCTTGAAACCATAATGCAGTCTGTCAGCTTATACGATATTGTGACTGTTGAAAAACGGCAGAGTGGTATTGCTGTACATTGCGAACATCCCTATGTTCCCAATGACAGAAGAAATATAGCGTATAAGGCTGCAGAGGCCTTCTTTTCCTGCTGTCCCGAAAAGGGCGGCGCCCATATCAGTATCAGAAAGAATATTCCGGTATCATCCGGCATGGCTGGAGGAAGCACCAACGCTGCCGGGGTTTTAAAAGGCCTTAACCAGCTGTACGGGAATGTCCTGTCGGAAGCCCGGATTCTGGAATTGGCAAGGAGTTTGGGAGCTGATGTGGCTTTCTGTGTTGAAGGCGGCACCCAGCTGGCAAGGGGAATTGGAGATATACTTACCCAACTTCCTGATCTGGTGAATGTGGAAGTGGTTCTGGTCAAGCCACCGTTTCCCATTTCTACACCCTGGGTTTACAAACAGCTTGACCTTAACAGGCTCGGGGAGAGGCCGGACACCTCAGGCCTCATCAATGCCATTACAGAGATGGATTTGCAAGGAATTGCAAGCAGAATGAGAAATGTCCTGGAAAGCGTTTCTGTAGACAAGTATCCTGAGCTTAGGGAGATAATGGACAGGTTTTTGGAATACGGGGCGCTTGCAAGCCGCATGAGCGGAAGCGGCCCTACCATATTCGGTATTTTTGAAGAAAGCAAAAAGGCTGAAGCTGCAAAAGAGCAATTTTTAAAAGATTACAGGGATGTTTTCCATGTAAAGACAATAGGCAGAGGGGAGCAAGTGGAATGGTAAAGGTACCTAAACTTAAAATAGACAGTTATCAACCATTGAGGGATGTTATATTTGACACTTTAAGAAAGGCCATTATAAACGGGGATATCAAGCCCGGGGAAAGATTGATGGAAGTATCCCTGGCAGAACAGATGGGTGTGTCAAGGACACCGGTCAGGGAGGCCATCAGAAAATTGGAGGCCGAGGGCCTTGTTACCATGATACCCAGAAAGGGAACTCACGTTTCCGAAGTCTCCATTAAGGATATCATAGACGTACTTGAAGTGCGTGCCGCGCTGGATAAGCTTGCTACCGGCCTTGCGGCGAGGCGGATTGACAATTCACAGGTGAAAATGATTGAGAATGTCCACAAGCAGTACATTGCCTTTGTTGAGAAGAACAATATTGAAGGCGCTATCCGAAAAGACGTGGAATTCCATGACACCATCTATTCCATATCGGGCAACCCCCGCCTGATAGCGGTCTCTTCCTCTTTAAGGGAACAGATTTACAGGTTCAGGGTCATGTATATGTCCGACACAATTATTGCTGAAAATGTGTTGAACGAGCATTCGGAAATGATAGAGGCTCTTCGGTCCAACAACGACAAACTGGCTTCTGAACTTGCCGAGAAACACATAATAAACCAGATGGAAACTATAATAAAGAGTATGAATGAAAGTTCAGGCGGGAGAGCGTAAATGCTTTTTAATTCACTGGAATATCTTGTTTTCTTGCCGCTTGTGACATTGGCGTATTATCTTCTGCAGTCACTTAGAGCAAGAAATTTCATGCTTCTTTTGGCAAGCTATTATTTTTATATGCAGTACAAGCCCGAGTATGGGCTTTTAATGCTTTTTGCCACATTTGTATGCTATATTTCGGCCCTGGGTATTTCCAAAACACAAAGTAAAGCCATAAAAAAGCTGTGGCTCACATTCAGTGTATTGGGCACCATGGGATTGCTTTTTTTCTATAAATACTTCAATTTTTTCAACAGGAATGTGGCAGGCTTGTTATCTTTCTTTAACGTATCCTGGCAGCCTCTCAGCCTTGATATACTGCTTCCTGTGGGCATATCCTTCTTTACCTTCCAGTCTTTAAGCTACACGATAGATGTCTACAGGGAAGATATAATTGCGGAGAAGGACTTTTTTACCTTCGCCCTTTTCGTGTCCTTCTTTCCCCAGCTTGTGGCAGGACCCATAGAGAGGTCTACAAACCTGCTTCCACAATTCTACCAGCACAATAGGTTTGACACGTCAAAGGCAGTATCTGGCCTGCGCCTTATGCTTTTCGGATTTTTCAAGAAAGTAGTAATCGCCGACAGGCTTGCCGTAATAGTGGATACTGTCTATAACAATTATAAGTCCTACAACGGAGTTGTTTATATAATTGCGACTGTTGCGTTTGCATTCCAGATATTCTGCGACTTTTCAGGCTATTCGGACATAGCCAGGGGCTCTGCCCGGCTTTTTGGCTTTGAGCTTATGTCCAACTTCGAAAGACCCTATTACTCAAAAAGTGTCACAGAGTTCTGGAGGCGCTGGCACATCTCCCTGTCTTCCTGGTTCAGGGATTATCTGTATATTCCGTTAGGAGGAAGCCGCAAGGGCTATGTGCGGACTTTAATAAATCTCTTTGTGGTATTTACGGTAAGCGGCCTGTGGCATGGAGCCAACTGGACTTTTGTGGTCTGGGGGGCTTTAAACGGAGCCGCCATAGTCATTGAAAAAATCCTGGGAATAGGAAAACGTGCGGGAAAACAGGAATATATGAGGGAACAGGCGATAAAAAGAAGGCAAAAACCATGGTTTGTGCGGGCTGCAGTCACTATTGCAGGAATCATACCAATGCTTATAACCTTTGCCTTTATTTGCTTTACATGGGTCTTCTTCCGCGCCCAGAGCATAGACCAGGCCTTGTACATGCTGCCCAGGTTTTTGGAGGGGCTGGACACATTTGATCTGCAAAAATTTATAGGAACCAGAATGATTCTGGGTCTTGATTCAT
>JAAYLX010000030.1 GCA_012521705.1 Clostridiaceae bacterium | reverse complement strand
GTTTTAAGTTGCCTTTGTACTCTTTGCCGCAACTTTCAGCCCGACTTTCGGCCGGCGCTTCGGTAACGGCGGATTTTTAGTTTACCACCACTCTTCCTATTCAGTCAAGTAGCATTTTGTGACATTTATTATTTACCTTTTGCTTAATCTGTTATTCATCTCCGATTCTATTATTAATGACCATTTTACAGCCTTCTCCGTGTTAATTGATAAGACCTGCCCCCTGCCGAATCTGAAAAATATGTGAATAAAAATAAAAAATGCCGCAATTAATACTGGTATTTTTTCCAGGGTTAATATATAATATAAACTAACTACTAATTAACAAATTGCATATTATGAATATGACAATTTGTTAATTTGTTATCAACTATTTACCCCCCTAATATACTTTATTATTTGTTAACCGGGCGCCTAAGATTATAGGATGCCCTCTTTTTTTGAATTCCATGCCATCTTTTATATCCGTTTGCATTCGACTCAGAAGAAACAATAAGTGCCTAAAGAGGCTTTCCGGACAGAACCAAAGCAAAAGCCTTCAATACCCAAGGGATATTGAAGGCTGAATAATAGCTTAATGTAAATTAAAACAGTAGCTTATTTAGTGTTTTTAATTATCGGTTTCCTGGTCATTGTTCTCCTGGCAGGGATTATTCTCGTCTGATTCGGAATCTTCTTCATCTTCTTTATCATCTGCTGCTATTCGGGCCAAAGCGACCACTTTATTATCTTCGGACGTTCTCATTAATGTCACGCCCTGGGTAACCCTGCTCAGTACGCTTATCTCTTCAACGTTCATTCGTATAATGGTTCCGTCGTTGGATATGAGAAGTACATCATCATCGTCACATACCGACAAGGCGCCAACCAATGAACCGGTTTTTTCTGTAACACGGTAAGTCAGAATACCTTTTCCGGCACGGGCCTGTACTTTATACTCTTCCAGATCGGTTCTCTTTCCGAAACCGTTCTCGGTTACAACCAAAAGGGTTGTATTTTCAAAGTAGGGAACCATTGAAATGACTTCATCATCTTCGTCAAGCTTGATTCCTATAACTCCCGTTGAATTTCTGCCCATGGGCCGTACGTCTTTTTCTTTAAATCTGATGGCCATGCCATTTTTGGTTACGAGGAAGATATCATAGGAACCGTCAGTTAACCTGGTTCCGATTAATTCATCCCCGTCTTTTAAATTAATGGCAGTAATTCCACCCTTACGGATATTTTTGAACTGCTCAAGGGGAGTCTTTTTGATCATGCCGTTCTTGGTGGCCATAATAAGGTACATATTTTCTTCGTCACCATGGTACTTGATACCGGCAGTGACCTTCTCGTCACTGTCAAGTTCAAGGAGGTTGACAATTGCGGTGCCCCTCGCCTGGCGGCCTGCCTCGGGTATCTGCCATGCGCGGAGTTTATATACCTTGCCCTTATTTGTGAAGAACAGCAGGTGTCGGTGTGTTGAGGTAGTTAATATGTCTTTTACAAAGTCATTCTCTCTGGTTGTGAGAGCGGTAATGCCCTTGCCTCCACGCCTCTGGCTCCTATATGCGTCTATGGGAGTACGCTTGATATAGCCATAATGGGTGAGAGTAACTACCACATCCTCATCCTTGATAAGGTCTTCCATATCTATCTCTGATTCATCTATGCTGATTTTAGTTCTTCTTTCATCACCATATTTATTCTTAATCTCAGTGAGCTCGTCTTTTATAATCTGGTGTACCAGTTCGGGCTTGGCAAGAACATCTTTGTAATATGCAATCTTTTTCATAAGGTCCTGGTATTCTTCCTCGATCTTATCTCTTTCAAGCCCGGTAAGGCGTCCAAGCCTCATATCGACAATTGCCTGGGATTGCTTGTCACTTAACCCGAAGCGCTCACTTAAGCGTTCCTTGGCCAGATTCTCGGTCCTTGAACTTCTTATAATATTAATTACTTCATCAATATTATCAATGGCAATCTTTAGGCCTTCCAAAATATGTGCCCTTGCTTCTGCCTTCTCAAGGTCATATTTTGTTCTGCGGCGGATTACCTCTTCCTGATGCTTTACATAATAGTAAATGCACTCTTTAAGGTTCAGGACCTTGGGCTCAAACTTGCCTTCCTTAGTCTGGACAAGGGCAAGCATGTTGACATTGAAAGCATCCTGAAGCTGGGTGTTCATGTATAGCTGGTTCAGAATAACATTTGGATTGGCATCGCGCTTTAACTCTATAACTATGCGCATACCATTTCTGTCCGACTCATCCCTTAAGTCGGAAATTCCTTCAATTCTCTTATCTTTGACAAGTTCTGCGATCTTTTCAATTAATCTTGCCTTGTTTACCTGGTATGGCAGTTCAGTGACTACTATTCTGTTGCGGTTGTTTGAATAGGTCTCAATATCTGTAACCGCCCTTACCACAATGCGTCCCCGGCCGGTATGGTAAGCTTCACGAATACCGCTTTTTCCGATAATAACTCCGCCTGTGGGGAAATCAGGAGCTTTTATATACTCCATAAGTTCTTCAATTGAAATTTCAGGGTTGCTTATATATGCAATAATCCCGTCAATGGTTTCGGAAAGATTCTGTGGCGGTATATTGGTAGCCATACCTACAGCAATACCCGATGCCCCATTGACAAGAAGATTCGGAAATCTTGCAGGAAGAACCGTAGGCTCCATTTCATGCTCGTCAAAATTGGGTTTGAAATCAACCGTATCCTTGTTAATTTCGCGCAGCATTTCCATTGAAATTTTGGCAAGCCTTGCTTCTGTATAACGCATAGCAGCCGGAGGGTCCCCGTCAATGGAACCGAAGTTTCCGTGGCCGTCTATAAGAGGATATCTTAATGAAAAGTCCTGAGCCATACGGACCAAACTGTCATAAACAGCAGCGTCACCGTGGGGATGGAATTTACCAAGAACTTCTCCGACAGTTGTGGCACATTTTCTGTAAGCCTTGTCAGGAGTAAAACCCAAAAGACTCATTGCATAGAGTATTCTCCGGTGAACTGGTTTAAGACCGTCCCGGACATCTGGGAGAGCTCTGTCAACTATAACGCTCATAGCATAGTCTATAAAAGACTGCTTCATCTCTGATTCAATATCAACTGGTATAATGCGGTTAATATCAGACTTTCCTATATTTCCGCTGTTTTCGGACATATATTTTGCTTCCTTTCATTTCCACATTCAGGATTATTGTACCCATTATTTTGATGCATACCTTTATATTTTAATAAACATTTCCTGTATTGTCCATCTTCGAATGTCCGGGGCTTAAAAAGGGCAAAAAAAATGCCCATTACGGGCAGAAAAAATGATGGAGATCGCTTATGTGAACCTGATAGGTTATTGAGCTTTTTGGAGGTCCTCACGTTTTGGAATGCGCACAATAAACTCGAGGTATTCTCCCCTGTCTATTTGCGCCGCCCTGGCATTGACGCCTGATTTTTTCATTGTATCAATGGCCTGACGGATAGTATTCACAAAAATCCTGATATCTTTAATGGATTTGGTTATGCGCTTTTTGGAATCCTCCGGCTTTGAAGGATTGCAATACTTTTCAAGCGCCCTTTGGACAAGCTCTTCGGTCTTTCTGACATTCAATCCTTTTTCACAGACCTTTTGAAGTATCTTGAGCTGCAACTGTTCATCGTCAAGCTTCAAAAGTGCGCGGGCATGTCTTTCTGTCAGATTGTTGTCAGCCAATATCTTCTTTACCATTGGTGACAGTCTTAATAATCTTATTTTATTCGCAATGGTTGATTGGCTCTTCCCTATTTTCTGTGCCAGTTCCTCCTGAGTAAGGCCATGTTCCTTAATCAGGTTTCTGTAGCCTTCCGCCTCTTCCATGTATCCCAAGTCTTCTCTCTGAAGATTCTCTATTAATGCCATAACGGCTGAATCGTCCTCACCAACATCAACAATTATAGCCGGAATCTCTTTCTGACCCGTCATTGCGGTTGCCCTTAAACGCCTTTCCCCTGCGACAAGCTCATAATGAGTGTTTGATATTTTTCTGACATTAATGGGCTGAATAACCCCATACTGTTGAATTGATTTGCAGAGTTCATCCATTGTCGCCTGGTCGAACTTCCTTCTTGGTTGGTATGGATTTGGCCTTATCAGATCAATAGGTATCATTGTTATTTTCTTTTCGTCTACTTTTTTTTCTTCGATCTTTCTTTCTAATCCTGGGAATCTGAACTTTGTAGCAATCATAAAGACACCTTACCTTTCCTTATCCTCTTTTGTGTATTAGCACATTTTTTCTATTAATAAAATTATTCGCCTTTTGATTGCTTCATCCTTTTTTTTCAGCCAGGAAAAAATCGCAGAAAGCCGCATAATTAGCGGCTTTCGAGTTTATTTTATGGGTGACTTTGTCGGTTTTCCACTCTTTCTTGGATAAGCTGGCGGAGTGTGTCGACATTTTTTAATCATTACAATGCATCTTTCATTGCCACTGTTGGGTAAAGTAAAATTTCGGACTTCAGCTATCTCTCCGCCCAGTACTTCAAGGGCTTTTCGGGATTCCTTTATTTCATCTGCCGCATCGGGTCCTTTCATGGCAATAAACATACCACCTGTTTTTACAAAGGGAAGACTGTATTCCAGAAGCACAGGCAGGGCGGCAACAGCTCTTGCAGTTGCAACATCAAACTGTTCTCTGTATTCTTTCTTGACCCCGAAGTCCTCGGCTCTGCCGTGAACTGCTTCAATATTGCTTAATTTAAGGGTTGTACAGACTTCCTGCAAAAAACCAACCCTTTTTGCCAGGGAATCCAGTAAAGTGATATTAAGGCTGTTCTTTGCTATGCTTAAAGGGATACCGGGAAATCCTGCCCCTGTCCCGACATCTATAATTTTGTTCGCAGATTCGGGAAGGACTGAGAAAAGGGAAAGCGAGTCCAAAAAATGCTTTATTGCAATACCTTCTTCATCGGTAATTGCCGTAAGGTTCATTTTTTCATTCCACTCAACAAGAAGCCCGGCATAAGTTGAGAACTTGTCCAGCATCTCTTCGGACAAATCAATATTAAAGTCTTTCGCGCCGCTTTTAAGAAGCGCCCTGAATTCTTCACTTAACACTGCTCTTTATCCTTTCCGTCCTGTATTTGTTCCCCATTGCTTTTATTTTTACGCTTTTGGGCCTCAAGATAAATCAGCAATACCGATATGTCGGCCGGGGATACTCCGGAGATTCTTGAAGCCTGTCCGATGGATTGCGGCCTTTGGTTATTGAGTTTCTGCCTTGCTTCGGTGCTCAATCCCTGAATTTTGCTGTAATCAATATCCTCCGGAAGTTTTCTTTCTTCCATGCGTTTAAACTGCCGAATCTGATTCATCTGGCGTTCAAGATATCCCTCATATTTAATGCTGATTGTTACCTGCTCTTTTACCTGTCCCGGCAAATCTTCGGCCTGACCTATTTCCTCCAGATGATGGTATTCTATCTCCGGGCGCCTTAAAAGATCATAAAGCTTAATTCCTGATGTGATCTGGGCGCTGTTGTATTTCCTGAGAAATTCATTTATCTCCTTGCTGGGAGGAATGATGGTCTTTTTGAGCCTCATAAATTCAGCCTCAATTTTTTCCTTCTTCTCAATATAGCGCTTATACCTCTCCTCGGATGCAAGGCCAACATCATAGCCTATCTGGGTGAGCCTTAAATCCGCGTTGTCCTGTCTCAGCCAAAGCCGGTATTCGGCTCTTGAGGTCATCATTCGGTAAGGTTCTTTGATCCCTTTTGTTACCAGATCATCTATAAGAACGCCTATATAAGCCTGTGACCTGTCCAGGATCAAAGGCTCCCTGCCTTTTATTTTCAATACTGCATTAATGCCTGCCATAATTCCCTGTGCAGCCGCTTCTTCATAACCCGAGCTTCCGTTTACCTGGCCTGCGAAGAAGAGGCCGTCAATAGTTTTGAGCTCAAGTGACAATTTCAGCTGGGTAGGGTCAATGCAGTCATATTCTATTGCATAGGCGGGTCTCATAATGGTTGCGTTTTCCAGGCCGGGAAGGGACCTTATCATTTTTATCTGTACATCTTCGGGCATACTTGTGGACATTCCCTGAAGGTACATTTCATTGGTGTTAAGTCCCATGGGTTCAACAAAAACCTGATGGCTTTCTTTTTCCTTGAACCTCACAACCTTATCCTCAATTGAAGGGCAGTATCTTGGCCCTATACCCTGAATATCTCCACTGTAAAGAGGAGATCTGTGTAAGTTTTCATGTATTATTCTGTGGGTTTCGTTGTTGGTATGGGTAAGATAGCACACTATCTGATTATCATTAACTTCATCGGTCATAAATGAAAAGGGTACGATTTCATCATCCCCGGGCTGTTCAACCATTTTTGAAAAATCAATGGAGCGCCGGTTGATACGGGCTGGAGTACCCGTCTTGAACCTTAAAAGTTCAATACCAAGAGCTCTTAAGCTATCCGAAAGTTTATTTGCGGGATAAAGCCCGTCCGGGCCGCTGCTGTAACTGGTATTGCCAATAACTATACGTCCTTTGAGGTATGTTCCTGTTGTTATTACAATTGCCTTGCACAGATAAACAGTTCCCGTGTTAACTTTAATTCCTTTGACCTTATTGTTTTCACATAAAACTTCAGTTACTTCCGCCTGTTTTACATCCAGATTCTCCTGGTTTTCAAGCACCCATTTCATCCTTGTGTGATAAGCTCTTCTGTCAATTTGGGCTCTCAGGGAATAAACAGCGGGCCCTTTGCCCCTGTTGAGAATCTTGGATTGTATGAAAGTCTCATCGGCGGTAATGCCCATCTGTCCGCCCAGAGCGTCAATTTCCCTCACAAGCTGACCTTTTGCGGTACCCCCTATATTGGGATTGCAGGGCATGTTTGCGATGGAGTCCAGATTAAGACAAAAAACAGCCGTCTTGCACCCCATGCGTGCAGCGGCCAGTGCAGCTTCGCAACCTGCATGACCTGCTCCTACCACAATTACATCGTATACTCCTCCGATAAATTCATCCATATCTATAATCACCTTATCATTAAGCTCCAATAATCAAAAAGCTTATATAAACATTAACCTGATTTAAAAACTATAATATAATTCTGTGTTCTTATCTTATAGCAGTATATTTAATATAAAAAAGCCGAAAGCTCTATTTTCCAATACAGAATCTTGAGAAGATCGCGTTTACAACATCCTCATCGGCATGGTCCCCGGTTATGCTTCCCAGCTCTTCCAGGGAAGCTTTTAAGTCCAGTGCAATGATATCAAGGGTCATATTGTTCCGGACAGAGGTTAAAACCGACTCAAGGAAGGATTTCGCTCTTCTTAAGTGATTCTCATGTCTGGCATTGGTGACAAGAACCTGGTTGTCTATATCCTGATTATTTTCTGTCGCATATTTTACAATAGCGTCCTCCAGTTCCTCAACACCTTTATCTTCGGTGACAGATAAATAAAGAGCCTTGGGATTTTCTCTTTTAATTTCTTCAAGCCGTCTTTCTTCTTCTATAAGGTCGGTTTTATTAAATACCATTATATAAGGTTTATTATATTCTTTTATCTTTGACAGGATGGTCTGGTCCTCCTGGCCCAAAGGCTCGGATATATCGGAAATCATAATGACCAGATCTGCTCCCTCAAGAGCCTTTATGGTCCTTTCAACCCCTATTTTTTCAACCTTGTCTTCCGCCTCTCTCACACCGGCGGTATCCACAAGTTTTACTGGGATTCCTTTTATATTTATATACTCTTCAATTATATCCCTCGTTGTACCCGGAATGTCGGTGACAATTGATCTGTTCTTTCTTGAAAGACGGTTCATAAGAGAGGACTTTCCTACATTCGGCCTTCCGGCAATAACTACTTCCATTCCTTCTCTTAGTAGTTTTCCGAAATTAAAACTGTCAATCAGTTTATCAAGTTCATCAAGAATTTGTATTGTCTCACTTTCGGCCATTGACGCTGAAACTTCCTCATCATCATACTCAGGATAGTCAAGATTAACCTCAATGTGAGAAAGAATATTTATTATCCTCTCCCTGATATTGCTTATTTTATTTGACAATGAACCTTCAAGCTGCCTTACCGCAACTTTTGAAACCCTGTCGGTGCGTGCCTGAATAATGTCCATGACAGCTTCGGCCTGGGAGAGGTCTATACGGCCGTTAAGAAATGCCCTTTTGGTAAATTCCCCGGGCTCTGCGGGCCTTGCCCCCATTCTGTAAAGAAGGTCAAGTATGCTTCTTGCTATTGAGTATCCTCCATGACTGCTTATTTCTATTACATCTTCCCTTGTATATGTTCTGGGTGCAACCATTTTGGTCAAAAGAACTTCGTCTATGACCTCATTGGTTTCGGGAGAAATAATTTTTCCGTATTGAATTGTATGGGACTCCTGCTCCTTTACCTTTTTCTTCCCTTTAAATATTTTATCAGCAATGCTTACCGAATCAGAGCCGCTCATCCTGATAACAGATATGCCAGAGTTTCCAACCGCGGTTGAAACACCGGCAATTGTATCATTTATCATTCTTCATACCCCGTTATTTTTCCTGATATTCAAACGGACAACGGGTTACCCGTTGTCCGTCCCAAAAAATCGAATATTAATTACCTTGCTTGTAACGGATAACCACCTTGCGGTTAGGTTCCTCCCCTATACTTTCGGTAACTACATAGTTATGATTTTGCAGAGTTGAATGTATTATTCTTCTTTCATAGGAGTTCATGGGCTCAAGTGTCAGGTTTCTGCGGGTTCTTGCAACTTTGTCAGCCACTCTCTTTGCAAGGCGTACCAAAGTTTCCTTTCTCTTTTTCCTGTAATTGGAAGCATCCAGGATAACCCTGACATATGAGTCAAGATTCTTGTTGATCACAAGACTTAAAAGGTACTGAAGAGCATCCAGGGTTTCGCCCCGTTTTCCGATAATAAGGCCGATATTTTCACCGGTTAAATTGACCGAAATTTCTTCCTCTGATTGCTCTATTTCAATCTCTGCTTCAATATCCATGTATTGTAATATTGGCTCTAAGAAATCCAGAACCAGATTATCGATATTTAGTTTTTCAGTGACTTTTACGACTGCGTTTTTGTTTCCGATAAAACCGAGGATTCCTTTATTGCCTTCGTCAAGCACCTCAATCTCAGCATCTTCTATGTCTATCTCAAGTTCACTGCAAGCGAGTTTAATTGCCTCATCAACGCTTTTTGCTTCTTTCACTATCGACCTTAACAACACCAACATCCTCCTTGCCTTCTTTTTTATCCTTATCCATAAATACTTTCATAAATTTTTGCTGCACGTAGGAGAAAATATTATTGATTATCCAGTACATAGACAAACCACTGGGGGTGGAAAGACATATCCATAATGTCATAAGAGGGCTTACCCACAGCATACTGTTTCCAGCACAGCCAGCATTATTCGCACCTTTTTTGTCTTTGCCCTCAGGCGCAGGAGGCGCCGGCATCATCATTTTGGTTGTTGCAAATGTTGTTAATACTGCAAGGCCCACAAGAACCAATGATGGCAGATGAGTTCCGGGTTCCTGGATAATGGTTTTGGGATCCACCGTGGGCGGAACACCAAGGTTAAATATCTTGAACACTCTTAAATCAAAATCTCTTAATACGTCTTTATTATCCTCTGACAGAGTTTTGTTTTCCTCAATCAGTTCGGGATGATTTCTTATAGTGTCCAGAACTTTAATTTCAAAGTAGGAATCTCTCTGAGTGAACTTTTTGTATACTTCAATAGGATTGTCCTTAATCTCGTCGTATGTTTCTTTTCCTACTTTATCATATGATAAATAATTGCTCTCAACTGATACAACAGTCATTTCGCCTATTGCCTTTGCAGGAATTTCCAGCATATAGGACATTGGCATTCTTATAACATAAAAGAGAGCCAGAATAATTGGAAGCTGTATCAGAAGCGGAAGACAACCTGATGAAGGATTGTATCCTTTTTCCTGATATAACTTCAAAGTCTCTTCCTGCAGTTTTTCTTTATCATTTTTGTATCTTGCCTGGATTCTCTGAAGATCGGGCTGAATCTCCTGCATTTTTTGGGATGCCTTCATTTGCTTAACTGAAAGAGGCAGGAGAATGATTTTGTAAACCAATGTGAATAAAACAAGTGAAAGTGCATAATTATGGAGGCCAACTGTATTATAGATAAAATACATTAGCTTTCCAAACAAAACACCTATGGCACTCAAAAGTCCCTGCATAAATTTTTCCTCCGGATAGTTAATTCACTGGATCATAGCCACCTGGATGAAACGGATGACACTTCAAAAGCCTTTTTACTGTCAGAAATCCACCCTTTAATGCACCATAACGTGAAACTGCTTCCAATGCGTACTGCGAACAAGTCGGATAAAACCTGCATGTGGCTCTGCCTTTAAGAGGTGAGATGAACTTCCTGTAAAACCGTATGAGTGATAAAAGTATTGTTTTCATGGCTCTTCCTTGTCCAATAAATCCAGTTTATGAAACAAATATCTTAGTTCTTTTCCTATACTGTCAAATGAAGCTGCCGGATCTGACTTTCTCGCGACAACAACTATATCCTGCCCGCTCTTTATCTGATCTTTTATCATTCTTATATTTTCCCTGATCAAACGTCTCATTCTGTTTCGAAGAACTGCATTCCCAATTTTTTTGCTCGTTGTGATTCCTGTTCTTACCGTTCCTAAATGGTTGGGCAGGGCATAAACTACCAAGAAAGCCGAAGCTGAGTACTTTCCTTTGCTATAAACCCGGTGAAATTCTTTGTTCTTTTTTAATACAGACCATTTACTCATTTGAATTCTTTCATAAAGTGATTACTTGCATAAAGAAGAAAAGACCAAGATAATTGGTCTTATGCAGTTAAAGTTTTTCTGCCCTTTAATCTTCTTCTTTTTAATACTTTTCTGCCATTAGCGGTTTTCATTCTTTTTCTGAAGCCGTGCTCTTTTTTACGCTGTCTTTTCTTCGGCTGATAGGTACGTAGCATTTAAGCACCTCCGTTCATTAGGATTATACTATTATATTATCCTTAATAATATTTTCTATAATGAGCATCAGCAAATATTATATAATGCAAACCCTTATCAAGTCAAGAAGAACAACCAATGAATATGTTGAAAGGGATAATGAATTTTGATATATTTAAATATACGGCAGAATACAAATGGAGGAATTTCTAATGGGATCTGGACTAAAAGAAATCTGGAATGATGTAATGCGTTTATTGGAAGGAGAAATGACCAGCGTCAGTTTCAGTACTTGGATTGAACCTATCATTCCTGTTTCTTATGACAATAATAGCGTAGTTTTGGAAGTTCCGTCGGAATTTAATCTTGGTATTATCAAATCAAGGTATAAGGATCTTATCAAGAATGCTTTCAGAATTGTGACCCACAGAGATCTTGATGTGGAATTATGCATAAAATCTTCAGAAAACGTGGTTCCCTCACAGGAGTCCAAAACAAGTAACGACTCATCTCCTGTAATGTCTATATTAAATCCTAAATATACATTCAGCACTTTCGTAAAAGGCAGTGGAAATCAATTGGCCCATGCAGCCGCTTTAGCAGTTGCCGAAGCTCCTGCTGCGGCATACAATCCGCTGTTTATCTACGGAGGAGTGGGTCTTGGTAAAACACATCTTATGCACGCTGTGGGACATTATGTACTTGAGCAGAACTCAAACATGAGGGTCCTTTATACTTCTTCAGAAAAGTTTACAAATGAGCTCATCAACGCCATCAGGGACGACAAAAACGAGGAGTTCCGCAACAAATACAGGAATATAGATGTACTGTTGATAGATGATATTCAGTTTATAGGAGGTAAGGACAGAACCCAGGAAGAGTTTTTCCATACCTTCAACTCTTTGTATGAATCCAATAAACAGATTGTTATTTCAAGCGACAAGCCCCCCAAAGAAATCCTTACCCTGGAAGAGAGATTAAGATCCAGGTTTGAATGGGGCTTAATTGCTGACATACAGGCTCCTGACACCGAGACAAGAATTGCCATCCTCAGGAAAAAATCACAACTTGAGAGATACGATATACCAAACGATGTCCTGGAATACATTGCAAATAATATAGAATCCAACATCCGTGAGCTGGAAGGAGCATTGAACCGTGTAATAGCTTATGCTTCACTTACCGGCGCTCCTATTACTCTTGATCTTGCGCAGGAATGTCTGAAACAAATTATTGCCGGTTACTCGGTATCCAATATTGACCATACCAATATTATCAAAGTAGTATCAAGGTATTATGATGTCACCCCTGAACAGCTTAAATCCAAGAAAAGGTCAAGGGATATTGCTTTCCCACGACAGGTGGCCATGTACCTTTGCCGCGAACTTACCGGTATGTCTCTCCCAAGAATCGGACAAGTCTTTGGAGACAGAGACCATACTACAGTTATGCATGCCTGTGACAAAGTCCAGGAGCAGATTGACACAAGCGCAGAACTAAGGAGAGCTGTTTCTGAAATGAAGAGAAACATAACCGGAAAGAGATAAATATCCACAGGCAAAAGTGCATATGTGGAAAAAAAACTGTGGACTAGATTTTTGAGAAAATTAACTCACAAATTAAAAAATAAAAAAGCAAACTTATCAACATAAATTTCAACACTGAAAAATGACAAATTTTGTTGCTTTGACAAGGTTATCAACATAATTCACATGACTTATTACTATTATTACTGATAACTTAAATAAATAATAAGAAACCGAGGAGATAAAAAGATGAAAGTCATAGTTCTTAAACAAACCCTTCTTGATGCAATCAATATAGTTCAGAAGGCGGTAATGCCAAAAGCGACAACTCCAATACTTGAAGGTATCTATATTGAAGCCGGGGAAAAATTAACTCTCATTGGAAACAGTTTCGATCTCGGAATCCAGTATACTGTTGACGCAGATATTCTGGAAAAGGGTTCAGTTGTAATTAACGGCCGCATTATAGGGGATATAATAAGAAGTCTTCCTGAAGCTCCCGTTTCTATAGAAGTTTTTGATGACAGCAAAGTAAGAATTGAATGCATAAATTCTTATTTTGAAATCAGAGGAATTGACGGATCCAACTATCCATTGATTCCCGAAAGCAGTAACAATATAAAAATTACAATGGCTCAGGCCACATTAAAGGACTTAATAAGAAAAACTATTTTCTCAGTCGGTAATGACGAAAACAGAAAGATAATGACCGGGTCCCTCATCCAGGTTGATAACGGTATTATGAAAATGGTCGCCCTTGACGGGTTCAGAATGGCTGTATGTCATGCAGTTATAAAAGACGATGCCGAGTTTAAAGTTATCATACCTGGAAAGAATATGAATGAAATCCTCAGAATACTGGATTCTTCAGAGGATCCTGTAACAATTTCTCTTTCAGGCAATACGGTATCCTTTGACCTTAAAAACTGCAGAATTGTTTCAAATGTTCTGGACGGAGAGTTCATGAATTACAAGAGCTATATACCTACCCAGTTTGAAACAGTTATAGAAATAAATACTAAAGACTTCATTGAAGGACTGGAGAGAGCTTCCCTTATCTCAACCGATGAAAAAAGATATCCTGTCAGACTTCAAATAGGGGATGATAACCTTGTTGTATCTTCTGCAACAGATATCGGTGTTTCAAAAGATACTCTGAAAATTGAAAACAAGGGTTCTGACATGGTTATAGGCTTTAATCCCCGTTATCTTATAGATGCATTAAAGACAATAAGTGATGAAAAAGTAAAAGTTTCTTTCAGTTCATCAATCGGGCCATGCATTATTACAGCAGTAGACCATGACAGATATTTGTATCTTGTATTGCCTGTAAGACTGGCAAAATAATCGGGTATAATACTTTTGTCAGTTTTTGAGGCAAGCAGAGGTTTATATGGAAACAGTAAAAATTAATACCGAATTTATTAAGTTGGGCCAGTTTTTAAAATATGCAAATATAGTCGGAACCGGCGGGGAGGAAAAATATTTTCTGTCCAATAACAGGATATTGGTTAACGGAGAAGAAGAAAATCGCCGCGGCAGGAAGTTAAGAGATGGAGATATAGTTGATATTAACGCCCGGCTTTTTAAAATTATTCAAGATGGTGAAAAATTGTGACCGTAAAGCAACTGATGGTCCGAAATTTCAGAAACTATGAATGTCAGGTTATAGATTTTGGTGAAGGCATCAACATTCTATATGGCAACAACGCCCAGGGAAAGACAAATATTTTGGAGGCACTCTACATTGCAGCTACGGGTAAATCCTACAGAACAAACAATTATCAGGATCTGATCCAATACGGAAAACTGTCCTTCGAAATAAAGCTTTCCGCACTTACAGACGAGAGAGAAAACAGTATTCTTATAAGGCACTCTAAGGGTAAGGGAAGATTTATTGAAGTAAACGGCGTAAAAAGAGACAAGATTTCAGATATTCTGGGAACTTTCAATATAATCATGTTTTCACCAGAAACTCTTGAAATTGTAAAAGGATCTCCGCAGCTTAGAAGAAAGTTTTTGGACATATTGTTATGCCAGACCGACAGAAAATATCTTTTCTATCTTCAGCAATACAATAAGCTTATAAAAAATAAATCTGTAGCATTAAGAAGGGGCAGGGAAGACAGAAAATTTGATGAAGTAATTCCCGTATGGAATGAAAGAATATCAGTTCTTGGAGGGAAAATTGCCGCTCTCAGAAATGAAACTCTTCATAAACTTAACAGGCACATGAATGAAGAGATTAAGAAAATTACTTCAGGGAAAGAAACCTCACTTTTAATATATAACACCTTTTGTGAATGCAGTGAAAACTCTGACGAAAAATACTTTGAGAATCAGCTTAGAAAAAAGCTCAATGAGGGGATTGAGAAAGAATTTAGACTTTGCCAGTGCCTTTATGGACCCCACAGAGATGATTTTGAAATTCTGTTGAACGGTATGAATTCACGTCATTACTGTTCCCAGGGCCAGCAAAGAACGTTGGCATTGTCTCTAATAATTTCTCAACTTTATTATATTAAGGAAGTTAAAAATGAAAAGCCTGTTCTTCTATTGGACGATGTAATGTCAGAGCTTGATCTTTCAAGACAGGAGTACCTCTTAAACGGACTATATGATGTTCAGACAATGATAACTACAACTGATGCACTGGCATTCAGCAATATGGATAACAGGAAAATAAGAAGATTTTATGTAGAAAATGGAAAAGTTTTTTATGAAAGTTGATTCTTTTTTTAATTTAGAATAAAATTGTCTGGTGATATTATGTTTTTACATCTTGGAGCAGATGTGGCGGTTTCTTTAAATGAAATTGTTGCTATTATGGATATAGAGAAAACTACCACTACCCAGATATCAAGGGAGTTTTTGAAAAAAAGCGAGGAAGCAGGTACGGTAATATCAATCAGTGATGATTTGCCAAAGTCTTTTATCGTCACTGTGAGAGACGGACAGCAAAAGGTTTACCTGTCACCGATTTCAACTTCTACGTTGAATAAAAGGTTTTCAAAGCAACCACAGATAAACAGGAGGAGTATTGATGCCGCAAAATAATCATACAGATTATAATGAAGAACAAATACAAGTTTTGGAAGGCCTTGAAGCTGTCAGAAAAAGACCTGGTATGTATATCGGGTCAACTTCAGTAAGAGGGCTTCATCATCTTGTATATGAGATTGTTGACAACAGTGTTGATGAATCCCTGGCAGGTTTCTGTGACCAGATAACTGTAATTATAAATGAGGATAATAGTGTAACAACAATAGACAACGGCCGTGGCATACCCACCGGTATACATCCTAAACTGGGTATTCCGACTATGGAAGTTGTCCATACTGTCCTGCACTCCGGAGGAAAGTTCGGAGGAGAAGGCTACAAGGTTTCTGGTGGTCTTCATGGTGTTGGCGCAGCTGTAGTTAATGCTCTTTCAAGATGGATGGAAGTAGAGGTTTCCCGTGACGGAAAAATATATAAGCAGCGCTATGAGCGCGGGGTTGCTGTAACCGGCGTAGAAGTAATCGGACAATGTGACCAGGACAAGACAGGAACCAAAACTACCTTTTTACCCGATGACGAAATATTCGATGAAGTAGTCTTTGATTATGATATTCTTCTTAAGAGATTCAGAGAAATGGCTTTTCTCAATAAGCATATTACAATAACTCTTATTGATAGAAGAGAAGAAGAGGAAAAAAATGTAGTTTTGCATTATGAAGGCGGAATAAGCTCCTTTGTTGAGTATATAAATAAGAACAAGGAAGTAATCCATCCAGAGGTTATTTATTTCTCAGCGGAAAAAGAGGATGCCTCAATTGAAATTGCTCTTCAGTATACTGACTCTTATAACGAGAATGTCTTTGGCTATGCCAATAATATTGCTACTACCGAAGGCGGTACTCATGTAACGGGCTTTAAGACTGCAATTACCAAGGTTGTTAACGATTATGCCAGAAAGAACGGCATGATTAAAGACAATGATAAAAACCTTTCCGGAGAAGATGTCAGGGAAGGGCTTACTGCTATAATTTCAGTTAAGCTTTCAAATCCCCAGTTCGAAGGACAAACCAAAACAAAGCTTGGGAATGCTGATATAAGGTCATTTACTGAAAGCGTTGTAACTGAAAAATTGACATATATCCTTGAGGAGAATCCCAAGGTCGCAAAAATAATAATCGATAAAACCCTTCTGTCTTTCAGGGCAAGGGAAGCTGCAAGAAAGGCAAGGGAAATGACAAAAAGAAAGTCCGCCCTTGAGTCCACCACTCTTCCGGGTAAGCTTGCCGATTGTTCTGAAAAGGATGCTTCAAAATGTGAAATATTCATTGTTGAGGGAGACTCTGCTGGCGGTAGTGCAAAGCAGGGAAGGGACAGAAAATACCAGGCAATTTTGCCTCTCTGGGGTAAAATGCTCAATGTTGAAAAGGCCAGGGAAGATAAGGTATATGGTAATGATAAGTTAAGCCCCGTTATTACCGCTCTCGGTACCGGCATCGGTGATGATCTGGATCTTTCCAAATTAAGATATCACAAGGTTATTATCATGGCAGACGCGGATGTCGATGGACAACATATCAGAACTCTGCTTCTTACATTCTTCTTCAGATATATGAGGCCGCTGGTAGAAAACGGGCATATCTATATTGCTCAGCCTCCTCTTTATAAAGTAAGAAGAAATAAAGAAGAATACTACGTATATAATGACAAGGAGCTTAAGAAGCTTCTGGAGGAGAAAGGCTGGAACAGGGAAGATAATAATATTACAATCCAGCGATTTAAAGGTCTTGGTGAAATGAATCCTGAGCAGCTTTGGGAGACAACCATGAATCCCGAGACCAGAACCATTCTGAGAGTGGAAGTTGATGACCCATTAAATACAGATGAGATTTTCACCGTCTTAATGGGTGAAAAGGTTGAACCAAGAAAAGAATTTATTACAAGGTATGCAAAGACAGTTAATAATTTGGATGTATAAATAATACTATAATTTCAAAGAATCGAGGGGAGTCGTTTAGACTTCCCTTTTTGATTATATATATTTATTGTTGGTTGACTTAATTCGTTGGAATTAATATTTGGAATTGGCGAACAATACCTATTTTCAGATATCATTCTTTAGATCAATGATTGTTTCACGTGAAACATTCTTATTAATTAGTCGAATTAATATTAGATTGAAATTGTGCGCTGTTATGAATAACTTAATTAACTTGTATTATCTTGGATAACTCATTTCAAATTTTTGCTAAGTTTTACGTTACTATATTTGCCGTTCTAAATCTGAATAGTGAAGGAGTCATTACTTGATAGTTCCACTGTATCAAAAGTCAGTTAATTAATTATATCGATAATTTTAATATGCATTAATTAAAGGAACCCATAGAACATAAATGTATTATAAAATCAGACCTCACAATTGAAGCGACTACCACTAAGGTTGCAAATAGAAGTTCATAACTATTATTGAAAATTTATCTCATACTTTTATAACAGGATATAATTTAAGAGTAATTTCACTTTAAGATAAAGACCTGTCATACAGACAAATACAGTAGATAATAAATCGGATGTTTCACGTGAAACATTATTAACAAAAGGAAGATTTATGTTATAATATGAATTGTTCATTTGAACTGTATAATAAATATATTTTTGAGGTGTCCTATGGCTAAGATCATTGCTGTTGCAAACCAAAAAGGCGGGGTCGGGAAAACTACTACGGCTGTAAATTTAAGTGCATGCATTGCAGTTAAAGGCAAAAAAGTTTTAGTTATAGATATTGACCCACAGGGGAATACAACAAGTGGTCTTGGTGTGGACAAAAACTCAGTCAAAGGTTCAATATATGATGTAATCATCAATGAAACTCCCATTGAAGATACAATGGTAAAAACCATGATTGAAGGTCTATATCTTTCACCTTCAAACATTAATCTTGCAGGAGCTGAAGTCGAACTTGTATCAGTCCTCTCCCGTGAAACGAGATTAAAATTTGCTTTGGAAGATGTAAAGGATAAGTTTGATTTCATCATTATAGATTGTCCTCCATCCCTGGGGCTACTTACCGTCAACTCTCTGACAGCAGCCAATACTATACTCGTTCCAATTCAGTGCGAATATTATGCCCTTGAAGGCTTAAGCCAACTAATGAGTACGGTCAAAATGATACAAAGGCACTTAAATCCGTCCTTACGGGTAGAAGGTGTTGTCCTGACGATGTTTGATGCCAGAACAAATCTTTCCATACAAGTGGTGGAAGAGGTTAAAAAGTATTTCGGAAATAAAGTTTACAGAACAATAATACCGAGAAATGTAAGATTGAGCGAGGCACCCAGTTTTGGTTTGCCCATCATTCTTTATGATGCCAAATCCAAAGGTTCTGAATGCTACATGGATCTTGCAGAGGAAGTTATTGTATGTTCGGAGGAAATATAAATGAGAAAAGGGTTAGGTAAAGGGCTGGATGCACTTTTAAGTTCTGCGAGCTCATTGGAAGAAAAGAATAATGTAATTGAAGTAAAAATAAACGAGGTAGAACCTAACAAGGATCAGCCCAGAAAAACATTTGATGAAGAAAAGCTTAAAAACCTTGCTGAATCCATAAAGGAACACGGAGTAGTTCAGCCGATAATAGTTCGCAAAGAGGATAACAGATATATTATTGTTGCCGGTGAAAGAAGATGGAGAGCTTCAAAACTGGCAAATCTTAAAACAGTGCCGGTAATTGTAAAGAACTTCACTCCACGTGAGTTACTTGAAATTGCATTGATTGAGAATCTTCAAAGAGAAGATCTGAATCCTATAGAAGAGGCGGAGGCTTTTTCAAAATTAATTGAAGAGTTCAACATGACCCAGGAAGAAGTAGGTAAAGTTGTTGGAAAGAGCCGTGCCGCAGTTGCAAACTCAGTAAGGCTTCTGTCCCTTGCCGAAGAAATCAAGGAGATGTTAAAGGAAGGAAAATTAACAAGCGGCCATGCGCGGACACTTGTTACAATAGAAGATCCGGAAAGACAAAAAGAAATAGCTGAAAAGATAGTTGCAAAGAATCTCAATGTCAGAGAGGCTGAAATTCTTGCTGCCGGAGAACAAAAAAAGAAGAATAAAAATAAAGTGACCCGAAAAGAAAATATAGAGGTATCGGATCTTGAAGAAAAACTCAAGTCCATCTATGGTACCAAGGTAAACCTGATAAAAGGAAGGAATAAAGGTAAAATAGTATTTGAATATTACTCAAAAGATGAGTTTGAAAGAATAATAGAAATTTTATTAAATTATGGAAAATAAACCATGGCTCTATTTTGACTCTGAATTGATTTTTTTAATGATAGTAATATAATATCATTGTTAAAAGCTAAAATTGATTAAAAGCAAAAATAAACGCTCAGACTAATAAACCAAAATTTTTTGAACTTCGGAGGAATTATGGAGAACTACTTAGATTACATAGTCTATGGTGTGGCCGGATTAGGACTTTTGCTGAGTTTGATTGGAAACATCAGATTAAGTGGTATAATAAAGAAATACAAGAAACTAATTATAGGGCTCAGCAATGAGAATACAGAAGATTTAATGATTGAATATTTCAGGGAGCTTGATGCCCTTAAGAAAAACATAAAAGGCAATATAGAAACCCGGGTGGAAACCCTTGAAAACAAGATGGAAAGTTGCCTGAAGAATGTTGGAATTGAATGTTATAATGCATTCAAAGATGTAGGAAACAATATGAGTTTTTCAATTGCTGCCCTAAATGACAGGAAAAATGGTTTCGTCCTTACAGGCATTTATACAAGGGAAAATTCTTATGTGTATACAAAAAGGATTGAATCCGGCAAGCCGGATAAAGAACTTTCACAGGAAGAACAAAGTGCGCTGGACAAGGCGCTGTCTAAAATAAAATAATGGTACAATTGAGAGGAGTATCTCTATGCTTGACATTCAAAGAATCAGAAACAATCCCGAAGAAGTAAAAGCTGCTCTTAAAAAAAGGCTTTATGATGTAGATTTTACAGAATTACTTGAGTGGGATAAGAAAAGAAGAAATTTAATCGCTGAATCAGAAGAGTTAAAATCCAGGAAAAACAAGGTTTCAGGCCAGATTCCCATTCTTAAAAAAGAAGGTAAGGACGTATCAGAATTACTGGCTGATATGAAAAATATATCTGACCAGGTAAAGAGAATGGAAGATGAGCTTAAGGAAGTTGAAGATAAAATTCAGGACTTCATGGCTGCCCTTCCAAACATTCCGGCAGAAGACGTTGTCCCCGGAGGGAAAGAAAACAACCAGGTTATCAGGTCTTTTGGCGAAAAACCAACTTTTTCCTTTGAGCCAAAGAATCATGTTGATCTGGTAACTTCACTGGGTCTTGTAGATTATGAGCGCGGAGTTAAAATCGGTGGAAATGGTTTCTGGGTTTACACTGGAGATGGCGCACTTTTAGAGTGGGCGTTACTGAACTATTTTATAGAAGAACATATTAAAGATGGTTACGAATTTCTGCTTCCTCCGCACATCCTCACATACCAGGATGGTTATACCGCAGGTCAGTTCCCGAAATTTGCAGGGGATGTATTTAAAGTTGAAACCGGTGAAGAAAGCACTAAAATGCAGTTCATCCTCCCTACTGCAGAAACCGCAATAGTCAATTATCACAGGGATGAGATTTTGAACGAAGAAGATCTTCCCAAAAAATATTTTGCTTATACTCCTTGCTACAGAAAAGAAGCCGGAAGCTATCGTGCCGATGAAAGAGGTATGATAAGAGGCCATCAGTTCAATAAGGTGGAAATGTTCCAGTACACCATTCCCGAAGAGTCGGAAGCAGCCCTTGATGAGCTTGTAATTAAGGCTGAAAGACTGATACAGGGACTTGGTCTCCATTACAGAGTCACAAAGCTTGCTGCACAGGATTGCAGTGCCAGCATGGGAAAAACATTTGACATAGAAGTTTGGATTCCAAGCATGAATGATTACAAAGAGGTAAGTTCCTGCTCCAATGCCTATGACTATCAGGCAAGGAGAGGAAATATAAGATTCAGGAGAAAGAACAGCAAAAAGACTGAGCTGATTCACACCCTGAACGGTTCCGGCCTTGCTACAAGCCGACTTCTGCCTGCAATTGTAGAGCAATTCCAACAGGAAGACGGAAGCGTTATCGTTCCTGAAGTATTGCGCAAGTGGGTTGGGAAGGACAGGCTTTTCCCAAAAAAATAATAGAAAGAAGCAAAATATCTAAAAAGAATATCTAATGACAGATATAAAATTAATCTAAAATCTAATAAAAAAAGAAAATGGTTAAACAAACAGAATAATTTTGATCCAAATAAAAAGAAAAGGCTGTCCTGATTGGGACAGTCTTTTTTTGCAGGAATATTGATTTTTATTGTTGTGGAATATCCATTTTTCTGAGCTTTTTCATGTTTCCGTCAGTGTCCACCAATACCATGCTGTCAAGGGCGGCAGTGAGGCTTTGTCTGAAAGCTGCAATATACTTTTCTCTCAAAACTTTCTGTTCCTGCTTTTCCTCTTCGGTAAGTCCCTCATTTTTAGCTTTTCTTGCAAGTTCATTAATTCTGTCGACTATATTTTTGCCCATTTTTACGCTCCTAAAGTTACTTCAAAATATAATTATACATATAAAATTAAATATAATAAAGTGAACTAATTTCCAGTTCAGCTACAGAAGGTGCTAAGGGTTCATTGTGGATATTATTTGTCCTTGAATTTACTTACTCTCTCAATCATTTTCTTGTTATAGTTAATTATTTTTCTGTCATATTCCTCATCCATGAGCGTTGATGAAATAATAAAATCGGCAGTAGCTCTGTTATTTGCAATGGGAATATCATATACTGCAGCAATTCTTAAGAGAGCCTTGACGTCAGGATCATGGGGCTGGGCAGCAAGAGGATCCCAGAAGAATATAACCATGTCAATTCTGCCTTCTACAATACGGGAACCAATCTGCTGGTCACCGCCTAAAGGACCGCTGTTATATGATTTTACGGGCAAATCGGTTTCTTCTGATATAATCCTGGAGGTAGTACCTGTTCCGCACAAAAAGTGCTTTCTTAACACTTTCAGATTATCCTTTACCCAGGATACAAGTTCTTCTTTTTTATTGTCATGCGCAATAAGTGCGATTGTTTTTTGCCTTGGAATTGGAATATGAATATAATCGTCCATTACCATAATTATCACCTCTTATTTTAATAATAATATAAATGGTTCAAAACACAAAGAAAATTATTATTTCATGCGCCTGGTGAACTTTAATAATTCTAAAGAGTTTCTATAATTGTGATAAAATCACTTCCTAATTCTTCTGTTTTACTTTACAATAGAATAAACTTTAAGGGTAACCATAATTTTCGGGTATATTAGCACAGGGGGTATGTATGGATTTTTTCATCTTGTTTCTTGAAGGGATAATAACTTTTATTTCACCTTGTATGCTGCCCATGCTGCCAATTTATATTTCATATTTTGCAGGCGGTACGAATAAAAAGAATAAGGCGCTTATTAACTCACTTGCTTTTGTATTTGGGTTTACTGTTGTATTTGTGGCTTTGGGAGCCTTTGCAGGAACTTTCGGAAGGTTTTTGGTGAACTACGGAAGAATTGTCAACATAACTGCAGGTGCTGTAATTATTTTATTCGGGCTAAATTACCTTGAAGTACTCAATATACCATTCTTAAAAAATACAAAAAAGGTTGAATATGAGCCCAAAGATCCCGGTTTATTATCCTCTTTTGTCTTTGGAGTAATTTTCTCCATAGGCTGGACGCCTTGTGTCGGAACATTTTTAGGTTCTGCCCTGATGATGGCCGCATCATCACAAAACAGTACGAAAGGCATTATAATGCTGCTATTATATTCCGCCGGACTTGGAATGCCCTTTGTATTGTCAGCAGTATTATTAGAAAAATTTAAGAGTGTATTTGATTTTATTAAAAGGAATTATAAAATAGTCAATATTATATCAGGGCTGCTGCTTGTAATTGTCGGAATTTCAATGATGACCGGAATGCTTGGAAGACTACTGTCGGTACTAAGTTTTTAAAATATGGTAACGAGAAGGCATCGGGCTTCAATCCCTGTGTCGCCAATGGAGGAATTTCTTATGAATAATAAAGTTAAAACAGTTGTGTATATCATTGTTTTTGTCTTGTTTATTACAGGAGCCGTGTTTGCATACAATTATTTATCAACTAAATATAAAGCTGATAATCAATTACAGTTAAACCCCGAAGACTATGAGAGCGAAAATAATACAGCGACTCCAGCTGAAACTTCTGAAAACGGGGAAGAAAAGAATGACCGGCTCAAGGCAATTGATTTTACTGCCTATGATGCCGATGGAAACAAGGTTTCATTATTTGATTATATAGGAACCCCAATAGTACTTAATTTCTGGGCAAGCTGGTGTCCGCCCTGCAAAATGGAAATGCCCCATTTTAACAAGGTTTCTGAGGAGTATTCCAAAGATGAACTTATTTTTCTGATGGTGGATTTGGTGGACGGACAAAGGGAGACCGTTGAGACCGGAAAAGCATATATCGAGGAAAATGGATATACATTTACGGTATTATATGATTCTGATCAGGAAGCGGCTTACACCTACAGTATCCGCTCAATTCCATGCACCCTGTTTATAGACAGCGAAGGATATGTGGAGGCCGGTGTGGAAGGATCAATTGACGAAGATACATTACGTCGCGGAATTGATCTGATATTAAAATAGCTTTAAGATAAAGACTGAAGGGATGAAATCCCCCCAGCATGCAATAATTTATGGCAATACAGTGCCCAGGGTCAAAAGTCGATTAAGCAGATAGTTTATTAAACAGAATTCAGGCAGAATTAAGAATCATTATCAGAAGGCTCGTCAAGACCAAGGTCATTATTGATGGTTGAAGCAAAGGAAACGGCATTTTTCCCGAACTTCTCACGGATTTTATCAATAGTGGCCTCTAATTTTTGCCTTTTTTCTTTATTGTTGCGTTCTTCAATATCAAAGAATGAAAGCTGTTCTCCAACGTCCTGGTCTTCGGGTATCAGGTTGGAGCCGGTGATTGTAAGCATCCGGATGGGAGAATTCAGATTCCAGCAGGACTTGATTATATTTAATGAAATATCTGCAATTTCTTTGGCAAGAAATGTGGGGACTGTCAGGGTCTTTTGCCTTGAAATAACCTTGAATTTTGGATCTTTTATTGTGACCTGTACAGTCATACATTTTACTTTGTACCTTCTCATTCTTGAAGCAACCGTGTCTGCAAGCGCATGCACGCTGACACTAATGTCGGAAAGCCCAACAAGGTCTCTCTTAAAAGTCATTCCGTTTCCGACCGACTTTATTTCTCTTCCCTCGTATATGGATTTGACAGGGTCATTGTCAATTCCGTTTGCATAATCGTGAATTGTTTCTCCCATCTTTCCAAGTTTAGCTGCAATAAGGCTTTTGTCACTTCCTGCAAGGTCTCCGATAGTGTAAATATGAAGTTTGTTCAGAACTTCCTGGGCTGACTTTCCTACATAGAGCAGGGATGATACCGGAAGGGGATAGACAATGGACTTAAAATTGTCGCGGCTTATTACAGTTGTAGCGTCAGGTTTTTTATAATCGCTTCCAAGCTTTGCAAACACCTTGTTGAAAGAGACTCCCACCGATATGGTAAGGCCAACTTCAGATGAAACTGTTTTTCGCAGCTCATCTGCAATTTCTTTTCCAGAACCGAAAAGATGGACACTGTCGGTGACGTCAAGCCAGGACTCATCAATGCCAAAGGGTTCTACCTGGTCGGTGTATCTCTCATAGATCTTGTTTACGATTTTTGAGTACTTTTCATATTCATCATGATGGGGAGGAACCAAAACAAGGTCGGGGCATTTTCTTTTAGCCTGCCAGATGGTTTCAGCAGTTTTTACATTAAACTTTTTGGCAAGTTCATTTTTGGCAAGAATAATACCATGCCTGTTTTCCGGATTCCCGCAGACTGCCATGGGCACATCCTTCAGCTTTGGGTTAAGCAGGCATTCGACCGACGCATAAAAGCCGTTACAATCGCAATGTAAAATTGTTCTGTCGTTTAACTTGTTCATATATATATTATACTATTTTAAAATGATATTTTTTAGGGATATTCCTGTGGTATTAAAGAGTTTGATTGTATAATGGTTTTGGACGTAAATATCAATGACTTAAATAGTAAAAAATACATAATTATTTTTACATTGATATGAATAAAATAAATTTTTCATCGAGGTGTTTAAGTTGAAAATAGTTTTGTTGGAGCCACTTGGAGTTGCAAAAGAAATAATAAATTCCCATGCAAAGAAAATGGAGGATAATGGTCACGATTTTATAATGTATGACCAAAAGCCAAAGGATGTCCGGGAACTTGTTGAAAGAGCGAAAGAAGCTGATATTGTCATTTTGGCAAATCATTCTTTTCCAGAAGAAGCAATTAAAGAGTGCAAAAACTTAAAGTTTATTTCGGTGGCCTTTACAGGCCTTGACCATATTGGTCTGGAATACTGCAGAAATAACAGCATCGAGGTGCGAAATGCCGCGGGTTACTCCACTGTATCAGTGGCAGAACTGACTTTTGGTCTTATTATTTCAGTTCTCAGAAATATAACAAAATGCGATATTGCCACAAGGTATACGGCAAGGGGGCCTGTGGTCGACAATAAAGCTTTGGCAGAAGCACTTTCACAAGGAAAGATTGCCGGGGCAGGAATAGACGTGTTTGATATTGAGCCGCCTTTAAAGCCTGACGATCCAATAATTAATGCACCAAACACGGTACTCACCCCACATGTGGCATTTGCGACCAAAGAGGCTTTGGAAAGGCGGGCAGATATCGCTTTTAATAATGTCTTTTCCTGGCTGGACATTTAACTCCGCTATTGCGGGATCTTCAGCTCATATTAAAGCTCATACTTTTCAAAAGCAATTTTACAATAAAGAAGGTCAGATTATGTCTGAAATATTGGAAATGTTCATGGTAATACTTTTTGGTGTGTCCTGGCCAACTTCCATAATAAAATCCTGGAAAGCCAGAACAGCAAAGGGTAAGAGTATTTTATTCCTCTGTTTTATAGCGGCTGGATATGTCTGCGGGATTTTGAGCAAAGTTCTTGCAGGAAACATTACATACGTGGTTATTTTTTATGTTCTGAATCTGCTTATGGTTTCAGCAGATATCGTATTGTATTACAGAAATAAGAGTATAGATAAACAAAACGCTTTGCAAAAATAAGTTAAACTTCAGGTTAAAATTAGGGCAAAAGCATGAAAAAAATCAGGCTGTTTAATCCGGGGAAGTTATTTTAAGTTCCATTAATAACGCGTTAATTTCAACCCCTATCAGCATGATGGTAGATGTTAACAATAGCCAGAGCAAAAGAGCAACAACAGCGCCCAGGGTGCCGTAAAACCTTGAATAGTTGGCATAGTTGTTTACATATAACTGAAAAAGCATAGTGAAAATAATCCAGGACGAAGTAGTGAATACAGTGCCTGTTATGGCACATTTGAAACATACCTTTCGTGCCGGAACAAACATATAGAAGCAGAGGAACAAAACGAATATCATTATCTCCGGAATGATCACTCTGAAAATATGAAGAAGTTTATTGTTTCCATAGGGTTTGTAATATCTGTAGACAAGGTTTAATATCTGCTCACCGAAAACAATTCCTGCCAGTGAAAGTAATATAACAAATGCAAACAGGACAACCCAGAAAAAGGATTGTAAATAAAGTAATATTATATGTCTTTCTTCTTTTACTCTCATTGCCCTGTTGCTGGCATTTACAAATGCCCTGAACCCTCCTGAGGCTGCGTAAACCGAAAATAAAATGGAGAACGACATAAGACCGTCCCTCTGCTTGTCAATCACATCTGTTATGATTTCAGAAACAAGCAGGTAAACGTTTTGGGGAAAGTAGTTCTCCAGTGCTGTTAATACCACTGAGGAGTCCAGATCCATATATCCGATAAGCGTCATAAGGAATATAATAAAAGGAAAAAATGAGAGGAGCAGGCTGTATGTGATGTGGTACGCATACTCGGATATCTGGTCTTCAACGCATCGCTTTTTTAGAAGTTTTATGAAGTTTACAGGTGTAATTCTTGTATTTTCCATAAAATCATTCCGCACAAAATGCGAATCTTAAAAAATCGGCTCTTCTTAATATGCAGGATTAAATTTTTTATTATTCAAAAATGTCTGATAACAACGCTCTTGGGGGTTTCCAAATACTTCTACCAATAAACTTATCCATTCATGATTGTATTTTATGGAAAAATAGAGTACAATTCAAATAAATATAAACCGTAGTTAGTTAGCGCTTTATCATGCAAAACAGGAGGGAAAACAGAAAATGAAAAAAATAACAGCTCTACTATTAATACTGAGCCTTGTATTGGTTATGCTCACAGGTTGTGGATCATCCAACAAAAACAGTGATGCCGGATCTGACAATGTCATTAGAATAGGCGTATATGAGCCTTCTTCAGGTGACAACGGCGCCGGCGGAAAACAGGAAGTACTCGGTATAGAATTTGCCAACACCATTGTCAACAAAGTTGAGCTTGGCGGAAAAACCTATGATATTAAGCTTGAGATAGTTGATAATGAATCTTCAAACGACAAAGGCCCGACAGCTGCTGCTACTCTTGTAGGCAAAAAGTGCTCCATCGTCCTTGGTTCTTATGGTTCCAGCGTGTCCATAGCAGCCAGTGACGTGTTCGGAAATGCCGGAATACCCGTAATTGGTGTTTCATGTACAAACCCTCAGGTTACATTGGGAAATACTCATTATTTCCGCATTTGCTACCTTGACCCGTTCCAGGGTACTGTTCTTGCCAACTTTGCTGTTGACCAGTTCAATGCAAAGAAAGCTTACATACTCACCAAATTGGGTGATGACTACTCTGTAGGTCTTGGTAACTACTTCAAAGAAGCTTTTGAAGCTCTTGGCGGAACTGTTATTGAAGAAAACTTCCAGGAAGGAAACAGCGACTTTACTGCTTACCTGACAACTGCAGCAAATGCAGGAGTAGACGTAATCTTTGCTCCTACTTCCACAGAAGCTGCTTCTCTGATTATCGGCCAGGCTGTATCACAGGGAATCAATATTCCTTTACTGGCAGGCGATACCTGGGACAGCTCAGTTATTCTTGAAGCTGCAAAGGGGTCAAGTCAGGAAATCTTCGTTTCCACCTTCTTTGATGAGGGTGACGACTCAGCTGCAGGTTCCAAGTTCGTTAAAGACTTTAAAGCTTGGCTCAATGCAAATCCCGACAAGCTTGCAAACAATGGCGGAAACGATATAGTTGCTGCTGTTTCAGCTCTGGGATATGATGCATACATGGTAGCAGTTGAAGCTATCAAAGCTGCAGGAACCCCTGATCCTAAGGCTATAAATGAAGTTCTCTGGAATGTTAAATACACCGGTGTTACCGGAGATATCGCATTTGACGAGATTGGCGACGCTATTCGTAATGTTGCTTATATCAAACGTTCCAACAACAGTGACGCTTCCTGGGAATTCGTTGCCATCCAGAGTGTTAAGTAATAAAATAAATTTACAGAATAATTGCAAAAACCGATAGGGGCGTATGCCCCTTTCGGTTATTTACGTTATAATATGTATATATTCATATTATTCAGAGCGTTTTTAATGTCGGCATAAAATCGGAGGTTCCAATATGGAATTTATAAACAAAAACCTGCCATATATTCTTGCTGGTATATCCTTAGGTGGGCAGTATGCGCTGATATCCATAGGCTACACCATGGTATATGGTATCCTCAGACTCATAAACTTTGCACACGGCGATATTTTTATGTTTGCAGGTTTTGCAATGGTATATCTTGCAGCCAGCACGCCACTGTATGTTTCAATACCGTTAGTCATCATTATTACAGTCATTTTAGGCTTTTTAATTGAGCGAATTGCGTACAAGCCGTTGCGTTCGGCTCCCCGTATGTCGGTTATGATCAGTGCTATTGGCGTTTCATACCTGCTGCAAAATTTAGCCTGGTACTTTACAAGCGGGCTTGCAAAACAATATCCTAAGATTCCTTGGATAAGCGGATCAATTACTATCGGTAGTGCAACTACCCCCATAGTGACAATTATCACACCAATACTAACTGTCTTGCTGGTAATTATTCTTGTTATGCTTATCAAGTACACCAAGATCGGAATGGCCATGCGTGCAGTATCCAAAGATTTTGAGACCAGTCAGATTATGGGTATCAATATAAATTCGGTAATAAGTTTCACCTTTATTATAGGATCATTTTTAGCAGCAATTAGTTCCATACTTTATTTCACCAGTTACTCAACAGTAACTCCCGTTGCGGGCGCCATGCCGGGCTTAAGAGCCTTCGTTGCGGCAGTATTCGGCGGTATAGGAAGTATCCCGGGAGCTGTTGTTGGAGGATTAATTATTGGAATGTGCGAGAATATTACTAAAGGTCTGGGCTGGACTACTTTCTCCGACGCCTTTACCTTTGCTTTACTCATAATTATTCTTGTCGCAAAACCCACCGGGCTTTTCGGCGAGAAAACCACAGAGAAGGTATAGGTGAATGTTATGAACATGGAAAGAAACGGACTTAATAATAAATCAACTTTTTCGGCTGTATCAGAGTTCATTGCCAAAAACAAAATCGGATTCTTACTGATAATAGTTTTATACTCTGCTTTGTTTATTCTTGAAAAAATGATGCCTCCCTCATCCATGCTCTTTGTAGTTCTCAAGAAGGGAGCCATATACGCACTTGTGGCAGTTTCCATGAACCTGCTGAACGGCTTTACCGGGCTGTTCTCTTTGGGCCAGGCAGGATTTATGCTTATCGGATCATACACTTATGCCATATTTACAATCCCTGTTGAAGACAGGGCTGCGGTTTACCAATACTTTGACGGGGGAATTATCAGATTTACCGTTCCGGTATTTATTGCGCTCATTATGGCAGGTGTTGCTGCAGGAATTTTTGCTTTCTTCATTGGCCTTCCGGTTCTGAGGCTTAAAAGCGACTATCTTGCCATAGCCACTCTTGGTTTTGCCGAGATAATCCGCGCAATATTCCAGTGGAATAAACTTGGGCCCATAACCAACGGCTCCAATTTGCTTAAGAAATTCCCCAGCTTTTCATCAGTATTGTTCCCATTCACAGTTGCAGGAATTTCCATTGCCCTGATAGTTTTACTGATAAACTCTTCCTACGGAAGAGCCTTCAAGGCAATCCGTGATGACGAGATTGCAGCCGAGGCAATGGGTATCAACCTTGCAAAGCATAAGCTGTTATCCTTTGTAATAAGCTCTTTCTTTGCAGGAGTAGGCGGGGCATTACTCGCTATGTACCAGACAACTGTTCAGGCAAGCGCATTTAAAGCTGCCATGACCTATGAAATACTGCTTATTGTCGTTATCGGTGGAGTTGGTTCCATTACGGGAAGTGTAATTTCTTCATTCCTGTTCATTGCCTGCAGTGAATGGTGGCTCAGATTCCTCGATTCCGAAACCTATATTGGATCATTCAAGGTACCCCTTCTTGCTTCCGGTTTCCGTAAGGTTGTCTTCTCAGTGGTAATCATGGTTATAGTGCTGTTTTATAACCAGGGCATTATGGGAACCAGAGAGTTTTCATCAGAAGGCATTGCGAGATTCTTCAGCAGGATAGCATCAAGAAACAGGAAGGAGGGGGCATAATATGGCAGAAAACATATTACATCTGGAAAGACTGACCATGCAGTTTGGCGGTGTAACAGCAGTAAATGATTTAACAATGGATGTTTACAAAGACGAGATAGTAGCGCTTATCGGACCCAACGGAGCCGGAAAGACTACTGTTTTCAACTGCATCACCGGAGTTTATGAGCCCACAAACGGAAGTGTCAGCTTTTGCGGTAAAACCATAGTTTCAAACCGTCCCCAGGGGAAAATGAAGAAACTTTATACAGGAGAATACAGGGGTGAGGATCTGAAAATTATCAGCCCCACACCTGACAAGATAACAAAACTTGGCATTGCACGTACATTCCAGAACATTCGCCTGTTCAAAACCATGACGGTATTTGAAAATGTTCTTGTGGCAAAACACATGCGGGCAAGGCAGAATTTTCTTTCGGCCACATTCCGGTTGAATTTCAAAGAAGAGCAGAGAATGAGGGAAGAAAGTCTGGCACTTCTGGAAGAGCAAGGCCTTCTTCAGTACAAGGATGAGATTGCATCAAACCTTCCCTATGGACTTCAGCGCCGCCTGGAGATATCCAGAGCCCTGGCAACAGAACCCAAGCTCCTTATGCTTGACGAGCCGGCAGCGGGTATGAATCCGCAGGAAACACAGGAACTGGCCGATTTCATAGTCCAGATAAAGGATAAATACAATCTTACGGTTTTGATGATAGAACACCACATGGATCTTGTTATGAAGATTTCAGAGCGTATTTATGTTCTGGATTTCGGAAAACTGATTGCTCACGGTACACCTGAAGAAGTTCAGAAGAACCAGCGTGTCATAGATGCTTATCTGGGGGTGGCGGAAGATGCTTAAAATAACTGACTTAAAAGTAAATTACGGTGGAATTGAGGCTGTAAAGGGAATATCTTTCGAGGTCCCTGAAAAAAGCATTGTCACCCTTATTGGAGCAAACGGTGCAGGTAAAAGTACAACCCTTAGAACCATCTGCGGCCTTGTAAAGCCTGCAGGAGGAAAAGTGGAATTCATGGGCGAAGATATAACCGGTAAAGATCCTACCAGCATTGTTTCCAGAGGAATTACCCTGGTACCCGAAGGCCGTAAGATCTTTCCCAACCTTACAGTTTTGGAGAATCTTAAAATAGGTGCTTATCTTCGCAATGATGATATCTCCGAAGACCTTAAATGGGTATATGATCTGTTTCCACGTTTAAAGGAACGCGAATGGCAGTTGGGCGGTACCCTTTCCGGTGGTGAACAGCAGATGCTCGCAGTAGGAAGGGCGTTGATGAGCCGTCCAAAGCTTATGATGATGGATGAACCTTCATTAGGCCTTGCGCCTCTTATTGTCAGCAATATCTTTGAGATAATAAAAGAGGTAAACAGACTTGGAGTAACAATCCTTCTTATTGAGCAGAATGCAAATATGGCGCTTCAGACAGCGGACATAGGATATGTTATGGAGACAGGCCGCATTACACTTTCAGGCTCAGGTCAGGACCTTATGAACAATCCTGATGTAAAAGCCGCTTATTTGGGCACATGACAAAGCTGTAAATGATAATTGTTTTGTTTTCCTTCTAAATTATATAAATATTTTCCACAAACAAAAGGGGCTTTCCAATATATGATAATTCATTGCGGAAAGTCCCTTTTGTTTATCATGATTTTTTTATGTTAAACCCCCATCTAATCTTCCTCGACTGAAAAAGCGATGTTGTTCGCATGGTCCGCAATTCTTTCAAGATCGGAAACCATATTGGTGAATATAACACCCGCCTGGGGATTACAATATTTCTCCTGGAGCCTGTTTATGTGATTGTTTAAATAGGTGGACTTCATGTCATCAACTTCCTGCTCAAGTTGATTAACAAGAGCAAGTTTCTCAGGATCCCGGCTGTTAAATACATCCAATGCTGTACTCAGCATCTGGGAAGTCTTCTGGGACATGGCCTTTAATTCTTCCAGCCCTTCATCTGTCAATATAGCTTTTTTATCAGCAAAATCCAGCGCATACTGGGCTATGTTTTCTGCATGGTCACCTATCCGTTCCATGTCAATAATTACATGGTGCAGACTTCCCATAACTTTAAGGTCTTTTTCCAATAGCTTTAAGCCCCTGAATTCAATCAGATAATGGGATATTCCGTTACTTAAAAAGTCTATGGCTTTTTCCACCTCAAAAACCTTATTGCATTTCTGCTCACTCTTTTGGAAAAATGCTTCGACAGCAAGGTTAAAATTATCAAATACAATCTGGCCCATTCTGTTCATCTCTTTAAGTGTCTGGCCCAAAGCTATGGTCGGAGTCTGCGCAATTCTCTCATCAAGATAAATAAGTTTTTTCTCGACATCTCCATCCTGTTTCTTTTCTTTAATTAATCGAGTAACTAATTTGACCATGAGATTTGCAAAGGGGAAAAGAAGAATTGTAACAGTTATATTGAATATTGTGTGGAAATTGGCTATTTGCCTTGAAGGATTACCCGGGGAAAGGCTTTCCACCCATTGGACAATTTGTGGGAAAAATATGAGCAAAGGAAGATAAATAATATTACCTAAGAAGTTGAACAATAGATGAATACCGGCCGCGCGTTTAGAGTTCGCATTTGTGCCTATTGCTGCAAGTAAAGCTGTTATACAGGTTCCGATATTCTGTCCCAGTATAACAAATACCGCCGAATCAAGCCCAATAAGTCCCATAGCGGCGAGGGTCTGAAGTATACCCACTGAAGCTGATGAACTTTGTATTACAGCGGTGAATACAGCGCCAACCAAAATACCTACCACAGGATTCTTAAAGTTCACCAGGAAATTCTGAAACTGCTGGTCATAGCGTAAAGGTTCCATGGACTGGGACATTAAATCTATTCCTACAAACAGTAAACCAAAACCAAGTACGATTCCGCCAAGACGAGTCAGAGATCTCTTCTTCAGAAATATAGTCATCAGCATGCCTAAGAACAGAAATAAAGGTGCGATATCGGAGAGTTTGAAAGCTATCAGTTGACCGGTTATGGTAGTACCTATATTGGCCCCCATAATTACTCCTGTTGCCTGAACCAATGTCATGAGACCTGCGTTTACAAAACCGACAACCATAACGGTTGTTGCTGAAGAACTCTGGATTGCCGCAGTAACAGCAGCGCCTACTCCTACGGCAGAAAGCCGGTTTGAAGTCATGACTTCCAGTGTACGTCTCATTTTGTCCCCCGCAACATTTTCAAGGCCGTCAGACATCATTTTCATTCCATACAGGAACATGCCCAGGCCGCCGAGCAAAAGTATTATCATTGAAATGCTCATGCTTGTCCTCCAATCAAAATCAAAAAATGTTGAATCATATTCAGCCGAATTTTGGCGACATATAAAGTATCGATGATTACAATTAAATCTGTGATAGCTCAATGTTAACTTTATGTAAAAAATAATCGTGAAATATATGTCATAATGCCCTGTTTTGAGGGGCCTAATTTATATTATTGTTGTATAGAATCAGATTAATCCTGATGGTATAATAAGGATGATTTTGAGCAGACTGGGCAGTTACAGCTTACTTTTAAAATTAAAATATAAATTGTAGAGGAGAAAAACTGATGCTAAAAGGAGTCATATTTGATTTAGATGGTGTAATTACTGATACTTCAGGATTCCATTATCTTTGCTGGAAACGTCTTGCCGACGAATATTCGGTACCTTTTGACAAAGAGTTTAATGAACGGTTCAAGGGTGTTTCAAGATTGGACTGTGCAAGGATGCTTTTCCCCGATATAAAGGATGAAGAAGAGATTGAAAGGCTTGCCAACAAGAAGAACGACTATTATGTTGAAATGTGCCAGCAGATTGTACCCGAGGACATATTTCCCGGTGTAATAGAATTTTTATCGGAATTGAGGAAAAATAATATCAAGACTGCCATTGGCTCTGTCAGCAAAAATACTGATCTGGTACTTTCCAGGCTTCAGGTAAAAGAACTGTTTGACGCCATTGTCGGCGGAAGAGATATTAAAAGGAGCAAGCCCGCACCTGATGTATTCCTTTTAGGAGCGGAAAAATTGGGGCTGGATCCGAAAGATTGCATAGTAATAGAAGATGCTTATGCGGGTATAGAAGCGGCTCACGCAGCAGGAATGCTGGCTGTTGGTATCGGTACAAAAGAAAATCTGCCCATTGCGGATATGGTGGTACCATCGGTTAAGGATTTAAGCCTGAATGATTTAATAGAGCTATATAATTCAAAAGCAAAATAATTTTGGCTCAGGGAGTCTGGTGGAATCACTGCACATGAAAATAGGCTTTTTTGATTCGGGAATAGGTGGATTGTCAGTCTTAAAAGAGGCGCTGACAATCCTGCCTAACGAAAACTATATATATTTCGGGGATACTGATAACGCACCCTATGGTACTAAATCCAAAGAAGAAGTAAAAGAGCTGACCTTTAAGGCAGTGGAGTTTTTGGTAAAGCACCATATAAAAGCTTTGGTTATAGCCTGTAATACTGCTACAAGCGCAGCTGTAAGAAGTTTAAGGGAAGTATATGATTTCCCTATTATAGGCATGGAACCTGCCATTAAACCGGCAGTTGAAAAAAACAATAATGAAGGCAAGAGAGTCCTTACCCTTGCGACTCCTCTGACACTTAAGGAGGAAAAATTCCAGAGCCTTGTTTCAAGGTTTGATACGAAACACCTTGTTGATATGCAGCCCGCTCCCAAACTGGTCGAGTTTGCGGAGAGGTTTTTGTTTGAAGGCCCGGAAGTGGAAAACTACATTAAGGAAATCCTTCCTCGAAATATTGACCAGTACGGTACTGTTGTTTTAGGGTGTACTCATTTTCCACTGTTCAGGAAAGTGTTGACCAGGGTATTACCTAAGAATATTGATATCATTGACGGAAACAGGGGTACGGTAAACCACCTGTACGAGATTTTGAAGGAAAGAAATATTCTTAATAACAGCAGCGAAAAAGGCACGGTGGTTTATTATCAATCTGGAAAACAGGTGACTGACCCGGATTTACTCAATAATTACGAGAGGATAATATATCAGGATACTGTATAAGTAAGACAGCATGAAAGTTAAATTACAGAATATAATTCATTCAAAGAGCAAATATTACAAAAAGTACGGCAATGGAGAAAGCCGTACTTTTTTATACTGTTCTGAATATCATAGTTTTATTTGTTGCTCAATTCCCTTACAAAGTTCTTAAACTCATTACCCCTGATTTCAAAATTATCATACTGGTCCCAGGAAGCGCATGCCGGGCTCAAAAGAACAACATCACCGGGCTCGGAAGATTCATAAGCCTCATTTGTAGCCTCTTTCAGGGTATTGGTTACTTTGCAGGGGATGACACACTCTTTGGCAAAGCTCTCAATTCTCAGCCTGGTTTCACCGTACGCCACAATGAGTTTGACATTCTTCAAATATCCTTTAAGTTCATCAAAACTGTGACCTCTGTCAAGGCCGCCCAAAAGAAGTACTGTCGGCCTTTCAAAGGATGCCAGGGCAATCTGGGTGGAAGTAATATTGGTTGACTTGGAATCATTGTAGTAATCCACACCATTTATGGTTTCAACGAATTCCATACGGTGTTCTACGCCGCCAAAGGATTTTAAAACCCTGACTATCACGCTGTTGGCAACGCCAAACTCCTTGACAGCCAGTATCGCGGCCATTGCATTTTCGTAATTGTGCCTTCCCTTTATTTTGACTTCATCAAGGGCTATTATTTTCTCATTCCTGTAGCAAATATAATTATCAGAGATCGAGCAGCCGTTTTCATTGACCTGACCGGATGAAAAGTACTTCTTCTCGGATTTTATATCATCTGTAAGTGTAAGTACTTCCTTATTGTCAAGGTTGAGGATTGCGACATCACTTTCTGTATGGTGATTGAATATCCTTTTCTTGATATTTTTGTAGTTCTCGTATGAACCGTGAAAATCTATATGGGCTTCATAAATATTTGTCAGGACCGATACATCGGTCTTAAACTCAATAACATTGCAAAGCTGGTGGTCTGATACCTCCATAACTGCAATATCTCCATCTTTCAGCCGGGGAACAAAAGAGCAGACCGGATAACCGATGTTGCCCATCAAATACACGCTTTTAGAGGCTTCTTCAAGAAATTTATAGATAATGGTTGTTGTGGTGGTCTTGCCATTGGTTCCTGTGACGCCGATTATTTTTACTCCCTTAGGGAAATAGCGGTAAGCAAGTTCAAGTTCATTTATAACAGGAATACCGAATGTCTTTGCTTTTTCAACGTAGGGATGGTTGTTTGGAATTCCCGGATTTTTAACAAGAAGCTCAAAAGAACCGTCAAATATTTCATCGGGATGGCTTCCCAAAACAAGCTCAACGCCAAGCTCCTGCAATTCTTTTATATGGTCCGGATTTTGCTCTGTTTTTGCGTCATTGACTATTACATTGTAACCTTTGCTTACCAAAAACCTGGCTGCCTCGTATCCGCTTCTGGCCATACCAAGAACAAATGCTTTCATTGAACCACTCATCTTTTAACCCCTTTCCATATCCAGTCTATTATACACTTTTTGTCCCTGCCAATAAATATTGTCGGCAAAAAAGTCACGGCAAAAACAATATTTTGAATCCTTTTACCGGACGACTAAGAGGTCAGAGGGGTTGGTATAAATTCTATCCATTTGAAAATACTATGCGCGGAGGTGTTTAAAATGAATCTTACTACGAAGGAAAGGTACTTGCTTGAGGACCAGAAAACCCATGAACAGTTATGCATACAAAAGTATACCAACTATGCGAATTTGGCTTCAGACCCCCAATTGAAAGCCCTTTTCAATAATAATGCCAATATAGAAAGGGAGCACCTGAATACAATCAACCAGCTTCTGTCGGGCCAAATTCCCGCAGTAAACCAGCAGGGAGGGGGAAATGCAAATCAGCAACAGCAACCGCAGCAACAACAGCAAGCACAGCAACAGCCGCAGATGGCACAGCAAAACCAGCAGCAACAGCAACAAGCCCAACAATCGCAGCAGCAACAGGGAAGCTTTATGCCCCAGGGTGGAACTCAGGGCTACCAGAACTCTGACAAAGACCTTTGCATGGATATGCTGATGACTGAAAAACATGTCTCCAGTACCTATGACACTGCAATTTTCGAGTTCAGAAACCCTCAGATACGAAATATTCTGAACCATATCCAAAAAGAAGAGCAGCAACACGGAGAAGCTATATTTAATTACATGCACAGTAAAGGTATGTACCCCACCCAGTAAAAATAATATGTGTATGATATGATGTTCAGATCCTTGCCGTCCTTCCCGCAGGAATAAATTAATGCGTCAGGCAATAGATCTGAACATCAATTATTATCAAATAAAACACAAACCTGTTATATTAACTTCCCATAGCTTTTAATAATCTTAAATAATGATTGGCTTCTCGCAAAACATGATCTGCCAGTAAGGGGGGGATTATGGATTTTATCTGGCATTTCAATATACCTTCAGTGGCTTGTTTCTTAAAATACCTGAAGTCCTCGGTTGACTCCAGACTTTTTTGTATCATTTTATTTTCAGCGGTTCTGATACATTCCTCCACCAGTTTTTCGAATTTTTTTGCCGTGCTCTGCATAATTGCTTTGTAATTTTTTTCAGTCGGATCGAGAAAACCGTTAATAAACTGGGCATGTTCCTCCATTATGTGGTTCCAGAAGTTAAGTTCATCGCACAGGATTGATTTTGATATGTTTCTGTCAAGGAGAGATCTTAGTATTTTTTGATAATATACTGCTTCACGGATAAGATGTTCCAACAGTTCAGGATAAAGATTTATAAAAAGGCGGCATTCTGAAACCATGGTCAGGATTTTCTTTTTAAATGTAATGACCTCCTGCAGCACACCGTAAGCCCGTCTGTTTATATTATTAATAATACTTTCAAGCGAATCTTCATAATTTTGGTATGTATTTTTCACCAATTCATATTCTTTCTTTGTAATGTCTGTATTGATATTCGCACCTGTAAGCATCGCGGTGGTTTCTTCCGCTTTAAGGGTAAAGGATGTGACAATTTCCCCGGACTTGAGAATATTATCGGGGACGACGCCATTGGCATAATGAACGGTCTCGCTGAGCAATTGTTCAAAATTTCGCTTAAGCCTGCTGGCTTCAACAATATTGACGATTTGAATGGGTTGTAAATTCGTTTCTATAAAAAATAAATGTTCTTTCATGATTCGCATGAAGAACAGATTCACTTCTATAGAAACACCAATGTACTCCTGTTTTGACAACACTACAATTCCCTCCTTATTTTTTAGCACAATAGATAATATTATAAAATTATCAAAATATTCACAATAAACATTTCCCTGAAGGAAGGAATTTCATAGTCCTGAACAAGTCATAGTGCGAATTTTGGAGCATAAAAAGATGGACACGTCTGAGGATAATTCATTTTTTATCGTGCTCCATGAAGGAACACTGTTTTTGTCAATGCATACTATAAAATATAAGCTTATCCAATTATGAGGGGAGATTTTTATGAATGAAGATATGACAGTAGCAAAACCATTAGCGACCTGCATACCTCAGGAACAGTCATTACACAATGTACAGTTGGCCCATGCATATGTCCCTTTCCAGAAGCTGTGTAATACTTTCCGGCCGTTGGACGGCTTCAGAAAAGGAACCATTTTCCCTGAACTGTACGATGTCTACGGGTGGGAGAGAAAAGGCAGAGAGGATGATTGCGATGATGAATAGAGACGAATTATTGAAAATAATTTCAGTTCTTGATTTTTATGCACTCGATCTTCAGCTTTATCTGAATACCCATCCCACCGACAGAGACGCCATACAAAAATACAATAATGTCGTTAAACGGGCAAAAGAATTAAGAGAAGAATATGAACGCACATATGGAATGCTGACTCCTCAGAATATCAGTGATTCTCCATGGAGATGGATTGAAAACCCGTGGCCGTGGCAGTACAAGTTTAACTTTGATTTGGAAGGTGATGAGTGTAATGTGGATTTATGATAAAAAATTGCAGTTCCCGGTAAAAATTAAAAGACCGGATCCAAGAATGGCAAGACTTATTATCACACAATTTGGCGGTCCTGACGGAGAATTGGCTGCATCACTGAGATATCTGAGCCAGCGTCCATCAATGGTTACTCCTATGGCTAAAGCTACCTTGAATGATATAGGCACAGAGGAACTTGCTCATTTCGAAATGATACAATCAATGGTCGCACAGCTTACAAAGAATGCAAGCATTGAAGACATTAAAGGAAGCGGATATGAGCCATATTATGTCGACCACGGCAAAGGCACATATCCGGTTCAGGCTGCCGGCACTCCTTTTTCAGCGAAATACTTCCAGTCAAAAGGAGACCCGAGGACTGACCTTTATGAAAATTTGGCAGCCGAACAAAAAGCCAGATCTACATACGAATATCTCCTTAACTTGGCAGATGACCCGGATGTTATACAGCCTCTGAGATTTTTAAGGGAAAGGGAAATCGTTCACTTCCAGCGCTTTGGTGAAGCGCTTCGCTATGTACAGGACTACCTGAGTGACAAAAAGAGGTTCTCTTATGGCAAGATGAAAAAATAAATAAGAAAAAGTCATATAAAAAGCAAAGAATCTGGCAGATATTCAGCCAGATTCTTTGCTTTCAGATGTGCTGATTTGATTGTACCCCGGCATGATTTACACATGCTTAAAAACAAAGTACAATAGAAATAGAAGTGAAAATACGGGGGAGGGAATAAGGATTTTATTTAGTAACAAGCTGCAAATCAACAGGAATATATGAATCTACTTTTTCTCCGGCGAGAACCTTCATAGCGATATCAACGCCTTTGCCACCGATTTCTTTAGGAAGCTGTTGAACAGTAGCAGCCATAAATCCTTCGTTAACGGCCTTGACAGCATCATCAGTTGCGTCAAAGCCGACGATCATGATGTCTCTTCCGGATGCTTTAATAGCTTCCAGGGCGCCCAATGCCATTTCGTCGTTGTGAGCGAATACGGCATCAATTTCGGGCTGTGCCTGAAGAATATTTTCCATAACGGACAATCCCTGAGCTCTGTCGAAGTTAGCTGTCTGCCTTGCAACAACTTCGATGGAGCTTCCTTTTATAGCGTCATTGAAGCCCTGACCGCGATCTCTTGCTGCAGATGTACCGGGAACGCCTTCAAGTTCAACTACTTTACCCTTGCCGCCAAGTTTTTCAATTATGAATTCACCAGCCATTTTTCCGCCTGCTACGTTGTCGGAAGCGATATGAGCAACTACATCACCGGAGTTTGCTGATCTGTCAAGGGTGACAACAGGGATACCGGCTTTGTTGGCAGCCGCAACTGCGTTGCCTACTGCATCGGAATCAGTTGGGTTAATCAGAATGAGGTCAACTTTTTGGGTAATCAGGTCCTCAACATTTGACATTTCTATAGCTGAGTCATCCTGTGAATCGAGCACGATGAGTTTTGCGCCAAGCTCATCTGCTTTTGCCTGAGCTCCGTCTTTTAAGTCAACAAAGAAAGGATTGTTCAGGGTTGAAATTACAAGACCTATGGTAGCTTTTTCTGCAGGTGCTCCAGATGGTTCACCGGATGTAGTCGGTTCTGTGGAAGTAGTAGGTTCATTTGTTGATGGTTTGCCGCAGCCAACCATACCAATAATCATAGTTAGTGCAAGTAACCATACCAAGATTTTTTTCATTTTCTTTTTCCTCCTTAAAATTAGTTTTTAATTTATCTCCAATCCTTGCGGATTTAAGAGCACATGAAATTTGGAATTTAGCTTAAAGTCACGGAATAATTTAAACGATGGTATTATCTTGACTTCTGTTTCCTGTCGAGCAAGACTGCAATCAGAATAACTGCTCCTTTGGCAACATCCTGATAATAGGAAGGTACCTGGAGTAAGTTTAATGCATTATTAAGAATTCCTATTATCAATACGCCAATGGCTGTTCCGGAAATTGTGCCGATACCGCCCGCCATACTGGTTCCACCGAGAACTACCGCTGCTATTGCATCCATCTCGTATCCGGCGCCTGCTGTTGGCTGTGCCGACCCGAGTCTTGAAGTCAATATAATTCCTGCCAATGCTGCCAGAATACCTGAAGCACAGTAAACAAAGATTTTAACTCTGTCTGTTTTGATGGCTGAATACATGGTAGCTTCTTCATTTGAGCCCAGCGCATAGATGTAGCGGCCTATCCTCAGATGACGAAGGACATAGTAAGCTACGAGAAAGACGAAAAGCATTATGTAGACAGGAACAGGAAGCTTCAGGAAATAACCTGTACCAATTTGGGAAAATGCTTCTGACCAGACTCCGCCACGGCTGCTGATAGGTTTTCCGTTTGTGTAAACAAGTGTAAATCCTCTTAACAGGGACATGGTGCCCAGTGTCGCGATAAATGGCTGAAGCCGGCCTTTACTGATAAGCAATCCGTTGACTAACCCGACCATGAGGCCTAATAACAATGTAATAAGTATTACAGGAACAACATGCATTCCCGATGATATCAGCGTTGCAGCAATGGCGCCGCAGATGGCAAGAACCGAACCGACAGAAAGGTCAATTCCTCCGATCAGTATGGCGAAAGTCATACCTGCTGCAATAACGCCGTTAATTGATGACTGTCTCAAAACAGTCAGTATATTGTCCACAGTCCAGAATCGGTTATTCAATACGGACATGACGACACTCAAAATTATAAGAACAACAAGAGGCCTCTGCTGCTTTACAACCCTCTTGACCGAATTTGCATCAAATGATATTTTCTGCATTTTGGCACACATCCTTCCCTACTGCCAGGCTCATGATTTTTTCCTGAGTGGCGGTTTCCCTGTCAATAATTCCGGTAACTCTTCCTTCATGCATGACCATAATTCTGTCACTCATGCCAAGAATCTCAGGAATTTCAGAGGAAATCATAATAATACTCATTCCCTGTTGCTTGAACTGGTTGATTAATTCGTATATTTCTTTCTTTGCGCCTACATCAACACCGCGGGTAGGCTCGTCAAGAATCAGAACTTTCGGTTTTGCATCCAGGTTCTTAGCCAATGATACTTTCTGCTGGTTTCCGCCGCTTAAGTGCTTCAAAAGCTGCCTGGTTCCTGAGACTTTGATATGCATACTTTTGATATAGTGATTTGCTGATTTTTCTTCCTCGGATTTTGAAATATTGCCTATTTTTCCGCAATAAGAGCCCAGCGAAGCCATTGTAATATTCTCCCGGACGCTTAAACCCAGGTGTATCCCGTTTGCTTTTCTGTCTTCAGACACATAGGCAATTCCGTTCTTAAGGGCATCTGTGGGATGGTGAATCCTTAGACTACGGTTTTCAAGAACAATTTCTCCGGAATCCTTCTTGTATATTCCGTATATTGTCCGGGCCAACTCGGTTCTGCCGGCCCCCATGAGTCCCGCAACTCCAAGAATCTCACCCTGGCGAAGCTTGAATGAAACATTCTGAACATAGCGGTTGGTCAAATCTTTTACTTCCAACAGCACATCGCCCGGCTGGGATACAATTCTCGGATATTGTTCATTGAGCTTTCTTCCAACCATCATTTCAATGATTTTATCCTCATCAAGCTCATCTATACTTTTTTCACCAATTAACTCACCGTCTCTTAATACGGTAACATCGTCACAGATTTCAAAAATCTCTTTCAGCCTGTGCGAAATATAAACTATGCTGTGTCCCTGGGCTTTTAACTCACGTATTACGCTAAAGAGCCTTTCTGTTTCAGAAACTGTCAAAGCGCCGGTAGGCTCATCCATTATAATAACTTTTGCGTTTAACGATAATGCCTTTGCGATTTCAACAAGCTGTTGCTTACCTACACTGATATTCCCGACAAGTTCCCTTGGGTCTTCGTCAAGTCCCAGTTTCTCAAGCCAGACCTTTGACTCTTCATATAATTGTTTCCATTTGATTCGTCCCGTCCTGGTAACAGGCTCCCTTCCCAGGAAGATGTTTTCGCCAATGGAAAGGTGGCGGATCAGGTTCAGTTCCTGATGGATTATTGCAATTCCGCTGTCCTGAGAATCCTTAGTACTTCTAAAGTTGACTTCTTTTCCGTTAAGATAAATCTCACCCGATGTTTTTGTGTAGACACCGGTAAGTATCTTCATCAGAGTTGATTTCCCTGCGCCGTTTTCACCCAGCAAAGCCATAATTTTGCCGTCGTAGATGTTGAAGTCCACATTTTTAAGCACCTGAACCCCGGAAAAATCTTTGCAAATATTTTTCATTGAGATAATTTTTTCAGGCATTTATAAACCCTCCGTTCAGGTTTGGATACCGCCTGGAGTTGCTCAGAACACAACTCCGGAAGTCAGAATGATGTTCGCATAAGGAGTAAATTCGCCGGTTCTTACAACCGCTTTGCTGTAAGCTGTTTCTTCCTTGAATTCTTCGTGGGGAATGTACTCAATGGCTATGGTTATTCCTTCTTCTTTTTCTGTCTTTTTGATCAGCTCGATTGTTTCTTTATGCAATTCAGGGCTTTTTGTTTTAATTTCTTCTGCCAAAGTAACCTTCTCAACCCTAAGTTCGGTAAGTACAGCTTTTAAAACGCTCATAAAATCGGGTATTCCTTTTGTGACAGCCAGGTCTATCTGCATAACATGGTTTGGAACCGGAAGCCCCGCATCACCGATCACTAAAGTGTCTGTATGTCTCATATTGGAGACAACCCATGAAATATCGGAATTAAGTAATACGCTCTTTTTCAATTTAGCATCCCCCTTTTAAAGGCTTTGTGTTTTTAACCAGTTCTCAAAATCCAATACCTCTGAAAGAAGCGGAAGGGAAGGTTGCGCCCCGTGTCTTGTCACTGACATTGCACCGACCTTCATGGCGAAATCTATTGCTTCATCAATAGTTTTTCCTTCGCTCAAATAAACTGCCAATGCGCCGTTAAATGCATCTCCTGCCGCTGTGGTATCCACGGCTTTCACTTTGTAGGCATCGAATTTCTTTGACATCTGATTATTCATATACAGGCAACCCCGGGAACCCAGAGTGACAATCAATTCTTTGACTCCTTTGTTAAGCATTATTTGGCCGGCAGCCCTGATATCTTCAATGGTATCCGTACTGTGGCCGCTTAATACTTCCAGCTCAGTTTCGTTGGGAGTTAATATATCAACATTTTTAAGGATTTCTCCGTCAAGCTTTGCAGCAGGCGCCGGATTTAGAATTACTTTCTTTCCTGCAGCCTTTGCCATTAAAACTGCCGATTTTACAGTTTCAACAGGAATCTCAAGCTGGAGCATTATTACATCAGAGTTTCTTATAGTATCTTCAGCCTCTTTGAGCTTTTCATCGGTCACACAATAATTGGCACCGGGAGCTATGACAATGCTATTATTCCCGGATTGCTCCACGGTAATAACAGCGACTCCGCTGGCTATGTCCGGGACAATGGAAACATGGTCTGTGTTAACACCGTACGTATTCAGGGAGTTAATTAATGTAGAAGCAAATGCATCGTCTCCTACGCAGCCTATCATTTTTACATTCGCTCCAAGTTTTGCAGCCGCACTTGCCTGGTTTGCGCCTTTGCCTCCGGGAATCTGTCTGAAATCATTTCCCAAAACGGTCTCCCCGGGACGTGGGATTCTTTCTGTATGTATTACCAGGTCCATGTTGATGCTGCCTATTACAGTTATCATTTTTTTGCTCCCTCCTTGGTTGATTCCCTAATAATAAGTTCTGTTTCCAAAATAATTGTATCCTCGTCTACGCTATTTTCAGACTCTTCCGGCGATTCAATGGCATTTATCAATAGATCAGCAGCACGGTATCCCATTTCATATACAGGCTGCTTGATTGTTGTCAGTGCCGGTTCTACAATTCCGGAAAGATATATATCGTCAAACCCCATAACTCCTATGTCATCCGGGACTTTGTAACCATTGTTCTTAAGTTCTTTAATTGCGCCGATTGCAATCAGGTCGTTACCGCAGAAGATTGCATCCATGTCTATTTTTTCATCCAGAAGCGCTCCTACTGCTTCCATACCCCACTGGGATCTGTATTCGCCTATCCTGACGTATTCGTCTTTATATGGGATATTTCTTTCCTTCAAAGCTTCTTTATATCCCTCCAAACGGTCACGGGCGGTCATTGTGTTAATAGAACCTGCGATATAGGCGATTTTCCGGTAGCCCTGATCTATAAGATAATTGACTCCTGTAAAGGAAGCCTTTTTGTTATCTACAAGTACTCTTCCGATTACATTGGGGAATTGATAGTCGCGGTCAATCAGGACAATTGGCACTCTGCATCGTTTTACTCCGCCAACTCTGCCCCTGTCGGCAGAATGGGCAAAGATGATGCCGTCAACCATTTTTTCAGACAGTATGTCAATGCATGTGTCTTCCCTGTTCAAATTATCATCTGTATTACAATAAATTATGCTATATCTTGATTGACTTGCTCTGTCCTCGGCTCCCCTTGCGATTTCGGGGAAGAATGGGTTGGTGATGTCGGGCAATATGAGGCCGATAGTTCTGGTTTGTTTTGTCACGAGACTTCTGGCCATGGTATTGGGTATGTAATTTGTTCTTTTGACGATTTCCAGCACTCTGTTTCTGGTTGCTTCACTGATGTTATTGTCTTTATTGTTCAGAATCATTGAGACTGTCGCTGTAGATACGCCCGCTTCTTTTGCTATTTCTTTGATGGTAATGGCCTTGTTTTCCATTGATTTCACCCTTTTATAGCCGAGAACTTTTAGTTAAACGATTAAGTAAAACGTTTAACTGAATTATATAACAAAACATCATATTTTTCAATAGTCAAAATTTGTTTGTTTTTATTAACTTTTTAATTGAGCATCGCGGTTAATAAATATTATTCCGGACTGGGAAATAAATTATTACCCATTGGCAAATATAATTTACTTGTAAAATTGTTAGTAACTGAGTATAAATGCAAAGAACATTTATGAACTTTCTTCCATATAAAACGTCTGATGAAATAGCTGAAATATCAGATGTAAAATTTAGTTCTGATAATTATATAACTTTACCTTTTGAACAGCATAATAGATTTAACCGGACCTGTATAGGAAGAGGTGCGTCATGGTAAAAAACAGTGTACTGCAAAGACTGCTATTTTTATCAGCAATGGTTTGTTTTGCAGCTATTCTTGTCATAGATTTACTGGATTTTGTTTATTGTCTTAGGAACTTAAGGACCGAATTTTACAGGGTATCCCATAAAGGATATCTCATTCTTATGGGGATTTTGTTAACTGCAGTTGTTGCTCTGCTTGTGTACCTGAAAAACAGGGTATTGAAAAGTACCCTAAAAATGCGCAGTCCCTTTGTTTTTGCCATAATCCTTTTTATTGTCTCTTTGTCAGTTAAACTGTTATTTGTTTTTATCACCAAAACAAAGCAGTACTCTGATTTTCAGCTATTTTACTGGGTGACCTCACAGATAGCAAATAAGACACCTAAATACTTAAGCCAGCCCTATTTTTCAATATGGGCATACCAGTTAGGATTCCCGGCTGTTATGTCACCGGTTATAAAGATTTTCGGGATAGATATAGTTCCTTTATTGATTGCAAATTGCATCTTTATGTCCATAACCAATGTTTTGCTATATCTTATTTTACGTGAGTTCTGCTCTGATAAAACGTCCAGGTTGGTTGCCTTTGCCTATGCCTTTTTTCCGCTTAATCTGAGCCTCAGTCCGGTGTATACCAATCAGCATCTTGCAGCCATGCTTCTGTTCGCAGGGTTTTATATAATTATTTATATACAAAGATTTACTTTAGGTAAGGCGGTTATTGCAGGGATCTTTTTTTCATTGAGCAACATGGTTCGTCCGGAAGCTGTACTGATGATAGCAGCGCTTCTTGGTTATGGCGTTATTACTGTTCTTCAACGATTTAGCAAGGAGACTCTTAAAGTTAAGTTCAGAGAAGTATTTTTGCCTGTCGGCTGCGCGATTTAGGTCTACTTCATAGGAAATGCAGCAATTTCAAAGCTTTTTGTCCTGTCCGGCATAAGCCCGTACGGGCTGTCGAACAATTTTCCCTTATATAAATTCGTAGTAGGCTTAAATCATTCCACTTCGGGGACTTTTTCCAAAGAAGATGCAGACAAATTGTTCGAGTCAAAATACTTTATTGAAAATCCGGACCAGCGTGACGAAGAAGCAATAAAACTAATCAAGGAAAGGTTGTCTGTCGGCCCGAAAAGATTAAGTTTACTCTTATCAAAAAAAATCAGAATAATGTGGTCCTGCGATGCGTCCTGGTATCCGGCTTTTAACGGAATTGACCTTAATAAAAGCATTAATATATTGAATATAAGTATCCCTGTAAGATTCTTACTGTACCTTTTCACGGCAGTAGATTCAGCCTTTTATTTATTAATCTTCCTTTTTGGGATAATAAGTATGCTTACGGCATTAAAAGCAGAAAAAAACAGCTCTGTACAAATTATATCTGTCACATTTTTTATTGTAACATTTTTCGTATACTGGCTCATTGAAGTCCAGCACAGGTATGCCTATATTGCCTTCTTCGCCCTGTTTGTAGTGGCATCAAAGGGATTTGAGGGATTATTCAGGAGACGATGCGCAAGCTGATAGTTTTTTCCGTAGACACCGCATCCAGCATAATTCTTCGTACCTGATTTCGGCAACTCTTTGGGCTTAATCTCTGGTTATTAATAACTCTTAAAATGTACCAGGATCAAAAAATGAAATTGTAAAAAAACGGTAATTTTAAGCCTGAGAATATATGGTAATATGTAATAATAATACAGAAATTCAACTTTACGGGGTCAAATGTGAATGACAAGAGAGGCAATAACTAAAATCGAATCATTATATCAAAAATACAACGGCTTAATGTATTCCACTGCATTTCGTATTCTTAACAACCATCATCTGGCTCAGGATGCGGTTCAGATGTCATTTGTAAAACTATTAAATAATATTCGGCTGATTAATGATATTGAGTGTAACAATACGCGGGCTTTAATGGTTATTATATGTAGGAATGTTTCGATTAATCTGTACAATAAAAGAAAACGTAACAACCAGATAACAATTGAGGAAATAGATGAGGTTATACCTGATTGTACATACAGTATAGATGAGCATTTGATAAAGAATGAGAGCCTTGCGGATCTGAAAGAGAAAATCAGGCTTCTGTATCAGCCTTACGCAGACATAATTGCGTTAAGATATTTTTTTGATTATTCTGATAAAGAGATCGCCAAAATTCTTGACATAACTGAGCAGAACGTAAGAGTAAGGCTGATCTTTTCTTACGCCGCAGTCTCCCATGTTGAAAATATAAATGAAGATATCGAGAATGGTTGTGTCAATGAAATCGAAAACCCTTATCAGGAAGAGCTAAATAATAAAATAGAAGTTCTTTTACATAGGCGGAAAACAGGTTGAGTCGGCACAGTATAAGAGCCGTGTAATCTATTATGAGTAAAAAACACGTCTGTACAGATCGTATCTGAATTTGCCATTACATTTACCTCCAACAATACTAATTGAGAAGAAAGGGTGAGATCCATCAAAAAGTGTCTGAGCATACTTTTGATTGTGTGTATGTTGGCGACCTCAAGTGTTTCGTTTGCTTCGACTTCAGTAAATCCTCAGCCCTTCAAATTGTCGGGATCTGAGGCCATCGATCTGAGCAATGGAAAGCCAAACGAATTTACAGTGTTCCCCCGCACCCCGGTCAATATAGTCCGTGAAGCCGACATACCTGTAGACAAGCCAAATGGAATTGTTGTAAAAGATAAGCCTACTGATGAAATCAAGAGCTCCAAGGCAGTCATCGCAGCATCGAATATTATTTATGGTCCATACTCAACTCTGCAACTCAGTGACAGCAAGATGCAGATTATCCTTAATAATCTAAAAACCTATCCTTCCTTAACGGCGGTTATGTATAACGGCCAGTACTGCTACAAGTTTACATCGGGCAACACCATTATTTATATAACAAAAAGTGCCCTCTTTAAAACTCAATCAGGTTCCTTGTCCGAAAATGTCTCTACAGCAATGACTAATAACCTGAATTCCGGAGTTTCTGATCCTTACTATACAACAGCATATAAGAGTTATATGTATTCCTGGAATGGAATGACCGTATATAGATGGAGCTTTGCCCGCATTGCGCTTCGTGCATTTTTTTACAGCAATAATGAAATAGTCCTTACTTCAGAGGTTGTCGATGCCTTTGACGTTGATGTCTATGATTTCTCAATCCAAGGCTACTATCCGACAAGCATGAAAATTACTCCGACATTGACTCTGGACATAACTAATACCGGTACCCAAAGCTACTATCTGGGCGGTTATGAACTTAAAGGTGTGGGTGAAAATACCTCAACCACCAGCATAGAATCAATTATTCAATTGGGGTATAAAACAGTAACACTTATTGGTTCAATTCTGTCCGGCAACTTGTCATTCTCAAATTTTTATAACTTATACAACACAGTTGTTAGTTTAGGGAAAACAACACAGGGCAGCAGAAAGAGTTATTTATCCAATACAGTTCCTCTTTCAAGTGCAGGAAAATATTCATACAGATGCTCGACCAAGTCGCCATTTGCTATTCGTGTGAACAGAGACTACTATACTCTCGAAATTGGCACCATAGGTACAAAGACGAGTACGACAAGATTTGCTGTCGGTTTCTCCTGTGTAATGCAATAATTGTATGGGATGGGAATATAATATCCCATCCCCCCTTTTTATATTTGTATGTGCAAAAAATTAAAAAGAAAAGGTTGACGTAATTATGATAAATTTTTTGAAGAGAAAACCTGTTCTTATATTAATAGCAGCAGCCGTTTTATGTATTTTAGTAATACTTACAGTTCGCATTACCTCCCGTGACCCCGGGATTCCGGTTGTTTACGAATTTGATGAACAAAGCGGCATGGTTAGATTCAAAGTCAAACCTAATTACGAGTTAACTCTTTTACAGTTGAATTATGGACGCGTAAAATTTCCGGACTATGATTCCAATACCAAAAACCTGTCATTCAGTATCTATGAACTTGATTATGGGCAAAACGAGTTTATTTCATTCCATTGCAGCAGAACGGACAGAGAAAAAGAAGGAGATGCTGTAACGTACGAAGTAATAAGAGGTACCAAAGAAGTTACAATTATCCGGTACAGATTCGGTTTTCAGGAAGATACTCAAATATATAGTTATTAGGTTTGAATGCCTGTATGTGTGAGTTTTACGTCCTTGCGCAGAAATTATTGAGATATCAGGGAATAACAAAACCGCTTGCCCATAAGAACAAGCGGTTTTTACTTTGGTTGCGGAGGCGGGATTTGAACCACACGACCTTCGGGTTATGAGCCCGACGAGCTACCAGACTGCTCCACTCCGCGACGTCAATTTTTAGTGCCCTAATATAATAGCATAGATTTTTCAGATTGACAATACCTAATTTACGAAAAATTAATGAGCTGTTAACTGCGTAAAATTCGACTTATTAAGGTATTGTGACTCATTTCAGGAGCACGTATATTAGACTAACACAAACAACTTATAATATCAACCGGAAATGACAGGAATAATGTTCACAGCGAAAATATACATGTTTCAAAATGCGATCCGAAGAATTTATTTCCCATGGTTTGTCTGTGAATTTAGAACCCTTATGCAGTCTAATTTACTGAAAAGGCCTGTTTAAAGTAGTCATAAGTGGTGGACAATTCTATTAATATATTTCAGAGGGGAAAGGGCTTCAAAAGGTAATAAAAATGTAATATACTATTGATGTACAAAAAATATGCCAGGGAAAATGCCAAAAACACTCATAAATGAGGGAAACGGTTTAGGAAAAATAATGGTAATTTTATCCTAAGGTTGAAGTGTCAGGCCGAAACTGGTATAATGTACAAAGCATCTGGAATAAAACGACATATTATTATAATATGTACGAAAAAAAAGGCTAATTTTCCGAAAGGAATACGGAGGAACCAATTTTTTTGGGGTGAATCCATGAAAATGGTAGGGTTACCTATTTACCCGAACCCGTCAGCTAACTCCGGGAGCCAAAATAGGAGGACATCATGAGTAAACCTAAATCGGCTAATATTTCGTTTTTGATACTGACAATACTATTTGTCCTGTCTCAAACGGCTTTGGTATTGTCCGCTAACTGGACAGGTGAAACTGCAGTATCAGAGACGTATCAAAATGAAATTAAAGCCGACACAGCTTTCACTTCAGATAACCAGATTGTAGCATCTAATATATCCGATGATAACTCGTCTCAAATCAAAGAACTACTTGAAGAAAAGAAATTCAGAAAAGTCCATGAAAAAGAAAACCTGTTAATGGCTGCAACAGCCGTTCAGACAATGACTTTGGTAGAACCCCAGGCTGATAACGAAAGTACTCAGGAAACTGCAAAACCCGAATCGACACCGCAAGTAAAGGGTGTAGTAAAATGGGTAAATGCAAATAAACTGAATGTCAGATCTGAACCAAACAGTGACAGTAAGCTGGTTCAGACAATTGGCAGAGGGGACAAAGTAACTTACTACGAAACCATTGGTGAATGGGCGAGAATCATAACCTGGAGTGACAAAAAAGGATATGTACTTGCCAAATACCTTGTTAACAGTGCTAATGAAGTACAAAAAGTAGTTACAGAAACAAAAACTCCTTCCAGAGGCACAACTTCTTCCGCCCCAGCCGCGGCTGCCGCTCCTCAGAGCGCAGAAGGAAAGAGCCTTGCGCAACAGATTTGTGATTATGCAAAGACTCTCCAGGGAGTAAAATACGTATGGGGTGGATACTCAAAAAGCGGGCTTGATTGCTCCGGACTTACCAAATATGTTTACTCTCACTTTGGTATTTATGTTCCGAGATCTTCAGGTGAGTACTGGAGTTTTGGAACAAAGGTAGAGCGCTCGAATCTCCAGGCAGGAGACATTGTTCTGTTCGATACAGATGGAGGGGCTGCTGACGTTAGCCATGTAGGTATCTACCTGGGAGGCGGAAGCTTCATCCATGCTTCTTCATCAAAAGGCAAAGTAGTCATTGCCGACCTTAATTCTTACAGAGGCAAATACATGGGCGCAAGACGAGTAATAAAATGAAAAACAGGTGAAAAGCTTTAAAAACTTCCCCTGGCAGAAAGCCAGGGGATTTTTTATTCATTGCTGGAAATTGACTTCCAATTTGAGAACAAATATAATTAAAATATGAGATACATTAGCATCACGCCAATAAAACTTAATGATACCAGAGAGTTTTTCCCCATGGGCAGGGAACCTTAAAAGTCAAATAACAGGGTGATCAACCACTATGGTTGTCAACCCTTTTTATATTAGTATATTAACCTGTCCGATTAAAGATAATTAAATAATGATGTTATTTGTCATAGGGAGAGAAGAATATGGATAAACGTACTCCACTGTATAACCTTCAAAAAGCCTTAGGCGCAAGATTTACCTCATTTGGCGGATGGGAGCTTCCTGTATCCTACTCAGATATACTGCAGGAACACCACACGGTCAGAACCAAAGCAGGACTTTTCGATGTTTCCCATATGGGTCAGATTCTTGTAACAGGCAGTGATGCTGTAAAGTTTGTAAATTCCCTTATCACCAATGATATTTCTACCACTCCTTCCTATAAAGCGGTGTATTCCCCCATGTGTTATGAAAACGGTACTGTTGTTGATGATGTTATAGTGTATAAGTTTTCTGAGGATAAGCTTTTCATTGTTGTAAATGCGGGTAACACAGAAAAAGATTTTGAATGGATAAATTCCCATGCCACCGGCAATGTTAAGGTTGAAAATTTATCCCCGGAATATGTACTTTTAGCTTTGCAGGGTCCCCTGTCAGAGAAGATAATTAATAAACTTGTGGACGATAATGAGTTGCCCGGCTTTTTCAGGTTTAAGGAAACCAGGGTCATGGGCATGAATGTTATTTTGTCCAGAAGCGGGTATACGGGCGAAGATGGGTTTGAGATTTATTTGAATATTACTGAAAGTGGCTCTGACCCGGAAGCGCTCTGGAATGGAATATTGGAAGCAGGTAAAGAAGATGGGCTTTTGCCCATTGGACTTGGAGCCAGGGATACTCTGCGGCTTGAGGCAGCCCTTCCGCTGTACGGACATGAACTTTCAGACAGTATAACACCACTGGAAGCCGGACTTGGAAAATTCGTAAAACTCAGCAAAGAAGATTTTATAGGTAAAAAGGCTTTACTTAACCAATCAGACAATCCTGAAAGAAAACTGTACGGTTTTGAAATGCTTGACAGAGGCATTCCCAGAAACGGATACGAGGTATTGAAAAACGGTGAGAATATCGGTTATGTCACAAGCGGGGGTCCGCTCCCGAGGCTGAATACTAATGGGGGACTTGCTCTCGTTAAAGGTGATTTTACCCCTGAAGACCGGATTGAAATACTAATCCGAAACAGAAGCTGTGAAGCCAAAATAGTTGAATTACCCTTTTACGGGAAAAAGTATAAAAAATAAGGGTGGAGGATTTTTATGGAAGTAAGAGATGGCTTATACTATTCAAAAGACCACGAATGGGTGAGGGTTGAAGGTGACCTGGCCTATATAGGAATTACCGATTATGCTCAGCACTCTCTTGGAAGCATAGTTTATGTTGAAATCCCTGAAACAGGCTCAACTGTTGAACAGGGCGGAGTGCTGGGAGTTGTGGAATCGGTAAAGGCTGCATCGGACGTATATTCTCCCGTATCCGGGACAGTTGAAGAGGCCAACGAAGCACTCGAGGATAACCCCGAACTTATTAACGAAGACCCTTATGAAAATCATATCGCAGTAGTCAGAATGTCCAACAAGGATGAACTGGAGCTTCTTATGGATAAAGCCCGGTATGAAGAGTTTACAAAGGGAGAGTGAAGCTTTTGAAATCGTCATATATTCCTGCCACCAAAAAACAGCAGGAAGAAATGCTGAAAACCATAGGCATTAAGTCCATTGACGAACTGTTTTCAGCTATACCTGACCAACTGAGGCTCAAAGAGGACCTCAATCTTCCTGACCCACTTTCAGAGCACGAACTTAAGAAACAGACACAGGAGCTGACCAATAAAAATTATGACGCCTCCCGGAATGTATGCTTTTTGGGAGCGGGCATTTACGACCACATAATACCTTCGGCGGTCAGCCATATAACATCCCGCCAGGAGTTTTATACTTCCTATACCCCTTACCAGGCTGAAATGAGCCAGGGTATACTTCAGGCAATGTTTGAATTTCAGACCATGATTGCCGAGCTGACCGGGATGGATGCTGCCAACGCTTCACTGTATGACGGAGCTTCCGCCCTTTATGAAGCTGTTATTTTAGCGTGCAGGTACAATAACCGGAATGAAGTGGTGGTTGCAAGAAGTATAAACCCGGAATACCGAAAAGTTTTGGCTTCGGTATTGCGCCATTCAGGGATAGAGATTAAAGAGATTGATTTTTATTGTGAAGGTGACAAAAGCGGAACAGTAAATCTTGAATCCCTCCGCAAGGCTCTGTCGGATAAGACTTCGGCTGTAGTCATCCAGTCGCCTAATTTCTTTGGCATTGTTGAGGATTTGAAAGCCACATCACAAATGGCCAAAGAAGTAAATGCCCTTCTGATTGCTGTATGTGATCCAATTTCACTTGGAGTATTCGAGGCTCCGGGAAACCTTGGTGCCGATATTGCTGTGGGCGAAGGCCAGCCTTTGGGGAATCCCATGAATTTCGGAGGGCCGCTATTAGGATTCTTTGCTGTGAAGAAACCTCTGATACGCCGCATGCCTGGAAGAATTGTGGGCGAGACCACCGACTCGGAAGGAAAGCGGGGATTTGTACTCACCCTTCAGGCAAGGGAACAGCATATTCGAAGGGAAAAAGCAACTTCAAATATATGCACGAACCAGGCAATGTGCGCGCTGACTGCCACTGTTTATCTGTCGCTGATGGGCAAAAAGGGCCTGTATGAAGTTGCAAGCCAGTGCATTGACAAATCTGTTTACGCATATAACTCTCTGTTAAATACCAATTCTGTTTCAAAAGTCTTTGACGCACCTTTCTTCAGGGAGTTTGTCGTAAAGCCTGCCATCCATCCGAAAAAGCTTAACGACGAATTATTGAAGGATAATATCATTGGCGGTTACGACTTATCAACCGATTATCCTGAGCTTAAGGGATGTTGGCTTGTTGCCGTTACCGAAAAACGCGACAGGGCAGAAATTGACCTGTTGGCCGACAGGGTAAAAAATATATGCCAGGGAGGGGTTTAAATGAGGGACGAAAGACTGATTTTCGAAAAATCTGTTGAAGGCCGTATCGGCTATTCTCTTCCCATAAGCGATGTACCTAAAGTGAATATAAATTCATTATTCGATGGCAACTTATTAAGGGAAAACAGTCCTGAAATCCCGGAAGTTTCGGAAGTGGATGTAATCCGCCATTATACGAAGCTCTCCCAAAGAAACTTTGGTGTTGATTCGGGCTTTTACCCTCTGGGCTCCTGTACGATGAAATACAATCCCAAGATAAATGAAGATATGGCTTCATTGGACGGGTTCACACAAATGCACCCCCTTCAGGGTCCCGAAAGCTCCCAGGGCTGTCTGGAGCTCCTTTACCGCATGGATAGATACCTTTCCGAAATACTCGGCATGGAGAAAGTTACCCTTCAGCCTGCGGCCGGAGCCCAGGGCGAAATGACAGGCTTAATGATTATCAAAGCATACCATACATCCCGCAATGACCACAAACGGGTCAAGATAATTGTTCCCGATTCATCCCATGGAACCAATCCTGCATCTGCCGCACTGGTTGGGTTTGAAGTGGTCCATATCCCGTCCGACGAGAGAGGCTGTGTGGATATCAATGCCCTGAAAGAGACGCTGGACGATACGGTGGCCGGCCTTATGCTGACAAACCCCAATACTTTGGGTTTGTTTGAAGAAGATATTCTTGAAATCTCACGTATGGTACATGAATGTGGAGGCCTTCTCTACTATGACGGTGCCAATATGAATGCAATTATGGGTATTGCAAGGCCAGGCGATATGGGATTTGACATTGCCCACGTAAATCTGCATAAAACCTTCTCGACTCCCCATGGCGGAGGAGGACCGGGCTCAGGGCCGATAGGTGTTGCAAAAGAGCTGGTGCCCTTCCTTCCGGTACCGGTTGTGGAGAAACAAGACGACTGTTACGTGCTGGACTACGACAGGCCACTGTCCATAGGCAAAGTGAAATCTTTTTACGGGAACTTTTCTGTCATAGTGCGCGCTTTCAGCTATATTATGACCATGGGGCCGCAGGGACTTAAAGAGGCTTCCCAAACAGCAGTATTAAATGCAAACTATATTCGGAAAAAGCTCGAAGATTTGTATGAAATACCATATAACAGAACGTGTATGCATGAATTTGTCCTTTCGGCGGTGAGACAGGCAAAAAATGGAGCAACCGCGCTGGATATCGCCAAGAGTTTGATAGACAGAGGCTATCATCCTCCGACCATTTACTTCCCTCTCATTGTTAAAGAGGCCATGATGGTTGAGCCTACCGAAACCGAGAGCCCGGAAACCCTGGACCAGTTTATTGAGGCAATGAGGGAACTGGCAAAACTGGCCGAGGAAGATCCTGAGTCGCTGAAAAAGGCGCCCAGGAAGGCTCATGTTACAAGGCTGGATGAAGTAAAAGCCGCACGTACGCCTGTCCTCAGATGGAGCAAATAAGTGTATGGACTTTGAAGTAACAGATATTTAAAAGTATTATCTGAAATATTTTCGAAATATTTTTGCAACCTTGGTGAACTAAACAGGAAAAAGCTGCGTCTAATTACAAGAAGCAGCTTTTTCCATGTTAAAATGTACCTGCGGACAAAATAAATACTTAAAAAATCAGGAGACGAGATGACAAGAGAATTAAAGATAATAACTACCGAAATCAAAAACCCCTGGATTAATCTTGCATTGGAAGAGTATTTTCTGATTAATCAGCCGTTAGGTGAAGCTACTTTATTTTTATGGCAGAATAAGGACACCGTTGTAATTGGCCGGAACCAAAACCCCTGGACAGAATGCAACCTTATGCTGATGGAGGAGGACAATATCCGCCTTGCCAGGAGAATATCAGGAGGCGGAGCGGTATTCCACGATGCAGGAAACCTTAACTTCTCGTTTATATTGAACCAGAAGGACTATGACGTTAAGCGCCAATGCATGGTTATTATAAACGCCCTGAAAAATCTCGGGATAAATGCAGCCATGAGCGGCAGAAACGACATGGTTGTCGATGACAGAAAATTCTCCGGAAACGCATTTTGTTTCAGAGGTTTAAATGCCCTCCACCATGGGACAATCCTCATAAGTGCGGATAAGGAAAGAATGGCCAGGTATCTTACCGTATCAAAGGATAAAATCCAGGCCAAAGGCGTATCGTCGGTAAAAAGCCGAGTAATTAATCTGTGTGACATCAAGCCTGATCTGACACCGGGCATTATCAGGGAAGCTGTAACTAACGCTTTCAAAGAAGAATACGGGGCCAAGTGCAAACACATTCACTTTAGTGACAATGATAAATCAATCTGGCCCAATGATTCGCAGTTCAGGGAGATAATTGTCAGAAACGGTTCATGGGAATGGAATTTCGGGGAGACGCCCAACTTTGACGTCCAATTGAAAAACAGGTTCTCCTGGGGCGGGATAGAATTATACCTTAAAGTGGACGGAGCGCAAATAAAGAGTGCAGCGGTTTATTCGGACGCTCTTTGTGAGGAAATCATCTCCCAACTTCCTGAGATTCTCAAAGGAACCCGTATAAATGGAATGGATCTTGCAAAGAAGCTTTCGGACAGCAAGGCCGGAATGAAGAATATCGACAAGGATATGGGAATGAAAGATCAGGTTTTGGATGACCTGGCACAATGGCTGACGAATGAATTTTAACACAAACTTGACCATATAAATTTAAGAAACCATTAAAACATTTACAAAAACCCAAAGGATATACGAAGGGGATCACTATGTCATCAATTATTACTCTGAATGATGTATATCGCGGCTATAAGATGGGGCAGGAACGGATAATGGCTGTAAACGGCATAAGCCTTGAGATAGAAGAGGGAGAAATATGCTGCCTTCAGGGGCCTTCCGGTTCCGGAAAGTCCACGTTGCTGCATATAATGGCCGGTCTGGACAGACCGACAAAGGGCTCTATAAAAATTGGCAACACCAGAATTGACACCCTGAGTGAAAATCAGCTGGCGGTATTCCGGCAGCGATATATAGGATTTGTCTTCCAGAGCTATTACCTTATTCCCACCCTCACTGCCATCGAGAATGTTACAATACCGCTGACTTTTTGCGGAGTACCAAAGAAAAAACGGCTGCAAAGGGCAAAAGAGCTTTTGGAAGCGGTAGGCCTTAAGGACAGGATGAAGCATAAACCTTCAGAGCTGAGCGGTGGTCAGCAGCAAAGGGTAAGTATCGCAAGAGCATTTTGCAATAACCCAAAGATTATCTTTGCCGATGAACCCACCGGAAACCTGGACACGGCCAACAAATATGAGATGATGAATCTTATGACTTCTCTTGCCAAAGAGAACAAACAGACTTTAGTGGTAGTTACCCACGATGTCGAGATATCGGGATTTGCATCACGGGTGATAAAGATACGTGATGGAAAGATAGAAAAGATTGAAAATGGAAGGGATCAGAATGATGGGAAAATGGCTTAAGAAAAAGGGACCGGTTGCTTTTATTGTCTTTATGGTTATTATGGTAATTTCTATGACAAGTTCAAAACTGGAGCTTTACGCAGATGTTTATATTCCTGATGAACCGCATTTTGTGCCACAAATCAGGGTATATGTGGATGATGACCTTGAGCTGGTAGCAGGAAAAACCGGCACTTTTAATCTACATATTCAGAATCTTAGCCCGAACAGCTATGCAAAGAACATAGTTTTTACTCCTTTATATAAGGAGGATTCTCCATTTGTTTCAGTTAAAGTACTGTCAGAACAACCAATAAAATGGCTAACCACCAATGGCGGTGAGGCTGATATCGAACTTATGGTGGAAGCAGACAAACTGGTAAATGACGGATACTACCCTCTCACATTTCAATTGTCATATACAAATACCTGGAATGATGCAATAGCTCCTACGGAACATACTGTTTATATAAAAATAAAGAGTTATCAGACCAACTGTAATCTTAAGCTTACTCTTCCTGAAGGTCAGACTGTTTCAGCAAAAGCGGGAGAAATGTTTGAGCTTTCGTTGCTGCTTACCAATGAAGGTACTCTGTCTGCAAAAGGGGTCAAGGTCTCAATAAAAGATCTTGCCCAGGACACCTTTATGCTTTTCTCTGGCAATTCCCAATATGATTTTTACAGAGTATTCGGGTCAGAGAAAAGATCATTAAATTATAAACTCATAGCTTCGGAAAAGTTAAAGTCCAGCAGTTATCCTGTAACATTTGAAATTGAGTATACTGATGAACTGGGTAAAGATGCGAAGGTAGAGCAGCAGATCTGGATACCGGTCAAGGGTGCCGGTGACGCAAAGGAAGCAGATCTGCAGATCACAGAAATAAAACCTTCATTGACCAGTGTAAAACCAGGTGAAAATTTTAATGTGGATGTCGAAATCAAAAATACTGACAGCATGGATTCCGGGCAGATTAAGATTTCTGCTGAAAGTACAGAGGCACTGTTGCCAACATCACAAAATCTCATTATAATCCAAAATCTTAAACCCGGGGAAGACAAAAAAGTTACGTTTAGCTTCCAGCCCGACTATAATGCGGCAAGAGGCGGTGTGCCCATCACTATTAAAGTTGCGCCGGTGGGCGCAGATGAATCCGCTGCCATTGCCCGGGCAATATCCGTGTTTGTGGATTCGGATGTAGCCGGAGGAGAGGCCGGCAAGAATGTACCGAAAATCATTGTCAAGAGCTACTCTTCCGAGCCGACTCTGGTGGATGCAGGGGAAGAATTCAAGTTAAATGTCCAGTTTGCCAATACCCATGCGACCAAGACAGTCAGAAACATCAAGGGAAGCTTTATTGTCACCGAGGAATCAAATGAGACAGGAAGTGTGTTCTCACCAGTCGGCAGCAGTAATACCTTCTACATAGACAAGATTGCTCCCAAAGGCACCTATGACTGGGATCTGACTCTGTTTACAATCCCCGATGCCAAATCAAAAACCTATACGGTTACAATTTCTTTTGAATACGAAGATGATGCCGGAAATCCTTACAAGGCAGATGAGATTATCGGTATACCCGTATACCAGCCTGCCAGATTTGAGGTGTCGGATATATCCCTGCCCCCTGAAATCTATGTCGGAAACCCGGTGTACGTCGCCTTTGAAATGTACAATCTGGGCAAGACAGATATTTATAATGTAAAGCTCAATATTGAAGGCGACTTCCATGTAGACCCGAAAAGCAGTTATTTCGGAAACTTTACCCCCGGATACAGGGAGTATTTTGAAGTCATGATCACTCCCAATATGCCGGGAGAAACAACAGGACGGATTATATTCCAGTACGAAACTGCCAGCGGTGAACAAAAAGAATTGGTTAAAGAGCTTTCCATGAATGTCATGGAAATGATGATGCCTCCCGGAGGTGAATTCCCTGTCGATGGACCCATGGACCCTGGCATGGATCCGTCAATGGGGAGCAGGGGATTCGTCGGCAGTGTCTGGTTCTATATCATTATTGGAGTAGTGGTTGCAGGTATAGCTGCAGCAGTGGTCATTATTATTAAACGCAAACGCAAGAAGAGCGAGGAGTTTGAAGTTTAAATGAAATTAACGGATACTTTGCTGCTAAGCATAAAAAACCTGTTCCGCCATAAGCTCCGGACATTATTGACAATATCAGGTGTAATGATAGGAACCTGTGCCATTATGATCATGCTCTCCTTAGGTATTGCCATGAACAGAAACTTTCTGGAGCAGATCAATCAGATGGGCAATATAATGCAGATTACCGTCTACCATTATAATCAGGGTGGTAAGACCCCTGACGGGAAGGACATTCCTCCCCTTGACGATGATATGGTTGCCCGTTTGGAAAAGATGGACGGAGTAGAAGGAGTAGCTCCTATCTTCGAAATCAATGTGAAGATGATGGCCGGCAAATACGTTGGTCACGTCAGCATTATGGGTATAGAGCCAAGAATGTTTGACATTCTTGATATCCCTGTCAATGGCCGCCCCCTGCAGGAAGGGGATACCAACCAAATGGTATTTGGCAGAGACGTGATGTATAACTTTTATAATCCCAGGGCAGTGCGCTGGGAACCTATTCCCGAGGACTTTGATATTACAAAGGAAAAACTCACCATAAGCTGGGATATGAATTATGGTGAAAAGCCGCAGCCGGGAATGGAAAAACCTAAAGTACAGGCAAAGCCTGTTAAGGTGGAAGTGGTCGGAACTGTGGAACAATTAGGCTCCGAGTACAGCTGGCGCATACTTATGCCAATGGATACCGTAAAGAAATATCAGAAAGAAATTGAAAAATACAATAGACAGAACGGCGGCTCCAACGGAGGCGGCGGCTTTTACGGAGGAGTACGCATTATGCCCATGTATGCTTCAGGCGGAAAAGAGCAGGAGGGCTATTACCAGGTCATTGTAAAAGCTAAGAGCATGGATGATGTCGTCCCCATTATGGAAAAAATTAAGGAATTGGGATATGAATGTTTCAGCCCCGTACAGATACTGGAGGAGATGCAGAAACAGTCTGCGGGCTTACGGCAGATTCTTTTGGGAATTGGCATTATGTCCTTCGTAATTGCTGCCATAGGTATTGCAAATACCATGTATATGTCCATCTACGAGCGTACGAGGGAGATTGGAATATTCAAGGTTATAGGTGCAAGGCTCAACGACATACGCAGGCTGTTTATGATGGAGGCATGGTGGATAGGGGTATTCGGAGGTATATTTGGTATATTTCTGAGTTTCGGTATGTCGTACCTTCTCAATAAATTTAATGTAAGTCTGGGCGGGTCCATAATCTGGACTCCCGATGGTCAAAAAACCCTCCCGTCATCCGTCATACCGTTTTGGCTTCCCATAGCCGCTTTAATCTTTGCTCCACTTGCAAGTCTGCTTGCCGGACTTCTTCCTTCAAGACGGGCTATGAAACTAAGTGTTATGAAAGCACTGAGACAGGATTAAATCATAATAATCTACAGAACTGGCTCTGATGGCCCAAAAGCGCTCTATAAAATCATAAGAGCGCTTTTTTATGTTATTTTGAATATTAAGTAATTTTATTGACGTAATTTGCATAAGTGCTATAATTTAATAGGAAATAAATTGCCTGATACATGTATGCAACTACCTGTTAGGTGAGGCTCCTATACGAAAAAATGCTGCTGCCCCGAAACGTCGAGAGACGCCAACGGGTTGAACAGACACTGCCGAATTAAGGTTTTGTTTAATGCAGCTGGTGAAGACCTAAGTCGTATAGTGCCAAAGCTCAATGATGGGAGTGTGATTACCATGGATTTTAGTATTCATGTCCGCTCCGGCGGGCTTTTTTATTGTGTTTGTAGTATATGTCACCCGTGTATTTGGGGACATAATTCTTTGTGAGGTGATTTTATAGAAGGAAGGTGATCCCGTTGATAGAAATTTTCAAAACAGTAGAACCGGGAAACGAACTAATTTGTATTGAGGCCATTGAAAGAGGGTGCTGGGTAAACCTTACAAACCCCACCGAAGAGGAGCTTGAGGCTGTTATTAAGCACCTAAACGTAGAGCAGAATATGCTGAGGGATCCATTGGACAGCGAGGAAAAACCGCGTGTAGACATAGACGAAGATCAGACGCTTATTATTGTTGATATACCCTATGTCTACGAAGAGGATAATTCCATCAAGTATGAAACTGTTCCAATGGGAATTATGCAGGTCAGGGATGATTTTATCATCACCATCAGCAGCAAGCAGACCTCTGTGCTTGAAAGATTCAGAAACGGGCAGATAAGAAACTTTTATACCTATAAGAAGACCCGTTTTATCCTGCAGATTCTTTACAACATAGCAGAAGACTTCTTAAAGTACCTGAGGCATATTGACAAGAAAACCGAGTATTTGGAGAAAACCCTTCATAAGTCAATGCGTAACAAGGAACTCTATAAGCTGATGGAGCTTAGCAAAAGCCTTGTTTATTTCACTACATCACTGAAATCAAACGAGACCGTGCTTGAAAGACTGTTGACAGGAAGAGTAATTAAGCTGTACGAAGAAGACCATGATCTTCTTGAAGATACGATTATTGAGAACAAGCAGGCCATTGAGATGGCAAACATATACAGCACAATTCTAAGCGGAATGATGGACGCCTTTGCCTCTATCATATCCAATAACCAGAATGTAGTGATGAAATTCCTTGCAGCCATGACTATAGTTTTGGCCATTCCCAATATGGTATACAGCTTTTTCGGGCAGAATGTTCCGCTTCCCCTGCAGCATAATCCGTTTATGTGGCTGTATATATTTGCCGGCTCAATTGTACTTTCCCTGATTGTTGCGTTTTTCCTCAACAAGAAGGATATGTTCTGAGTATCGGGAAGTGTAATCCTTTACTGGATTAATATTCAAACAAATAGGTGTTGATTTTTGTTTTGATTTATATTAATATAATTAATGCATCTCAGCGAGGTGCAAATATGCGCCCATAGCTCAACTGGATAGAGCGTCTGGCTACGGACCAGAAGGTTGTGGATTCGAGCTCTGCTGGGCGCGCCAAAAAGCCCTGAAAGTACAGACTTTCAGGGCTTTTATTTTTGCTGTGCCAATACTGTTTTTGTTTCAGTTTTGCTGTTACTTTTCACTTTGATTTTTCTTAAGTGCTTATATTTTTTGCGTTTATAGAGAATATACCTAAAGTTTGTCATCTGTTTTTTCCTTATCTTTATTATCATTGTCATTCTCATTTTTATTTACGTTTTCAGCTTCATTTACAGCTTTCAGATTGGGAATATCCATAAACTCATTAATAATACTATGTATCTTCTCAAACCTTCTTTCCCAGGTATGGGTTTTTAGCCAGGAGTATACTTCATCGTAGTTAAAATCATGCTCTTTTCTTAATATCATCCCGATTTTATCCACAAAATCTTTATCATTCTTGCCAATGTAAACTCCGGGAACGCCCCGTGCTTCAGGGATGTCGGATGATACCACGGGAGTTCCGGAGGCCAGGTATTCATACATTTTTATAGGATTGGTGGCAACGGTTATTGGATTAATCAAAAATGGTATAATGCAAACCGTGCTGTGCTGCAAATACGGAGGGAGCTGGTCATACTGCTTTAATCCCAAATATTTGATATTTGGAATCTGCTTTGGGACTGACACTCCGAACAAGGTTCCTATAATTGCCACCAATGCGTCCTTGTAAGTAAGGGCAATTTTTTCAATCAGGCCGGCATTTATCCAGTTTGCCCATGCGCCTGAATAGGTAATGACAGGCCCATTGTGATCTAAAAATTCTACAGGCTTCGGACTATTTTTGTCAGGGACAAAATGGGACAGATTACAGCCGTTGGGTACCATGAAGTTTGGCTTCTGCGGATAATCCCGTTTCATCCTGTCATTTAAGATTTTTGATGTTGTAATTACTACATCAGCTTTATTTACCATGGGATCAAGGTATGGTTCCCATGCTGCAAAATCGTCCAGATAGTCATATATGATAAAATCAGGGCTGTAATGGTCCAAAAAAGAATGGAGTTTGGACCAGGAAACCCAAAGTATTATTTTTTTTCCTTGCTTTTTTAGCTGTGGCACAATGTCACTTATAAATGTAGTATTATTATGCACAATTCTCAGATTGGGATTGATATTAGTATATAGTTGCGTTTTTGACTGGGTTTTGTTGCAGTAAAACACATCAAACCTGTTCAGCGAGAATTGCTCCATAATCTGCTGAGGGCGCTGCTTCATATAGTTCCAGTCAATGGTGGGAGGGTATATTACCACCACGGGGTGCTGGGTTTTTATAACAGGATTTTTTATATCAATATCTGAAGCCATGATTTTTTTCCCGGAAAACAATGGCATGATGTCCCTATATTCATTACTCATAACGCTCTCCTTTCTATAACGGGATTACAGGAGCTTGAGACAGTTCTTTCATTCGTTGTGCTATTTCTGTCAGGCGAGGTTTATAATTGGTTCTGAGAGTGTTTTCAATCAAAGATGAAGTTATTTCTCCTCCGACGAACAATTCGGGAAGCTTTATTTCTTCAAGCAGGAATTTAACCTTGGGAGTACTCTTTAACATAATGGCAGGTATCCCATGACTCAAGGCTATTAACCCTGCATGGAGCCTGCTCGTTATAACAAGGTCCATGGAGGCCAGGAATGAAGCCTTTTTATGGAGACTTACCGATTCAGGCAATATAACTCTTTTATCCGGAGTACTCAGGATATTGAAATAAAAGTCCCTGGAAGTATCCTGCATTGATAAAGTAAAATCGGTATGGGTAACTTTTATTTCTGAAAGGGCAGCTTTAATCTGAGGTGCAAATTTTGCACCATAAGCATTTATGCTGGCAAGAATCTTTTTGCCGGCAAAGGGTAGCGGGAATTTTTCGGCCTCATAGTTCCATATGGCTTCCGGAACTACACCGCAGTCAATTCCAAGATATTTTACGGCAAGTTCCCTGTCGTAACTTGTCCGTACTGTAACATCATAGGCCCTGCTGAGGATCTCTTTAAGTTGTGCCGTTACCTGCGGGGAAACAACGCGGTTGTCGATTCCCACCCGGCTAAATATGTAAGGGACTTTTAATCCTTCCTGAAGAAAATCAAAGTAATTTGCCCCCAGGAAGACAAGGCCTCCGCCCCCTATAATTACAATATCAAATGTATTTAAAGTATTCCTGTATTCGGACAATGTCATCCTGTCTGCCAGTACGATGTTATAGTCTACATCATAATACAGACAACCAAGTCCTCCGCTGAACACGGTAATGTCCGCAAGAGGATACTGCTTCTTTATCAGTTTCATCATTTCAAACAGATTAAGCTCATCGCCCAGGTTGTTATGTCCGTAATATCCGATAATCGCAATTTTCAAATTCATCCCGCCTTTAAAGCATTTATTATTTCAGAAACACGTCTCTCATAGCTGTGGTTCTGATACACAAACTGCTGACCGGTCAAAGCAATCTTTTCCCTGGCCGAGTCATTTTCAAGGTAATAATTCATTAGGTCGACAGTTTCCTCGTAGCTTGCTGACCATACGAGGTGGACATGGTTTTTGAACATATACTCAATAGCCCGAGTGCGCTGCGTGAGGAAGAATCCGCCGCAGCCAAGGACTTCAAAAGTCCGCATGGACTGCATAGTCCGTGAATTTGTAATGGAATGAACCCCCAATGTGATCTTTGCGTTGGAATAAGCAATGACACTTTTTTCATGGGGTAAATAACCTTTATGATATGCAGGGTCAAGCTTAAACTCATGACGGGGATGATCCCAGTCAAATCCGTACACCTCTATCTTTTTCCCGTGGTCAATAAACGGACTTATTATGTATTTATAAGCTTTTCTGCGTTCAGGGAAAACATTGTAATTGTTCCCTACATGGATCGCATCCAAGGAGGCGAAATGTTCATCATAAGGATATTTATAGTAGTAGTCGGGGTCTGCCGCAAAGGGTATGCAAAGAGCCTTATGCCCGTTCTGTCTGTAACTTTCAAGCATTTCCATATCAGGGGTCAGTACGAGCACCGATTTTGTAGCCCATTGCAAAGCAAGGGTTGCATGGGCGACCGGGTCCTCGACAGCCCAATATATATGAGGGACAGAATATCTTTCCAGCACGGGAAAAATAAACTTCTTTGTATCAACTCCGCCCTCTGTGAATAAATAGTCGGGCTTGAATTCCTCGATCTTTTTAATAAGGCCGTCCACACTCTGCTGGGGGACTTCAAGTCTGTCGGTCTCCCAGCCGTGTTTTTCAAAGCCCTTCTGCATGCCATATTTGATCAATGGTGAGGGATTGGTAAAAAGAATTTTCATTTTCGTCCTCCTTATTATGTTTACTAGATTATATGTGGATAAGCCTTAGCCAGTGAATGATAATACTTTCACGGAAATATTCAGAATAAGCGGGTTTGAGAAGAATTTAATCAATAACACGAAGTCTTTTCATAAATGAACAGATTTTGATTAAGGACCCGTAACTTTCCTTCTGACGCAATAGCAACAATCACATGCCATGCATAATATAAAGTATCAAAACAGCAATAAGGGGAGTTTGTGTCAATGCATAAGGACTATAAACCTGTCAATCTTATCATTAAGAAAACCAAAGCCAGGTTTGAAGAAAAGGATGTTCAGATATTTTTCCAGGAGAAGAGGGATCCCGTGACCGGTCAGAGGCTTCAGACAAAAGAGCCGGTAACTCTTTTCATAAACAATGCAGGACCATTCAATGAATTCCCGGTGGAATGCATCCAGGACGTCAAGGTAAAATTCGTCGGAAAACCGACATGGACCTGTCTGTGCGGCAACAGGATCAGAATAACTGTACCTTTCAAAGTATTTCTCCTGGTCCAGTTTGCTGATAACTCTTATGACCTGATTACTCTTCCCGATGACATTGGGGTAAAAGTGACCACATTATATGATCTCACCGAAAAGCAAATTTCTCGAAGCATATTGCAAACCATGCAGATAGTGGGCAATGTATTTGTTTACACAATTACAATTCCTGTTGACGATTTCACAGGGGTTGTACCTGCCGACACACTGTTTACGGTTGTTACAAGGTTGAGAAATATGACCTGGAACGCGGATATTGGAGCCGTATGCTTCTGTGGAACAAGCTCGCCGCCGGTTCCGGCAACAACAGTGGATTTAGCAATATTCTTCGATCTTATAGTTCAGGTAGTGGTTGAAGATGAACTTACCGTATTGGGAGAATTGGAGTAGCATAGGTCATGCGGATTCTTGCAGCAAGTCCTGTCAGACAGAAACCTGAAATACTAAGTGAATATGGTATTTCGCTTTTGAACCTGAAGACTCATGGTATTCAGGTTAGTTTTTTGTTCATTGATGATAATATATCGCTTGACTCATCTTTGGTTTTGCAGAATATAGCCAGGGCTCTTAAAGGCACTGTGCTGAAAGCAGGAAGCCTATTGGCTCCTGAGTATATGAAAGAGGACAATAAACCTTACAGCCGGCACAAATGGAACAGAATCAGCACTTTCAGGGTGGGGGAACTGAGAAACCGGATACTTGAATATGCAAGGGACAGGGATTTTGACGGGCTCTTTTTTGTGGATTCGGATTTGCTTCTCCACCCCGATACCCTGAAGCATTTAATTGAACTGGACAAGGATATTATTTCCGAAATTTACTGGACCAGATGGTCCCATGCAGGACCCCTTTGCCCCCAGGTCTGGCTGTATGACAATTACACCCAGTATGAGATGAAAGGTGAAGAATTATTTAATGCAGGACAAATAAGGGAGAGGACCCAAAAGTTTTACGACATGCTGAGAAAACCCGGAGTATATAAAGTGGGAGGACTTGGCGGCTGTACTTTGTTAAGCAAAAAAGTACTTCATAGCAAGGTGTCTTTTACGCCCATATACAATCTTAGCTTTAACGGGGAGGACCGCCACTTTTGTGTCCGCGCGGCGGTTAACGGTTTTGAGCTTTATGTGGATACCACATATCCGGCTTATCATATCTACAGGGACTCGGATTTGCCCGGATGCAAGGAATTTAAAAAAATGTGTGCCTATGCCCAGACTTAAGGTGTTTAAGAGGGATGAAACAGAAGATATTTCTGAAGTTCCTCATATAATATAAAAGATGCAAAATGGAAGGTGACAGCAATATGGAAGAATTCGTTGACAGATCAGCCTATAGTTCGGGCTGGAAAAGGATGCTCAGAGAAGAAAATGAAATATATACAAAAAACCCGATTTCGTTTACAGAGAAACCACATAAAGACCCTGTCGGAATAAGCGTACAAAGCTTGGGCTCAAAATCCATAAATAATCCGGTTCAGGTTCCTGCCGAAAAAAACAGGGAATATGAGAAGAACTATGCAGAAATTATTAATAAAATAGATCAGCTTCAGAACGAAATAATTTTGATGAAGGAACTTCTTGATAATATCCAATCCAATACGGAAATTTTTAAGGAAATACCTCACAAAAATGCATTTGGCAGCAAATTCTCAAGATTTTTTAAGTAGCAGTTACAATCTCAATTACATAATATAAAGCAGAAAGTAATCATTCTAAAAGGAGTTATTTGTATGTCAGAAGAAGCTATTAAGACCGACGTTAAGCCCGAATTCAAACCTGACGGTAAACCTGATGGTAAGCCTGACGTTAAGCCCGAATTGCACTACATTGACATATTCGCGAAGCAGGTCTTGGGCAAGAAGGTTCTGCCTGACACCGACACCCTGTGGCAGGAGGAGTACACAGCAGGAGTGCCTACCGGGAATAAGAGAACATTCAGAATCTATATTATCAATGATGGCAGTACCCCCGATGCGCAACCGGTACAAGGGTCTCCCGTTGTTTGTGTAAAGATTTGCAAGAGGATTATCCAGCCGGATTATCCAAGAAATACATTGCTGTGCGGAAGCAAATCAAAGATAGCTCACAGGTATGAATTGGTGCTTCTTGTTGAATATGAAAATGGAAATTTCGATGTATTAACCTTACCGAGGAATCTTTCCAACAGGCTGCAATACGACCCGACCATTACCAAGGCATTTGTGGATTCAACAGTGATTGACGCGGCAGGCGTACCGGTCCTTCAGCGCCAGAACCGGAAGACACCACATGAGTCACTTATTATCGTATCTCAGGGGGTAAACAACTATACAAGCTTTGAATATACCGTAGCAATTCCGTTCTCGGAGTTCAAACCGAAACTGAAGCACTGCTATATTGATGATCCAAGTCTTCAGTCCTACATACTGCTGAAATGTTTCCGCTATGATGCAGATATTCTGGATACATTCCAGGTTATAACGTCAGATACGACATCTGTCTGGACTACTATAGTCGAACTGACCGTAACCGAGGATATCATTGATAAGCTGGGAATCGATCAGGATGTCGTAGTACAGGGTAAAGTTGATGAATATCGCTGTGACTGCTAAGGATAAGTACCGAATTTCAAATATTATTATTGTATCCTGCGGGCAGAGAAAATCCTTCCGACCGAAGGATTTTTTCGCAGGGGGAGCTTATTATGAATAAAGTATGGTTTTCGCCCAGAACTCCTTCTCTTTGCCGGTAAAAATCTTATCACAGGCTGAAGGGAAGGAGATTTTTAAAGGCATTTTAACAAGCCGTCAATTATATAGTCCTTTTCTTTGAGCTCATCGTTAAGCTTTCTGATTATGTTATACAATTCCTCACATGTATTCTCTTGATTCGGGCAATTGGTCGCATTTGTACAAGTTTCGCAATTCGGCGGTTCTTTTGCGGGTTGATTGCTGTGAGAGGTTTTTCTCATCCTTTTGCAAGTATAGTCCTGCCTTTCGGAGCATAATCTTTTGACAAGAGCCAGCAGAGTTTCAAACATTAATACAGTATCCCTGATATTTATGCTTTCAAGGACCTGTTTCCAGTCAAGATTTTCGCTCTTTGAGGGAGGCCTGGGATTAAAATCATCACATATCCAGAAATTGTGGTGATATTTTGTAAGTATTATTCCTTCAATGGTTGCCGTAACCGTAAGCTTTACCTTATTTTCGTCCAGAATCCGCGTATTGAACCGGACATTTTTAAGATGGTGAACAAAATACTTTTTGGTATTCTTATCGTAAACTCGCTCTGATAATTTCTTTTTGTTAAGAATAAGTTTCTTTTCACATGGGATCTCTTTAAATTCGGTCTCAGTTAACCAGGATGACTTTCTCCGGCAATCATAAAGTATGCCGATGGAAAAACGAAGGTCTATCTCAAACGCATCGTTTTTTTCCGTGCTCTGATAGTCGGCATTATATAGGTAACAATCCTGAATTTTTAAGGTTTCCACATCAGGATTTGTACTTTCTGAGAAAATTCCTTCATACATTACTTCGTCATTAAACACATAGGTTCCAGCAAGGAAATCGTCCTGGGACATACAATCACCTCTTTATAGAAGTTTATTCATAAGGCAGGGGTAACTTGACCATTTAAACAGAATTATGCCCGTTAATGATATGGGGTCAGTTTGCAACAAATGCTTAAAAAAATTGAACTTTTTTCCTTGCCGGACGTCAAATATAGTGAAAGTGAGGTTATGCCCTATGAAGAAAGGAAAAATTTTTATAAAGAGAAAAAGTATTCTTATTGCGTCCTTGCTTGTACTTACGCTTATAATGACTTCCTGCGCAAGTAAAAGTGCAAATGAAGCTACACAGGCTTCAGCTCCCAAAGAAAATGTTTACTTCGATGAAGTAGGAATCGGAGGCGCCAATTATTCGGTATCGGTTTCCAGGGATTCTGCTGCGCCTGCAGTAGCACCTCAGGCAGAATATGACGGGGAAGCAAAGCCTGGATATACCTCTGCAACAAATACTTCTACAGATTTAATGGCACAAAGAAAGATAATAATGGAGGGGGACGTGTCCCTTGAAACCAAAAACTTTGATGAGGCAATAACCGCATTGGACCAGCTTATTGAAGATTTCGGAGGGTTTGCAGAATCCCGTACAATCCGCGGGAGAAGCCAGAATTCCCGGGCTTTGCGCAATGCCTACTATACAATCAGGGTGCCTGCCGATAGATTCGAAGCAGTAATGCAGGATATGGGAAGTATCGGGACAGTTCTTGAATCCAACTCAAAGGGAACCGATATTACTGACCAGTATGTTGATTACGAAACAAGGGTACGGACACTCAAAGTTCAGGAAGAAACCCTTCTGGAATTAATGGAAAAGTCCACAAAGCTGGAGGACGTAATTACTTTGGAGAAAAGGATTTCAGAAGTCAGATATGAAATTGAGAGTATAGAAAACACCCTGAGAAATTACGACAGATTATTGGCCTTCAGCCGAATCAATATACATATACAGGAAGTTGACGATGCAACAGAAAGTGATCCTGTCGCCAGGACCCTTGGAGACAGAATCTCCGGAGCGTTCAGCAGGTCCATTAAGGATTTCCGCAGAACAGTTGAAAACGTTATAGTTTGGTTTGCCGGTTCGTGGATTGCCATCATTTTCTACGGCGCAATAATTATCATTGTTGTGCTGCTTATTAAGAAAGCCAGGAAAAAACCTGCGGACAGTAACAAAGCTGAAAACAGTGCGAAAAAGCCGGTAATTCCAACAAGAATATTTGATTCTTCTCAAGAGAATAAAAATTCCGGGGAGGAAAATACTAAGGATAAATAATTGCCCAAACCGTTACAACAAAAGGTCATGGTGACATTTCCTTCCACTCGAAAAAGACATACTTTGTAAAAGTATGTCTTTTTTTGTCGAAATTTTTTGTTTTAGGATTTAAGTTTTTGGGTATATTTGTTTTATGTGCTTCGGGGTTACAAAATTTACAAATTGGAGGGCACCATGGAATGTCTTAAAAGAATACGGGAATTTGTGCGTAAATATTCAAGGGCGATAATATTTACGGCAGTACTTCAAATATTATTATTTTTTTGCTTTAACTCCAATTTAATAAACATATCCGCAGATGGTCCTTATCAAGTCAATATAGTGACTTTATTAACCTGTATCCTGAGTATTCTCTGCCTGGCACTGGTCACTATTTCCATATATTTTTTCCGACTCAATAAAGAATTGAGAAGAAAAGAGGCCCTGTCACAAAACGCAATCAAAGCTGCCAATATATTAATCATCACTTTTTTGGAAGATGGAATTATTCTTGAATTTAACAACAACGCCGAAGATAAACTTGGGTATAAATCTGAGAATATAGTAAAAACCCACAGAATATTTGATCTTTTACCCGCAAAAGAGCAGCTTAAGCTCAGAACTCTGCTGGATGAGGTAAATGACGTCAATACCGAAAAGCATTTTGAGCTTTGCATACACACCCAGAAAGGTGATTCCTTATATTTACTTTCCCATCTGCATATTTTAGACCACGATAATATTAAAGTCTATGAATTAATGGGCATAGATATCACCGACAGGGTCACCTCCGAACATGAGCTGTTTGTAAAGCATGAGGAACTGACGGCTGTTTATGAGGAGCTTGCCGCATCTGAAGAAGAGCTCAAAGATCAGCTGGATGAACTTATTAAACAAAAAATAATGCTTCAGGAAAAAGATGAAAGGCACAACCTTGTTATTGAAGCATCCAATATAGGTATCTGGGAAAAAGACAGTGAAGCCGGGACCAGCTTTTATGCTGATAAATGGTACGAGATCTTCGGGCTGGACAAAAATGATGTGGCCGGAAGAGAAGATGACGTCTACAAAACCTTGATTCTGCCTGAAGACTATCCTAAACTAAGGCGTTGTTTTGATAAGCATATTGCCGAGAAAACCCCCCAATTTGAATGTGAATACAGGATAAAAACCCCCGATGGCCAGATTAAGTGGATTCATTCAGTGGGCAAGGCTTTATGGGATTTTGACGGAAGCATTATCAAAATGGCGGGTGCCGATACCGATATTACCGCGAAAAAAGAGATTGAAGAAAGAATCAACAGACTGGCCTATTATGACACTTTGACAGGTCTTCCCAACAGTTCCTCGCTGACTGAGCGCTTTGAAGCCATGAAAAACAATGGAGTTAAAACCATTGCCCTGATATACATTGATATGGATAATTTCAAACTCATCAACGACTTTTACGGCCATATAATTGGAGATAAGGTTATGGTAGAGGTCTCCACAAGGTTAAAGAGGTTCTGCAGTGAGAAAATACATATTTCCAGGCTTGGCGGGGATGAGTTCGCATTATTGGTGCCCGACACAAATGATGAAGAATTGCTCTCTTTTGTGGAAAATCTCATTAATTATCTTGAAGCTATAATACAGTTGGAGGATTATAATCTCAGCCTTGGAGCAAATGTCGGTATTGCAAGATATCCGGAAGACGGCGATTATGTTGATGTGCTTTTGAGAAATGCCGATACAGCCATGTACAGGGCCACCGAAAAGAAGAGCAAATACCTTTTCTTTAAGCCGGGCATGAATGATGAAATCACCGAAAGGCTTGACATCAGAAACCATATTAAACTCGGACTTATAAAAAATGAGTTTACACTATATTATCAGCCCCAATACAGATCTTCAGACAAAAAAATAATGGGCTTTGAAGCACTGTGCCGCTGGAATAACGAAAAACTGGGGTCCGTTCCCCCTTCAAAGTTTATTCCCATAGCCGAAGAGTCCAAACTTATTATTCCTCTTGGAGACTGGATTTTGGAAGAAGCTATAAAATTCTTAAGAAAGTTGCATAATATGGGATATGAACACCTTATTATGTCGGTAAATATTTCTGTTGTCCAGTTATTGCAGAAAAACTTTTCCGAAAAGGTGCTAAAACTGATTGAATCGTATAATATACCCCCGTCATGTGTGGAGCTGGAAATAACCGAATCCGGAATGATGGAATCAGTCGAACTTGTGCTTGAGAATATAAAGCTTCTGAGAGACCATGGCGTAAGAATTGCCCTGGATGATTTCGGAACAGGATATTCTTCGCTTAATTATTTGACCGAGCTTCCTCTGGACACACTTAAACTGGACAAGAGTTTTGTGGATAATATTGGAGGCAAGAAGGAAAAAAGCCTGCTTACCGGTTTAATAGTTGAAATAGGAAGACGGCTTGGACTGTCCATTGTAGCCGAGGGTGTGGAGACCGAAGACCAGTTCAGGTACCTTGCCAGAAAGAGATGCGAGAGGATCCAGGGTTATTATTTCAGTGAACCCATTCCCGAGGAACTGGTTATAAAGCTAATGGATTGACACGGTTTACAGTTTGTGATATATTAGTTTAGCTATGTAAAGTAGCATGACGGATATATAATAATTAGCAGATAGAGATAAAAAGATAGCGTGTATGCCTTAAGTAACCAGAAAAAGTCTTGGAAGGAGGCATTCTTTAAATGTCTGAAGCAAAAAAAGAAAAGAGCCCTAAGAGCGGCAAAGGCCAGGGCATGAGAAGGGCTAAACGTAAGATATGTCAGTTCTGTGTCGATAAAGTGGCTTCAATAGATTATAAGGATGTTCTGAAACTCAGAAAATACTTGTCAGAGAAGGGGAAGATTCTTCCCAGGAGAATTTCAGGATGTTGTGCAAAACATCAGCGCCAACTGACAGTATCCATAAAGAGAGCTCGCCACATTGCTTTATTACCTTATACAACTGACTAACAATTAAAACAGCCTATAGATAGATATCTATAGGCTGTATTTGAATTTCCGCATTTTATATCCATTCGGGAAATTGGAACTTAATCCATCCCAATGCTATAATGATTTCACACAAATGGGATGGAAGTGATAGAATGAATTTCAGAGGCATGGATATCACCAGAAATATGCGGATGATTGAAGGACTTAAAAGCCAGCTGCTTCTTTCAATATCTACCCTATATTCCGAAATGGCTTCAGAAACATGCGATGATATAAAACCTGTAGCACTTGATACTTTATCGGATACAATAATAATCAGCTACCTTCTTTCAAGAAGGCTTGGCCTGGACTACCAGGCGCTGGAAAAACAGATTTCGGCAAAAATTAGGCTTGGTTTGCTGCAGGAACATGAAACAGAAAAATATTTTGGTGATTTGTCTGCCCTGTCCCGTCTCAGATCTTTAAAAACAGGGGATGCTTCCTAAGATTCTCCGGGCAGCCGACATTTCACCATTTCAGGATAAATGGAGGTTGCACAATGAAGGTAATTCTGAAACAGGATTTTAAGAATCTCGGGAAAAAAGATCAAATAATAGATGTCAACGACGGTTACGCAAGAAACTTTCTGCTTCCAAAGGGCATTGCCGTGGAAGCTACTCCTGCGGCAATAAATGAAGCCAAGTCAAAGCAAAAAGCTGCTGAGCACCGTAAGGAAGTAGAATTGGAAGAAGCCAAAGCTTTGGCCAAAAAGATTTCAGAATTGACAGTGGTGGTCACCTCCAAGGCCGGGGGCAGCGGAAAACTGTTCGGTTCAATAACCGCAAAAGATATAGTAAGTGAACTTGAAAAACAGCACAAGGTTTCAATAGACAAAAAAATGCTGGTACTTCCAGAACCAATCAAAACTCTTGGTGTTACCGAAGTGGAAGTCAAGGTTTATGCGGGTGTGTCAGGAAAGTTAAAGGTCAAAGTGGAAGACGGACAGTAAGTTCAGTTTCTCGGGGGTTGAAATGGAAAACATCGCAAGGATTCCGCCCCACCATATCGAGGCGGAACAATCAATTTTGGGAGCCCTGTTAATTGATCGGAATTCCCTGTCGGAAGTAAGTGGAAAGCTAAAGCCAGAAGATTTTTATCTGGAAAAGCATAAAGAAATATATGAAGCTATCATTTCCCTTTATGAAGATAGTCTCCCGGTGGATATTGTCACTGTTTCCGATGCCCTTTCCCGCAGAGGCACTCTTGAAAAAGTGGGGAATCTGGATTACATTGCCCAGCTTGCAAACAGCATACCTACCACAGCCAATGTAATGCATTATGTGAATATAGTGCAGGATAAGGCCCTGCTCAGAAAACTGATCCAGGTTTCAGGCGAAATCATGGATATTTCTTTCCAGGGCGTGGCAGAAGGCGTGGAAGTATTAAACCAGGCCGAAAAGAGCGTATTCGAGATTTCCCAGGGTATGAACAGGACCGGTCTTGAGCATATTAATTCAGTATTGGACACAACTTTCTCGCACCTGGAGGAACTCTGTCAGAACAAGGGCGAACTTACAGGCGTGCCCAGCGGATTTATTGATTTGGACAGAAAAACGTCCGGCTTTCAGAATTCGGATCTTATTCTGGTTGCCGCCCGTCCGGCAATGGGTAAGACTTCATTCGTTCTCAACATTGCAGTTAATGCGGCTCTGAGAGGTTTCCCCGTTGCGATCTTCAGCCTTGAGATGTCAAAGACACAGCTTGTTAACAGAATTCTGTCATTGGAGTCAATGGTAGAGCTTGAAAAAATGAGAACGGGAAAACTTGAGGCTGAGGACTGGAAAAAGATCGGCTTTTCACTTGGTCCCCTTTCAAAATCCCCTATTTACATAGACGATAATGCCAGTATAAATACAATGGAAATGCTTTCAAAGCTGCGCAAGCTTAAACTCAACAAGGGCCTTGGCCTTGTTATCATTGACTATCTGCAGCTTATGGAAGGCCGAAAAAGAAGTGAGAACAGGCAGCAGGAGATATCCGACATCTCCCGTTCGCTTAAAATAATGGCCAAAGAACTTAATGTGCCCATAATTGCGTTATCCCAGTTAAGCCGTGCTCCTGAGACGAGAAATGACCATCGCCCTGTATTAAGCGACTTGAGAGAATCGGGAGCAATCGAGCAGGACGCCGACATGGTAATGTTCCTGTACCGTGACGATTATTACAACGAGGATTCTGAAAAGCGGAACATAGTTGAAGTAATAATCGCAAAACACCGTAACGGTCCGACAGGGACAGTGGAACTGGCATGGATACCGCAGTATACCAAGTTCGGAAACCGCTTGTATGATGAGCGTGTTTCTGCGCCATAGGTTTTAATTAATAATGAACACAGAGAACCTCATAAGTGATGTCGTAACCAATATTGAAAAATACAAACTTTTTGACAAAGGCTCCAAAATAGTTGCAGGAATTTCAGGAGGGGCCGATTCGGTGTGCCTTCTGAAGGTTTTATCTGAATTAAAAAATGTTTATGACCTCGAGCTTACGGCAGTTCATCTGAATCATTGCCTTCGCGGAGAGGAATCGGACGGAGACCAGGAATTTGTCCGGGAACTCTGTGAAAAATGGGATATTGAACTTAGGATCTTTAAAGAAGATATCGCGAAAACTGCGCTCATAAACAGGATCTCCCTTGAAGAAGCAGGCAGAAATGCCCGCTACAGAATATTCAACCAGGTTCTTGAAGAAAAAAAAGCGGATTTTATCGCCGTGGCCCATCAAAAAGAGGACCAGGCTGAAACCGTTATGCTCAATATCCTTAGAGGCACGGGTCCTGACGGGCTTTGCGGGATGAAATTCAAGCAGGGCAGAATTATCCGTCCACTTCTCAACATTTCAAGAGATGACATAGAAAAGTATTTGTCTGAAAACGGCATTCCTTATCGTACCGACAGTACAAATCTTGATTCGGAGTATACCAGAAACAGAATAAGAAATGAACTTTTCCCCAAAATAAAAGAAATGTTCGGCGTAAATCCGGCCAATCAGCTTGTAAGGCTTTCCGAACTTATGCAGGACGAGCAGGCTTTTTTGGAGGCAGTTGCGCTGAAGGCATATTCTGAAGTGGTTCTGGATGATAATAATCAAATAATTATTTCATTAAATAACTTTAATAATCTTGACCGGGCAATAAAAAAGAGGATAATAAGAATTGCCTGGGAGAAAATAAATAACTGCCGCAAAAATTTTGAGTCAGTACATGTGGAACAGGTTCTTGATTTATGCCGGAAGGGCATTACAGGCAAGAAAGTTGAGCTTCCCAGAAGTACAGAGGCTAAGATTTCCTATGACACCCTTATAATTGCGCATAAACAGGATGAGAGCGCTGTAACTTTTTCCTATCCTGTAATTATAGATGGAATAACAAAAGTGGATGAAATTAGGGGAATATTAATATCAGAAGTGTTACCTTCCGGAGAAGCCTTTAAAAAATACGGTTTTCCGGAGGATATAAAAGAAAACAGTAAAATACAGCTTTTCGATTATGACAAGCTGAAAAATGATATAGTCATCAGAAGCCGCAATAACGGCGATGTAGTAAGACCGTTCGGATCAAGGGGGGAGAAAAAACTAAAGAAATATTTTATCGATGAAAAAATAGTCAGGGAAGAACGGGACAGAATCCCGCTTATTGCCATTGAAAATGAAATTATATGGATTATTGGGAAAAGAACTTCAAATGATTACAGAGCACGAAGGGACGCACAAAACGTTTTGGTTCTTTCGTGGAAAGACTTACAGGATGGAGGAAATTGAAAAATGCCAAAAATTAAAGTTCTGGTAAGCAGAGAAGAGCTCAAAGCAAAAACTGAGGAATTAGCAAAAAGGATTACAGAGGATTATAGAGGAAAAGATTTATTGCTCGTAGGAGTATTAAAAGGCGGATTCGTATTTCTGGCCGACCTTGCAAGGGCCATTGATCTGCCCCTGAGCATAGATTTCATTTCAGTAAGCAGCTATGGTAACTCAACAGTATCTTCAGGGGTAGTAAGGATTTTGAAGGACATAGACTATGATATTACCGGCAAGCACGTTCTTATAGTTGAGGATTTAATTGATACAGGCCTTACGCTTACATACCTTAAGGACCTGTTTAAAGCCAAGCATTGTGCCAGTGTAAAATTGTGCACCATTTTGGACAAACCATCCAGAAGGAAAGTAGATTTAGAAGTGGATTATCAGGGCATAATTATTCCGGATGAATTTGTTATCGGATATGGCCTGGACTATAAAGAACATTACAGAAATCTTCCGGATGTATGTGTAATCGAGGAGTTATAAGACTTCCCGGAAAGTAATATTTATTGTTTTTTGCCTATAGTTATGTTACGATATTATGATAATATTAATATTTTGATGATGGCCGTATTATGTTTTTATATAGATGTCTTGGCCTTCACAGGAGGTTGAATATATTTGAGAAATTTTAGGGGCTTGAGTTTTTATATCATTATTTTTGTAATTATGGCCCTGGTTATAATGATGTACAATGGTATCAGTAATCCTACAACCATGAAGTATTCGGAGTTCAGGGATGAACTGGATGCCGGGAATGTAAAATATGTACTTGTAAAAACCTATGAAGCAGAAGTAATTCTGGAGAAGGCATCGGGATTGTTCCTTCCGGATCAGCGGTATACAGTAAGCTATCTTTCTCATGATGATTTCAGGGCACTTCTTGATAAGGCCAAGGATGAAGGCAAGATTGGCGAATATGAGATTGAGCCTGTTCAGACCCCGCCATGGTGGCTTGAGATGCTGCCAATGTTTGCGATGGTCATACTTTTTGTCTTCTTCTGGATCTTCTTTATTCAGCAGTCACAAGGCGGTGGCGGAAACCGTGTCATGTCCTTTGGAAAAAGCCGGGCACGGGTTGCCGAGGATTCGAAACTAAAAGTCCGTTTCAGTGATGTAGCAGGTGCTGACGAAGAGAAAGAAGAGCTTGAAGAAATAGTCCAGTTCCTTAAAGAGCCCAAAAAATATGTGGAACTTGGCGCACGTATACCGAAAGGCGTGCTGCTTGTAGGACCTCCGGGAACAGGTAAAACCTTGCTTGCCAAAGCTGTTGCCGGCGAAGCGGGTGTACCTTTCTTCTCAATTAGCGGTTCCGACTTTGTTGAGATGTTTGTAGGTGTAGGTGCTTCCCGTGTAAGAGACTTGTTCGATCAGGCCAAGAAAAATGCGCCATGTATTGTTTTTATAGACGAAATCGATGCTGTGGGCCGACACAGAGGTGCCGGTCTTGGCGGCGGACATGATGAACGTGAACAGACTTTGAACCAGCTCCTGGTTGAAATGGACGGATTCGGAGTAAATGAAGGTGTAATTATTCTTGCTGCTACCAACCGTCCCGATATTCTGGATCCGGCTCTTATGCGTCCCGGAAGATTCGACAGACAGGTTGTTGTAAGCTACCCTGATATAAAGGGCCGTGAAGCAATTCTCAGAGTTCATTCCAAGAACAAACCTCTGGGTCCTGATGTGGATCTCAAAGATATTGCCAAAACAACTCCCGGATTTACAGGCGCGGACCTTGAAAACCTTCTCAATGAAGCTGCGCTCCTGGCAGCCCGCAAAAACCTTAAGAGCATTACCATGGCTGAAATAAAGGAAGCCAACTACAAGGTTATGATGGGACCCGAGAAAAAGAGCAGGGTAATAAGCGAAAAAGAGAAGAAGCTCACAGCTTATCACGAAGCAGGTCATGCCATCGCGGTCCGTGTTGTATCAACTACCGTTAAGGTGGACAGGGTTACAATTATACCTTCGGGCAGGGCAGGTGGATTTACGTCCTACAAGCCTGATGAGGATCGCCAGTATATGACCAAGGGACAGCTCATAGAGAGGATTATAGTAAGCCTTGGAGGAAGAGCTGCAGAAGAACTTGTTCTTGGTGAGATCAGCACCGGTGCTTCCAATGACCTGAAATATGCCAATAAGATTGCCCGCGATATGATTACCAAGTATGGAATGAGCAATGAACTTACCAATCTTGTATTCGGCGATGAAAATGATGAGGTATTCCTGGGTAAGAGCTATGCCCACGCCCGCAACTACAGTGAAGATATTTCCGCCAAGATAGATGCTGAAGTCAAGAAAATTATTGATGACGCATACGCCAAAATTAAGGAAATTCTCACTGAGAACAGACAGAAACTTGAGGATGTGGCAAAAGCGCTGCTTGACAAAGAACGCCTTGAAGCAGATGAGTTTGAAGAAATCTTTAAAAATGGATATAATGAGACTCCTGCAATAGCTTCAGAGGAAGAATAAAAGTAAATTTTGCAGAGTCTGAGAAATTTAAGTGAGACAGAGAAATCATAGGCCAAAAATAAATCAGTTTTAAGTAAATAACCAACAAATGCAACAGCCGCCCTTAAACCGGGGCGGCTGTTTTTTCAGCCTCTTTTTTCCTGTTATTGTACTGAATCATCAGAGTAAATGCGAAGATGCCAAGAATCGAGAGAATAGATGCAAAAAGATAAGTTTGCTTTATTCCGTAATACTGACTTAGAATCCCCCCAAGAAAACTGCCTGCCATTCTGCCGGCTCCCTGAGCCGTGAGATTATTGAAAGCCTGACCGGAGGCTTTAAGTTCATCCGGTGTTTCCTTATTGATATATACTGCCAAAGTATAAGTAATAACAATGTAGGTGCCACCGTGCAGCATATTAACAGGAAGGGCAAGAAGCGGGTCGGTAAGAAAATATACAAGAAGGAGCCTTAAAGTGGAGACAATGGCGGAAAACATTATTATCCGGGTGACTCCAAACTTCTTTATTATCTTGTCCCCCCATATCAGGAAAGGCCATTCCCCAACGGTTTGAAAGAACAGAATAATCCCGTAAAAATTATCGCTTCCTCCCAGATCTTTCAGGTAGACTGGGAAGAAAACCAGGTGAAAGCTCAATGTTGCCTGAATAATAATATGTATGAATATGTATGCCATCAGATTGGGGATTGTGAACAGCTTTTTGTAAGGAACTTTCTGTTCCTTCGACTGATGGCCTTCAATACGGGGTAATTTAAGCATTGTCAATATACATACAAGACCGAACAAACCAGTGACTATAAAAATTGATTTGGCGTAAGAACCCGATAAAGCCCCCAACACCATTGAAAACAATGCGTATCCGCCTGAACCAAAGACCCTGACGATACCGTATGGCCAGGGTGTATTTTCAAGATACTCCAGAGTTATGGTTTCATTTAGGGATACCATTCCCGCCTGGAAAACCGCCTGAAGCAACATAACAATGAACACATAGTAATAATCCTGGCGGAATATCAGTGCAAAAGTTGTTACTGCACATCCGATATATATGGCCTGCAAGACAGTGTTTTTGAATTTTGCCCTGTCGGCCATCACACCTGACAACGGCTGTACTATAATACAGCAAAGGGGGCCAAGGGATGTCAACAAACCTATCTGGAACTGATTGTAGCCTATTCTTTCAAAATACATGGGGAGAAAAGAGCTTAACAATGGCACAGAAGCAATTGTGGCAAGGTTCAGAATCATAAACAGATAAAGATTCTTTTTGCTTGTTTGCATATCGCATCTCCGTTTCGATGTGCTTTCCGTGAAGAAAAATGGACAGCATCTAATAAAAGTATATCGTAAGTTTGAATATTGTCAAAACCATAAAATTAATGATTAATTTTTTGATGGGTCATACGGGAGAAATTGCGTAAGACTTGAGGGGAGACGGATTAAGCAAATTTTTGAGTTTCCAATTTGCCCTTGCTTACATACTCACCTGTCCCGATCATCTGCTGTTCAAAAAATAAAGAAATAGGTATGGTTATATTTGTTCTCAGGTATCGGTTATGATAAAATATGAAAAAAATTAAGTAAAATCTGGTAAGAGGCAACGCTTAAATGCATGAGATAAAAGTTTTGAAATGCTTGAAACCTGTTTACAATAAAAGCCTCATACTTTCAAGACTTGGCTATGACAAAAAACGTACCGTGCTTTCGGGTGAAGCCATGCGTGAAGTAGAGAGGCTGATTTTGTATACCGAAAAAAATTTAAACCTGAAAGCTGCTTATCGTGTCATGGATATTATAAGAATAGATGCTCCGCAGGTTGTTTTAAGTGATGGTACGGTACTTTCAGGGATGAAATTGTCCGAACTATTAAAAGACAGCAAAGAGGCGCTTATTATGTGCGCAACAGGCGGAAGCAAGATCATGGAGCTGATAGAAAGGCTCCAGGCTGAGGGTAAAATGAGTGAGGCGGCTATAGTTGACGCGGCCGCCTCTGAAATCACAGACTCAGCTTTGGATCTTGTAATGAATATGGTCGGGCAATATTTAAGACCTAAAGGGCAATTTTTGACCAAAATGAGGTTCAGCCCTGGTTACGGGGACTTTGACATAACACAGCAGAGGGATTTTTACAGACTCCTTGACGGGGAAACCCTGGGAATCAGCATTACAGATACTTGTATGCTTATCCCGGAGAAATCGGTGTTTGCAATAGCCGGGATTATCGGAAAGTAAAATAAAGGTGGGTATTACATGACCAAAAAGGAATTCAGAAAACTATTTAATAATAGAATTGTCTTATTGGACGGCGGAATGGGCACCCTTTTGCAGGAAGCCGGAATGCCGGGCGGTGTCTGCCCGGAAAAATGGGCGGCCGAAAATTCCGATTTACTTATTAAAGCCCACAGAAATTATGTGGAGGCAGGCTCGGACATTATTTATACCTTTACCTTCGGAGCCAACAGACTCAAGCTGTCAGACTACGGTTTATCCGATGAAACTGTAGAACTCAACAGGACTCTTGCACAGATTGCAAGGAAGGCAGCCGGAAGGAATACAAAAATTGCCGGGGACATCTCTTCCTGCGGAAGCCTTCTGTCTCCATTCGGGGATATTGATTTTGAAACGGCTGTGGACAGCTTTAAAGCGCAGGTTAAGGGCCTTCTTGAAGGCGGGGTCGACCTTTTTGTCATAGAAACCATGATGGACCTCCAGGAAGCCCGTGCAGCGCTGATAGCTGTAAAGGAGCTTTGTGACCTTCCTGTCATGGTGACAATGACTTTTGACGGGCCCAGAACCATTATGGGAAGCGATCCTGTAAGTGTGCTGGTGACCCTCCAGTCCCTGGGCGCCGATGCTGTGGGGTGCAATTGCTCATCGGGACCTGCCGAGATGGTGGAAATTATCGAAAAGATGAAACCCTATGCCAAAGTACCCCTGATTGCAAAGCCCAACGCAGGAAAACCTACACTCAAACAGGGAAAAACCGTGTTTAATATGGACGCAGGCACCTTTGCCTCCTATGCGGGGACTCTGGTAGAAGCAGGAGCTGACGCACTTGGAGGCTGTTGCGGGACAACGCCTTTATTCATTGAAAAGCTCAAAGAGTGTACTCAAAGCCTCAGACCTGTGCAAAGAGAAACAAAGCCTTACAGCCTTGTGTGCTCCAACCGGGAGACGGTGGAAATACATCCTTCCCTGCCCTTTACCGTTATAGGGGAGAGACTTAATCCCACCGGCAAAAAGGCCCTTAAAGAGGCACTGAAAAATGGGGATATGGAACTTGTCGCAGAGATTGCAAGATCCCAGGTTGAAGCCGGTGCAAGATTGCTCGACATTAATGCGGGGGTAGCCGGAATAGACGAAAAAGTGACCCTTGAAGCAATGGTTAGGACAGTGTGCAATACGGTATCTGTGCCAATTGTGCTGGACTCCTCAAATGCAGAGGCTTTGGAATCTGCCCTTAGAATTTACCCCGGAAGGGCAATAATTAATTCCATTTCAGGTGAAAAAGAAAAAATAGAAAAACTCCTTCCCCTGGCAAAGAAATACGGGGCAATGTTTATACTTCTCCCCGTTAACGACCAGGGCGTTCCGGAAACCGCGGAAGAGAGAATTGATATTGTCAGGGAAGTTTATAACGAAGCGAAAAAATTTGGATTCGGCAAGGAAGATATATTGGTGGACGGACTTGTAATGACGGTTGCCTCCAACCAGTCCTGCGCCGTTGAAACGCTCAAAGTCATTTCATGGTGCAGCAAGAGATTCAAAGTTAACACAACAATTGGTTTATCCAATGTATCCTTCGGCCTTCCCGCAAGGGAGCATATAAATGCATCATTTTTGTCCATGGCTGTGGCAAACGGCCTTTCAACGGCCATTCTTAATCCCAATAACGAGAGTATGATGCAGAATGTAAGGGCAACCGATGTGTTAATGGCAAGGGATTTGGATGCCAAAAATTATATAGATTTTTATTCCGGGCAGACTAAATCAGAGAATAATACTGTTAAATCCCAGGCTTCAGGCAAGACTTTGTATGATCTTATTCTTGCCGGAGACAGGGACGCGGTTGAAGAGGCGGTGCGGCAGGAGCTTATCGCAGGAAGGCTTGCAAAAGATATTATGAACATGGTGCTGATTCCTGCAATTCAAAAGGTTGGCGAACTTTACGAGAAGAAAGAATATTTCCTGCCCCAGCTTATCCGTGGAGCAGAGGCAATGGAAAAGGCAATGAAAGTTCTTGAGCCCGAACTCGTTAAAAATTCTGACAACAATAACCATCATCATGGTATAATAGTCATTGCCACTGTTAAAGGCGATGTTCACGATATAGGCAAAAATATTGTGGCAATGCTTCTAAGAAATTATGGCTTTAATGTAATTGATCTTGGAAAAGATGTAGAAGCTAATCATATAATAGAAACTGCAAAGAAACATAATGCAGATATTATAGCCCTTTCTGCCCTGATGACCACGACCATGAACCAGATGAAAGTGGTTAAGAAGCTCATGGACTGCGAAGGTATGACATGCCGGCTGATGGTGGGAGGCGCAGTATTGGACAACAGCTACGCTGAAAGTATTGGCGCGTATTATGCCCATGATGCGTACAGGGCTGTAAAGCTGGCAGAGGAACTTGTCAAATAAAAAACAATGGAGGCTTGGCATGGAAGGATTTTTAAGACTCGGTTTTTTCTCTATGGCGGAGAAGGTCACTAAAGCTCTGGGAGGCTCTCTGCCATATATAATCACAGCAGCGGTCATTGCGGGTATTTGGGTGTATTTCCTCTTTCTTGTGCCCAGGAAAACAAAGAGATATGACAGTTTTTTGGACTATCTTAGTGATGTTTTGAATTTCAGGGTCATGGTCACCAGCGCTCTGGCAAAAATTCTTTATATAGCCTTTGCATTGGTTCTGGTTGTAATAGGCATTGTGGCCATGTTCGCGGCAAATTTCCTGATAGGCCTTATAGGTACAATTATTCTTGAAATTATTCTTCGTGCCATGTTCGAGCTTGTCATGGTGTTCTTCTCAATACAGGAAAATATCATATTACTGCGTGAGGAAAAGGAAGAACAGGAAGATTACAGATACGATGATGACGATTATGACGATTAAACAAAAAGAGCACCAATACAATAGGGGGTACATCTCATGTTCTTTATTGGTGTTTTCGGTGTGAACCAGGCGCAAAAACCAATAGGGGTATACAATAACGCGATTTGTCCTTCTTGCGGAAAGCTGACGCGTTTTGAAATATTAAAAACCTACTCATATCTGCACATGTTCTTTATACCTACATTCAGATGGAATAACAGATATCTGGTTAAGGCAACCTGCTGCGATAGCGTCTTTGAGCTGGATCCGGAGACAGGGCGCCAGTTTGAAAAAGGGGCTTATACTGAAATACGAAATGAGAATTTGCGTCCTTTGTTCCATGGGGAGCCTTTCAAATACTGTTCAGCCTGCAATGTAAAAGTTGAACCCCATTTCAGATTTTGCCCGTATTGCGGAAGACAACTGTAACCTTCTTCAACCAGTGCACCTTTTACTGAGATATATATCTGTCCTGTGATTTGTGTTACCACGCAAAATGCAATATTACTCTTGGCTGAGCCTTGTAAACTCGTCTTTCATCCAGTCAACATCAATTTCAAAATCTTTTTGGTTGAGATAATTGAGAATGCCCGCATCGGTATCAAAATCAAAAACAAGCTTGTAGGAGCAAAGCCATTGCTTCTTGTATCCTCTGTTAAGCTTGTTTATTCCGTATTTTCCATCGCCTAAGAGCGGATGG
>JAAYLX010000002.1 GCA_012521705.1 Clostridiaceae bacterium | reverse complement strand
TTTTTTTTTTATTCTCAAAACAAGGTCCCTGAATATTAAAATTATTATAACCTCATGTATCCAAGAATTCAATCATGCTTCATATCCATAGTATGAACCCCCTTCTTTGATTGAATATTCTCCTTAATTTTCACAAAACATCCGGACTGCCGCTGAAACTAAAGAGATCATCAGTCAAGGTTTACAGTGTAACTAATTTATTGGAGCTGCTATCAACACCTGCCTATCCGGGGTTTATAAGTTTACGCCCTTAGTTAAATCAGCAAGTAATATTATTTTGTTGACAGGGTAAAGTAAAAGCGTTTAAATAGAATTTAATGAGCGAGGATGATTAATTCATCCTCAAACCTTTATTGGATGCAAGGGAGAATGCATTATGGCAAGCGAAAGACTGAAAAGGCAAATTGAATTTATCTGCGAAGTTGACAAAATCAAGAATATTTTCAGGCAAAGCAAAATCCATGATGGCTCAAGAAGGGAAAATGACGCGGAGCATTCCTGGCATCTGGCATTAATGGCATTCTTACTTTACGAATACTCCAAAGTTCCAAACATAGATTTGCTTAAAGTAATGAAAATGTGCCTCATTCATGACATTGTTGAAATAGACGCCGGAGACACTTTCTGCTATGACGCAAAGGGAAACCTGGACAAGCTTGAAAGAGAGCAAAAGGCAGCAGACCGTCTGTTTTCCATCCTTCCCGAAGATCAGGGAAAAGAGCTCAGGGCATTATGGGAAGAGTTTGATGCCATGGAAACTCCTGAGGCAAAATTCGCAGCCTCCATGGACAGGCTCCAGCCCGTCCTGTTGAACTATCTCAACAAAGGCGGCACCTGGCAGGAACACCATATTACAAAAGACCAGGTTGTAAAGCGTAACGGCCATATAAATAATGGCGCGCCTGAGCTTTGGGATTTTGTTTCTGATTTACTGGAGGATGCAATAGCTAAAGGTTATCTGAAAGAAAGTCCTGAATCAAAATAACATTCTTTATAGCAAAATAATTTTCTTATAACCGTGAAAAAGAGCCGAGGCTCTTTTTTATTATCCTGAACAATGCTATACTTTTTTGGTGACTAAAAAACGCAGAGTATTTAACTCTGATGTTATTTTGCACAGTATCATTCACTGGAAAGGCTTAATGATATGAAAATAAAAAGTACTTTTGGTCTTCCGGCCTCTTTGATAGCTATTTTCGTATGGGGAATCTCATTTGTAAGCACCAAGGTTGTGCTCAGAGAACTGCCTCCGGTGACCATTGCTTTTTTCAGGCAATTTATTGCCCTTGTTCCACTTCTCATATTAATGGCAACAAATAAAGAAAATTTAAAGCTCAATAAGGGAGAACTCTTCATCATGGTTCTTTCCAGTTTCTTCGGAATTGTGCTGTACTTTTATTTTGAAAATAAAGGCCTTGAGCTTACTACTGCTTCCAATGCCTCAATTCTAATTGCAGCATTGCCCATGTTTGCTCTTATCACCGAAAGCATAATCCAGCGTAAAAGAATAAATCTTTCTTCACTTATAAGTATTTTTATTTCTATTGCGGGAGTGTATTTTATTGTATTTGAAGGTAAAGCTCCGGATTTTGCCTCAGATTCCTTCATAGGATGCCTTCTTGTTTTCGGTGCGATTATTTCATGGATAATATACACTTTCCTGAGTGATGGCCTGGGAAAGAATTATTCAAGCCTTAAGATGACTACTTTGCAAACAATTATTAGCATTCCACTGTTCATACCTTTTATATTGGGGGAAGTGGACCAATGGAAAGTGCCATCTGTTCCGGCAGTATTAAATTTAATTTTCCTTGGAGTTTTCTGCTCGGCTCTTGCATACGTCTTTTTTCTGTTTGGCCTTAAGACTCTTGGCCCTGTGGTAATTTCAGCACTGCTGAACCTTATCCCGGTTGTGACAATTGTCGCGGATTCGGTCCTTCTTAAAGAAATGCTTTCCATATATCAGGCCATTGGCGCCCTGCTTATTCTGGGAAGCCTTACTTATCTGAGTGTGTCCAAGAGCAAAGAAAACGCGCCCGGATGAATTGTCCGGACGCCTTCTAATTTTTAATGCAAATATATGTACGGCGATATGTACAGATATATTATTATTCGAATGCTTAAGGATATTCATCTGATTTTTAGTTAAATGCCTTCCAGAAATCACTTTCGGTATCTATGAATTTCGTTAAATCACTGTACGGTATAAAGAATTCCGGCATTCCCGCCGCATACGCGGCAATTTCATATTCACCGAAATATATGGTTATTCCGTCATCGGAAAGCGCAAAACGGGTCTCGGGAGTTACCCTCACATGATCTTCCCAGTAAATATCTATATCTTCTTTCATCCGGTCACTAACCACTTTGCTCAGGAAAGAAAGGGCCTCATCCTTTAAATCCGGCTTTATTAGTTCTGTAAGGCTTTTATACTGGTTTCCGGTTTTCAAATTAATGTAGTATATGCTTCTGTCCGAGCCGCCATGAGCGCTGCCCAAAGTATAGCCGAACCACTTATAATCTATTACAAGAAGGTCCTTTTTGCGGGCAAGGGTATAGGATGTTTCATGAACCGCGTTCTTAAGGGCATCCCTGGTTAGAAATTCAGCTCTCCCCTGAGCAAATTTCCGTCCTTTTTGAAATAACCGTGGCCTTTAAAAACGGGCATGTCATTTGCTTTATTGAATTCCTTGTCATAGAAAGAGACTGTTGAGCCGTCACTTACACATATATAGTTCCCGTCAAAATCTTCAACACTATAATATTCCCAGTCGCTGAGCTTTTTGAGCTCCGGAGAAAAAACTGCCTTTTTGTTGTAATAATAAAGGATGTCTTCAACAGGTACAAAGTTCTGGCCGGTCAGCTCCTCGCCTACCGAGAACAGGCCGTTTTTCATTCTTCTTATTCCTGTGTAAACAGGTTCAAGGACAAAATTCCCCTGTGTGTCAATTATTCCGGATGCTATTCCGAAAATTTCCTCGGTATCGACTGCCACTCCCACAATTGCATATCCGTTCAAAAAGGGGAGGGCGGTATTGAACTTAGCAGGGATTACGATTTCGCCTTTGCTGTTTTTATATCCGAATTTATTGGACTGGGAATCCTTGAACATTCTGAGGCCCGAGGAGACTTTATCCGTCATATCTGCCCCGGTCCTGTCTATCAGATACAGGGGGCCAAGGTATTCGGATGACACTTCTGCAAGTCCGTTTACAAAGGGACCGAGATAATTATAGTCCAGAGTAAGGGCATATTTCCCCGATTTGTCCAGATAACCGCCGGGAGATCCATTAGGCGCGGGGGCGAGCCCCTCAGAATATTCTGATATATAACTCTGTGTTTCAAAGAGCTTTTTGCCTGTTTCATCAAAGGCGACACACACCTTGTTTTCAGGATCGTAGGTGATAAAAAGCCCTTCAGAATAAATGAAATAGTCGTACCGGGGTTCAACAAGAAATTTCCCCTTCCTGTCAATAAGTGCCGCCTTGCCTTCAATGCTGGTTACAATGGCGGCGCCACATTCAAAGAAAGGGTCCGCCCTTAAAAACTGTGGTTCTATTACTGGATTTCCATCCTTGTCCAGATAGCCGTAGAGCATGGAAAAGCCATCGGTTCTGGCAAAGGGAACGGGGTAGTTGTCCCGGGTAATTAAATTCAAAGCTTGCTGCTCAGTATTATCTACAGCATCAGATTCCCCTGAAGTCACATCTTTACCCGTGTATTCAGTGTCCCCAAGCCTTTGGCATGAAGTAAACAGTAGAATAAAAGCAATGACGACCAACGGCAATATTTTTGATAACTTCTTCATGGAAAATATCCCCCTGAAATCAAAATCATAATAATCTCATATTCGGTCATTTATAGATTTATTTCAAGTGGTCTGCAAAATCCTTCCCATACTGTACACATGCCTCCAGTTCCTGAGGTTCTGGCTGGTACTGAACGGAGATAGGTTCCCCAATCATTTTTAATCCGGCTTTCTCCAGTTCCTCAAATATTATTTTGGGGGATTCACCGCTCCATCCAAAGCTTCCGAAAGCTCCTCCGATCTTGTTCTTAAACTTTCGGGCGCGGATTTCGTCCAATATTGCCGTAATTGACCTCAAGGTTCCGTTATTGACCGTGCAGCTTCCCACAATTATACCCCTGGACCTGAAAAGCTCTGTAATAACGTCACTCATATCTGCGACAGAGGTATTGTACAGCCTGCAAATCACGCCTTTGCTCACAAGTCCGGCAGCAATGGCATCGGCCATTTTCTTTGTGGCATTGTACATGGTGTCATAAACAATGGTAACACTTCCGTCGTTGTAGTCATCAGCCCACAACGCATATTTTTCAATAATCCTTAACGGTTCCTTCCTCCATATAACACCGTGGCTCGGAGCAATCATTTCAATGGGCAGGTTAAGCTTAATTACCTCGTCAATCTTTTTCCTGATAAGTATAGTAAAGGGTGCCAATATAGCCGCAAAATACTTGAATGCCTCCGCCCAGACCTTACACTCATCGCATTCGTCAGCAAATATGGACTCTCCTGAGTAATGCTGTCCGAAAGCGTCATTGGACAAAAGTACATTTGGCCCTTTTACAAATGTCATCATACTCTCGGGCCAGTGTATCATTGTCATTTCAACGAACATCAGCTCATATTGGCCTATGCTGATGGTGTCTCCGGTCTTAACCGTCCTGAAATTCCAGTCTTTGTGATAGGTTTTTCTTAAAATATCCTTGCCTTTGACAGAACAAATAACAGTGATATCCGGGTTTCTCTCCAAAATACGGGGTAATGTGCCGCTATGGTCGGGCTCCGCATGGTTCACAACTATATAGTCAATCTTGCTGATATCAACCTCATTGTCGAGGATTCTCATAAAGTCCTCTGCATGCGGAGACCAGACAGTATCTACGAGGACAGTCTTTTCATCTTTAATAAGATAGGAATTATAGCTTGACCCGTTGAAGGTCGATAGTTCATGACCGTGAAAAGTCCGTAATTCCCAATCACGAAAACCCAAATAATAAATTTTGTCTTTAACCTGGATCATATCAATTCCGCCCCTTTACCGATGTAATTGGTTGCTGTTTTAGTTTGCCTATGAATGAAATTATTATGATGGAAAAATGCCAAGTCATCGGAATGTCTTAATAGTAAGCGCAGAGGCATCATATAAACCAGTCATTCAAGCAGTCATTTTTGTAACATTTTCCTCAAAAACAGTCCGGTATAAGACCCTTCAACCTGTGCCACTTCTTCTGGGGTTCCGGTTGCGACAATTTCCCCTCCGCGGTTTCCGCCTTCGGGGCCAAGGTCAATTATATAATCGGCAGTTTTTATTACGTCCAGATTGTGCTCTATTACTACAACGCTGTTTCCGTTGTCCACAAGTTTCTGAAGGACCTGAATCAGCTTGTGGACGTCAGCCATATGAAGCCCTGTTGTGGGTTCGTCAAGAATATAGATTGTCCTTCCTGTAGGCCGCCTTGAAAGCTCTGTGGCAAGTTTGACCCTCTGTGCCTCTCCGCCTGACAGGGTTGTGGCAGGCTGACCAAGCCGGATATAGCCAAGGCCGACATCCTGGAGGGTTTGAAGTTTTCTTTGTATTCTCGGAATATTCTCAAAGAACTCAAGAGCTTCCTCAACAGTCATATTCAGAACATCCGAAATGTTCTTTCCTTTATATTTCACATCAAGGGTTTCCCTGTTATATCTCTTGCCTTTGCAGACTTCACAGGGAACATAAACATCCGGCAGGAAGTGCATTTCAATTTTTATTATTCCGTCGCCCGAGCAGGCCTCGCAACGCCCGCCTTTTACATTGAAGCTGAATCTGCCTGCAGAGTAGCCCCTTGTTTTTGAATCAACCGTACTGGCAAAGAGTTCGCGGATAAGGTCAAATACGCCTGTATAAGTTGCAGGGTTCGACCTTGGAGTTCTTCCGATGGGAGACTGGTCAATGTTTATAACTTTGTCCAGATGCTCCAGTCCGAGTATATCCCGGTGATGCCCTGCCTTGGTTTTTGCATGGTTTAATTTGCCTGCAAGTTTCTTGTAAAGGATTTCGTTAATAAGAGAGCTCTTTCCCGAACCTGAAACTCCGGTTACACAGGTCAGCACACCCAAAGGAATATCCACGTCCAAATCCTTCAGGTTGTTCTCCTTTGCGCCAAGGATTCTCAGAATACGTCCGTCTCCCCTGCGCCTTTCTTTCGGAACTTCTATTTTCTTTGCCCCGCTTAAATACTGTCCTGTAATTGAGTCGGGATTGGCCTTTATTTCCTCAACAGTACCCTGGGCAATAATACGGCCACCGTGCTCCCCTGCTCCGGGTCCCAAATCGATGATATGGTCGGCGGCGTACATGGTGTCCTCGTCATGCTCCACAACAATGAGGGTGTTGCCCAAAGCAACCAGCCTCTTTAAAGTGGCAAGAAGTTTCTCGTTGTCCCTCTGATGGAGGCCTATACTTGGCTCATCCAGAATATAAAGCACACCCATAAGCCCTGACCCTATTTGGGTTGCAAGTCGAATTCTCTGGGCTTCACCACCAGACAATGTCCCGGCGGTACGGTGAAGGGTCAGGTAGTCCAGGCCGACATCCACAAGAAACTTGAGACGCGCTTTTATTTCTTTCAATATCTGATGCGCAATCATCCTGTCCCGTTCACTAAGCTTAAGTTCCTCAAAGAATCTGAGGCAATCATTTATGGGCATCTCACTTACTTCATGGATGTTTTTGCCGCCCACGGTAACAGCCAAGCTCTCTTTTTTAAGCCTTTTTCCCTCACACTGGGGACAGGGTATATTGTTCATGAAAGATTCATAGTAATCTTTCTGGCTTTCGGACTTGGTTTCACGGTAGCGGCGTTCCATGCTGTTAATAATTCCTTCAAATGTAGTCATGAAAGTACCGCTGCCATATTCCTTGTTGTACTCAACCTTTATTTTTTCCCCTTTGGTTCCATACAGAATAATGTCCAGAATCTTTTTGGGAAGTTTCTCCACCGGCGTGTTCACATCAAAACCATAGTGTTTTGCAAGAGCATCCAGGTACATCCTGCTGTAGGCATCCTCGTTGGAAAAATTCCAGCCACCGGCCGATAACGCCCCGTCAATCAGGGATTTGGACTTGTCCTGTATAACAAGGTCCGGATCTATCTTAAGCAGGGACCCAAGTCCGTCACAGTGCGGACATGCCCCGTAAGGATTATTGAATGAGAACATTCTGGGCGTGAGCTCTTCAATGCTGATTCCGCAGTCCGCGCAGGCATAATTCTGGGAAAACAGCATCTCCTCTTTCCCTATTACATCAACAATTAATAAACCACCGCTTAGATTTATGCATGTTTCAATGGAATCTGTAAGGCGTTTTTCTATATTAGGCCTTATAATAAGTCTGTCAACAACTATTTCTATGGTATGTTTCAGATTTTTGTCCAGCTTGATGTCGTCATTGATATCCACAACCTCGCCGTCAATTCTCAGACGGACATATCCGCTCTTTTTTGCGTCCTGGATAAGTTTTGTATATTCACCCTTGCGGCCTCTTATAACCGGTGCCAGAAGCTGTATCCTTGTTCCCTCTCCCAAAGCCATTATTGCGTCGGTCATCTGGTCCACGGTTTGCTGGGTGATGGGCTTGCCGCATTGAGGACAGTGGGGAAGCCCTATTCGGGCATACAGAAGACGAAGGTAGTCATGGATTTCAGTGACCGTACCTACCGTTGATCGCGGGTTTCTTGAGGTGGTTTTCTGGTCAATGGAGATGGCCGGGGAGAGCCCTTCAATGTATTCCACCGCCGGCTTTTCCATGAGGCCCAGGAACTGTCTTGCGTATGATGACAGCGATTCCACATAACGCCTCTGCCCTTCGGCATAAATTGTATCAAAAGCAAGGGATGATTTCCCTGAACCGCTTAATCCGGTGATAACCACCAGTTTGTCCCTTGGTATTTCGACATCAATATTTTTCAGGTTGTGCTCACAGGCACCCTTTATATAAATCTTGTCTCTCATATTTATTCATCTGTCTTTCTATGTCTCTGTGATATTTATAAGGATTTCCGGACAGGGCACCGCTAAAACGGTACCCTGTTATTTTCTCCTTAATGTTTACAATTACAATAAATTATACCGAACATATGTACGGACTTCAATATGAATATTTAGCCTTTGTGCTTCCGTTATTTATACTGCTTGTTTTCGCGAGCATCAAAGGCTTGTGGAATTGCGGAACTAAAGAGATTTATATGGCAGGAAGAAAATAAAATTAAGACCTGTCTGACTATTACATCAATAATTTATTCTCAGGTATTCAATAACTCGTCCAGAACCGATTCCACGTCACGGCACTTTCTTGTGAACATATTTCTCAGTTCCGGCACCGCATTTTCCATTATAACAGGGCTTCCCACCAATTTAAGCATGGGAAGGTCATTGTAGTTATCACCAATTGCCATAACCTCGGAAGGATGGATTCCCAATGCCCTACATACGGTGGCGATCCCGACTCCTTTATCCGACAAAGTAAAATCCAGCCACTTTTCTCCGCCTATTGCAACATTGCAATGAGAAGACCATACGGGTCCCCACATTCTCTCGTATTTAGCCGCCCCGTCCCGGCAATAGGCAGACACTTTTACAAAATCCTCGGTAATTTCATCGATGCTTCCAACAGTAATTAATTTGTCCACAAATGGCGAGATGAGCTCCAAGGTATCAGGTTTTTTCGGCCAAAGATAGCACATATATGCCCCGGAGAATAAAACTTCACAATTTGGCTGATCCATAATCTCCTGTGAAAGCTTCCTGACAAGATCCCTGTCCATAACGGTCTTGCCCAAAAGGGGGCCTGGGTTACCCGGGCCAAATACAACTGCGCCATTTTCACAGGAATAATATATTTCATCCGCCACCGGCGTGAATAAGCGTTGAAGGTTAATATATTGTCTTCCGCTTGCAGCACAGAACAAAATACCCTTTTGTTTGAGAAGCTTTATCTTTTCGAATATTTTAGGGTTTATCCGGGTATCATCTCCGTGAAGCAGGGTTCCGTCAATATCGCATGCAACAAGTTTTATCATAAGTCACCTCTGTGGTTTTGCCTTTATACATTCATGGTTATATTTTGCCTGACCATTTTATTATATTTGAAGAACACATTAAATTCAAAGTCTGTTGGATATGTCCGCATCCGGAAAAAACGGAGTGCAAAGTTTTATTTATCCCGAAACCCCGATATCTATTATTGAATTATTTCGAATAAAGAATCAGAAACACAAAAGCAAGAGCCAACATAAAAAAAGGCAGGTAACCAATATCGATCACCTGCCGGAAATTAAGGCTGCTGTTTGGTATTTGCCCTGCCTCTTAATTGCAATATGTCCGTTTTTGCCCAGATACATAGATTTCATTACCTCAATGCCATTTGAAACAAATACTGAAGAATTGCCGTTCTTAACAGGTAATGAAAAGGCCTCGTTGATTTTCTCACTGACTGACATAGCCTGTTCTTCATCGGCACAGTTGATGCCTATATGGGCAACCTCATAACCTAATACAGTGTTTTTGGCTTCAGCGCACAGAGCGGTAATCTTCTCGAAATTACCTTCTGAAATATCCGCCTTGGGGCAAATCCAGCTTCCTCCTACTGCATGTATAAAGGGTGCAGCAAGATATTCGGCCATATTCTGGGCGTTGACTCCGCCTGTGGGTATGAATTTCACATCCCCGAAGGGGCCCGCCAAAGCTTTCATTCCTGCAAGACCTCCATATACATTGGCCGGGAAGAATTTAATTACTTTGATGTTGTATTTAAGAGCCATTGTAATTTCAGTGGGTGTTACACATCCCGGGGTAACCGCTATGCCATTTTCCACACACCATTTGACGACCTCTTCGTCAAATCCGGGTGAGACTATAAATTTTGCGCCTGCTGCCACTGCCGCTTTGCACTGGTCAAGGGTAATTACAGTTCCAGCACCCACAAGTACCTCAGGACAATTTTCGGCCACGTTTTTGATTGATTCCAGGGCTGCGCCGGTGCGCATTGTAATCTCCATTACATCAATGCCGCCTGCCAGCATGGCTTTTGCGGTTGGCACCGCATCCTTGGCGTCGTCTATGACAACTACAGGGACAACCCCTGAATTGCCAAGCTTTTCGAGTATATTCATCATAATCCCTCCTGAATAAAGGTAATATATTAGCCTATCAGCCTGAGTTCCATGCCGCTTTCGGCAGCGAGTCCCTTAAGGGAATCTTCAACATCAGCCGGAAGATTGATTCCATCTTCCTCGGCAGCCGCATATTTGGTCCACTCTATTTCACCCGGGGTGAATATACGGGTTGCGTTTTTGGCCTTAGGTGCGTTTCTGAGGGCGGTACACATATCCTCCACCCGTTCTGCAACCGGAACTTCATCGTAAAACAGACCCGGATTTATGGCTATAAAGGTATGGCAGACATTATTGGGTTTTTCAAGCTCAAATACCCATGATACAATGTCCCCTCCCATTGAAGTGCATCCTCCGGAGAGAATACCTGTAAGTACATCCACCATTACTGAAAGGCCGTACCCTTTATGGGCTGCCATGGGCTGCATTGCGCCTTCCTCGGGATAGTGGCTGGGGTCTGTTGTCGGAAGCCCATCCTTGTCAACAATCCAGTCAGCGGGAACTTTATCCCCGTTCTTGCGGGCCTGGATAACCTTTAATGAAGCCACATTGCTCATTGCGATATCAAGAAATACCGACGGGTTTGTCCTGCTCGGAACCGCATAAGAGAAAGGATTGTTTCCCAAAAGCATGCCACGTGCCCCGGGAGCAGTCATATTAGGATCCACATTGCTCATGGAAATTCCAATCATACCCCTCTTTGCTGCCATGTTGGCATAATATCCTGCGGCACCGAAATGGCAGCTGTCTTTGACGGTCACAATGGCAATGCCTGTTTTTTCGGCCTTCTCGCAGGCCAGATTCATGGCCATAACAGAAGGGATCATACCCAGCGCTTTTTTTGCGTCTATTACCGCAAAGGCCGGTCCTTCCTTAACAACTTCAGGTTCTGCGTTTATGTCAATACCCCCGGCCCTGTACTTGCGAATGTAGTTATGCAGATTCTTTGTCCCGTGGGAATGGGTTCCACAGGCGTCGGTCTCTGAAAGAACATCCGCGACTATTTCCGCATATTCGCTCTTGAGCCCCTCTTTAACTAACGCGTTGTAACAAAACTCTTTCAAATCCTCTATTCTGATCTTGCTCACTTTTCTTCCCTCCTCAAAATTTTCATGTGCATGTATTAAAAGTCCACTTATAGTAAGCTCATCTTTGTCCGGACAAATATTTTCTATAAACCAAGGTGCTTCTTAAGAGCATTTCTCACTGCCCCTGGCCCTGTCATCATCTCTCTGAAAAAGCCCTCTATTTTTTCTCCCAGACCTATTTCATACAGGTCCACACCGAAGATTTTTCTGTTGGACAGTATTGGTTTTAAGCCTGAGAGATCATTGTCTGCATGACCAAAGCGTATATCCTTAAGATAACCTTTAAGCTCATCCATCATGGGGTCGGGGCTAAGCTGCATCTCATTACCCTCATCATCAATTCCAATCAGATATCTAACCCAGCCGGCGATAACAAGGGGAATGTATTTGAGCTTTTCAGGTCCCAGGTCAGGATTATTGCAATAAGCCTTTATGGTTTCACCAAACCGGATGCTGACTTTCTGTGAAGTGTCGGTTGCAATTCTCTGAGGTGTATCCGGCATATACGGATTTGGAAATCTCTTTTCAATGACTTCCTTGATAAATTCATCAGGGTCGATGATCCCCGGGTTTATAACCACGGGCAAGCCCTCATCATAACCCACTTTGTTAACTAAAGTTCTCAGACACTCATCCTTCATTTCGTCGGCTATGGATTTGAAGCCGAGGAGGCAACCGAAAACAGCCAGGGCAGTATGTAAAGGATTCAGGCATGTACAAACCTTCATTTTTTCAGCTTTTTCAACAGTATCTCTGTCGGTGTAGAATACTCCCGCATCATCAAGCCTTATCCGTCCATTGGGGAAGTGGTCTTCGATAACGAGCATCTGAGCCTCTTCCGCATTTACAAATGGCGCAATATGTGTTCTCTTTTCGGTAGCCACAATCTCAGTGTCAACAAATCCATCCTTCTGCAAAAGCTCTTTTACTTTCTCAGAAGGGAAAGGGGTTATTTTGTCAATTGTAGAGAGCGGGAAAGATACCAGCTCATGATTATTGAGATATTCCAAAAACCCCTTGTCTACAAATCCCTTTTCGCACCATTTTTCTGCAATGGTAATCACCGAGTTGCGCAAAAGGTCTCCGTTTCTGGAACAGTTGTCCATACTCACAAAGGCGATGGGAAGCTTTCCGGAAAGGTACCTGACGTGCGCAAGAGAAGTAACTTTTGACATAACATTTTTGGGATTTGCAGGGCCATTCTCAATATCGTTCTTAACTTCCGGGAAAAAATCGCCGGAGGCATTGGTAATCTTGTATCCTTTTTCGGTTATTGTGAAACTGGCCATTTGAAGTGAAGGTTTCTTGAAAATCTCTGTAAGCATTTGAACCTTTTTTATAGAAATCGATAACTATTATTTTTCATTCGAATTCCGCGAGGTTTATTTAAGCCTGTTAAAACCATACAGAATGCGGATTTGAATACGCTGGCATACCAGAACATAATGGCTTCGCAAACAGTGTGCATACAGTTTGTTTTTGTAACCTGAGATATCTCTTACACTATTTGTACTGCATTATGGGCGTTATTCCGTAAATCAAGGACCATAGGAATCAATGTATTTTGCGGATGTGAACTATTGCTCTTAAATAAACAAAGTCCCGAAAAGCGTATGCTTTTCGGGACTCTTGAAATTTGAAGCCAAATATTATCTCTTTGAGAACTGAGGTGCACGGCGAGCGCCTTTCAAACCGTACTTCTTTCTTTCCTTCATTCTTGGGTCTCTGGTCAGGAAGCCTGCTTTTTTGAGCGGTGACCTGAAAGCGTCATCAGCTTTCAAAAGAGCTCTTGAAATACCGTGGCGGATTGCGCCTGCCTGACCGGTAAAACCGCCGCCTCTTACATTAACCAGCACATTGAATTTACCCAGTGTTTCTGTAAGTACCAGAGGCTGTCTGCAGATTACCTTGAGGGTTTCAAGACCGAAATAATCGTCAATAGGTCTGTCATTTATAATTATATTGCCATTTCCGGGAACGAGTCTTACCCTTGCAACTGATTTCTTTCTTCTACCTGTTCCATAATACTGTACTTTAGCCATTAATCCTTATCCTCCCCTCGATTAAATGTTGAGCTCAAGCACTTCGGGTTTCTGAGCCTGGTGTTTGTGTTCGGGACCTGCATAAACCTTCAGCTTCTTGAACATTGCACGTCCTAATCTGTTTTTTGGAAGCATTCTCTTAACAGCCAGTTCAA
>JAAYLX010000029.1 GCA_012521705.1 Clostridiaceae bacterium | reverse complement strand
TCATGCTTGCCTCTTCAGATGTAGAGCTGATTAATATCGCCGAAAAACTTCCGGGGCAGAGATTTGTAGTACAAAAACTCTCCGGAAACCCTGGCAGGGATGTAAGAGTTTTTGTTGTAGGGAAGGAAATAGTAGGTTCGGTGCTGAGATTATCCCAAAGTGGTTTCAGGGCGAACCTTTCCTTGGGCGGTACAGTTGAACCCTACAAATTAAATGAACAAGAAAAAAGTATAGTTATGAAAATTGTAAATCATTTTAATTTCGGAATGGTTGGGATTGATTTTATTTTTGACGAAAAGGGCAGGTTTCTGTTCAACGAGATTGAAGATGTTGCAGGAAGCCGCACATTATCAATGACCAGCAAAACCGATATTGTAAAATTGTATCTTGATTATATTTATGGCTGCTTTGGGATATGAATCAGAATTAATTATGACAGATTCATTGTAATTGGAGGTATTTTCGCCTTACTTCATATCGAAAAATATTGCATTTTGGTTAAACAATGATAACCTTTGCTTTGCAAACTATACATTGGCTTTTTTTAGAAGTATAATATATGTTAGGCTACCAGTATATTTGACAAAAAATACTGAGTTTATTAATTGCTTATCTTACATTACAAAAGAAAAAATGATGAGGTGCGCTTATGTTTAAAAAATCAGTAATTCTGGTGCTTGTTCTCGCAGTTTTTACAAGTATTCTGTTTCCTGTGTCCGTAATCGCTCAGACCTATCCTGAAACTGTGAGAATAGGATTGTATTTTGGAAGTTCCGGAGCATCAAACGTAGCCTTTACAGCGAACAAGGGTGTTGAAATCGGATACTACCAAAACGGCCAGTTTGTACCGATTGATGCCACATCAGGCTCAGAACAACTGATTGTCAGAAAAGATGCTTATTTTATTAAATCGTCCGACGGAGTCTTAACCGAATATGACCCTTCAGAAGGAATCCCATATTTAGGTGAAACCCTTGGCCCCTATCACATCCAGATTGGTGACAAGGTTACCGACTATGCTTCAGCCAAAGGTTTGGCAAATAATCTGATAAAATCAGGAATACTGGCATATCCTGCGTATGAAGACGGATGGTTTGTCTGGACAGGATTCTACAACGATCCTATAAAAGCCAATGATGACATAAAATCACTGAAGTCAAAGCTGGGCAGGGAAGATTTGGTTATGAGAAATCCCTCCAGTACTCGTTTTATTGTGTATAACTCAAATTTCGAACCCCGTTTTGTTTTTGCATCGTCAACTTATAAATTAACAGTACGTCCTACCCAGTCCAATAATCCAAAAGTTCTGTCTGTAAACGGTAAAAAGTATAGGGGGGAAATTGAACTCAGGCGCTTTACCGACAGTGACATGACAGTAATAAATGTAATAAATATTGAAGAATATCTCTATGGTGTGGTTCCCAAGGAAATGGGGGCAAGTTATCCTCTTGAAGCCCTGAAGGCACAGGCCGTTGCCGCAAGGACATACACTTATATGAGTATGGGAAGCTATAAAAAATGGGATTTTGACTTGGTCAATACTGTGGAATCCCAGGTTTACGGAGGCTATGACGCGGAACAACCCTCAACAAACCGGGCTGTTGATGAAACCAAAGGCAAAAAGGTTTTATATAACGGCAAGCTTGCATCCATGCATTATTTCAGTTCCAGCGGAGGTATGACTGAAGACGCCAAAAATGTATGGGGAAATGACGTCCCGTATTTGAAGAGCGTGCCTGACCCTTATGAATCTCCTACATCATACAATTATAACTGGACAGTAAAGCTTACTGCTGAAGATATAAAAATGAAACTATTCTTAAGCGGTGTTGAAATTGGTGATATAATTTCTATGACGGCAGAGGAATATACTCCCGCCGGAAGGGTATATAAGCTGAAAATAACAGGTACAAAGGATTCTGTTACATATTACAGGGAGGATATCAGAAAAATATTAGGAGAAAACGGGCAATATCTGCCGAGCAGAATGTTCACTATTTCTTCCGGAGGTTCCCAACTGACCAGCAGTGTTTCGGTTATGTCCGGCAGCAAAGTTTCCAATATTAATTTGTCGGGAGCCAAAGTAGTTTCGGCCTCAGGTACTAAGAATCTGTCATCCACAGTATATATATCAGGTGCCACCGGAACAAGAGTTGTATCGGGTAATGGCGGAAATACAAGCACTGTCCCGGACGGAACTTACATATTAACAGGAAAAGGATGGGGACATGCGGTTGGTATGAGCCAGAACGGAGCAAAAGGTTTTGCTGAAAAAGGTTATATTTATGATCAGATACTGACCCATTATTTCTCCGGAACTGTTGTTGAATAGAAAAATCAAAGGAGCCTGACATGTATTGGATTCTACTTATAGCAGGCCTTATAGGCCTTGACCAGTGGACTAAGTGGTTTTTCCTGGTCAATAAAGACAACTTTAAAGACTTTGAAATAATTAAAGGCTTTTTTTACTTAACTTATGTTGAAAACAGAGGAGCTGCCTTTGGCATACTTCAAAACTTCAGATGGTTTTTTATAATACTTACTGTTATTGCACTGGCGGTAATGGTCTGGTACTTCATTAAAAATCAAAATAAAATGTTGCGCCTTTCGCTGTCTTTTATAATGGCAGGTGCAGTAGGCAATTTTATTGACAGACTTTTCAGAGGGTTTGTAGTGGATTTTTTTGACTTTTATCCATTCGGCTACAATTTCCCGGTTTTTAATGTGGCCGATATCTGTGTCAATATAGGAGTATTTTTTCTGTTAATTTACGTTCTCTTCATTTATAAAGAGCAGGAAGAGGATAAAGTCTCGGAAGATACTCAAGAGGTGTCCGGTTCAGATGAAAAATGAGCTATATGTTATTGATGGGACTGACAGCGGAAAAAGACTGGACGTCTGGCTGTCCGAAAAAATGGACCTGACACGGAGCTATGTACAGAAACTCATTGAAGAGGGACGGGTCAGGGTTGATGAAATGACTGTTAAAGCCGGTCTTAAGCTTAAACCCGGCATGAAAATAAGTGCGGAAATACCCGAACCTGAACCGTTAACCTTAAAACCCGAGAATATTCCACTTGATATCGTATTTGAAGATGAGGACATTATTGTAATAAACAAGCCGAAGGATATGGTTGTCCATCCGGCTGCGGGAAACTGGGACGGAACCCTTGTAAACGCTTTGTTGGCTCATTGCAGGGATTCACTTTCCGATATAAACGGTGTAATAAGACCCGGAATAATCCATCGTATTGACAAGGATACATCGGGTTTGCTGGTTGTAGCCAAAAACAACTCCGCCCATCTCAATTTGTCCGAACAGATGAAAAAACACAATATTCAAAGAACTTACGAAGCCATTGTGGACGGAATTGTTAAAGAAGATGAGGGAAAGATAAACGCGCCCATTGGCCGCCATCCTGTCCACCGCAAAAAAATGGCTGTGGTTCACAATGGAAAGCCTGCCATTACTCATTTTACGACTATTCAAAGACTACGGGGGTACACACATCTACGTCTGAGACTTGAAACCGGAAGAACACATCAGATACGCGTTCACATGTCTGCCATGGGGCATCCAGTTACGGGTGATACAGTATATGGAAAAGCCTGTCCGGTTATGGACACAAAAGGACAGGTGCTTCACGCAAGGTTTCTTAAACTGACGCATCCAAGAACCGGAGAAGAAATGGTGTTTGAAGCTCCATTGCCCGAGTATTTCAAAAAGCTTCTTGAACTTCTGAGCTGACCAACCGATGCTGAATCAACCTTGGCTGAACCGGGAATATAAGCCGGGGTGTTAGCTTATCTAAACGCCAAAACATCTTTTATAAATGCTGTAAACTGTTTTATTGTGGAAAAAATATTAATAGACATGTTTAGAGCAATATTATATAATTTCACTTGACTACTTTGTGAGGTGAAAACAATGTCGGAACAAAATATTGCTTTCAATGTCGAGGACATGTCATGTCAGCACTGTATAGACAGAATAAAAAATGCGCTGACAAAACTTAACGGGGTTTATAGTGTTATTGTTGATCTTGATTCCAAACGTGTGGTTATAGAGTATGATGATGAGCGGATACATGCCGATATACTCAGGGGAACCATTGAAGACATTGGCTACACCGTAAGATAATACAGAAACTGCCTGGATGCCTGTCCACAAAATGGATGGGCATTTGCTTACATGAGAGGGGGATTTCTTTTGTCTCTGTTGGGCAATCTTATATGGATTATTGCGGGAGGGCTTATTTCTGCCTTTCTGTGGTTTATATCGGGCACAATTTTATGCCTGACAGTTATTGGTATCCCTTTTGGCATTCAGTGCTTTAAAATTGGATCTTTTGTCCTCATGCCCTTTGGAAGGGATGTTGATATAGGTACTTTCGGATTCGGAGGTTTATTTTGGAATTTCCTTTGGATTCTGTTTTTTGGATGGGAACTTTTTGTTTACCATCTTGTTATGGGGTTCTTATTATGCCTGACAATCATAGGAATTCCTTTTGGAAAGCAGCATTTAAAGCTTGCAAAGCTTTCCTTGCTTCCTTTCGGGGCAAGAATTTATACACGAATCTGGATGTAGTATAATAAATTATTATTCTGATAATAGGAAGTGTTTATGTGATTGGTTTAATGGGGGGAACGTTTAATCCCATTCATTACGGACATCTTCTGATGTGTGAGAGTATAAGGGAAGAGTTTGATTTATCGAAGATAATTTTCATGCCTGTCAGAATACCGCCTCACAAGGGTTGTGAGAACTTAATCAGCGCTGAAGACAGGCTTGAGATGGTCAAGCTTGCCATTGAAGGCAATCCATATTTTGAAGCAAGTGACCTTGAGATTAAAAGACCTGGCCCATCCTATACCATAGATACGCTAAGGGAATTAAGGGAGCATTATAAAAATGAGACCCTTTATCTTATAATTGGAGCAGATTCTCTGATTCAGTTTCACACATGGAAAAGATATCAGGAGATTTTTGAAATCAGTGGAATTATTGTTGCCAAGAGGCCTGACACTGATGAAAATTTGCTTTATGATTATATTGACAAGTATACTTCTGAATTGGGAGCAAAAATTCAGGTTGCCGGGCATACCGCTATGAATTTCTCATCAACCGAGATACGCAGCAGGATAAAAAAAGGCCTTTCTGTCCGGTATATGACACCTCCCACAGTTGAATCTTATATCTACAAAAAAGGATTATACAAATAATTGGTGAATTTTTATGAATATAGATGATATTAAGCTTAAACTGCAAAAAGAACTGGAGTATTCAAGGTATCTCCATTCCTTAAATGTGATGGAAATGGCGGCCTCTTTGGCGGAAAAATACGGGGTTGACGTAAAAAAAGCGGAACTTGCAGGAATACTTCATGACTGCGGAAAGAACTTCGGTGGCGAAAAAGCGAGAGAATATGCCAGAGAAATCGGCTATACTCCTGATGAAATTGAACTTGCACAACCCAGGCTTCTCCATGGTATAATAGGCGAACATATTGCAAAGACCGAGTATAATGTTGACGACGAAGAAGTACTAAGCGCCATTCGCTGGCATACCACGGGAAAAGCCGGGATGACCGACCTTGAGAAGATTATATATGTGGCTGATTATATCGAACCTTTAAGGGATTTTGAAGGAATAGAGGAAATGAGGAAGGCTGCCTTTCAGAACCTGGACGAGTGTGTAGTATTATGTGCCGACAGTACAATCAGGTTTATATTAAAAAAAGGCTTGCTCCTCCATGAAAAAACCATTGAGACCCGCAATCATAGCCTGAAAATTTTAAGAAATTTGCGTTAGGGGAGGTTGCCAATGGATTTATGGGTTAACCAATTTGATTTTCAGTTTTTGGGGATTGTATTACTCAGATTGTTGGCAGCTTGTATATTAGGTGGAATTATAGGATTTGAAAGAGAATATACCAGGCATACCCCTGCCGGATTCAGAACCCACATTTTGGTGAGTCTGGGCTCATGTCTTGTAATGCTTATTTCGCAATATGCCGTGGTGGCATACGGAGAAGTAATTGACATAGACCCTACAAGAATCGGGGCACAAGTGGTAAGTGGCGTTGGTTTCCTGGGAGCCGGTGCGATAATCCGGCACGGGATTTCGGTAAGAGGTCTGACAACGGCAGCCAGTATTTGGGCTGTGGCCTGTATAGGGCTTGCCTGCGGAATAGGGTTCTATACCGGAGCTATTTTTGCCACACTTTTTATATGGCTGGTATTAATGTATCTAAAGCTGTTCAAAGACAGAATATCATATAAATCCAAGGACAGATATATTGAAATTGAAACCTATGATGATATTGTATTATTATTGAATAGCCTTAATAAGCTATTACAGGAGAATAACCTTTCTGTCAAATCCATTGAAGTATCGGACGATACTTCCGGTAAGAAGAAAGTCATTTGCCAGTTACTTAAGACCGGAGCGCAGGTTGATTCTTCACAACTGGCAGCAAAGATTATGGAATTGGAAGGAGTCCTTAAAGTTAAACTTTGAGTGTTCTTTCGAAAGGAGATGCTTTACATTTGGAACAGCAAAAAACTAAGGGTGCTTTAAGAGAAATTCTTGAATGGGTAGGTCTGGTGCTGACAGCGTTACTTATCGCATCAGTTATTCAGAGCGAATTATTTGCCTTGACTGAGGTAAATATGAGCTCTATGAGGGATACCCTGACTCCCGGTGACAAACTAATAATGAACAAACTCTCATATATTGCTTCAGAACCAAAAAAAGGGGATATTATTATCTTCCTTAAGGATGAACCTGTAGACGGGATTTTAGGAAGAGCTTATATCTACATTACCGATATTGCCAAGAAGTTTAACGGTCAATACAGAAGCAACCGCCTTATTAAAAGGGTAATAGGTGTTCCCGGCGATGAAATTGAGATTGTTGACAATGTTCTGTACGTCAATGGTGAAGAATATAAAGAGGATTATGTGAGAATTGACCCAAGAAAAGGCTATGTCTACAATGGTGAAATGGAAAAAATCACGGTGCCCGAAGGAAAATTGTTTGTTCTTGGTGACAACAGGGGCGAGAGCAGCGACAGCAGGGACTTTGGTGTAATAGACATGTCCTGGGTTGAAGGAAAAGCAATCTTCAGAGTTTTCCCCTTTGAGAAATTTGGAACTATAAAATAAAGTCCGGATGAAATTTATGAACGCACCAGTATATGATATGCTTAAAAGCTACGTTAAAAATAATCCGTTACCTTTTCATATGCCCGGCCATATTCTTGGCCGGGGTCTTATTGAAGAGCTCAAAAATGCTGGTCGTCTTGATATTACCGAAATTCCGGGCTCGGACTGTCTTCATTACCCGGAAGAAGCGTTAAAAGACGCACAAACCCTTGCATCAAAATGCTTTGGCGCAGATTATTCTCTTTTTCTTGTCAATGGTTCAACTTCAGGTATACATATAATGATCCGGGCGATAGTAAAACCCGGAGATAAACTTATCATCGGCAGGGACTGCCACATCTCAGTTCTCAACGCTTTGGCTTTGATTAACGCCGAACCGGTTTTTGTCCGGCCAAAGATAGATAATGAGAACCAAATTCCCCTTGGCGCAAGCCTTGAAGACATGAAAAAGGCTGTTTCGGAAAACCCGGATGCCAGGGGCATTCTCATTACAAGGCCCAATTATTACGGTATTGCAGTTTCTTTAAAGGACATAGCTAAACTTGCAAAAGAATATGGAATGGCTTTGCTTGTGGATGAGGCTCACGGAGCCCATTTTTGCTTCCATCCGCATTTTCCGGCACCGTCCATCCAAAATGGTGCCGATTTATGCGTTCAAAGCCTGCATAAAACACTTCCTGCATTGACTCAGACTGCTCTTTTGCACGGGCGGAACAGCGGTCTTAATCTACAGAATCAGGCTCAGAAACTTTCCTCAATGATTCAGACAACAAGCCCGTCCTATATTTTCATGGCATCAATAGACGCGGCAAGAGCTCTTATGGAGAAAGAAGGCCGTGAACTTTACCAGAAATTATGGGATAATGTAAGAAGGTTTGAAACAGAGTTGGAGAAGAGAACCTGTATCAGAAGGGTTAAAATATCTTTCGAGAATTATGAAACCGATTTTTCCCGCATTGTTCTGAGTTTTAATAATACGTCATTAAGCGGGTACGAGGCTGAAGAAATATTAAGGACACGTTATGGAATAGTTGCTGAGATGGCGGATTTATACAATCTTGTACTGATTGCAACCCCGTTTCACGCTGAAAATGATTTTGACAGGCTCATTGAAGCGCTTGAAAAGATATCGGAAGATTACAGGGGCAAACCCAAAACAATAAATAATGTTGATTTTTATGACTATATCCCAAGACGGGCGGTACCGCTCCATATTGCTGCGCTGTATTCTGAAAAAAGAGAAATTCCTTTAAATCAGTCAGTCGGCTTAGTCTGCGGTGAAGCTGTAATCCCGTATCCGCCGGGCATTCCGGTTCTCAACCCTGGGGAAGAAATTTCAACTAATGTTGTTGAGTATCTCAATGGAATTATCCGGCTGGGTTGTTCCGTACATGGGGTTAAAGATGGTAAAATATCTGTATTAAATATTTAATGATGGAGATGGATACTTTGAGTAAAGGATTATTCATTACCTTTGAAGGTAATGACGGTTCGGGTAAGACCACACAGATAAATTTTTTGTCCGAATACCTGAAACAAAAGGGGATGGAAGTCATCCTTCTGAGGGAACCGGGCGGAACCAATATAGGTGAATCAATTAGAAAAATTCTGTTGGACAAAGAGAACAAAGATATGAGTCCAATCACTGAAATGCTTTTGTATGCGGCATCCCGCGCACAGTTGGTGCATTCTGTGATCGCTTCGGGGCTGGAATCAGGAAAGACTGTTATCTGCGACCGCTTTATTGATTCTTCCTTCGCATACCAGGGAATGGGAAGGGGTCTTGGTATCAAAACAGTCAGCACTGTCAACAATTTCGCAGTCGGGAAATATATGCCTGATATTACCTTCTTTCTTGATGTGGACGCGGACACCGCCATGGAGAGACGCCATGGAAGGGGTGAAACGCCCGACAGGATTGAAAGTGAAAAGATGGAGTTCCACCGAAATGTGTATGAGGGATATAACAACCTTGTAAGTCTTTTCCCTGAAAGAATTAAACGCATTAATACCAGAAAAAGCCCTGAAGAAGTTTTTGATGATATAAAAGCATATATGGATGAACTCCTTAACAGCCGTTGACAAGGAGGATTTTATGGCGTTTAAGATTGACGGAAGTTCAAGTAAAAAGCCGGACAGGCTGACTACCAATATTTCCAGGGACGCAGGACGTGTCAATAAGAAGAACGGAATGCAGTTTAGTTCCCAGTTGGGAAGACACATGTCCCAGAATCAGGAGGAAGAGCTTAAAAAAATGGCCCTGGAAATTGAAAAACAGGGTAAAAAGCTTTCCGAAAACGTTGATATATATGAACTGAAAGTCTATAAACGCCTTGTCATGGAGTTTCTTGATGAAGCCGTTAGAGGTTTCGGACGTTTCTCAAAAGAAAGTTTTCTGGACAGAAGGGGAAGACACAGGGTTTTTGCAGTGGTGAAAACTATCAATGAAGAGCTTGAAAAGCTCACCCGTGATGTTCTTGCTTCTGAAAAGGACAACCTTAAGATTATCAGCAGGATTGAAGATATTCGCGGACTTGTTCTGGATCTAATACTGTGAGTTTGAGAAGTGTACTGAAGAATACCTTAAAGGAGTAATTGATGGAGTTTATTGGTCAAAGACCTATAATAGACAGTTTCAAAGACAGCATAAAGCAGAAAACCCTGAGCCATGCCTATGCTTTGACAGGGCCTTCGGGAATAGGGAAGAAGACCCTTGCCCAATATATAGCCAAAATGATTTTATGTACAGGCGATGACGTTCCCTGTGGCTATTGCAGATCCTGCAGGAGTTTCGAAACAGGCGGCAACCCGGGGTTAATTGTTGTCAGAAATGAAACCCAGAAAATCCTTATCGGGCAGATTCGTGACCTTATTGACAACATTGGCGTCAGACCCGCCTTTGGTTATAAAGTGTATATAATCCAGGATGCCGACAGGATGACCCCTGAAGCTCAGAATGCGCTTTTAAAGACTCTTGAAGAACCACCTGAATATGCAGTGATAATTCTTACTACCTCAATCTTTGAATCAATGCTGATTACAGTCAGATCAAGGCTTGTACAGGTTAAGCTCAAACCATATTCCTTCGGGGAAATGAAAAAAATTTTGCATAGAAATGGCCTGGATATAACAGATAAGGAGCATATATTCAATCTGAGTTTAGGGATTCCCGGAAAGGCAATGCAGCTTTTAAACGATAAAACCTTTGAAGAAAGCCGCAATATTATTATGGACTTTCTTTTCAAAAGGGACGGTTTTTCGGAGCTTACCCTGAACCAGTATTTATCAAACAGAAAAGAAGTCTTCAGTCAATGTCTTGATATATTAGAATCTTTCTACAGAGATGCCTTGTTGATTAGTTTTGGAGTAGGTGACGGGTTGATTAATTATGATAAAAAGGATAATATATTAGAGTATGTGAGCGGAATAAACCCCGGCGAAATAGCCAATAAAATAAATAACATCCAAAAAATCAGGGATGACCTTAGACATAACATGAATTATCAGCTGGCAGTGGACTTGATAACCCTTGAAGGTTGATAATGAAGATTGAAAATTTACTTGATAATAAATTTCCTACAGGAGGAAATACATGGTAAAAGTTGTTGGAGTCCGTTTCAGAACTGCAGGTAAGATATATTATTTTGATCCTTGTGATATAGAATTCCAGAAAGATGACATGGTTATTGTTGAAACTGCGAGAGGGATTGAATGCGGAAAGGTTGTAGTTCCCAATAAAGAAGTTCCGGATGAAGACGTGGTTGCACCTTTGAAAAATGTCATCAGAAAAGCTACAGAAGAAGATCTCAGGCATGTGGAAGAAAACCATGAAAAAGAAAAAGAAGCCTTCAGCATTTGTCTGGAGAAAATAAAAAAGCACGGCCTTGAGATGAAGCTTATTGACGTTGAGTATACCTTCGATAACAATAAAATTCTTTTCTATTTTACTGCCGACGGACGTGTGGATTTCCGTGAACTGGTCAAGGATCTGGCTTCTGTTTTCCGTACGAGAATCGAACTTCGTCAGATAGGTGTAAGGGATGAAACAAAGATGATGGGCGCAATTGGTGCATGTGGCCGCACTTTGTGCTGCAGTACCCATCTTGCAGAATTCCACCCGGTTTCAATTAAAATGGCCAAGGAACAATCCCTGTCCCTTAACCCTTCAAAAATATCTGGAACCTGCGGAAGACTCATGTGTTGTCTGAAATATGAGCAGGAAACTTATGAAGAGCTTCTGAGAAAGGCCCCCAGAGTTGAAGCTGTAGTAAAAACTCCGGACGGACAGGGAACAGTGGTTCAGGTAAACCTTTTGAAGGAATTGGTGAAGGTTAAGCTTGATAATGAGAACGGCGCAGATGTAAAAGATTATAATTTTGATAACATCCAAATTGTCAAGGACGCTGAAAAATCAGTTGAACTTGACCCGAATACCTACGAAGAAGTAGATCTTGAAGAGCTTAAAGAGCTGGAAGATTGATTTTTCACTATAAAATTTATGTATTGATATTTTCCATTTGGATTGACATTAGTAAGTTTATGGTATACGATATTGCTGGATTATGTTTACATTATTATGTCCATCAATTATTATTTTTTTATCTTAGGAGGTGTCGCCCATGGCATACTTTATTACTGAGGAATGCATCAGCTGTGGTGCTTGTGAGGCTGAATGTCCTGTTGAAGCTATATCTGCAGGAGACGAAAGATACGTAATTGACGCTGATACCTGCATTGATTGCGGTTCTTGCGCGAGCGTTTGTCCTGTTGAGGCTCCGCAACCCAAATAATTGAAATTATGCTCAAAAAGGGCCAGGCATGTGCTTGGCCTTTTTCTCTAATTCTTTTCATTTGAAAACCAACGATTTAAGTACATCATATTGTCCAGGATGATATATATGAGTTTCAAAATATTACCGGATGAAACTTTGGAAGACCTTCAGGTAAAAGGATTGTTTATACTTCAGAAAAAAGATACATTCCGTTTTGGCATGGATGCAGTCCTGCTGTCAAGTTTTGCAGCAACGGGAAGAGGCAGGAAGGTTCTTGATCTGGGAACCGGCACCGGGATAATACCCATTCTTATGGCTGCCAGGTACGAGGCTGAGAAGATAGTAGGCATAGAACTGCAACCCGACATTTCGGATATGGCCAAAAGAAGTGTTGAAGGAAATGGTCTTGAGGACAGAATCGAGATAATTCAGGGGGATCTAAAAAATTACAGGGATTATTTTAACCCCAATTCTTTTGATGTCGTTGTTTCAAACCCTCCGTATATGAAAGCAGGAAGCGGATTTCTAAATCCTCAGCAAGGGAAAGCCATATCCCGCCATGAAATCCACTGCACTCTTGAAGATGTGGTTAAATGTGCGGATACAGCACTCAAACATGGCGGAGAGCTATATATGGTTCATCGTCCTGAAAGGCTTGTGGACGTTTTGACCTCAATGAGAAACGAAAGGCTTGAACCTAAGGTATTGAGGTTCGTATGCCCCAAACCCGGCACGGCACCCAACCTGTTCCTTATAAAAGGCATAAAAAATGCCAATCCGGGGCTAAGGATCCTGTCGGATCTGATTATTTATGAAGATAACGGTAATTATACCGAAGAGCTGAAAGCAATATATAACACATTGTAAAGGATGGTACAATGCCCATACATATAACTACACCAATAGATGACAGCGTTATATTTGAGCTTAAAGCAGGGGATGAAGTCTTTATCTCCGGCACTGTATATACCGGAAGGGATGCGGCTCACAAGAGAATGATCGAGCTTATAAGAAGCGGAAAGCCTCTGCCTTTTGATATTAAAGGACAGATTATATATTATGTCGGTCCTTGCCCTGCCCCCGAAGGAAAAGTAATAGGGTCTGCAGGGCCTACCACCAGCGGAAGAATGGACGCTTATGCTCCTGAACTTATTTCACTGGGGCTTAAGGGAATGATAGGAAAAGGAGTCAGGGATGATTCTGTGAAAGATGCCATCAGACAGCATAAAGCGGTGTATTTTGGAGCCACAGGCGGAGCCGGGGCCTTGATTTCATCATGTATAAAAAAGTCTGAAATAACAGCATTTGAGGATCTTGGAACAGAAGCCATAAGAAAACTGGAAGTTGAAAACATGCCCTGTGTGGTGATTATAGATTCCCACGGGAACGACTTGTATGAAGAAGGACGAAAAAAATACGAAAAAAAGGATACGGAATGATGGAACTTAGATTTGACAAAAGGATTAACATTTTCTGCGGGCACTATGGCAGTGGAAAATCTGAGATTTCAGTCAACAGTGCCGTTTCTGTTAAATCAGCATACGATGATGTCCTGCTGGTTGATCTGGACATCGTAAACCCGTTTTTCAGAAGTCTGGACGCCAAAAACAAGCTTGAATCTTTGGGTATAAGTGTGATTGCACCTGAATTTGCAAATACCAATGTGGATGTTCCGGTAATTGGTCCTGAAATTGCGGCGGCGTTAAGAAACCAAAACAGAAGAGTTATCCTTGATGTTGGCGGCGATGAAGACGGAGCCAGGGTTTTAGGCCGGTACTTCTTTGATATTCCGCAGCAGGATTATGATATGTTCTTTGTTTTCAACAGGTCCAGGCCAATGACCCGGGACTTGTCCGAGACTATTGAATATATAAATGAAATTCAGCTTGCATCCCGTCTTAAGATTACCAGGCTCATCAACAACACCCATTACCTTGGTGAAACCACACCTGAAGATGTACTTTACGGTGCGGAACTTGCCCGGGAAATCTCAGAAAAAACAGGGATACCACTTGCGGCTTCCTGTGTAATGAAGGGTTTTAAGCATGATATTGCAAGCAGAATAGATCATCCGTTATTCGTTCTGGATAATCACATCTTAATGCCCTTTAAATAGGAAACCACATTAAATTAACTGATTGGAAATTCATAGGAGACACTTTACTGTGATAGTTGACAATAGTATTATTTAGTCTTAAACTAATTAAAGTGTTTATATGAGAGGGTATTTAACATTTTATAAAATATAAAAAAGGAGCAGCGAAAATGACTAAGGTTGTTTTCAGGGAAGAGCGTTGCAAGGGCTGTGGTCTCTGCATAGAAGTATGTCCCAAGAAAATTATTCGTCAAAATCCGGAAAAGCTTAACTCCAAAGGTTATTTTCCAGCGGAGGTAATTGATATGGAAAAATGCATAGGCTGTGCCTTTTGCGCGACAATATGCCCGGATTGCGTAATAGAAGTAGAGAAATAAAGGAGGAGACCCTGATGGGAGAAAAGCTTTTGATGAAAGGCAATGAAGTAATTGCAGAAGCTGCAATACGTGCAGGTTGTCGTCATTATTTCGGCTATCCGATAACACCTCAGACAGAATTGATGCATTATATGGCGAAGAAAATGCCTAAGGTGGGTGGTGTATTCCTCCAGGCCGAAAGTGAAGTTTCTGCCATAAATATGGTTTATGGTGCAGCAAGTACCGGAAAACGAGTACTTACTTCATCTTCAAGTCCCGGAATAAGCCTTAAGCAGGAAGGTATTTCATACGCCTCAGGAGCGCAGCTTCCGGCTGTTATTGTTAATATTATGCGTGGTGGCCCCGGTCTTGGCGGAATTCAGCCGTCCCAGAGCGACTATTTCCAGGCTACAAAGGGCGGCGGCCATGGCGATTACCATATGATAGTCCTTGCACCATCAAGTGTTCAGGAATTATATGAACTTACTGTTGACGCATTTAATTTGGCTGATAAATACCGCATCCTTACAATGATACTTGGTGACGGAATTTTAGGTCAGATGATGGAAGTTGTAAACTTCCGCGATGAGGAGAAAATAGAGACTTATGACAAGTCATGGGCTGCCAATGGACATAAAAATGAAAGAGAACACAACACAATAACCTCAATACATATAGATCCGGCAGTTCTGGAACAGTGGAATATAGGTTATCAGAAAAAATATCAGTTAATTACCGAAAGTGAACAGCGTTATGAATTATACAACTGTGATGATGCTGAGATTATACTCGTAGCTTATGGTTCTGTTGCCCGTATCTGCAAGGGAGCTATAAAAGAAGCCGCTGCTCAGGGTATAAAACTTGGCCTTATAAGACCGATCACTCTTTGGCCGTTCCCGGTAAAAGGTATAGAAAAGATTATTGATATTCCCAAGGCATTCCTTACAGTTGAAATGAGCTCCGGTCAGATGCTCGAGGATGTAAGGCTTGCTGTTGACGGGCGAAAACCAGTATATTTCACCGGAAGAATGGGTGGAATGATTCCAACAGTAAAGAATATCATGGATAAAGTCATGGAAATAAAGGAAAGACATAGCTGATGATACTACAGATGATACTTAAGCACAGAGAGGAGAGCTAAAAATGGCAGTTGTTTTTAGACCACCGCATGCATTATGCGACGTACCAATGCATTATTGCCCCGGTTGCACGCATGGAATAGCTCACAGACTTGTTGCCGAAGCCATTGATGAACTGGGAATAGAGGGAAGCACCGTTGGTGTTTCACCTGTCGGCTGCGCATACAATAACTATTTATACTTTAACTGCGACATGGTTCAGGCGGCACATGGACGTGCTCCTGCCGTGGCGACAGGTATTAAAAGAAGTTTACCCGACCATGCGGTTTTTACATATCAGGGTGACGGAGACCTTGCCGCAATCGGTACTGCTGAGATTGTACATGCTGCTGCAAGAGGAGAGAATATTACTGTTATATTCATAAACAACACAATCTATGGCATGACATCAGGACAGATGGCTCCTACCACATTGTTGGGACAGGTCACAACCACCACACCTCTTGGAAGGGACCCAAAGGTTAACGGATATCCCATCAGGGTTTGTGAAATGCTTGCTACATTGCAGGGGCCTGTCTATATCGAAAGGGTTTCTCTCCACGATATCAAGCATATCAGGAAAGCCAAAGAGGCCGTAAAAAAAGCCTTTAAAGTTCAGTTGGCAGGAAAGGGTTTTTCACTTGTTGAAATTCTCTCAACATGTCCTACTAACTGGGGTCTGACTCCCATTGAGGCTCTTAAACGCATTGAAAATGAAATGATCCCGCACTATCCGCTTGGTGTATTTGCAGGTGCAGACTTGGAGGTATAGATTATGTCTCTTCATGAAATAATAATCGCCGGCTTTGGCGGCCAGGGAATTCTTTCAGGCGGAAGGCTTATAGCCTATGCCGGTATGCTGGAAGATAAAAATGTATCCTTTTTCCCATCCTATGGACCGGAGATGAGAGGCGGAACAGCCAACTGCATGGTTGTTGTATCGGATTCAGATATAGCATCACCTGTATTGAATTCCTGTTCAGCCCTGATTGTTATGAATAATCCATCCATTGAAAAATTCGAAAGCTGGCTGAAACCCGGAGGAATCCTTATTACAGACAGTTCAATGGTGACAAAAAAGACTTCAAGAACAGATATCAAAGTTTTTGAGATTCCTGCTACCCAGCTTGCAAGCGAAATAGGGAATAAAACTTATTCAATTGTTTATCTTCTTGGTAAACTTATTAAAGAAACCGGCTGCGCAAAAGCAGAAAGCTTTGAAAAAGCTTTATACAGTGTTTTGTCCCAGAAAAAGCACTATATGATTCCGGAAGAGATGGAAGTCCTTAGAGTAGGAATGGACTATTGATTTATACCGGGAAAACTAATATTTAGTTTTTTCATTAAGAACATTAAGAAAGTTTTTAGGCTTTTCCAAAGACTTTGAGGCATTTCCAAATACTCAATTATGTGATGATTTTTGTGATAGAATGTAAAAAGTGCTGGAATGATTAAATTCCAGCACTTTTGTATTTTTACTATCTTTCCAGTCGTAAGCATCATTCTTGAATTCGAAGTAATTCCCTCAGAGCAGGATTCTTCTTAATAAAAGAAACAAGTGCTATTCCAAGCCCATAGGTCAATATAGCCTCAGATATTGCTATAAAAAGCATTGTGAGGGCAAGAGGATAAGTTTTGTCATAGAGGAAGTACACATAAGACCCTACAATAAGACCGTTGAAAATAACCGGAGGAAGAGGGTAAAGCAGGGTTTTCTTCCTGAGAAGATATGTAGAAAAACCAGCTAAAAGTGTTGCCAGACTTCCAAAAATGACATCTGCCATACCAAACATTCCAAGAAGATTGGCAAGTAAACAACCAACAAAAAGTCCCGGAATTGATGCGGGGAATATTGCAGGAAGTACAGTCAGCGCTTCAGCCAACCTGAACTGAATGGGGCCGTATCCTATGGGTTTAAGAAATAGTGTGAGGGTGGAATAGATTGCCGCAATAAGTGCAGCTTGAACGATGAATCTTGAGTTAAATTTCATGTCTCTCCTTCTTGTTTTTGCAAAAATGCAAACACCGGCTGTTTATTGAGCCGCCGGCATCTCGTAGTTTTGTTTCAGGCTAAATAGCCTTGCCAGGATATTGCGAACTGGCAGGGTCCGAAGACCTCAGAGTGTATTGTAATGCAAAATCGAGTGTATTGTAAAGCGTATTATGTCCCTTCAAAATGAATAATATTTGAAAAGCAGTAAAATTGCAGTGTTTGTCAGACTCCCCCTAATCTGATATAATTACTTATGAATATATTACCAGTGAGGAGGGGTCTTATGGAGCGAGGCAGAGCAATGGAAGAATTATTGCTGAGGATAGAAAATGAGAACGTTATAAAACATAGCCTGCAAGTTGAAGCAATAATGAGAAGACTGGCAGAATACTTTCGTGAAGAAGTTGAGCTCTGGGGAATAACAGGCCTTGTCCATGATATTGATGTTGAGAGAATAAAGAATGATTCCCGCCCTCACGGTGTATTTGGTGGAGATATTTTAGAATGTCTGAGCTTTGACCCGACAATTGTGTATGCCGTAAGAGCTCATACGGCTGACAGTAGTCTTGAAAGACGGAGAAAGATAGATAAAGCCCTGTACTGTGCCGGGCCAATGGCACATTTCATTGATTGCTGTGGCAAATTAAAAGGTGAAAATGAAATAGAATCTCTTGACCTGAATTTTGTAATTGAGCAATACAACAATCCGGATTTCATGCCAAATATAGACCGCAAGCGGATTGGAACTTGTACAGAGATGGAAATAAGTATTGAAGAGTTTATAGAACTTTCCCTTGAAGCTATTAAAAATATTGAAAAACAGCAAAATAACCAAAATGGAATACTTGCATAAATAAATATAAATAATATATACGAGACGGCTTTTAGATAGCCGTCTTCTTTAAATCTAAAAAAATAAAGTAAAGGATGAAAATATGGAGATGGAACTTGAAATGATGGAAGAAAGAAAACAGCGAATACTCGCTTTTATGAGGGAACAATCATATAAACCTTTGAAATTTTCGGAGCTGGCAGTTGTTCTGGACGTACCCAAAGAGGACAGGCCTGCTCTGCAGGAACTGTTGGATGAAATGGCGAAAGACGGCCTTATAATCAAGACCCGAAAGGAGCGCTATGGTGTTCCTGACAGGATGGGACTTATAGCAGGAAGATTCCAGGGCAATCCGAGAGGATTTGGATTTGTGCTGCCCGATATGGGTGAAGATGATGTTTTTATTCCTGCAAATGCCATTAACGGAGCAATGCACGGGGACCGTGTAATAGCAAGACTTCATAAAAGCATACCCGGCGAAAAGCACAGAGAAGGGGAAATCATTCAGATTATTGAAAGAGCAAATAAAACAGTGGTCGGGAAATTTGACAAAAGCGATCATTTTGGTTTTGTTACCCCTGACCATACACGTCTGATCGGAGATATTTATATTCCGAAAGATTATATGAACGGAGCTCAGAAAGGCCAGAAAGTTGTAGTGGAGATTACAAAATGGCCTGAGGCGAACCGTAATGCGGAAGGACGGATAATTGAAGTCCTTGGCGATGAAAATGAAGCCGGTGTTGACGTAATGTCGATAATACGTGCTTACAATATCCCTTATGAATTCCCTGAGGAAGTTATAAATGAAGCAAAGGCTGTTCCTGACAAAGTTTCAGAAGAGGATACAAAGAACAGACGCGACCTTAGAAGATTAAGAATGGTGACAATTGACGGCGAGGATGCAAGGGATCTGGATGACGCGGTATCAATTGAAGAGCTTCCAAACGGCAACTATCGTTTGGGGGTGCATATTGCCGATGTAACCAATTACGTAAAAGAAGGCTCGGCGCTGGATACCGAAGCTCTGCGCAGGGGGACAAGCGTTTACTTCCCTGACAGGGTAATTCCAATGCTGCCAAAGGAACTGTCCAACAATATATGCAGCCTGAACGCAAAAGTGGACCGATTGGCTTTCAGCGTTATGATGGAAATTGACGGGCAAGGAAATGTAGTTGATTATGAAATCTTTGAAAGTGTCATCAATGTGAATGAGCGCATGACATATACAAATGTATATAAAATCCTTGAAGAGAATGATGAAGAGCTTAAAGAAAGATATAAAGACCATGTTAAAGACTTCGAGGACATGAAAAAGCTTGCCCTTATCCTGAAAGAGCGTAGAAGACGTCGAGGTTCTGTGGACTTCGATTTTGATGAGGCCAAGGTAATAGTTGATGAAAACGGCAAAACAGTTGATATTAAGCGCTATAAAATGACAATTGCCAATAATATTATCGAGGAGTTCATGCTCCTGTGCAATGAAGTTGTTTCAGAGCATTTTTACTGGATAGGAGTGCCGTTTGTTTACAGGATACATGAAGACCCGGATCCGGAGAAGATGGAAACCCTGAATAATATTCTGGGTTCTTATGGCTACAAGCTCAAAGGCTACAGGGATGTTCATCCCAGAGCATTGCAGGAAGTTCTGACCCAGATAAAAGGCAAACCTGAGGAAAAAGCTATTGAGATGATAATGCTCCGATCTCTTCAAAAGGCAAGGTATAGTGATATTCACGTCTGGCATTTTGGCCTTGCGGCGGAATACTATTCTCATTTTACTTCACCAATCCGCCGTTATCCTGATCTTATCATTCACAGGATTATGAAAGAACAGATTAACGGACAGCTTAATGAAAAGAGAATCGAACACTATAAAAGCATACTTCCCGATGTCACAAAACAATGTTCGGACAGGGAAAAAGCTGCCGAGGATGCTGAAAGAGACTGCATAGACCTGAAAAAGGCCGAGTTTATGGTTGATAAGGTTGGCGAACAGTTCGAAGGGATTATATCCGGCATTACAGGATTTGGCATGTTTGTAGAGCTTGAAAATACTGTGGAAGGCCTTGTCAGACTAAGCAGCATGGATGATGACTATTATAATTATGACGAAAAATCCTTATGCCTTATTGGAGAAAGAACAAGGAAGGTTTACAGGATCGGCGATAAGGTTAATGTTCAGCTTATTAAGGTTACTCCCGAAAGCAGGCAGATAGATTTTATCCTGATAGATGAAGATGATGATGAGTCTGATAATCCTGAGCCGGTTATAAGAGAGTCCGGAAAAAGAAGAGAAGATGACATTGAAAAAGAAAGAATCCTGATGAATATTGGAGCCAGAGGAAAAGCCAAAGGAAAAAAGAAAAGCACCGGTAAAAACGGTGGGTAAAAAAGGATATCTTTGAGCTAATTGTTCAGTATATTGTGAAGAAGCGCATCATATTTACACTTCTCAGATTTCACTTTATCAAAATTCTGATAATAAAAAACTTGACAAGAAGGGGTGAAGCCGTTAAAATAGTCTTTGTCCGGTTTCGGACAGCAGGCTTGGCCCCTTGGTCAAGCGGTTAAGACACCGCCCTCTCACGGCGGTAACAGGGGTTCGAGTCCCCTAGGGGTCACCATTTTAATATCAAGCTGGAGTAGCTCAGCCGGTAGAGCAGCTGATTTGTAATCAGCAGGTCGGGGGTTCAAGTCCGTCCTCCAGCTCCATAACCTTGAAAGTGAAAGCTTTCAAGGTTTTTTATTTTTACAATACATGCATTTGGTCAATCTTGGTTTTATTTTAGTTTTACTACCCATCTCAAATATCTAAATTTTTCATTAAAACTAAGAACGATTATTTTGTTCATTCGTCTAATTATTTGAGGTGGTAGCATGAGATTTGTAAGATTTCTTTTGCTTTCTGTTTTTATTATTGCCATAAGTGCCATAACCTCAGAAAGAAGCATCGCAAAAACTACTATGCGTTCTGAAAGTATCAATATAAAAAATACTTACGCAGACAATCCTGATGTATCCAAATATACAGCGCAAAAGACTGACAAGAATTATCTTGTCATAATAACACCCAAAATTAACTGTGACCCTAAAATAAGTATTCCGGGCGACTCTCTCATTGACCCCAAATTTGCAGTGAAAGAATTGCCTTAACAGATTTATTTAATCTTATCCCAAAAGGCGTTGATGGTTTCGGTAACATTATCTACGCCATTATTGTTTATTAAATCTTTTATAAAATACGCAGAATGGCCTCCCCAGGGTTGACCTTCCGTATTTAGTTCAACGTATATGGTTTCAGGCATTCTTTTGGTAAAAGCATCACAGATGGACGAAATTAAACCTGATATTGCATTGAAACTGTGTGGGACTGCTTCTGTACCGGTGTGAATAATATTGGATATTAAATCGGATTTAACCTGTACTCTTGTAATTTTATGTACATATTTCTTATGAATTAGTTGTGATGGGGCGCCAATCTGAACAGCGTGATGAACTGAAATTCCTTTTTTCTCAAAAGTTACAAGAGCATCTAAAGCTGCCTGGCCACCACCGCTGTGGCCGATTAAAATAATTTTATTCGCCCAGTTGATGTTTTTCACTACAGCTTCGACTATTTCAGCACCACCGGTTCCCCGGTGCATGTGGGAACCTACCTCTAATGCCTGTTTTATTGCAGAAGTATCTTTAACTTCCCCTAAAGGGAATACTTCAATGAACCTGACGGTATCTCCCTGCTTTAAATATCTTATCTCAAGCTCTTTTTTGAAATCTCTGAACAAGTCTCTGCTTGCATTGGTGTTGATACCTGCTGCAAGTATGATAAGAATTCTTTCCTTCATGTTTCCGTCCGGACAATAATGATGGTCTAATTCATAATAGTCGGAAGAATAAAGGAAGTTACAGTAAAGGTTGACTCTATCACTACTATGCAGTACAATATAGTAAAGCTATTATGTTGTGCAAGGTAGATGAATTATATGGTGGACCGTTCCCAATTGATGCGAGGTACGCTGGAAGGTTGTATTGTTAAGATAATCAGCCAGGAAGAAACATACGGTTATGAAATAGTATCCCGCCTTCAGCAATATGGATTTGATGATGTAAAAGAGGGTACGACTTATCCTATTCTTGTACGACTTGAAAGAAAGAAACTTATATCTTCTGTATACAAGGAATCTCCACTTGGACCAAAAAGAAAGTATTATTTTCTGACCAAATCCGGAAAAGACTTCTTAAGAGAATTTGAACTTGTATGGAATGATGTGAAACAATCGGTTGACAGGATAATAAGGGGAGCATGAGATATGTTTGAAAATGAGCTGACTTTACTGGAGACAGAGAATTATAAACAGATAAAAGAGCTGAGTAAAGAGGATGAAAAGTTAATCAATAATATAATGAAAAGAATGAGTATATTTAAAATAAACTCTTATGACGCCCAGGTTGTCAAAAGAGATCTGATAGGTATGGCACAGGAACAAAAGCTCAACGGATCAAGCTTAAAGGATGCCATAGGTGATGATGTAAGTGGTTTTACAGATGAAATAATTAAAAACAGCGAAGGACCTTGCATAAAAGAAATAATACTTAACTACATGTCCAGTTTGTCAGGTTACTTCTTTATCTGGTTTATACCGGCCTTTTTGGTTTATGGAAACTCACCATACAGAATACATCCGGTTTTGTTGCTTTTTTATTTTGGATCGGCAACAACTGCCTTTATTGCAGAAGGACTTTTATCCCCGATATTCTGTACTGAAAAAGGAAATAAAAAGTATCTGGAAACTATTATTTTTATCCTTATCGCCTCTGTGTGGGGCATTCTTTACTTATTAACTTAAGAAAAACAGAACTATATAGAGGTTAACAGCGGAGTTTTTGTTATAACATCCGTGATGATTTATCTGGTCGTAAGTTACTTGAAATTCGTTAATATTAAAAAATTGGCAAAAGATAAAAGCAATTATATTGAGGACTTAAAATAGTACTAAAAATTCCGAATCAATTAAATTAAAATCATTAGCTAATCAGAAATACTTCCATCGATTATAAAGCATTTTTGCATCTAAACCGTGAAATATTAATTATGATTACTCAAGGAAAGGTTTTGATGCAAAAAATGGACAGGAAAAAGCTTAATCATTATAAACATCTTTTGGAACAACATAAAGAAAGACATCAGGATATTCTTGATGATATGGAAAATCTGTCGTTGGGTGAAAACGACAATAACAATACTTCCGATTTGTCAAACTATGATAACCATCCGGCAGAGATTGCTTCGGACTTATTCGATGTCGAGCAGCAGATAGGGCTAAAAAAATTGCAGGCGTCAGAGATTGATCTGATTGAAAGGGCTAAGGAAAAGATTAAAGAGGGGACCTATGGTATTTGTGAAGATTGCGGTAAAGAAATAGACCCAGCCAGGCTTGAATTATTGCCCCATGCAAGGCTTTGCATTGATTGTGCAAGGGAACAGGATGAATACATTCTGAGATTAAAGGGAGACAAGAGGAAGCGCCGCCCGGCAGAGGAACAGGTTACTCATGCATCCAACATGAATGATACCTTAAAAGGTGAAGTTTTATTTGACGTCCTGGAATACGGTTCTGCAGATTCCCATCAGGACAGGGGCGGGGAAATTGATTAAATGAATCTTCACTCATAAATATTAAATTCATGGGAAAAGTGGTGCTGCTAATGGCAGCATCACTTTTTAAATGTCGTAACGGTAATAACAAGGTTTGGATTAAAGATGTGTATATAAAGAATACATAGGGATTATGCGGATATATTTATGATATAATTTAAATACCCTAATTGAATAAGCGGGAGGGAGTAAAATGAAATTCAGAATTGATCACAACAACATCAATGTTACAGATCTGGAAAAGTCGGTTGCCTTTTACCAGAAAGCTTTAGGGCTTCAGGAAATAAGAAGAAAAGAGGCCAAAGACGGCAGCTTTACGCTGGTATTTATGGGGGACGGAATAACAAACCATAAAATAGAGCTTACCTGGCTCAGAGATAAAGAAGGACCTTATAATTTAGGTGATAATGAATCCCACATTGCTTTCATTGTGGACGATTTTGACGCTGCGTATGCCCTGCATAAGGAAATGGGCTGTATATGCTATGAAAACAAGGCAATGGGTCTGTATTTTATTGAGGACCCCGACGGATACTGGATTGAAATAATTCCGGAGAAAAGATAAAACTTAAGGCAATGAAAAGACTATAAAAACCGTTGTTGTACTTTTTTCAATGAGTTCATACTAAAAAAGTTTCAGGGCAAAATAATAAAAGCCTTGAAACTTTTATTATTTTATCACATAATTATTACCAGGTAATAATATCAAATTATATTAGTTAGTTGAAAATAGGGGCGGTGCTATGAATAAAGGTTATGAAATCTTTACGAAAAACGGCAGGAGAATTGTAAAAGGCCTCGGCCATTATGAACCTGACAGAGTTTATGACTGCCGGGAATTATTAAAGAAAAGCGCTGAAAAATATAAAGACAAAACTGCTTTTATGTGGAAGCAGAATGGAAAAATAGTTACTAAAACATACATTGACATAGATCATGAAGTTGATGCCCTTGGAACTGCTCTGCACTCATTGGGCCTTAAGGGTGCCAAAATTGCCATTATCAGTGAAAATCGTTATGATTGGGGTGTTGCCTACTTTTCGATTATTAACGGTACTGGTATAGGTGTACCTCTGGATAAATATCTACCGGCTAATGAAGTTGAAAACCTCATTCAAAGGTCAGAAGCCAGAGCAATTTTTTACAGCAAAACTTATCAGGCCATGATGGAGGACATTTCAAGAAAAAATACTACCCTTAAATATTTCATTTGCCTTGACGAGTTTTCCACTATTGTAGATGATCCAAGGTTTATAACAATGAAATCACTCATTCATAAAGGTTATGAACTTCTGGACCAGGGGGACAGAAGCTTTATAGATGCGCATATTAACAGGGAAAACATGTCCATCCTTCTTTTCACTTCAGGAACCACCAAAATATCCAAGGGTGTAATGCTTTCCCATTCAAATATCGCCAGCAATGTTACATCGGTAACTTCCCTTATAAAAGTGTTGCCAAATGATGTACATTTGTCCTTATTGCCACTGCATCATACCTTTGAGAACACAATCGGATTAATGTTCATGCTCTACAAAGGTGTTACCATTGCATATTGTGAAGGCATCAGACAGATTGCCAGCAATATAAAGGAGTTTAAAGTCACAATACTGGTTGCCGTGCCGGCGATTTTCGAAGCCCTTTACTCAAAGTTACTGGAAGGCATCGAAAAGTCAGGCAAAAAGGGACTGGTAGAAAAAATGAAAAAAGTGTCCAATGCCCTTTTGAAGCTCAAAATAGATGTAAGAAGAAAGCTTTTCAAGTCAATACTTGAAAAGTTAGGCCCCCAGCTGAGGCTGTTTGTTTCAGGCGCTGCACCTCTTGATGTGGAAATAATAAATGGTATTCAAAGCTTTGGTATTACCTTCCTTCAGGGATATGGGCTAACCGAGACTTCCCCTGTAATCAGTGCAACTTCCTTCTTTGTAAATGTGCCGGGAACAGTCGGAATACCCATAAGGGACGTTGAAGTTACCATAGACAATCCGGACGAAAATGGAATGGGTGAGATTTTAGTCCACGGAAACAACGTTATGCTCGGATATTATCAAAATGAAGAAGAAACCAGGGAGGTTATGGAAAAGGACGGCTGGTTCAGGACCGGTGATCTGGGTATTGTTGATGACAACGGTTTGTTAAGGATTACAGGCCGTGCGAAGTCAATGATAGTATTAAATAACGGTAAAAAGGCATTCCCTGAAGAATATGAAGTACTGTTAAATTCCTTGCCCGGTGTGAAAGATTCATTCGTATGGGGTCAGACTGCGGCCGACGGGGATGTTGAGATTTGTGCCAAACTTGTTATTGATAAAGACTATCTCCACGATAAAGGTTATTCCATAGAAGAAATGGGTGAAAAACTGGATGCAGAAATCAGAAATCTAAATCAGAATATCCCAAGATACAAGATTATCAGATATTTTGTAATGACCTTCGAAGATCTGGTCAAAACTACCACGTTGAAAATAAAACGGCCTATTGAAGCAAACAAAATGAAGAGTTATATTGATAAGGCAGGCCTTGAAATGAGGAAGCTTCATAAAAGTTTTATTGACGAATGAGGGTAAAATGATAAAAAAAGGCGGAAACCATGATATTCTGAAACTTACAGACTATCTCAACTGTGAGGGAAACCTTAATACTACTATCCTTGCCAATCTTGAAAAATACGGACTTGAAAAGGATTTTCAGAATGTCTGGTTTCATATTGAAAACAATAATATTTGCGCAGTTATAATGAGGTATTTCAACCATTTGTACCTTTACAGTATGGATTGTAAATGCGATATGGAGGAGCTTGTAAGTTTTATTTCATTTACAGGCTCCGATATCATATCCGGAAAAAGGGAACTACTCAAAGAAATAGCTCCTTATTTTAAGGAAATGAAACTGGAACATTCAAATCTAATGGTTCATGAAGGTACATACGAAACTGAATACAGTGATGAGGCAGAAAAAGCCCGGCTGGATGATTGCCATGAGATGGCATGTCTTATATATGGAATCCCCGAATTTGCCCGTTTCTATAATTCCCTTCAGGAAATTGAAAGAGGTATACGAAGAAGGATGGAACTTGGATTAAGCCGTTTTTATGTAAGAAGGGCAGAGGGGGTTATAGTATCCCAGGCTTATACAACTGTTGAATCTAATAATTATGCGACTATTGGCGGTGTGGTCACAAGGCCGGAATACCGAAACAAAGGGATGGCTTCTTCTGTGGTCTTGGCTATTACTCGTGATATTCTTAAGAACAATAAATCTCCAAATCTCTTATACAGCAACCCGCATGCCGGACGTCTCTATGAAAAATTAGGCTTTAAAAAGGTTTGCGACTTTTCCATGCTGATATCCAATGAATATCTTTCTGCATGACATTGACCATTTATGTATTTCTAATCATACCATCTTCAATGGTTATTACTCTGCTGCACATTTCTGCGACTCTGCTGTTATGAGTAACCACAATTATGGTCTTTCCTTCTTCATTTAACTCGGTAAGAATCTTCATTACTTCAAAGCCGGTGTTCTTATCAAGTGCACCTGTAGGTTCATCGGCAAGAATAATATCAGGATCGTTTATCAAGGCTCTTGCTATTGCAACTCTTTGCCTTTGACCGCCTGACAGGTCTGATGCAAGAACATTCTTTTTTTCACTAAGCCCAAGCCGTTCAAGTAATTCATCTGCACGATTTTTGCTTATTTTCTTTGAAGAATAGGAAAGGGGAATGAGTACGTTTTTCTTTACAGTATATCTTTCAACCAAAGCAAAGTCCTGAACAACAAAACCGAATCTTTCATTGCGGATTCTGGCCATATCTTTTTGCTTGCTGTTTTTTATCAGAGAGTTATCAAGCCAGTAGCTTCCTTCTGTGGGACTGTCAATACACCCAATTATATTTAATAATGTAGACTTTCCTGAGCCTGACGGGCCAACGACGGCGACTATTTCGCCTTTTTCAATGGATAGAGATACATTGGATAACGCTCTTACTTCATTATCTTTTTTTCCATATATTTTAGTGATGTTTTCAAGTTTTATTATGCTCATCATTCGCTCCTCCTAAGAATTGTGTTCATATCTGTTTTCATAAGCCGGATAAATGGGACAAGAATAACCAGCGTTGATAATAATACGCTTAATAGCACTGAAATTAATAAATTTGATGAGAATCCGTGAATAAAAAGAATAATAATATTCGGGAGCAGGGTTAAGAAGAATACCTGATAAAACAAACGAATCACTATGGAAAACTTACTTGCGCCACAAAGTATATGAATACCTAGTTCTCTTATGTAATTGTTAAGCATTTGGAGCATATTGCAAATCATTCCGATTATGCAAAAGAATAAAATAATCATGCAGAATGTAAAAAGGCTTAATACCCATTCACCAGAAGACTCTTTTATATAACCAAGCTGTTCTTCAACACTTCTGAAACTGTATGTGTAAAGCCCAAGTTCCGAAGATTTTTTCTGAATATCATCCAAAACCCTCTCATCTTCAGTAATAATAACAGTTTTATTAATAATACTGTCATACAAACCCAAATTATCATGTTGCAGAGCTTTTTCCCTCTGAAAAGGCATCACAATAGATTTGTCCAAACTTAATAAATCTCCACAGGCTTTAATATCATAATATCTGCTATCTTTTTCAAAAAAACCGATAATTCTGTATTCCGAATCAATAACGTCGCCTAAATTAAAATACTTGCTGTAATCATATCCAGCAATTACTGGTATAATATTTGAAGTATCCGAATAGTCGCCTGTATTAAACAGCCTTCCTTTAGATAATCTGAAATCGAAAAAATTAATAAAATCCTCATTGCAAATCAATCCGGAATAGCATTTATCTCCGGTTAGATCATAAGTAAATGAAACAAGTGAATCATCTAATCTATTGTCTTTAAGTATCAAATCTTCGTAACTGAAGGCATAGCTCTTGAAGTGCTTATTTTCCGTTAGCCATAAATAAAAGTTGTCCATTCTTTCTACTACATCATCTTCGTAAATAGTTTCGTTAAAAAATTTGTCCATATCGCTTATGTCGAACATCAGATATGCATTTTTGTATTCATTCGTCATGGTAATTTTTTTAATTAGCTTTTGCAAATCAAATGAATGGGTCAACATAAAAGAAAACAGCATTAACGATAAAGTAATTTGCAGGAAAAAAACAAAACTTCGGCTTTTGTTATGTACTATATCCTCAAATGCGTAACGTAGCTGATTCATTAACTCACCTCAAATTCCGGGCAATTTCATGTCTAAAGTATTTGTGTAGTGTGAAAATCGCAAAGAAAACACCCAACAACTGTGATAATACAAATGAAACAATTAAACTTCTCGCTTCAAGGGTTGAATCGCCAAAATAAGGTATTAGTCTGAATTTCATAATAATTATTGAAAAGATTAAGCCTGCTAAGTATCCAGCAGTAGTTAACAAAACATAGTCCCTTAAAAACAGTATCTTGACTTTGTAAATAGTTGCTCCTGTAAGCCTTCTGATGGAAATTTCTTTTCTTCTTCCTTCTATCCAGTATGTTGTTGCACTGTAGATATTTAAACTTAAAAGCAATGTCGCAATAATTAATGAACAAAATATAGGCCAGCGAAATTGAAGGACGGATTTGAGTATGGATAGTCCGGATTCTCCAACTGGATTTTTCTTAATTGAGTAATCTTCGAACTCCATTATCAAATTCTCAAGTTTTTCATAGAGTTCAGGAGTATGCTTTCCTGCATCCAAATAGAATGTTCCCATAAAGAAAGCCGATTTCTGGCTGTCCGCCAGAGCTGTCATATTAATAAAGCAGTCAGCGGCTCTCACCAAAGCAAAATTGTAATTATTAAGATTATTTCGGAAAACACCGATAACTTCATATTTTTCATTTTCAAAATAAAAGTACTTTTTACCGTTTCCCTCTGTACACTTTGAAATCATGGATTCATTTATAATAATAGTTTTGCTTCTTTGAGTAAAATCTGTATCATCAAAATTTCTCCCTTCAACAATTTCCGGATTGAACCTGCTGTTTTTTGAAAAATATACACCTTTACAACCCGCAATACTAAAATCTTTATACAATAAATAATCTACCTTCTCTTCATTTAATTGACTTATAACACTATCAAAATCAGGATATTCTTCTTTTGCGCCAATAGGACATTTAATATTTATTTGTACTGCATCATCACCAAGAAAATCTTTATTATTCTGAATCTGATCATTCCAGTAAAATAAAGATGCACTACTGAGGGACAAGAGGGCAGCAACAGATAAAAAGAAAATTATAAGTGGTAAAGATTTATGAAGTATCTGTCTAATAATAATCAACTCCTTTTAATGGACTATCATATTATACATATAGAGTAAATTACAGTCAATAATATTACAGCCATAATATGGATATAACTTTTGATTATGTAAATTGGCATTTATAAATTCATACTTGTTAAATAAGGTAAGCTGTGCTAAAATGTACTCCAAACAAATGTTCTTTTTGGAGGTTCTATATGTTCAGCAGAGTTTCAACATGTGGACTTTCAGGACTTGAAGGTTGCCAGATACAGGTTGAAACTGATATTTCAAACGGTATTCCTGCCTTTGATATTGTTGGACTTGGT
>JAAYLX010000028.1 GCA_012521705.1 Clostridiaceae bacterium | reverse complement strand
CGTCCCCCTGACCTATCAGTTCCTGAATCTTCTTTCTTATTTTTTCTTCGTCAACACCATTTGCATGCAGTACACTTGCAGCAATTCCCGTACCTTCCTTTGCAAGTCCCCACAATATATGTTCAGTTCCTATATAGTTATGTCCCAATGCGATCGCACACTCCCTGGCATGGAGCAGCGCAGTTTCGGCTTTTTTTGTAAACCTGCCATAGATCATTATTATCACCTCTTCAATGTGTATGGTTAGTCTGTTTTCTCTCTGTAATTGCCCATTTTTCTCTCTATATGGTCTCTTACGTATTTGGCCCGGCAAATATCCCTTTCTTTGGGGTCCAGAACTTTTTTCTCATACTGCTGAAGGCTTGCGGGCTGAATTAAAAGCATCATTTCACTTACGTCAGTTTCAGAAAGTTCCTTTATAAGACCCATATTTATACCCAGCCTTATGTCGGACAGTTTTTGAAGCGCCTCATCGGAGGTCAGGGTCCTCGCATATCGTAGTATTCCAAAGGACCTCATAATACGGTCTGAGATCTTATCGTTGTTTTTCTGGAACAGTTCCGCCCTTAACAGCCTTTCCTGTTCTATAATCTGATAGCTTATGTTCTTGACGCTCATTACTATGTCATTTTCATTTTTTCCCAAAGTAACCTGGTTAGACAGCTGATACATATTTCCATAGGCCTCAGTATTCTCGCCATAGAGTCCTCTCACAGCAAGTCCCAGTTTGCCGCAGGATTCCAGCACCGAACGGATGTATCCCGTCATGGTCAATGCCGGAAGATGGAGCATAACCGATACTCGTATAGCGGTCCCCACGTTGGTAGGGCAACTGGTAAGGTAGCCTATTACGTTGTCATATGCGTAATCTATTTCTTCAGAAATAATATTGTCCAGGTAGTTGCATATATCAAAAGCCTTTTCAAGCTGCATCCCTGATGCAAGGCATTGTATTCTCAGATGGTCTTCTTCATTGAACATGATGCTAAGCTGTTCATCCTGACTTATAAGAGCGCCGGTTTTCAACTCACTTTCGGCAAGTTCCTTGCTCACAAGATGCTTTTCCACCAGCACCATACGGTCTATTTCCGATATTTCATCGAATCTTATCAATGTGAAACTTTCTTTCAGTTTTGGATTGCTTGAGAAAATCGCATCGCAGGTCTCTTTAATGACATTTTCCTGGTGTTCGGAAAGGCTGCGGTGCGGAAACGGATACTTTTCAAAGTTTCTGGCAAGTCTCACCCGGCTGGACATTACAACGTCCGAATCAGGGCCAACGTCCACATACCATTTATTCATTGGGTTGCGCCCCCTTTCTGACTGGTCAGAAATCTGATTTCGTCCCTTATCTGTGCCGCCTTTTCATAATTCTCAGTGCGGATACATTCCTCCAATTGTTTCTTTAGCTCATCCAACTGCTTGTCAACTGCCTGAATACGTTCCAATCTCTTGGGCGCCTTGCCCCTGTGCCGTGTATTTCCATGGATTCGGGTCAGGAGAGCATACATGGGGTTGTGAAATACCTGATAGCACCGGCTGCAACCCATTCGTCCGGTGCGGTTAAAATCTTCCGCGGTCATTCCGCAGCGGTCACATCTTGTAACTGTCGGGTCGGGCAAATCCTGGTTGTCGCTTATACCTAAAAGTCCGGTTAAAAGGGTGTTTAAATCCAGTTTTACACCATGGGTGCCTGCGCACTCTTTGCAGACAAACAAATTGGTTTGCCGCCCGTTAACTATCTGAGTAAAATATACAGTGGCCTCTCTCATTTTACAAATCTGACAAAGTGCCATAGGATATTCCCCCTAATCAACCGACAGACTGGTTAACATGTTCTTAAAAATGGCGGCTCTCACATCGTCCCTTTTGTCAATGGGAACTCCCATCAGCACTTTGTCCGATGTAGCAGCCTTCATTAGCATTGCTTCGCGGGGCTCAATAATATTATAGTCAACAAAGTTGTTTATAAATACTTCGCAGGTATGCTGGGATATTTTATCGCCAATGGAAGGAATAATATGCATCAGATAATCGCTTACCGATTCAATATTAATCCTCTTAATACTTATATATCCGCCGCCACCACGCCGGCTTTCCACATAGTATCCTTTATCTGCAGTAAAACGCGTTGAGATCACGTAGTTTATCTGCGAAGGAACACAGTTGAATTTGTTCGCAAGTTCATTCCTCTGTATTTCTACAGCACCCTCCTCTTCATTTATGAGGGCTTTGAGGAATTCTTCAATAATATCGCTTAAACGTGCCAAAATATCACCCCATTCTACTTTGACTTTCTCTGACTATTATAAATCATATGCATAAAAATTTCAAGTCTGCTACTAAAACATAGCGCAGCAGTTTAAATTGTACCACCATTTATACTATTTCAATAGTTTACATTTTACCTTCTGATTATGTAATATGCTCCAGCCAGGAAAAATCAAAGCATTTCTCCACAAAAAACTGGCAGACAATCTAATGACCATCTGCCAGTTATTCATGTGTTATTTCATATTATTAGTTCAATCCAGCATTTGACGCAGTTGAATTCACCTGTTTGTCATGGATTAACAGTATATTATTCGTCCTCTTTCTGCTTCTGCGCCTCAGCAATAACCTTGTCAGCAACGTTGGGTGGAGCTTCCTCATAGCGTTCAAATTTCATGGTGAAATGGCCTCTGCCCTGGGTCATGGACCTCAGATCAGTTGCATATTTGAACATCTCAGCCTGAGGAACTTCCGCAACAACCTGCTGCAGACCATTGACGGGATTCATACCAAGAACGCGTCCGCGTCTCTTGTTCAGGTCACCGATGATATCTCCCATGTACTCATCGGGAACATATACCTCAACGCGGCATATTGGCTCAAGGAGTACCGGGCTGGCCTGCTTCATACCTTCTTTGTATGCAAGGCTTGCCGCAATTTTGAATGCCATT
>JAAYLX010000027.1 GCA_012521705.1 Clostridiaceae bacterium | reverse complement strand
CCGACCTTGATGATGACTTTGTAAGGAGTATTTTCCTGGAACCTTACAAAGATATTAAACAAGCAATTGATGAAGCAATAAAAGCAGCCGGAAACAATGCAAAAATTATTGTGATGCCCTACGGGGGTTCAACTTTGCCTTGTTTGGAAGAATAACAATTCGGAGGAGGAATGAAAAATGATTAAAGTTGGTGTTGCCGGTTACGGCGTAATAGGTCAGCGTCTTGCTGATGGTGTTGCAAAACAGAAGGATATGGAGCTTGTAGGTGTTGCTGACGTAGCTCCCACTTTAGCTATAAGAGCTCTCAAAGAAAAAGGGATGCCCTACAATTTGTACCTTGCAAATCCTGATAATGCGAAGGCTTTTGAAGAACTCAACATTCCCGTATCAGGTACTCTTGAAGACATGATCCAGAAGTGCGATGTTATTCTGGATGCTACCAGTGCCGGCGTAGGTGCTAAAAACAAAGAGCTTTACGCAAAATACAACAAGAAGGCTATATTCCAGGGCGGAGAAAAGAACAGCGTTGCTGACGTATTCTTCCATGGATATGCAAACTATGAAAAAGGTCTTGGCAAGCAGTTCTTAAAACTTACATCATGTAACACAACAGGTCTTATCAGATCAGTTGACTGCCTTGACAGACTGTATGGAATCGAAAAGGTTGCTATAACAATCGTAAGACGTGTTGCTGACCCTGGCGATTATCACAGAGGTCTTACAAACGCTCTCCAGGTTGACAAGGCTCCCAGTCATCAGGCAGTTGACCTTATGACAATTATGCCTCATATAGAAGCTACCGGAATATTAATTCACACACCTGTTACACATGGCCACATTATCACCGTTGTAGCTAAAGGTAAGAAGAAGATTACAAAGGAAATGGCTCTTGAAGCATTCAAATCCCATGACAGAATCAGAGTTGTTAGACTGGCAGACGGATTCCTTGGCAATGCTTCACTGTTCAGATATGCAAGAGATCTCGGAAATCCGAGAGGAGACATGTATGAAATCGCTGTTTGGGAAGAATCAATAGTTGAGTCCGGCGACGACATCATGTACGCAATTAATATACCCCAGGAAGCAGTAACCATTCCTGAAACAATGGACGCTGTAAGAGCATGTATGGAAATGGAAACTGACAGACTCAAGGCTGTTGCAGAAACCAATAAATACTTGGGGTTGGGAAAATGGAAGTAAACAATGCTGTAAAAATACGCTCAATTGACGAATTTGATTTTTCCGGAAAATGGGTGCTGTTAAGACCGGATATTAACTCACCCATTGATCCGGTGACAAAGAAAATCGTCAATGATAACAGAATAAAAGCAACTATCCCTACTATAAGGGATATTCTTGATAAAGGCGCAAGACTCGCAATTATTGCCCACCAAGGAGATACCCTTGATTATCAAAACCTCATTCCCATGAATGAGCATGCTGAAAAGCTGTCTCAATATCTGGGCAGGGAAGTTAAGTATATTGACGATGTTTGCGGGCCGGCTGCTCAGGAGGCTGTCAAAGCCCTCCGGCCCGGAGAAGCAATCCTCTTAGGAAATTTACGATATCTTTGTGAGGAGATATCGACATTTGAAAATGCCGTTAAGCTGAAAGCCGAAGAAATGTTAAATACCTACCTAATAAGAAGTCTTGCGCCACTATTTGACTACTATGTAAATGATGCCTTTGCGGCTGCCCACAGGAATGCCCCATCAATGGTAGCCTTCCAGGAACTTCTGCCCACTGCCGGCGGAAGACAGCTCATGGAGGAATACAGCGCATTGACAAAGGTTATGAAGGCGCCTGTGAAACCGTCAGTATTTGTTCTTGGAGGCGCAAAAATATCCGATGCATTCGGAATGATGAAGCAGGTACTGGAAAACGGCACTGCCGACAAGATTCTGGCATGCGGTATAACCGGAGAGATTATGCTGTGGGCTATGGGCAAGAAGTTGGGAAGCAAAAAGGAAAAGTTCCTGACAGACAGGGAGCTCCATCTGTTTGTTGAGCCTGCAAAGGAATATCTGAGGGACTATCCCGATAAGATTGAAGTGCCTCTGGATCTGGCCTATGAGAAGGTCGGGGAAAGAGTGGAGATTTCAGCGGATCAGCTCCCCGCAGAAGAAATGTATATGGATATTGGTGAAAAGACTATTGCCAAATACAGAGAGATACTCTTAAATGCAGGAACCATTTTTGTAAACGGCCCCGCCGGTGTATATGAAAACAAGCTGTTTGAAAAGGGAACCAAAGAAATCTGGAATGCAATCGCAGAAGCTCCCGGATATTCTGTAATCGGTGGCGGAGATACAGTCAGCGCTGCATCCCGTTTCATAGACCTCAGCAAAATCAGCTATGTATGTACAGCCGGTGGTGCAATGGTAAGATTCCTCTCAGGAAAGAAACTGCCGTTGATAGAGGCCATGGAGAAAGCTTATACCAAAAACATTACAAAGTAGAAGTAGAGTGAAGTGATATTATGAACGAAAAAATGAGAAAAGATCTGGAAAGGTTTGCGGCCGAGATAAGGCTTGAAACCATGAAGGAGTTCAAGGAATTGGGCTTCGGACATGTGGGCGGTGCTATGTCAATAGCTGACACCCTTGCTGTTCTGTATGGCGCCGTAATGAACGTTGATCCGAGCAACCCTCGCTGGGAGGACAGGGACTGGCTTGTAGTGTCCAAGGGTCACGCAGGTCCTGCAGTTTATGCGACCCTTGCCCTGAAAGGCTTCTTCCCAAAGGAGCAGCTTTTAACGCTTAACAAGCCCGGAACAAACCTTCCAAGCCACTGTGACAGAAACAAGACACCTGGTATAGATATGACAACCGGTTCACTGGGACAGGGTGTGTCCACTGCCATAGGTGTTGCTCTCGGAAACCGTTTGGACAAGAGAAACAACTATGTTTACCTTATAATCGGCGACGGAGAATGTGATGAAGGCCAGGTATGGGAAGGCGCTTTGTATGCCGCCCATCAGAAGCTGGATAATCTTATCGCTTTTGTAGATGACAACAAGAAGCAGCTGGACGGATATACCAGGGATGTCAATGACCTTGGCGATCTGGTTGAAAAATTCAAGAGCTTCGGCTGGCACGCGGTAAGAGTCGACGGAGCAGACGTAGAGCAGGTTTACAATGCAATTATGGCTGCAAAAGAGGTAAAAGGAAAGCCTTCCATGATAGTACTGGATACTGTTAAGGGTAAAGGCTGCAGCTTCGCAGAGAATGCAGCGTCAAATCACCATATGGTTGTTGATCCTGAAAAGGCTGACATGGTGATTAAAGAGTTAGAGCGGAAGGTGATGGAACTATGAAGGTAATATTGGCAACTGAAAATGTAAAAGAAACAACAGCCATGAGGGATGCATACTGTCAGACCTTAATGGAACTGGCTGAGAAAAACAGCAATATCGTTGCGCTTGATGCAGACCTTATGAGTTCCATGGGCATGGTACCCTTCTGGAAGGCATATCCTGAACGTACTTTCAACGTAGGTATACAGGAAGCCAATATGATGGGTATAGCTGCCGGACTTTCCGCAACTGGAAAGATTCCTTTTGCTCATTCCTTTGGTCCTTTCGCAACCAGGAGATGCTTTGACCAGGTATTCATGTCCTGCGCTTACGCAAAGCTGAATGTAAGAATTATTGGAAGTGACCCTGGAGTTACAGCAGCCTATAACGGCGGTACCCACATGCCTTTTGAGGATATGGGTATTATGAGAAACATACCTGAGATTACAATACTTGAACCTGTAGATACTGTAATGCTCAAGGATTTGGTCAGACAGACCGCAGGTATGTATGGTATATTCTATATAAGGTTGTTAAGGAAAAATGCCGTTAAAATATATGAAGAGGGCTCCAGCTTTGAAATTGGAAAAGCTGTTAAGCTCAGAGACGGAAATGATGCAACAATTATAGCTACTGGAATTATGGTTGAGGAGGCTCTGAAGGCTGCCAAAAAACTTCAGGATCAGGGTATTTCAGTCAGAGTTCTTAATATGTTTACACTTAAGCCAATAGACAAGGAAGCAATAATAGCTGCAGCAAAAGAAACCGGTGCAATTGTTACCGCTGAGAATCACAATATTATCAATGGTTTGGGTTCAGCTGTGGCGGAAGTGCTTTCTGAGAACTGTCCTGCACCCCTTGAAAGAGTCGGCGTGCAAGATTTATTCGGAGAAGTTGGACCTGAGAATTACCTGAGGGAAAGGTTCGGACTGACTGCAGACAATATCGTAGAGAAAGTGCAAAAGGCGCTGCATAGAAAGAAGACATCATGATGCGACCTGAAGATACTCCAAACCAGCAATTTGGAGGAGAGGTTTATGTCGAAACGTAAAGGCAATAATCAACGATCTTCATTTAAAACTAAAATATTGCTTCCTTTTATTATCATGCTCTTGCTTTTTAGCGGCTTAAACTTTTACATGATTAAAGTGTCTGTTGACTATAACAATCAGTACAACGACATTCTGAACACTATTATTGCCGCGAACAATATCAATGAGCATGCCGGAAACATCGGGATCCAGCTCAGGGACATTCTGGTCGGGAAGCTGAAGCCTGAGGAGTCCACTCATAAGGAAGCTCAAAGCAGGATAGCGGAAACAATTGAATATATTTCCGGTAGACTGCAGACTGAGGAAAGCAGGTCGCTGTTTGAGGTTATTCAAAAGCAGGCTGAGTCACTGCTTAAGAACGCTGAAGAGGCGGAGGCGGGCTTTGCTGTAAACAAGCTGTCCGAATCCGCTGACAGCGTTAATCAGGTTAGAAAAATTGAGGAATTCCTCAAGGAAAGCACACAGGAATTCATACTTTTTGAGGTAAAGCAGAGTGAGGCTCTCAAGGAAAAAATTGAAGTTGGATTCAGGCTGGCTATAACAATCAGTTTGGGAGCTTTTGCCGGCATACTGGTCTTCTGCTTACTGTACCTCAGAAAAGTTATTAAAAATATTGCCGGGCCTATAAACAGTATCAGAGATCGGGCAGTTGAAATAGCTCAGGGCAGGCTGGACGGGGAAGCACTGGCGATTGCCACCAATGACGAAATTGGTGAAATGGCAAGAATGTTTAACGCCATGACCAATAACCTTAAAAAGGTCATCGCTCAGGTTGCCGAGGCCAGCAGGAAAATGCGCAGAGCTTCATCCCAACTGTCTGAAATAACGGTGCAGAACAGCAGTGCCAATCAGGAAATTTCTGCAACAATGGTGGAAATGGCTTCGGATATTTCAACACAGTATAATGAAACCACAAAAATCGTCACAGAAGTTGATGCCATGTATCACACTTCTGAAGGAATACGGCACAGTTCAATGCAGATTCTTCAGAAAGCCAATGATTCAGTGAAGCTTGCCGGTGAGGGCAGCGAATACATAAGCAGCTTCCTGAAACAGTTGGAGCTGACTATAGCTCAAATAGAAGAAGCAGCTGCTTCGATGCAGCAGTTGAACGAAAATACCGGCAAGATGAATGAAATACTGAATGCTGTAAAAGCAATATCTGCCCAAACAAATCTTCTTGCCCTGAATGCTTCAATTGAGGCTGCAAGAGCCGGAGAAGCCGGAAGAGGATTCGCTGTGGTGGCAAGTGAAATTAAGAGCCTGGCGGACGAGACAACCGCATCTGCATTGGAAATCGGTGAGTTGATTGTCGAGGTTCAGAAGCAATCAGGCATAGTAACTGAGCGCTTTGATGACAGTAAGAAGCTGATAGTTCAGGGGAATACCAACGCACATAAGGCAATGGAATTCTTCAACAGCATAAAAGACAAGAATGTTGTTGTTAACAAGGACATCGAACAGATTTCAAAGGATTTGTCAGAGCTTATTTCCAAGATTGAGGAAATCAACAGAAGCATGGCGGAAATTGCTTCAATAGCAAACAATAATGCAAATGCAAGCCAGAACATATCCGCTGTAATAGAGGAACAGACCGCAAGCGCTGAGGAAGTTACAGCCTCAGCCCATGAACTGTCGGATCTTGCTGAAAACCTTGACGGACTGCTCTCCGACTTTAAGCTGTAAAAAATATTAAATAACGTATTTGTTTTGCAAAAAAACAGTTGTCTGATATGATATACAAGGATATTATATATATTGTAATCGTTTTCAAACAATGAGAATAGCTTGGATTCGGAGAGGATTATGCAAGTAACAATCAAAGACATAGCAAAAAAGGCCGGAGTTTCTTACGCAACTGTGTCAAGGGCCCTGAACGGAAGAAGCGGTGTCAAGGAAGAAACCAAAGAACTAATACTGGAAGTTGCAAAAAAAATGGGATATCAACCGAATGCAATCGCCAGGGGACTGGTACTTAAGCATACCCACACACTGGCACTTGTCATTCCGGATATTACAAACCCATTCTTTCCTGAAATCGCGAGAGGTGCTGAAGATGCTGCCAGCCTTTTGGGCTACAGTATATTTCTCTGCAATACCAACTGGGATACCGATAAGGAAAAGCTGTACTTAAAGACTCTTCAGGAAAAAAGAGTGGACGGCATTATCCTTCACCCGGCACATAATGATGGAGAAACCCATTTATATGATTTCCAGATACCAATGATTCTCCTGAACAAAATTCCAGGTATTGCTGAGTACAGCAGTATTGAAATAGACAACGTAAGAGGAGGCTTCATTGCGACCAAGCATCTTATTGAAGCAGGTTACAAGAAAATTGCGTTCATAGGCGGAACTGAAAGCTCTCCTTCAAATGCGGAGAGAAAAGAAGGATACAAGCTTGCACTTAAGAAATATAACATACCCATTGATGAAAGCCTGATAATTAACGGAAAATTCAAGAGTGAAAGCGGATATGAAAGTCTTAAAAAGCTGATTGACTCAGGTAACACACCTGATGCTGTATTCGGAGGAAACGACGTTATTGCGTTGGGCGTGCTCCATTGCGCACAGGAACATGGCTTAAGGATTCCGGAGGATTTCGGGATAATAGGTTTTGACGATATACCTTATGCAAGCCTGCCGCAGATTCAGCTCACTACCATAGAACAGCCCAAGTACCAGATGGGCAAGCGTGCCATAGAGCTTTTGGTAAGAGTTCTGAAGGCGGAAGAGGACAGTGAGGTAATACGGATGATACTTGAGCCGAAGCTGAAGATAAGAAAAACTACCAGAAATGTGTCCCGTAAACTGGACAAGTAATAGAATATATTTCTGTAATAAATGTTGGAGTGTCGAAAGTAAACAATCTTCGGTACTCCAGCTTTTTGTTAATGGGAGGAAATCCAATGCCTGATTCCATAAGCAGAAATAAAAAAACAAATGCAGACAAAACAGCCACCAATAAAAAGGCTGCCAATAAAACCGTAAATTTGGCGGAGATAATTTCAAGGGTCATGGAGTTATCCCATGATGCAATTATCGGATTGACGGAAGATTTCAGGATTGCTTTCTGGAGTAAAGGCGCGGAGAATAAATTTGGCTATACAAAGAGTGAAATAATTGATAAAAGCGCTGAAATATTGTTCCCTGAAGACAGATTAAGCGAGCTGAAATGCGAAATAGAAAAAGTAAGCGCCGGCGGTGTTCTTGAAGGTTATGAAACAGTAAGATTACATAAAAGCGGAAAGCCGATTGATGTGTCCATATCCATAGCTCCCCTTTATTGTCCGAATAGGACATTTAACGGAGCAATTGCAATATATGAAGACGTTTCCGAAAAGAAAGAGCTTTCCAACAAGCTCCGTGAATACGAAAAAAAATGCAGGGATGCCCTTGAGGGAGGCCAATTCGGGATATGGGATCTTGATATTTTAAATAAAAAGATTTTCCATTTTAACAACTTTGAAAATACTCTTGGTTATGAAGATATGGACGACAGGCTTGAATCATGGGTTTCCTTGATCCATCCTGACGATCTTCCGGAAGTGGCCAGAAAGTTCAACAATCATTTGGAAAGTAAAGAAGAATATGTTGCGGAGTACCGGATAAGGTGCAAGAACAATGCGTATAAATGGATAAGGTCCAAAGGGAGGGTCAGTGAATTTGGACCCAATGGTGAACCCATAAGGATGATCGGGACAAATGAAGACATAACAAAGGAAAGGTTGATTCAGCAGGAATTAAAAGAGCGCTATGAGCAACTGGAACTCTTAAAGCAGGAAGCGGATAGTGCCAACAATGCCAAATCACTGTTTCTGGCCAATATGAGCCATGAGATAAGAACTCCGATGAATGCTGTGATTTCTGCGATACAATTACTCAGTCTGGGCGCTCTTTCTGATGAGCAGAAAAGATATGTGGATATATTAAAAAATTCATCAGAGAATCTTGTTGCTATTATAGACAGTATCCTGGACATCTCAAGGCTGGAATCCGGGAAAATTGAGCTTCATAATGAACCTTTCAATCTTAGGGAGACCATTAACAGCATTTTTGAGAATTTCCTTATATCTGCAAATACCAAGGGCCTGGAAGCAGGCTGTTACATAGACCCCGACATTGATCATGAGGTTATCGGAGATGAATTAAGAATAAGGCAGATCTTGACAAACCTCCTCAGCAACGCGGTCAAGTTTACCGATAACGGCTATATTTCTTTAAGGGCAAGGCTTATAGAGTCTAACCATGAAGAGCAGAAGATAGAATTCAGCGTCAAGGATACCGGAATTGGAATAGATGAAGATTATAAACCGAAGATATTCCAGATATTCAGCCAGGGTGATTTGTCAAGAAAGAAGAAATATATGGGTGCCGGCTTAGGCCTTGCAATTGCAAAACAGCTTGCAGAGCTTATGAACGGTGATATACTTTTTGAAAGCGAAGTAGGGAAGGGAAGCACTTTTTACTTTACATGCCCTCTTAAGAAAGAACGAAATCTTACTGGTTCTGAAAAAAGCATTTCTGAGCAAATAGATGCTAATAATCAATTGGAAAAGAGAAAGACAATTTTATGCGTAGAAGATAATCTTCTTAACCAGGAGATTATGGAAAGCATAATTTTAAAAGGCGGATATAACTATCTTGCTGCCTATGACGGCAATGAAGCTCTGGAAAAACTAAGAGAGAAAAAAGTAGATCTTATTCTCATGGATATTCAAATGCCCGGAATGAACGGATATGAATTGACCAGGATCATACGGGACATGGATAACCGGTATAAAAATGTACCCGTAATTGCCATGACGGCATATGCGATGCATGAGGACAGGGATAAATGTATTCAGGCTGGAATGGACGACTATATCGCAAAACCCTTTGATATAGATCAACTTTATGCAATTCTGGATTCCTATTTGGGCAAATAACTAAAAAACAACATCACATTGCATTTTTCTGCATTTTTACGGAAATTTTTTCCTTTGTTAGTATTGTTAATTTTTTTTCAAAGTGATATAATTTACCTAACGAATGTTAGGTAGGTTAATAACAAACAAGGCAAATAGTTTTACATTATTCGGCTCAATTTTTATCTTACAGTTTTGCGTCGATTGGGGTGTTTAAGCAGTGATAAGCGGAACCAACGACAAAATCAGATATGTTGCATTCAAATTATTCCTTGAAAAGGGATATGAAGCAACCAATGTCAGGGATATATGCAAGGAAGTAGGAATTAAAGCATCCTCTCTGTATTTTTACTACCAGTCCAAGCAGGAGTTGTTTTTCAGCATTTATGATGAGGTTTGGAACGACAAGATAAGGTTCCTGGAAAGCATTGAAGAACTAAGACAAGACATCTCTCCGGATATTAAATTAATCACTTTGTTCAAGAAGACTGTCGAATACTGCTCCAATGATTTAGCAAAGCAGAAATTCTTACTCCGGTACCATCTGTTTCCACCCCAGGAGATAATCAAAATACTTCGTGAAAAATACAAATTCTGGACGGATAAGGAAAGCGGCATTGTTTCAGATATTATACAGGAATGCGTCGATAAAAAGGTATTGAGGTGCTCAAGAAGTACTACTGACTACATAAAGGACTATATCAAATTTATCAATTTCCATATAACAGAAATGATAATCTCCAACATTAAAATAAGCAGCAATGAAATATACAGTCTTTGGTTCAGTTTCTGGAACAGCAATTTATTGAAACAGTAAAGCTATTTTCATTAAAAAACAGCAATCTGTTAACCATCAGATTTATTTAAACGGTAAAGTTTTTGAACCAGTAAATCTGACTTTACCATTATTGCCTTTGACAATGTTAATTAATTAATCGGATTTTGAAGTGCGGAATCTTATTAGTCAGTTATATTCCCATATTCCGTTTGCTTAAAATTTGACTGTCGTGGAGAAGGAGGCCGGCAATATTTCACTTGCAACCTGTTTTACCGGCGGCATGGAAAGTTCTTCATATTCCTGAAACCCAGAGCACGGACAAGCAGCGCAAGTGAAGGCATAAAGGGAGAGAAATTTATGAAAAGTATCAAAACAAAGCTTGTAATTTATTTTTCAATTTTAATAATATTATCCTCTGTAACTCTGGGTGTTGTTACCATTAGTATGGCAGGCGGAGCCCTTACCGAGGAGGCTGAAAAGGCAATATATTCACTGGCTTTGGATGCGGCAAAGCTGACAGAGAGCAGAATAGAAACGCAGGTAAAGACACTGGAAATAATAGCTGCAAGCGATGAAATCAAAAGTATGGACTGGTCTGTTCAACAGCCGGAACTGAAAAGCCAAATAGGAAAAACTAACTTTTCAGACATCGGAATTGTACTGCCGGACGGTAAAGCATATTATTCAGACGGGACAATCACCCAATTGGAGGACAGGGAATATGTCCAAAAGGCTTTGAATGGTGAAGTTGTTATATCTGATCTGCTTACTTGCCGGGTGACAAACGAGCTTGTGTTTATGTATGCGGTTCCGATAGTCAGGAACGGTAAAGTGGCAGGAGCGTTAATAGGCCGCAGAGACTCTGAAGCATTAAATAATATAATACAAGATTCCGGATTTGGTAAAAGCGGCTATGCCTACATGATTAACAGCAAAGGTACTGTTGTTGCCCATCCGGATAGGGAAAAAGTGTTAAATCAATGGAATCCCATTGAAGAAGCAAAAAACGATGAGTCCTATAAATCTGTGGCTCAGCACTTTGAAAAGATTCTTCGGGAGAAAACAGGAGTAAACAGTTATTCCTTTGATGGAAATGATTTATATGCCGCTTATGAACCTATTGACGGAACCGAATGGACAGTAGTGGTTACAGCAAATAAAAGTGAAGTTTTATCTTCCATTCCCAAGCTTCAAAATACTTTGATATTGTTCGTGGCTCTGATACTTTTGGTGAGCATCGCCGTTGTATATCCGCTCAGTGTTTCAATAACAAAGCCAATTATTGAGGTAGTAAGGCATTCTGAGAAAATTGCTGCTCTGGATATTACAGAGGATGTTCCGGAGAAATATCTGAAGAAAAAGGATGAAACCGGGAAACTGTCAGCAGCAATGCAAACTATTACCGACAGTCTTAAACAGATTATTGGCCAGATTAATCTTTCTTCGGAACAGGTTGCTAAAGCTTCAAAAGATCTGACTGCATCTACGAAGCAATCAGCCAATACTGCAGAAGATGTATCAAAGGCTGTTGAGGAAATAGCCAGTGGGGCTTCTGAGCAGGCACAGAATATCCAGAATGGTTCTTCCAAGGCTTTATTATTGGGCATGAGCATTGAAAAAGACCAGGAACATTTGAACAGTTTAAATACTGCTTCAATGAAAGTAAAGGAGGTTGTTGAACATGGTTTAAGTGAAATCGATAATCTTTTAAGGATTACCAAAGAAAGCAATGATGCGATACAAGAAATTTATGAAGTCATAGTCAAAAACCACGATAATTCGGAAAAAATCGGACAGGCAAGCCATGTTATCGCATCAATCGCCGAACAAACCAATCTGTTATCCTTAAATGCTGCAATCGAAGCGGCGAGAGCAGGAGAATCCGGAAGAGGCTTTGCGGTAGTCGCTGAAGAAATTAAAAAACTGGCTGAGCAATCCTCCCAATCCATCAAAGAAATTGATGCCGTGGTTAATGAATTGCAAAACAATGCCGGGCATGCAGTTAAGGCGATGGACAGGGTATCGGCTATTGCCAGAGAACATGCTGACAGCGTAACAAAAAGCAGGGAAAAATATCTTTTGATAGAACAGGCAATGAACGATACTCTAAAAGTGGTTGAGCTTCTGAATTCTTCGGGTCATGAAATGGAGAATTATAAGGAAGAAATAATATCTTCCTTGCAGAGTCTTTCAGCAATAGCGGAAGCATATTCTTCCGCAACTGAAGAAATGGCAGCGGCCATGCAGGAGCAGACTGTATCGATTGAGGAAATTGCGAGGGCCTGTGAGGGATTGTCCCGGTTAGCAGAGAATCTGCAGAATATAATTATGAAATTTAAAGTATAAAGGGGATTTATATATTATAAAAAAAGATGCCATCTTAAAACTAAGATGGCATTTTATTTTCGTTTTTTTCTGCCATTGTTGAATAAATTGGAAAAGTGAATTATGATATGTATGCCCAAAGAAAATATTAAAGGGGAAGATACAAATGTGGTTTATTTTCGCTTTGTTGTCTGCTGTATTTGCGGCGCTCACATCCATTCTTGCCAAGATAGGAATAGAAGGCATTAACTCAAATCTTGCAACGGCAATACGTACCGCGGTGGTATTGGTTATGGCCTGGGGTATTGTTTTTCTCACAGGCACTCAGAACCAGATTGCGGATATTGGAAGGAAAAGCTGGATATTTTTAGTCCTGTCAGGACTTGCAACCGGCCTGTCCTGGATTTGTTATTATAAAGCATTGCAAATAGGGGAAGCTTCCAAGGTGGTTCCGGTGGATAAATTCAGTGTTGTAATAACAATGGTTCTCGCTTTTATAGTGCTCCATGAAGTACCCACAACCAAGACAATTTTGGGCGGGCTTTTTATTACAATCGGCACCTTTATTTTGATCCTTTGATAAATACAGCTTTACATCCGTGAACCCTGACCTGGTCTGCATCGTCTTATTGAATACCGGAAGCTTTACAGGTAAAAATTAGCGTATTAAACTTTTGACAACCGGTTATTGACAACATGATTACAGAAAGGATGCATAACCATGATAAAAAAGACAGTAATTATTTTTCTTGCTGTAATGCTTTTAATGACATCTGGCTGTACAGGTGCCAATAACAAAGGGAAAATAAATGATAAAGACGGCAAAGATATAATTGAAGCTACCGAGACTCCCGGACAGAAAGATAAACCCGGGCAGAATGTTGAATCAAACCCGACTCTGGGTGGAATATCCCTGGGTGATACCTCTGAGAAAGTAAAGTCAGCTCTGGGCGACAAATATTCCGAAACTGAGGAATCTGATGCCTTGGGTGCTTTCGGTGAGGATATCACAGTCTGGAATTACAATGATGGTATAAGCGTAAGTATAGGAAAGACTTCCGGAAAAGTGCTGAGGGTTGTAGCAACAAGTCCCGATTATAAAACCGATCTTGGAGTAAAGGTCGGAGATGATGCCGAAACAGCCTTGAAAACTTACAGGGACAAATTTGAGGAGGCTAAAAGCCGCCAGAATAATGAAACCCTTGCAGGCTGGTTCCTTACAGAGAACGGAACAGTGGTGATATTGGATTTTGACAAATCTGATGATTCATCAGTAAACGCCGATGTTAAACCCGACTCAAAAGTTGAGGAAATAACCCTTTCGAAATGGGAGTATTACGATTAATTTGAGCTTAATTTTATAATGGTTTTTGATTAATAATTAAAAGAACTGTTTTTTATTAGAAGCAGTTATTCCAACCATATAATTTCAAGTATACACGTATTATGAATGAATATAGTAAGTTTTATTTTTAATTAAGGGGAGAAGTTCCGGCTGGAGCATGATTGAGGTTAAGGGCAAATACAATACCGCTATTGTTTTTACCGACAATTTGGAAAGTGAAGCAAAGGCACAGATTCTGGACTTATGCAATCAGGAAAATTGCTCCTGTCAAAATAAGCAAGGCTTTAGCCTATTTGCATGGGGAAAGCTTCAGGGAATACCTTCATGATATGAAACTGGTCCAGCAGTATGCTGTCTATAATCGCAAGGCTATTGTTGACGAGATAATAAACAGAATGGGATTTGAAATCCTGGACCAGTTTACCACCATACATAACTATATTGATCTTGAGAGCATGATTTTAAGAAAAGGCGCCATTTCTGCCCGAAAAGGCGAAAGAGTATTGATCCCCATTAACATGAGGGACGGAAGTCTTATTTGTATAGGGAAAGGGAATAAGAACTGGAATTTTTCTGCTCCCCATGGGGCCGGACGGCTCATGAGCAGGACAATGGCCAGAAAGACCATAAGTCTTGAAGAGTTTGAAAAAACAATGGAAGGCATATATACCACAACTGTAAGCAGGGCAACACTGGACGAGTGCGCCCTGGCTTACAAACCCATGGATGAAATCATCGGGAACATACAGGATACCGTTGATATAATTGATGTTATCAAACCCCTCTATAACTTCAAAGCCAGCGAGTGAGAATATGGAAACAGATAAATATTTTATTGTACATAAGGATAACAAGATTTTTTATACTCTTGTAAAAAGCAGACGAAAAACAATAGGAATCAGAATAGAAAAGAACGGCGAAGTAAGGGTATCAGCCCCAATAAAGCTTGGAAGAAAACATATTGAAGACGTAATAAGGGAAAAAGCCGGCTGGATTATTAAGAAAGTGGATGAAGTAAAAAAGAAAAACTCAAATATTGTACAAAGGGAATATGTAAACGGCGAAAAGCTGTTGTACCTGGGAAAAGAATACACCCTTGAAGTTGTGGAAAGAAGCTCAAATAGAGCTGAAGTCAGCATGCAGGATGATAAAATTATTGTTTACATAACCCATGGATTGTTGGGAGAACAAAGAAAGCAAACAATAAAAAAGATACTGGAGAAATGGTACAGAAAGCGCTTTTCGGAAATCGTAAATGAAAAAACTGAGCAGTATTCGGTAAAGCTTAATGTTACTCCGCGCAAAGTGTTCATCAAAGACCAGAAGACCAGATGGGGAAGCTGCAGCGTAAAAGGGAATGTCAATTTTAACTGGCGGCTTGTCATGGCTCCCGTTGAGATAATTGACTATGTGGTTATCCACGAACTGTGCCACCTTAAAGTCATGAACCATTCAAAAACCTTTTGGGCACTTGTGGAGTCAATGCTTCCGTCCTTCAAGGATAACCGAAGATGGCTGAAAAATAGCGGGCACAGGTTGGTTTTATAATAATTTTATTGCCAATGTAAACGTTTACAATACGAAGATTTCATCTGCCAGACTTTTGTTGGACTCTGTAATACTGTAGGCGGCAGCCGGCTGATGACATGAATATTCATCAAACTTTTTCTTTTTATTGAGTACTGATGTACGTAAAATTGAGGAAAGAGAAACAGAGGAAATTAAAATAGAATTGTTTCGTATTACAGGAGGATTTGTCCCAATTGAAAGAGGTAATAAGCTGTAGCAGAAGAACCGATATTCCGGCCTTTCATTATGACTGGCTTCAGGACTGTCTTAAAAATAAATATGTCATGGTTAAAAACCCTTACAATGGCAGTTCATACATGGTGGATTTAAACCCTGAAAATGTGCATTCAATATGCCTTTGGTCAAAGTCTTTCAAAAATGTTATCAAAGATCCGGGATACCTTTCTTTGTATGACCTGTTTTTCCAGTTTACAATTACAGGATACTCAAAAGCCCTTGAACCCAATGTGGTTGATACGCATGAAGCGGTAAAGCAGATGGAGAAGTTAGCCAATAAGTATTCCACTCAGCAGATCAACTGGAGATTTGATCCTGTCATTTTCAGTAGTATTGGGGAAACTCAGAACCTGACCGGTGATTTAAAAGAAGCAAGGCTCAAAGTTTTTGAAAGACTATGCAGGGATATTTCTTCCTTCGGGGTCAGCCGCTGTACCATAAGTTTTCTTTCTCCGTACAAAAAAGCGGAACAAAGATTAAAAAATGCGGATATTGATTATTCACTTCCTTCACAAAAGGAGCAGATTGAGTTTACAAGTCAATTAGTAGAAATTGCAAATAAATATGGAGTTGAAATATATACTTGCTCCAGCCCGCTTATAGAGAACGTCCCAGGCGTAAAAAAGGGCCGCTGCATTGATGGCGCATTTCTTGAGTCTCTCTTCGGGAAAAGAGCATCCCACGCCAAAGATCCGGGGCAAAGAAAGGAATGCGGTTGTACAAAGTCAAAGGATATTGGAGCGTACAGGGCACAATTCTGCGGACATGGGTGTCTGTATTGTTATGCAAGATAATTCACAGTTATGTTAAAATTAATATATACCATGGAAGAAGGAGAGGGCTGAATTATGAAGTACGAATGGAAAAAGCAGGAGAAAGATCTGTATTTGCCTGAAGAAAAACCCGTGCTTGTAACAGTTCCCAAGCAGAAATTTTTTATGTTAAGCGGTCAGGGCAATCCCAACGGTGAAGATTTTGCTGAAAGAGTGGGTGTTTTGTATTCTTTGGCTTATGCAGTCAGAATGATGCCTAAACAGGGTTATACTCCTGAAGGCTATTTTGAATATACTGTTTATCCCCTTGAAGGTTTGTGGGATTTGACAGAGAAAGGAAGAAAGCTTGAAACCCTGAACAAGGATGAACTTGTATATACCATCATGATAAGACAGCCCGATTTTGTAACAGAAGATGTAGTTAAACGAGCTTTTGAGCATGTCAGAAAGAAAAAACCACACCCTCTTCTTGAGAATGTTGAATTTGACACCATGGAAGACGGATTGTCGGTACAGATGATGCATGTCGGCCCCTATGACGATGAGCCGCGCAGTTTTGAAATGATGAAAAAGTTTATTGAAGAAAATAATCTTGAGATAACCACACTTGTTCACAGGGAGATTTATATCTCGGATGTCAGAAAAACCGAACCGTCCAAATTAAAAACAGTTTTAAGATACAGGGTTCGCAACAAATAAATTTCTGTGTATTTTATGAAAAGCTGGGCCAGGTTTAAATATCATTCAGTTTTACAAATCATGACGTGAAATTTTTCATTATTATAGTCATAATTTACACTGGACAAGCAAAAACTGATATGATATTATAATCAAAATAATTTAAACCAAAGGGGTTTTTTATGTCTGGTTTCATTGTACAGGACAAGTGCAAATTGAACGGGCAAAGACGGAAAAAAGGGTTTACTTCCCTTTTCCCTTTATTAATATTGATAGGATAGTAAGACAATTGTCTTACTATTTTTTTTGTAATTTTTTAGCCATAAGGCCAAGCTAAGTGTGAAACAAAGGAATTATATTAGTCCGTTTAGGGAGGGTCAGGATGAAACTGCGGCAAAAGGATGTTTTGGGTCTTGAGGGCGTAAGCTCCGGAGAAATAGAGCTTATTCTTGACACGGCCAAAGAAATGAAAACAATTTTGGACAGCAACAAGAAAAGGGTTAATTACCTTCAGGGAAGAACGGTTGTAACCCTGTTTTATGAAAACAGTACCCGTACCAGGGTGTCCTTTGAACTGGCGGCAAAATACATGGGAGCCCATGCGGTAAATGTATCTGTAGGAAGCAGCAGTGTCCAGAAGGGCGAGACACTGATTGATACCGGAAGGACTCTGGACGCGATGGGTGCGGATATTGTTGTAATACGCCATAACAGGGCGGGAGCCCCGCATCTGCTTGCAAAGAACATAAACGCCTCAGTTATTAACGCGGGGGATGGAATGCATGAGCACCCGACCCAGGCACTTCTGGATATGTTCACCATGAGAGAACACTTTGGAAAGCTGGAAGGACTGAAAGTGGCAATTGTGGGAGATATTTATCATAGCCGTGTTGCAAGAAGCAATATTATAGGTCTTACTACAATGGGAGCCCATGTCAAGGTTTTTGCCCCTTCCACTTTGCTTCCCGTGGGAATGGAGGAGCTTGGTTCCGTCAAAGTTTGCAATACCATGGAGGAGGCTTTGGAAGGCTGTGATGTGGTAATGGGACTTAGAATCCAGCTTGAAAGGCAGAAAAAGGCGTTGTTTCCCTCTGCTTATGAATACTCCCGCTTCTTTGGGCTGAATAATGAAAATGTCAAAGACCTGGGAAGCGATGTACTCTTCATGCATCCGGGACCTGTGAACAGGGGGCTTGAAATGACCTCAAATATCATAGACAGCGACCAGTCAGTCATTAACCTGCAGGTGACGAACGGAGTTGCCGTGCGTATGGCCCTGCTATATTTATTGACCGGGAGGGAAGATATATGAAAATTCTGATATCCAAAGCCAATATTGTAAATCATGACGGAATAAAAATGGGAAGCGATATTCTCATAGAAAACGGCAAAATAGCAGCAATAGGGGAGCATCTTACAATTGAAGCTGGCAGAAAAATTAATGCGGAAAATCTCTGGGTCTTCCCGGGGCTTGTGGATGCCCACTGCCATTTAAGAGATCCCGGATATGAATACAAGGAAGATATAATAAGCGGTTCTAAAAGCGCGGCAAGAGGCGGTTTTACATCTGTCGCGTGCATGCCCAATACCAATCCCGTGGTTGATAATTCAGCCGTCGTAAGTTATATAACGGAAAAAGCGAAAAGCGAAGCTGTTGTAAATGTATATCCCATAGGAGCCATTACCAAGGGGCTCAAGGGTGAAGAGCTTTCTGAGATGGGAAGCATGAAGGAAGCGGGAATAGTTGCTGTTTCGGACGATGGAAGACCTGTCATGAATTCATCAGTCATGAAAAAAGCGATGGTATATGCCCAACAGTTTAATCTTCCGGTCATCTCCCACTGTGAAGACCTGGACCTGGCTGAGGAGGGGAGTATGAACGAGGGAGCCATGTCTACCAAACTTGGCTTACGGGGAATTCCGAGCATTGCAGAATCGGTAATGGTGTCAAGGGATATTCTGCTTGCTGAGTACAATAATGTGCCCATGCACATAGCCCATGTTTCCAACAGATATTCGGTGGAACTTATCCGCCAGGCCAAAAAGCGGGGCGTAAAAGTGACCTGTGAAACCTGCCCACATTACTTTACCCTTACTGATAAAGCATGTGAGAACTATAATACCAATGCCAAGATGAATCCCCCTCTCCAGACAGAGGATGATGTTCTGGCAATCAAAGAGGGATTAAGGGACGGAACCATCGATATTATTGCGACTGACCACGCACCCCACCATTTTGATGAAAAGAATGTGGAGTTTGACTGCGCGCCAAATGGAATTGTAGGTTTTGAGACCGCGTTCCCTCTTGCATACACATACCTGGTTGAGCCGGGCATCCTTTCACTGACCCAGCTTGCAGAAAAGCTTTCCACAAAACCTGCCAGTATTCTTAACCTTGATAAAGGGATAATTGCCTGCGGCAAGGATGCGGACTTAACTATGGTTGATCTGGATACTGAGTTTACAATAAATGTTTCGGAGTTTGCCTCAAAAAGTAAAAACTCTCCCTTTGACGGGTGGAAGGTTAAAGGAAAAATAATTATGACTATCGTTAATGGAAAAATAGTATTTGAAGCCTCGCCAAAATGATGTATAATTATTCATAAATAGAATATTATGCGTATAATTATTCAGAACAAAATATGGCGAAAACGGTCTTCAGCAGCGCTGATTATAAATAAGTACGATCGCGAACAGGAGTGTAATAATATGAATTTCTCCGACAAACTTGCCCGGAAAATAATTGAAAAACAAAATCCATCGGTATTGGGTCTGGACCCTAAGCTTGAATATATACCGGACTCAATCAAAAGAAAGGCATTTGATGAATATTCATGTTTTGAGCAGGCTGCCGCCCACAGTATCGCAGAGTTCAACAAAAGACTTATAGACGCAGTCTGTGATATTATCCCGGCAGTCAAGCCGCAGCTTGCATATTACGAAATGTATGGAATCCACGGAATTTGGGTTTTCAATGAAACTGTGAAATATGCAAAGAGCAAGGATTTAATTGTGATTGCCGACGGTAAAAGGAATGACATCGGGTCAACCAGTGAGGCTTATGCATCTGCATACCTCGGCAAAACAGATATAAATGGCGAAAATAAAGAGATATTCGACGCCGATGCCCTTACAGTCAACGGATACCTGGGAAGTGACGGAATAAAACCTTTTGTTGAAGCCTGTGAAAAATACGGAAAAGGTATATTTGTCCTGGTAAAAACCTCAAACCTCTCATCAGGGGAACTTCAGGACCTGACACTGGATGACGGGCGCAAGGTCTATGAAGCCATGGCGGACATGGTAAATGAATGGGGCAGGACTACAAAAGGCCAATGCGGATATTCCTCAGTAGGTGCGGTTGTGGGTGCTACATATCCGGAGCAGCTCAAACTTTTAAGAAAGAGGATGCCTGAAAGCTGGATTTTAGTACCGGGGTACGGAGCTCAGGGCGGAAAAGCATCGGATGTAGCCCACGCTTTTGACAAGGATGGACTGGGAGCGGTAATTAACGCATCCAGAAGCCTCATGTGCGCATATAAGAGTGAGAGATGGAAGAATGAGTACTCGGCTGAGGAGTTTGATAAGGCGGCAAGGGCTGAGGCTGTAAGAATGAAAGAGGAGATCGGACAATTTATTTTTGATAGAAAGGAAAATAAGGGATGAAAGCATTTCTGATCTTGGAAGACGGAAGCCGGTTCACCGGCGAGGCCTTTGGGGCCGAAGGCACATATATTGGAGAAGTGGTTTTCAATACATCAATGACCGGTTATCAGGAACTACTGACTGATCCGACAAACGCCGGGCAGATTGTCACAATGACTTATCCCCTCATTGGAAATTACGGCGTAAATGAGGAAGATGTAACTTCGGACAAAATCTGCGTAAAGGGGTTAATTGCAAGAGAGTTTTGCGACGAGCCAAGCAACTGGCGTTCAGTGGACTTTCTTGACAATTACTTAAAGAAGAACGGGGTAATCGGATTAAAAGGAATAGATACCCGTGAACTTACCAGGATTTTAAGGGAAAAAGGCACTATGAACGGAATTATCACCACGGACGCCGGACTGGAACATGAAGAATGCCTGAATAAGATTCGCAACTTCAAGCCCGGAAATCTCGTCGGGAATGTGACAACCGAAAAGATGTATCATATCCCGGGAACAGGCCATAAGGTGGCAGTTTTGGATTACGGCGTCAAAGGTAGTTTATTAAATTCCCTTACAAAAAGAAATTGCGATGTCTATGTATTCCCCGCAAATGCGGAAGCAGAAGAAATTCTGACTGTCGGACCCGATGGAATCCTTCTTTCAAACGGGCCTGGAAACCCTCAGGATTGCAAATCCCAGGTGGATGTTGTGAAAAAACTTCTGGGCAAACTTCCCGTATTCGGTATAGGTCTGGGGCATCAGATACTGGCATTGGCCATGGGCGGGGAAACAACAAAACTGAAATATGGGCACAGGGGCGGAAATCACCCGGTAAAGGATCTTGGCAAGGACAGGACATATATTACAGCCCAGAACCATGGATATGTAGTTTCAGCCGACAAATTTGATACTGAATCTGCGGTTGTCACCCATATAAATATGAACGACAACACTGTTGAAGGAATAAAGTACATAAAAATCCCCGCTTTCGGAGTTCAGTTCCATCCGGAAGTCTCTTCGGGATACGGGGACACTGGTTATCTTTATGACGAGTTCATTTCCATGATGGATAAATAAAAAGGGCTCTGCCCGAAAGAATGTATTTAAGAGGAAGATTCAAACGCAGTAATAACAGTGGAGGTTTAATATGCCGAAGAAACAGGAAATAAAACGTGTAATGGTTATAGGGTCGGGACCTATTATTATAGGCCAGGCCGCAGAGTTCGACTATGCAGGAACCCAGGCATGCCAGGCTCTTAAAGAGGAAGGTATAGAAACCATATTGGTAAACAGCAACCCTGCTACTATCATGACTGACACCAACATGGCGGATAAAGTGTATATAGAGCCGCTTATCCCGGATGTATTAAAGAAAATAATCCTTAAGGAGAAGCCGGACAGTATTCTGCCCACCCTTGGAGGCCAGACCGGCCTTAATCTGGCCATGGAACTTGCGGAATCAGGATTTCTTGAAGAACAGGGAATAAAACTTCTGGGTACCGCCGTTGAAACAATCAGAATGGCTGAGGACAGGCAGGCCTTTAAAGACACCATGGAGAAAATTGGTGAGCCATGTATTCCAAGTAAAGTTGTAAACACACTTGAAGATGCGTTGAGTTTCGCAGCTTCAATAGGCTATCCGGTTGTTGTCCGTCCGGCATATACACTTGGTGGCACCGGAGGAGGAATAGCATATAACGAGGAAGAATTGAGAGAAATCGGAGCCAATGGATTAAGGCTTAGCCGTGTGCATCAGACTCTTATCGAGAAATGCGTTTCCGGATGGAAGGAAATAGAGTTTGAGGTAATAAGGGACAGCAAAGGCAATGTAATAACAGTGTGCAGCATGGAAAATGTTGACCCGGTGGGTATTCACACCGGGGACAGTATAGTGGTCGCACCTGCCCAGACCCTTTCAGACAAGGAATACCAGATGCTTAGAAGGGCCGCGTTAAATATTATCTCCGCGTTGGGTATCGAAGGTGGCTGCAATGTTCAGTTTGCGCTGCATCCCGAGAGCTTTGAATATGCGGTCATTGAAGTAAACCCACGTGTCAGCCGTTCATCGGCGCTGGCATCAAAGGCCACAGGATACCCTATAGCCAAAGTAACCACCAAGATTTCCATAGGTTACGGTCTGGATGAAATAGTCAATGCCGTTACCGGAAAAACCTATGCATGCTTTGAACCCACTGTGGATTATTGCGTAATAAAAATCCCCAAATGGCCCTTTGACAAGTTTGTTAATGCCCACCGCACCCTGGGGACCCAGATGAAGGCAACGGGTGAAGTAATGGCTATCAGCAATTCCTTTGAAGCCGCACTCATGAAAGCCCTGCGTTCTCTGGAGCTTAATATCAAAACCCTGGAGACTCCGCTGTGCAAGGATCTGGATCTTCCCGCACTTATTGAGAGACTGCACAATATAGATGACAACAGACTTCTTGTAATAGCTGAAGCTATCAGAAGAGGCGTGTCCATAGATGAGATATACGATATAACAAAAATAGACAAGTGGTTCCTATATAAATTCAAGAACATCGTCAACATGGAAGAACATTTAAAAACACTTACCTTGGAGGGGCTTGATAAAGAGACTCTGCTTAAGGCAAAGAAAATGGGATTCCTTGATGAGGTGATAGGAAAATATGTTGGAGCAAAGGCTCAGGATGTCAGAGCAAAACGCAAGGAATATGGTATCAGGCCGTCTTATAAAATGGTTGATACCTGTGCTGCCGAATTTGAGGCTCAGACCCCATATTACTACTCAACCTACGATGAATACAACGAATCAATTCCGTCAAAAAACAAGAAAATAATAGTTTTAGGTTCCGGTCCTATTCGTATCGGCCAGGGAATTGAGTTCGATTACTGCTCGGTACATTCGGTATGGGGGCTTAAAGAAGAGGGTTATGAAGCAATTATAATTAATAACAACCCTGAAACAGTATCCACAGACTTTGACATATCTGACAGGCTGTATTTTGACCCGCTTACCGCCGAGGATGTTGAAGAGATAATAGAACTGGAAAATCCCGATGGCGTAATAGCCCAGTTTGGCGGCCAGACAGCCATAAAGCTTACAAAACCTCTGGCAGATATAGGCGTAAGAATATTCGGAACGGATGCAAAATACGTGGATGCAGCGGAAGACAGGGAGAAATTTGACAAGATCCTGGAAGAACTGAATATTCCAAGGCCTGTGGGTACCACGGTATTTACCCTTGAAGAAGCTCTTAAGGCAGCAAACAGCATAGGTTATCCGGTTCTGGTAAGACCGTCCTATGTGCTTGGCGGAAAGGGAATGGAAATTGCCTATAACGACAAAGACATCGAAGAGTTCATGGAAATTATTAATATGGAGGAGCAGGAGCATCCCATACTCATTGACAAGTACATGATGGGTAAAGAGCTCGAGGTAGATGCCATCTGTGACGGGGAAAACATACTTATACCCGGTATAATGGAGCATCTTGAAAGAGCGGGGGTGCATTCCGGCGACAGTATTTCCATGTATCCGCCCCAGAGCCTGTCTTTCAAGATAAAGGAAACCATCATAGACTATACCGAAAGGCTTGCCAAAGCACTTCACGTAATAGGTATAGTTAACATCCAGTATGTCGTGTTCAACGATCAGGTCTATGTTATAGAAGTGAACCCGAGATCCAGCCGTACCGTCCCGTATATCAGCAAGGTAACCGGTATACCCATGGTCAAAATTGCAACTCGCATCATGCTGGGCAAAAAACTGTCAGATTTCCCTTATGGAACAGGATTATACAGGGAAGGCGAATATGTGGCGGTCAAGGTTCCGGTATTCTCCTTCGAAAAACTGCATAATGTTGATACAAGCCTGGGCCCTGAAATGAAATCCACCGGTGAAGTACTGGGAATTGCAAAGAACCTCCACGAAGCGACCCTGAAAGGGCTTATTGCAGCGGGATTTAAATTCCCCAGAGAGAAAGGTTCAATCCTGTTCACCGTACGCGATACCGACAAACCGGATCTTATAGACCTGGCCGATGGCTTTGAACGCCTGGGATTCAAATTGTATGCCACAGGTAAGACTGCCCTTTACCTGAACCAGCACGCAATCGCGACCAATGTGGTCAGAAAAATTAATGAAGGATCACCCAACATTCTTGATCTTATGGAGCAGGGCGAAATAGACATGATTGTTAATACCGCCACGAGGGGAAGGGATTCACAGCGTGACGGCTTCAAGATCAGAAGAAGGGCTGTTGAGCGTTCAATTTTGTGCCTGACAAGTATGGATACAGCCTATGCGGTTCTCAGATGCATGTTGTTGAAAAAGAATCCCGAAGAGCTTGATATTGTAAGCCTGGACGTATTTAAACACGATAAAGAAGATTGATTATGGAATCTTGCTGAGAATTATTGTAAAATAGCTTTGCTGGATATTTTTGACGGAATTCAGCCGATTAAGTGATAAAGGATGAAACAAATGAGAAAATTCGTTTTGATTCCTGACTCATTCAAAGGGACAATGAGTTCTTCTGAAATATGCGAAATAATGGCAAGGGAATTGCGTTCAGGTTACCCTGATGCGAAGATTGTTTCCATACCTGTTGCAGATGGAGGAGAAGGAAGCGTGGACGCGTTTCTTTCCGCTGTCGGCGGGAAAAGGGTGGAAGTTACCGTTAAGGGCCCCTTTATGGAAGACATGCAGGGATTTTACGGCATATTGGAAAACGGGACTGCTGTAATTGAAATGGCAGCCTGCGCAGGTTTGCCACTGGTTGAGGATAATAAAAACCCTGAAAAAACGAGTACATACGGAGTAGGCCAATTAATTCTGCATGCGGCAAAGAGCGGATGCAGGAGAATTATTGTCGGCCTTGGAGGAAGCTGCACCAACGATGCGGGCGCCGGTGCGGCTGCAGCCTGCGGAATCAGGTTCTATAATGCGGATGATAATGAGTTTGTTCCGACCGGCGGTACATTGAAAGATGTTAAAAGAATTGATGTATCAGGGTTCTGCAGGGAGCTCAAAGATATTGAGATTATAACCATGTGTGATATAGACAATCCTTTTTATGGCCACAATGGCGCAGCGTATGTTTTCGGTCCGCAGAAAGGAGCAGACCCTGATATGGTTGTCTCTCTGGACAATGGCCTTAAGCATTTGGCAGAAGTAATAAAAGCTCAGCTTGGTATTGACGTATCCGCAATTCCAGGGTCCGGCGCCGCCGGAGGAATGGGAGGAGGAATGGTCGCGTTTTTCGGCTCACGACTTCAGATGGGCATTGAAACCGTACTTGATACCGTAAATTTTGACACCATAGCGCATGATGCGGATATGATTTTTACCGGAGAAGGAAAAATAGACAGCCAGAGCATAAGAGGAAAGGTAGTTATCGGGGTGGCACGCAGGGCTAAAGCACTGAATGTGCCCGTGGTAGCAATAGTAGGCGATATAGGCGATAATGTTGAACCAGCTTATAATGAGGGAGTTTCAGCAATATTCAGCATCAACAGAGTGGCCGTTGACTTTAAGGTAGCCAGGACCCGCAGCAAGAGCGACCTTGCTCTTACCATGAACAACCTGGTAAGGTTCCTTAACAGGATGAATGTTTGATAAACAGCACGGAGAGCCATAAACCGGAATTATTAACTGGTTGACAAAAGCAGATTAAGGTTTTAATATAGTAAATGCATTCTTTAGGCGTGCGGACATGGCGGAATTGGCAGACGCACCAGATTTAGGATCTGGCGGGAAACCGTGGGGGTTCAAGTCCCTTTGTCCGCACCAATTTAATACAGAATTGAACTGCATGATAAAAAGCTCTTTATTAAGAGCTTTTTATTGTTTTTTCATATGATAAATAATCGAAGGTCTTCCTCCGGTACTGTAATCAATCGAGTTGGAAAGAAAGTTGATCTCAACAAGATAATTCAGATAACGCCTTATTGAAACCCGGGAGAGGGAAAGTTCAGCGGAGAGAGATTCACAGGTATGGCTGGTTTCTTCCGAGTTTTTCAGGTAAGAAATAATCCTTTCAAGAGTTGCAGGCTGTATGCCTTTTCTTAAGGAGTTCTGCTTTGTGTGTGACGTAGAATGAATATTCAACAGTGCATCAATATCTTAACCTGAATACTCAATTTCCGGAGTTCTCAAATATTCCAGATTTTCTTTTTGGTATTCAAAAGCAGAAAATACTGAATTAAGAAAGTCTTAAGCTTTTCATAATAAAAATATTATCAATAAATTAGTGCTATCAGTTATGATGATTATGGGGATATATACAAAAGAAAGAAGATGATGCTTTTGGCTGAGAATATCTTAATTGTTGATGATGAGCAGGCTATCGCCGATTTGGTTGAAGTTTACCTTAGAAATGAGAACTATAATATCTTTAAGTTTTATAACGGCAATGATGCACTTAATTGTATAAAAAATGAGAAGATAGATCTTGCCATTCTTGATGTAATGCTTCCTGATGTGGATGGCTTTTCAATTTGCCAGAAAATCCGGGAAAAGCATACCTTCCCTGTCATTATGCTGACCGCAAAAGAAGAAGAGATTGATAAGATTACCGGACTTACCATTGGCGCGGATGATTACGTGACAAAACCTTTTCAGCCTTTGGAGCTTGTAGCCCGTGTCAAAGCGCAGCTTCGCAGATATACAAGATACAATTCTTCTGAACCATTACGTGAGGAAAAGGTTATTGCCTTTAAGGGTTTGGTTTTAAACAAGGATACCCACGAATGCACATTGAATGAAAAGTCTCTGTCACTTACTCCCACAGAGTTTTCCATACTATGGGTGCTTGCTTCCAACCGTGGACGCGTGGTAAGTTCTGAAGAATTGTTCCGTGTTGTATGGGGAGATAAGTATTTCACCAACAGCAATAATACTGTAATGGTTCATATACGGCATTTAAGAGAAAAGATGCACGACAGCTCAGAACATCCAAAATACATTAAAACTGTGTGGGGGGTCGGCTACAAGATTGAAAAGTAACAGAGAAAACGATTATTCGAAGCTGAAAAGGAAAATCTTCATCAAAATGCTTCTTATTGTTTTTGCAACTGTCACAACTGTGATTATTCTGCGGTTTATCATTCAGAAAAGCTTTAGCTTTGGAGACGCTATTGTTCATTTTTTAATGAAGAAATTCCAGATACCTGACATTACTGCTATTACCATTACCCGCTTTTTGATTTATAACAATCTTGAAGCTATAACGCTTGTCGTGATTTTTGTGTTCCTTGCAATAATGCTTAAATTTTCACTTTCCTGGTTCACAAAATATTTTGATGAAGTCATTGCAGGAGTGGATAAACTTGTAGAAGAATCCGGTGATGGAATTACATTATCACCCGAGCTGGATTTTATGGAAAAGAAGCTAAATCAGATTAAAAACAATTTGGAAAAGAAGAAAAAAGCTGCACTCCACGCCGAACAGCGCAAAAATGATCTGGTGGTTTATTTGGCTCATGATTTAAAGACCCCACTGACTTCGGTTATAGGCTACTTAAGCCTTCTGGATGAGGCTCCAGATATGCCTCCCGAGCAGAGGGCAAAGTATGTCGGCATTACCCTGGAAAAAGCATATCGGTTGGAGCAGTTAATAAATGAGTTTTTTGAGATAACAAGATTCAATCTTCAAACTATTCTTTTGAACAAAGAAAAGATTAATTTACTTTTCATGCTCCAGCAGATGGCCGATGAATTTTATCCGATACTTGCTCCACATCAAAAACAGGTTTTGGTCAATGTTCCGGAGGGGCTTATTTTATGGGGAGATGCTGATAAGCTTGCCCGGGTGTTTAATAACATTTTGAAAAATGCAATAGCCTACAGCTTTGAGAACAGCGTTATAGATATTTCTGCAGAACAGCAGGAAAAATTTATAGTAATAACCTTTACCAATCAGGGAAATCCAATTCCGCATGAAAAGCTCGATACCATTTTTGAAAAATTCTATCGTCTGGATTCTGCCCGTTCCTCAAACACCGGAGGAGCAGGACTGGGTTTGGCGATAGCCAAAGAAATTGTCAAGGCTCATGGTGGAACGATTTTTGTTGAAAGCACCTCAGAAAAAACAACATTTACTGTCAAGCTTCCCGCATGAACGCGAAAATTACAAAATCGCCACGCCTGATTTGAGCTTGCAATTGCAGTTTTATCTGAGTTATAATTAATATAAATTCAAAAAGCGGTGTACCCTACCGTAAGTGGGAGCTAAAAAAGCGGTGTACCCTACCGTGAGTGGGAGCTAAAAAAGAAATAATACGAGGTGTTTCGCTACCGTTAAATGCGACTGATAATTCACATCAGGGTATCATGCCCTGTTTTTTGTTTGTTTACTATTATTGGTAATTAAATGATCGAAATGCCCCAATATATAAATCATGCAGTGATTTATTGAAATAAGAAAATCTTAAGAAGTTTATAAGATGGAATTTAAATATGGTTCCTTGTTTTGTGATTGAATATAAATCATCACGAAATAAGGAGCTGTTTTTTATGGTGCAGAAAATAAGAAGGAAAAAGTCTGTAATATGTATATTAGGTAAAATTCTTATTACGATTGCCATTGCTTCTTTAATTTATAAATCCCTCATTACATTAAAACTAAAAATTTTTGAGAAAAAAAATAACGATTCAATAGTGACTGTTCCACCTGAAACAGAACTTGATATCGCAGGTGCTTTATCTTCAGGTAAGCTGTACAGCTCCAATGCTGTTTTAATAAGGTTAAAAAATAATACTGTTTTGATGGAAAAAAACAGCGAAGATAGAATTTATCCTGCTTCGTTGACAAAAATTATGACCACTTTGGTTGCCATAGAGAATTTACATGATCTTGATGAAAAAATTAAACTTACCAGCTCGATTTTTGAGGGGTTGTATGAAGAAGATGCATCAATGGCAGGTTTTCTTCCGGGGGAAGAGGTAAGGGCTATCGACCTTCTATACGGTGTAATGCTTCCAAGTGGAGCGGAGAGCTGTATTGGGCTTGCAGATTATATCGCTGGTTCAGAGCGAAATTTTGTAAAGTTAATGAATCAAAAGGCTGAAGACCTTGGAATGAAAGATACTCATTTCGAAAATTGCACAGGCCTTCATAATGAAAATCATTACACTACAGTCAAAGATCTGGCTGTTCTTTTGACAAACGCTTTAAAAAATGATATTTTCCGTGAAATTTTCACTACATTCCGGTATTTTGTACCCCCAACCATTCAGCACCCTATCGGGATAACTTTCTATAGTACCATGTATGAAGGTCTTGGTGACAGAAATATTATTGCAGGTGAAATCCTGGGAGGGAAAACCGGATATACCGATGAAGCCGGCCTGTGCCTTGCAAGTCTTGCCAAAGTGGATGGGCAGGAATACATTCTTATAACTGCCGGCGCAAAAGGAGATCACTATTCGGAACAGTATAATATTACAGATGCAATAACCGTATACAACAGCATAAGAAAATGATAAGTCCATCATAAGAATTTTTTAAGAAATTGATAAGTTTAATTTCAAACATTGCCTGCCTGATTTCGATAAGATGAAATTGTCTTGTCTGGCGGGCTTTTTATTTTTTTTAGATGGCCTTGCTGTTATTTTTCATCAAGGAAATAAAGTGTTACTCATTTAAAGAAAAAGAGGTGGGGAAAGTATGTCAATTCTGAAAGTCCGGAATTTGACCAGGATATATGGCAAAGGTAACACTACCGTCACAGCTTTGGACGGTGTGAGTTTCAGCGTGGATAGAGGTGAATTTATTGCAATTATAGGTGCATCGGGTTCAGGGAAATCAACGCTTATGCACTTAATGGGCGGTGTTGACCGCCCCACGTCGGGCGGCGTTGAAATAGAAGGAAACGAGATTTTTAAGCTAAACGAAAGCGAACTTGCGGTTTTTCGGCGCCGCCACATAGGGATTGTTTATCAGTTTTACAACCTGATCCCGACACTTACTGCGGAAGAGAACATTCTGTTACCGTGTCTTTTGGATAATCGCAAACCGGACATAAAAAGACTTAAGATAATACTTGAGACGATCGGACTTACTGACAGGGCGAATCACTTGCCCAATGAGCTGTCAGGGGGACAGCAGCAGCGTGTGGCTTTAGGAAGGGCATTGATAAATAATCCCGCGCTCATTCTTGCGGACGAACCAACAGGAAACCTTGACAGTAAAGCAAGCAGAGAAATAATAAACCTTTTGAAACTGTCAAATAAGGCATTCAAGCAGACATTGATTGTTATCACCCATGATGAAAACATAGCAAAACAGGCCGACCGGGTTATAACAATCAGCGATGGACGAATCGCCAGGGATGAGGTGGTTTTAAAATGAAGTTAACTCTAAGTTTGGCGTACAGCCAATTAAGAATAAACCGGAGCCGTACCTTCTGGACTATTGCCGGGATAGTTCTGTCAACGGCAATGATAACTGCTGTTTCGGGTTTTGTTACAAGCGCTGATGTCATGTTCAAGGGATTGGTAGGCGGGAGCCGTTATTATAGCTCTATGTATAACGAGATTCTTTTTGGCCTGGGTGCTGTCATAGGTTCCATAATCATTGCAGCTTGCATCATAGTCGTCTCCAACTCATTCCGAGTCAGCGCCGGAGAGCGTATCAGGCAATTCGGCATTCTGAAAAGCGTTGGTGCTGAAAAAAGGCAAATTGCACAGATAATCTTATTTGAAGGATTGTTGCTTGCAATGCTTGCAATACCCGCAGGTATCGTGATTGGAATATTTGTTAATTATGTTGGCATACAGATTATTGATAATCTTCTGGCGGCAGCAAACAGAAGGAATACCTTTCAGATAAACTTTGATTTTATTGTTGCCTGGCAGGCGATATTAATTTCGATAGTTTTATCGTTTTTCACAGTTTGGTTGTCGGCATGGATTCCTGCCCTAAAGGCTTCAGGCATGTCTGCAATTGAGGCAATACGGGGAACAGGTGAGGTTAAAATAAAGGCCAAGAATATCCGGGGAGGACGGCTGATTGGAAAACTGTTTGGCTTTGAAGGTACGCTTGCCTATAAATCACTAAAAAGAAACAGCCGGAACTTCCGCGCAACAGCTGTGTCACTTGCAGCAAGCATTACGCTGTTTATTGTCGCAGGCTATTTCGGCGATCAATATAAAGAAGTTACACGATTGTATTACCCCGGAGTAGAAAACGCAAATGTTGTGTGCACATTTTTACCTCCGGACAAATCAGAGAATGACAGGGAAAGCAGTGAGAATAATGTGCAAAAGTATTCTAAGCTCAGCAGCGATATTGCGGATGAAATTACTCTGAAATTCCGTGAGTATCCAGGAACGACTGTGTTTGGAGTGGGCGATGATGTGCTAAAAGGTGGTTTCAACTCATACAAAACAGTTATACCAGAAGAAGTAATGACTAATGAAATGCTTGAATTTTTCAACTCCAACGAATATTTTCCGGATAAAAAAGGCTATTATCTACCGGTCACCTTATTAACAACTGATAAAGAGAATTATGGAAAGCTATGTAAGTTAGCAGGAGTTACACCCGGCTCCAATATTCTTGTAAATTACGCACGAATACCTGGTGGTAAAGGTGAAGGGAAATCCATATTTGAACCATTTTTGGCCATACCGGAAACTTTGAGCTTATCCAATTCGGGCGATAATTCAATAATTGAATTGCCTATGGCCGGGGAACTTGATATCCGTAATGTGCCCAACGAGATTGCGGCAACTTATGTGGGCAATGTAACAGTAATAGTTCCTGAGCTTAATGCTACACGCTATATATGGTTTGTGGAAACAAGGGATGCGGAGGGATTTTCAGAGTATGCAAATGAGATATTACACAATTTTATTAATTTTGAAGGCAACTCTGAATATATAGAAGTAAAAAATATGGAGGACATTCCTTTTGAAGTCCGAGATATAAGCCGACTTATCATGGTGTTTATATATGGCTTCATCACAATGTTGACTCTTATTGGGCTTACAAATGTAATCAGTACCATATCCACCAATACTCGCTCCCGTGTCCGCGAATTTGCAGTTTTGCAAAGCGTGGGTATAACACCGGAAGGACTAAAAAGAATGCTGAATCTTGAAAGTGTGTTATGCTCAATAAAATCCCTTTGTATTGGGGTTCCTCTTGGGATTCTCGGGTCATATTTGTTATATCGTGCATTTGATTTACCGGTAAAACTGGAATATGCGATTCCATGGATGCCTGAATTGCAATGTGCGCTGGGCGTGACAGCCATAACCTGGGTTATAATGAGACATTCAATGTCAAAACTTGAAAGGAACAGTATTATTGAAATGATACGCGAAGTGTAGTATCCCCTGCCACTATAATCATATCATGGGGAATAATTATTTAATAGACTTTTTATTTTTGAGAATATCTATAAAATATACTTCAGGTCTCTGATTTCAAAAATACTATACCAGGAGGATATTTTATGGTAACAAACAATGTAAAAATTCATGCTGAAGAAAGTGTCCAAAATGTTGGCCCTTCCAGGATAAAAATTTCCTATCAGCGTATCGGCGATCCGAAATTTCCGCCTGTATTTCTGATTATGGGCGCTGGTGCGCAAATGATTAACTGGCCTGAAGGGTTCTGCATGGAACTGGCAAGCCGGGGTTTGCATTTAATACGATTCGACAACAGGGATGCCGGACTTTCAACTCATATTTCAGATGCACCTGTCCCGGATTTTCAGGCTATACAATCCGGTGATTTTTCCACAGTAACTTATACTCTGTCTGACATGGCAGCTGACACTGTTAGCCTCATGGAAGCTCTTGGGTATGACAGTGTGCACCTTGTTGGTGCATCAATGGGCGGAATGATTGCACAAACAATAGCCATAGAATATCCTCATAAAGTACGGTCACTGACCTCAATAATGTCGACAACAGGAAATAATTCCGTAGGCCAGCCCGACTATTCAGTGCTGGCAAGTTTGGGTTCCCCCCCTTATGACAATCGTCAGGCATATATCGACTGGCAATTGTAAGAATGGATTGAAATTATTATTGCATTTGATTATCATGTCTGTTGGATAGAAGGATATTTTTTCACCGCACAAGGGATAAACGGGAGGATAAATATGAAGGAAGTATATGAATTTTTAAAGAAATGCGGAACATATTATTTGGCAACAGTAGAGGGGGATCAGCCAAGAGTAAGACCATTCGGTACCGTGGATATTTTCGAAGGTAAACTTTATATCCAGACAGGCAAGGTAAAGGAAGTTTCAAAGCAGCTTCAGGCAAATCCCAAAGCAGAGATTTGTGCCTATGAAGATGGAAAGTGGCTCAGAGTATCAGGTAAGCTTATTAGGGATGACAGGGTGGAGGCAAAAAAGCATATGCTTGATAATTATCCTGAACTTCAATCTATGTATTCTGCTGATGATGACAATACAGAAGTTCTTTACTTCGAAGATGCAACTGCAACCTTCTATTCATTTACCGAGGAGCCGAAGGTAATAAAGTTTTAATGACTTAAGAAGTATATTAATTGAAGAACAACGAAGAACAACAATGATAAAATAATAAGTAATTATTATAAGTAATGAGTAATGTATGTTTTAAGCGGATGTGTTAAAAAGATGCATCCGTTTTTTATTTACTTAATTGGTTTACAGGACGCCAGGAAAACTTCCGTTTATGGAGGTGTAATTCCCTGTTTATTAGAAAATGATTAATTGGGTTGACATATTATACACTACTGAATATAATTCAATAGTAGATAACATATTCTACTTATTAACGACAAGGGAGGGAGTCTGTGAATATACAATACAAAAAAGGCGTGCTGGAACTTTTAGTGCTGTCGCTTCTTAAAAAACAGGATTGGTATGGATATGAGATATCCGAATACTTGTCAAGGCATATCGACATAGCTGATGGCACTGTTTACCCGCTTTTACGAAAGTTAAAAAGTGAAGGACTTGTAACAACATACATGCAGGAAGAAAGCGGAGGGCCTCCACGAAAGTACTATTCAATTACCAACCTTGGACGGGAAACATACGAAAAAGAACGTGCTGAATATCTGAATTTTGCGCAAAGGGTGGCAGAAATATTGGAGGGTGATAATAATGACCAGAAATGAATTTCTTACAAAACTTGCTGACGAACTTAAAAAGAACAACATCACCGATGCTGATGAAATAATAAGTGAATACGAACAGCACTTTGCCTTCAAAATGGCAGATGGCTTTTCTGAAGAGGAGATTGCCGCAAGGCTTGGCAACCCTGTGGAACTGGCGTCCCAGTTTGAAAGTCATGTTGAAAATATAAAAAGCGGGGGAAAGAAAGTAACTACAGTATTGGGACTCGTTTTTATTGACATATTTGCAGGCGCTTTCTTTGTTTTACTTTTTGCCTGGGAGATAATTATGGCAGCCTTTGCTGTTTGCAACGCGGTAGCTGCGGTATGCTTATCCATTGGCTCAAGTCCCTGGTCGCTGATTCCGCCCATGCCATACGTACCCGCGATAGTGTTCGCTCTATCCCTCACGGCACTTTTTGTACTGACCACCGTAGGCTGTATTTATTTCGCAGCATTCATCAGGCAGCTCATGCGGTCATACGGCCGGTTCCATAAAAACACAATAGCTGCAGCTTCCGGAAATGCGGTGCTCCCTTCCCTTGGCATTTATCCGCGGTTGCCTGCCAAAACCAACAGACGTATTCGCACGGTTGCAATGATTTCATTGATTCTTTTTACTACTTGCTTTGTCCTTGGCATGATACTGTCCATGATTCTATCCGGCTCTCTGGAGTTCTGGCATGAATGGGGCTGGTTTGGATACAATGCGGTCAAGTGATGCGGGAGGTAAAAAATGGATACCATAGTTATTACCGGCGCTTCTTCAGGTATTGGACTGGAGACTGCACGTATATTAGCACTTCAAGGGTTTACTCTCCTTGTTGTTGGCCGTAATGAGGCCAATTGCATAAGAGCCAAAGAGAAGATACTGTCCGAAAACCCGGATGCCCAAATTGAATACTTTGTGGCTGACTTGATGCAGCAACGCGAAGTTATTAGGATTTCTGAAGAAATAACATCCTATCTAAATGATAAATGCGATGGCAAGCTATATGCTCTTATAAACAACGCAGGATGTGTCCGAAGCTGGTATATGACTACTGAAGAAGGTTACGAACAGCAATTTGCACTTAACCACCTGGCAGGATTTTTGCTGACCTATAAGCTTCTTCCGGCTCTGATAAAAGCTCCGGGCCGCGTAATAATGACAGGAAGCGAATCACATAAGGGTATTAAAGTCCGCTGGGACAATATAATGTTGTATCGAAGGTATAATCCGCTCACAGCATACAAACAGTCAAAACTTTGCAATATTCTCTTTGCCAAAGGGCTGAATGACCGATATAATGCCTCAGGAATCCGCGCATACGTAGTTGATCCGGGACTGGTAAACACAGAAATAGGAAACAAGGAAACAGGCGGCATCGTCAATTTTATTTGGTCGCTCAGAAAGAGATATGGCGTAACACCCGATGTTCCCGCGAAAACCTATGCATTTTTGTGTGACAGGGAAAATACACCTGAAGGACTATACTATTATCTTTGCAAGGAGAAGAAGTACAGCAGAGAGGTAACAAGCGAAAACGCAGACCGCCTCTTCGAACTTAGCGAGCGCCTTTGCGGTATCCATTATGGAAAGGTGGAATCGTTATGAACGTAATGATTACCGGAGCAGCCGGAGGCCTTGGCCGTGCATTTGCCAACGAATGTGCAAGCCGCGGATATAATCTTCTTTTGACTGATATAAATGAGGATGGCTTGCTGTGTTTAAAGCGCGGCCTTGAAAGACAATTTGATGTTACTGTTGCAACAATAGCCTGCGATCTTACAAACCCTGAAAGCGTGGATAAGATGCTTGATGTTATAGATAAACATGGAATTCGTTTTGATATGCTCATAAACGTGGCTGGCCTTGATTATGAGGGTGAATTTATGGGCCGTGACAGGGAGAAGATTGTAAAAATAGTTTTACTGAACAATGCAGCAACACTGAGAATCACTCACGCCATCATAAAGCGACGCAGAATTGGAAAGCCCTTTACCATTGTATTTGTGTCCAGTCTGGCATCGATGTTTCCAATGCCCATAAAAGCGACATACGCTGCATCAAAACGTTTCCTGCTTGATTTTGCAATTTCACTTCGTCAGGAACTTAAAAAAGAGCATATTAACGTGCTGACCCTTTGCCCTGGTGGAATGGTGACAACACAGGAGACCATGTCCAGCATATTAGCCCAAGGCTTCTGGGGAGATGCAACCACAAATTCTCTGGATGCTGTTGCACGAAATACAATTGACCGTGCACTTGCAGGAAAAAGCCTGTATGTTCCTGGTAAACTAAACAGGATTCTTTCCCTGCTCGGTAAAATAGTACCTCGCTCATGGGTGGCAGCAGCAATTTACTGGCGTTGGAAAGCAGTTTCGGAAAGGTAGAAATGTGAAGGTGTTAATATGGAAACCAATAAAAATGAACTTAAGATTTCTGAGAAACATATTGACAAAGTTTTCGTATACGGAACTTTGATGAAAGGGTTCCGGAACTACAAGAGATACCTTGAAGGCCATATCAGCCGCATAACTCCTGCAAAAACTTATGGATTACTGTATCATCTTCCTGAAGGGTATCCTGCAATGCTGGAAGGGAACGAAATAGTTGAAGGTGAAGTAGTGGAGCCTGTTGATGAAAAGCTTCTGAAAGCTCTTGACTGGTTGGAGGATTATGATGAAAGGAGCAGCGACAATCTTTACAAAAGAGTTCCTAAGACAGTATTCACAGATGACGGGAAAGAGTTAAACTGTTGGACGTATATCTACACCGATGAGAAGTATGCCCGCGAAAGAGGAATTCCGGTTCCGGACGGAAACTGGCGAAAGTTCATGGATAGAAGGAAAAAATGATTCAAAGAATCTTCGAGTGATGATGTTTTGAAAAACCATACCGGATTTGCTGCCTTTTTTTGATCTGTATGTTTCTGAGAATGAAAATATGGTTATTATATTAATAATTAAGAAATGAAAGGAATACTGATTTATGAATCCAGGTCAAAAGATGTTTTATGACTTTTTTATGGAACGGGTAAAGGACGATAAAAAAGAAGAGGCCAGAAAATTATTGGAGGAAAGTTTTGCCCGTCAGGCGGAAGGAACTTTTGACAAGGCTTATCTTGAGAGAAAAATGCCTGAGTTTTTTGCTGTCATAAAGCCTGAAGCAGAAGACGAATTAAAACAGGCGATGGAGCATTTTGCTTCAACATTATAAGTCATGAAATATGGATGTATTGTAGTTAATGCACTGTTGATATATGCTTTGTTATCTGATAAAATTTAGTTTGTAATATTTATAATTGAACAAAGGTGTTCATCCTATAATGTATCAGCCATAACACCGGATCTGTTATTGCGGTTAGCTGAATGCGTTATGTGATGAGCACCTTTTTGTTTGATTCTGGCCTGAAGTACGAAAACATAAATCCGGCTTCGGCGCTCTGCCGTAATACCGGATATATTGAAAGGAGAGCTGAAGATGAGAGATTATGCACTTGAAACAATAAAACGGGTTGAGTTTATCCGGGAGGTGCTTGCTTCTTCCAATGCAAGCGGCATAGTTTACGGCAACAGTGGCGGAAAAGACAGCGCACTGGTGGGTATTCTTTGCAAGAAGGCATGTGACAATACGGTTGGAATTATTATGCCCTGCGGTTCAAGGAGAAACTATGAAGAGGACAAAAAAGACGCCGAAGCTGTTGCAAAACAGTTTGGAATTGAACAGCGAGTTGTGGATCTGACCCAAGTGCGCTCGACATTCCTTGACGCAGTTGTTGGCGCGACCACTGTAAATGATACGGCACTTGTAAATATTGCTCCACGCCTGCGCATGACAACTCTTTATACTGTGGCTGCCAGCGAAAACAGGCTCGTAGCGGGTACGGGAAACCGAAGTGAGGGCTACATGGGCTACTTTACAAAATGGGGCGACAGTGCCTATGACTTTAACCCCATTGCAGATTTGACGGTAACCGAGATTTACGAATTCCTGCGCTACCTCAACGCTCCTGAATCCATTATCACCAAAGCGCCTTCCGCAGGACTTTTTGACGGACAGACCGATGAGAGTGAAATGGGAATAACATATAAGAAGATTGACGAGTTTTTGCTTACCGGCAAAGTCAGCGAAGAAGATAAGGCAATTATTGAAAGGTATCACAATGCAAGCCACCATAAGCGCAAAATGCCGGTAATCTATGGTGAGAAGAAATAATCTCAGAATTGAAGAAAATTACTGAGAGTTAATATAACTACGGAGTGAAGAAATAATTATCAGAGTGTAGTGAAACCTAAAATCGGTGAAATCTTCAGAGCTTAGAAATAATCTCCGGAAGATAAAATCTTTGGCAAAAATAAAAAAAGACCCACAGCCGGGAGCCTGTTGAAGGATCGGTTGTGGGTTAAATTTTGCCCACGAGGCTTACCGTGTTCTTGTAAGCCTCTTATTGTGGGCAACTTCCTATGCCCTTTACTATGTCCTTTTTCTATTTCTGTTCTCTATGCCCTTCATCAATACCCAATATTTTCCGGCATTGAGTAAAGCTGTTTTAGTTTACGCTGTTCAGAATTTCAGCGTATGTAGGCAATTTCCAATGCTTGCTTCCGATTAACATTTCAAGCTCATCAACTACAAGACGCAGCTCGCTCATCGCCATATAAACCTTTTCACGGTATGCTTTGGCAAGTTCCAGATTGTCTTTAATATCCCTGACTGCGATGGTTTGTTCTGACAGATGATTCAGTCTCTTTTCAAGGCTTACAGACAGTCTGGATATTTTACTCAGGAGGTTTTCCTCAAGAGTTGTTGCAATGTCAGGACTTACTGCCTTTTTACGAAGCACCAGTTCGGCAAGTTCGTTCTGGTAGTCAATCACGGCTGGAATTACATGCTTGTTTACCATGTCTATCATTGTAAGAGCTTCAATATTAATGGTTTTTGAGTAGTTTTCAAGCAGAATGTCATACCGTGAATGAAGTTCGTGCTCTGAAAATACTCCATGACGGACAAACATTTCCACATTTTTCGGATGAATGAGGGCCGGCAGTGCTTCGGGTGTTGTTTTCAGATTGGATAACCCTCTCTGTTCGGCTTCTTTCACCCAGGCGGCGTCATAACCATTTCCATTGAAAATGATACGCTTATGGTTTTTAATGGTCCTTTTGATTAACTTGCTCAGATCCGCCTTGAAATCAGTGCTCTTTTCAAGTTCGTCTGCAAATTGTGACAACACTTCGGCAACTATTGTGTTGAGCACGATAATGGGTCCTGCTATTGAAAAGGCTGAACCAAGCATACGGAATTCAAATTTATTTCCTGTAAAGGCAAAGGGTGATGTACGGTTTCGGTCGGTTGTATCCTTCGGGAAATGAGGAAGCACTGTTGCTCCGATTTCCATTAAAGTCTGGCCTTTGCCTGTATATAATGTGTCGTTTTCCAAAGCGTTCAGTATTTCAGTAAGTTCGTCTCCAAGGAAGATAGAAACTATTGCAGGAGGCGCTTCATTGGCACCAAGGCGGTGATCGTTGCCAGCGCTTGCAACAGAAACACGCATAAGATCCTGATAATCGTCCACAGCTTTGATTACTGCTACAAGGAAAAGGAGGAATTGAGCATTTTCAAACGGCGTATCACCAGGTTCAAGCAAGTTTATTCCTGTGTCAGTGGCGACAGACCAGTTAACGTGTTTTCCGCTGCCGTTTACTCCTGCAAAAGGTTTCTCATGCAACAGACAAGCAAGGTTGTGTTTTGCCGCAACACTCTTCATCATTTCCATTACCAACTGGTTGTGATCTGTTGCAATATTGGATTCTGAGTAAATGGGCGCAAGCTCATGCTGTGCAGGAGCAACTTCATTATGCTCAGTCTTTGCATATACTCCCAATTTCCAGAGTTCCTCGTTAAGTTCGCGCATATAATCTGAAACCCGCTGTTTAATGGTACCAAAGTAGTGGTCTTCCATTTCCTGTCCTTTTGGCGGGCGTGCGCCGAACAGAGTTCTTCCGCAGTACATAAGATCTGGCCTTTTCAAATATACATCCCTGTCTATCAGGAAGTATTCCTGTTCAGGTCCTACAGATGACACCACGCGTTTTGCATCAGTAACGCCAAATAACTGAAGGACACGAAGCGCCTGCTTGTTGAGAGCCTGCATGGAACGGAGCAAGGGAGTTTTCTTGTCCAGGGCTTCTCCGCTGTATGAGCAGAAAGCTGTGGGAATATACAGAGTATTGCCCTTTACAAAAGCATAAGAGGTAGGATCCCATGCTGTATAACCCCTGGCTTCAAAGGTACTTCTCAAGCCTCCGGAAGGGAAGCTTGATGCGTCAGGCTCACCTTTTACGAGGGCTTTTCCTGAAAACTCCATTATGGCTTTACCGCTGCCGTCGGGAACAATGAAACTGTCATGTTTTTCTGCGGTAACACCTGTCATGGGCTGGAACCAGTGGGTGAAATGGGTAGCTCCTTTTTCGATAGCCCAATCTTTCATAACAGTGGCAACCACATTGGCTACGTCAAGTTCCAGATGTGTTCCGTTGGCAATGGTTTTCTTGAGAGCTTTATAGATATCTTTTGGCAGCCGTTCTTTCATAACGGCATCCCCAAATACCATACTGCCAAATATTTCGGTTATATTATGACTATTATTATTATTTGACACTTGAATTCCCTCCCTAAATTAAAGCAATTCAATTCCTGCTTCTTTACAGCCCTTAATGGTATCCTGATCCCAAACCGATACCTGAACTTCACCTATATGGGCTTTCTGCAACAGAAGCATGCATACTCTTGATTGTCCTATTCCACCGCCCATGGTTAAAGGCAGTTCATCATTAAGAAGCATCTTATGGAACTCCAGACTGCGTCTGTCGTCGCATCCCGCCTTGGAGAGCTGTTCATCCAATGAATCCCTGTCTACACGAATACCCATGGAGGATACTTCGTAAGCACATCCTAAAATGTCGTTCCAGAAAAGGATATCGCCATTGAGTTTCCAGTCGTCATAGTCAGGTGCCCTTCCGTCATGTTTGATGCCTGATTTCAATGTATCTCCGATCTGCATAATAAAAGCAGTTTTATGATCCCTTAAATATTCGTTTTCACGTTCTTTGGGTGAAAGGGCCGGGTACATATCTTCCAGTTCCTGTGTGGTTATAAATGATACTTCCCTTGAAAGATCCAGTGTAATGACCGGATAAAGCTTTTTGAGTTCTTCAAGAGTGTCACATATAACACCTACTATTTTTCTCACCGTGTCCTTCAGGGTTTCAACATTTCTTGTTTCGCGGTCTATAACTTTTTCCCAATCCCATTGATCTACGTATATTGAATGGAGATTGCTCATATCTTCGTCGCGGCGAATGGCGTTCATGTCGGTATATAGACCTTCACCTACAGGAAATCCGTATTTATGCAGTGCCAGGCGTTTCCATTTTGCCAATGAATGTACAACCTGGGCATAGCCTTTGGTTTCTTTAATATCAAATTCAACAGGACGTTCAACACCGTTAAGGTCATCATTAATTCCTGTGTTGGCAAGAACGAATAATGGTGCTGAGACCCTTTTCAGATTAAGGGCTTTGCCAAGATTATCCTCAAAAATCCTCTTTATCCTTCCTATTGCACTTTGGGTATCATACAGGCTTAACAGTGATTTGTACCCTTTTGGTATTGTCAATTGACTCATACTTTCGCTCCTTTCAAGAATTATTTTGAATCCCGCCTACCCAGGCAATCTGAGATTGCAGGCAGGGAACCGGGAATCTTGTAACTTCGGAAACAAAAAAAGCAAAGGTGCCGCGGACAAATTAAATCCACAGCACCTTTGCTGTATGAAAAAAGATTAGCATGGCGTTAAAACAATGTCAATACTTTTTTAAAAATTTTTTTGAGAATCGTGCAATTTTCATTTTTCAAACTTGCAAAAATCACTAAAATTTATGGGATTGGATTTTATTTCATTATAAACTTTGCAATATTTTATATATAATTATTCAAAACCCGTTGACACAAATATTGGATTATAGTATTATAAGCCATATGAACAAAGGCGTTCATCAGATAGTTACAGGCAAACAAGCCTATTTGGCTGTGTGCCCTTATTTGTACTATGTGATGAATGCCTTATTTTTTTGCTGGAGGAAATAAACGTGAGAGAAGGAATGTTCAGAAATTTATCAGGGTGTGCAGTATCGGGTATCTTTTCGAAATCGGGAAAACGCTTTTCCGGCGAGCTTATCATAGATTCCATATCTGTTATGCACGAACGTTCCAACGGACTTGGCGGAGGGTTCGCAGGCTATGGTATTTATCCGGAATACAAGGATTTCTACGCTTTTCACATGTTTTATGACAACTTTGCTGCCAAAAAGGAATGTGAAGAGTTTTTAGAAAGGCATTTTGACATAATAAACCTTTCGAAAATACCTACCCGTAAGGTACCGCAGATTAAGGATGAACCTTTGATATGGAGATACTTTGTCACACCGCTGCCGACCAAACTTGCCAGCAGTCAGCTGGATGAGAGAGAATTTGTAGTTAAATGTGTTTTCAGGATTAACACGTCCATAAAGGGTGCGTATGTCTTTTCGAGCGGAAAGAACATGGGTGTATTCAAGGCAATGGGATATCCCGAAGACGTGGGACGTTTCTACCGTCTGGAGGAATATGAGGGATATTGCTTTACAGCCCATGGAAGATACCCTACAAATACTCCTGGATGGTGGGGAGGCGCCCATCCCTTTGCACTGCTTGATTATTCAGTGGTGCATAACGGTGAAATATCTTCCTATGATGCCAACCGCCGTTCAATTGAAATGTATGGATACAAATGCACTTTACAGACAGATACCGAAGTAATTACCTATATTATCGATTATCTTAACAGAAAGAAAGGACTTACTTTAAAGGAGGTCTGCTCGGTTATCGCAGCTCCCTTCTGGTCAACAATAGAGAGGAAACCGCAGGAAGAAAGGGAAGAGCTTGAATTTTTAAGAAGTACTTTCGATTCATTGTTAATTACCGGGCCCTTCTCCATAATTGTAGGCTTTGAGGGCGGGCTTATGGCCCTCAATGACAGACTCAAGCTTCGCAGTATGGTGGTGGGAGAAAAAGATGACATGTTTTACGTTGCCAGTGAAGAAGCTGCAATAAGAGTTATTCAGAATGACTTGGACAGAGTCTGGTCACCAAAAGGCGGCGAAGGAGTAATTATCACACTTGAGAAAGGAAAATCGTAATGGCTGTTAATTACATATATCCAGAATATGAAGTGGTAAGAAATTATGACCGCTGCATCGCCTGCCGCGTGTGCGAGAGGCAATGCGCAAACGAAGTTCATGAATATCTGAAGGATATCAAAAAGATGGTGGCAGATGATTCCAAATGCGTGAACTGTCACCGGTGTGTGTCCCTGTGCCCGACAAGGGCCCTGAAAATTGTAAAAACCGATCATACCTTCAAGGAGAACGCTAACTGGTCCGGAAAAAGTATTCAGGAGATTTATAAGCAGGCCGAGGGTGGAGGAGTTTTGCTGTCAAGCATGGGAAATCCTGAAAAGTATCCCGTGTATTTTGACAAGATACTGCTCAATGCTTCCCAGGTCACAAACCCTTCAATAGACCCTTTGAGAGAGCCTATGGAAACCAAGGTCCTGCTTGGTTCCAAAGCCCAGAATATTGAAAGGGACGAGAACGGCCGTATAAAGAAAGTTATGCCTCCCCATGTAGAGCTTTCGGTCCCTGTTATGTTCTCCGCCATGAGTTATGGCTCAATAAGCTATAACGCACATGAAAGCCTTGCAAGGGCTGCTTCCGAACTCGGTATTCTTTATAACACCGGTGAGGGTGGCCTCCACGAGGACTTCTATAAATACGGCAAAAACACAATTGTACAGGTAGCATCCGGACGTTTTGGAGTTCACAAGGCGTATCTTAACAGTTCCGCCGCAATTGAGATAAAAATGGGCCAGGGCGCTAAACCCGGTATCGGAGGACATCTCCCCGGAGCAAAAATAGTCGGGGATATTTCAAAAACCCGTATGATACCCGAGGGTTCCGACGCCATATCTCCTGCGCCACACCATGACATTTATTCCATAGAGGATTTGCGGCAACTGGTATTTTCCCTGAAGGAAGCAACCGGCTATACGAAGCCTGTCATAGTAAAAATTGCCGCTGTGCATAATGTTTCCGCCATTGCGAGCGGAATTGCACGAAGCGGTGCTGACATAATTGCCATTGACGGATTCAGGGGAGGAACGGGCGCTGCTCCCACACGTATTCGTGACCATGTGGGGCTTCCCATTGAACTGGCGCTGGCCAGTGTGGACAAACGGCTCCGTGATGAGGGTATCCGCAATAATGTCTCCCTGGTGGTTGCAGGCAGTATCCGTTCCAGTGCCGATGTCGTAAAGGCAGTTGCTCTTGGTGCTGATGCAGTCTACATAGGAACTGCGGCTCTGATTGCCCTTGGATGCCATTTGTGCCGTAGCTGCCATACCGGTAAATGCAACTGGGGTATTGCAACCCAAAAAGAGGAACTTGTAAAGCGCCTTAACCCCAATCTGGGATATAAGAGACTTGTCAATCTCATAACCGCCTGGAAACACGAAATTAAAGAAATGATGGGCGGTATGGGCATTAACTCAATAGAAGCCCTTAAGGGCAACCGGCTCATGCTAAGAGGTGTGGGTCTTAATGAGAAAGAGCTTGAGATATTGGGAATCAAGCATGCGGGGGAATAGAATAATTGCATTCTGGTGGTGTAAAAGTAATGAAACGTGTTTATGTGAATGAAAAATGGTGCCTTGGTTGTCACTTGTGTGAATATTATTGCGCATTTGCATCAACGGGCGGAAAAGACATGGCTTTAGTCTTAAAAGACATTGAAATCAGTCCCAGAATCAGGATTGAGGAAATGGACGGTATAAGTTTTGCGGTCTCATGCCGCCACTGCGATGAGCCCTTTTGTGTGAAGGGTTGCATAACAGGCGCACTTTCAAAGAACGACGGCATCATAACAATCGACAAGGAAAAGTGCATTGGCTGCTATACCTGTGTATTATCCTGCCCCTATGGCGCAGTTCAGCCCTCCGATGACGGAGCAATTCAGAAATGTGAGCTCTGTATAAAGACTCATGCGGGAGTTCCCCAATGTGTTCTGGGTTGTCCCAACGGAGCAATCGTGTTCGAGGAAAGGGGTGCTTAAGTATGCAATATGTAATTATCGGTAATTCTACTGCTGCGGTGGGCGCGGTTGAGGCGATCCGCAGAAATGATAAAGAGGGCAGCATTGTAATAATCAGCAATGAAAGTCATCATGTTTATTCAAGGCCGCTTATTTCATACCTTTTATTGGGCAAAACCGACGAACACAGAATGAAATACAGGGGTGACAATTTTTACAGAGACAATAAGTGCGAACTCATGCTTAATAAAACCGCAGTAAGGATTGAGCCTGAGAAAAAGCAGGTCATCCTTGATGACGGAACATCTGTAAGTTATGACAAACTTTTGGTTTGTACCGGATCTTCGCCATTTGTTCCGCCCATGCCGGGACTGGACGAGGTCAAAAATAAATTCACTTTTTACACCCTCGATGATGCCAGGGCCCTGGACAACGTACTTAAGGAGAATATGAAGGTACTTATTGTGGGAGCGGGCCTCATAGGCCTCAAATGTGCCGAGGGAATCAGTAAAAAGAATGTTGAGATTACCTGTGTGGACCTTGCCCCTAAAGTTCTTTCAAGTATTCTTGATGAAGAAAGCTCTGCAATAGTAAAAGGGCACCTTGAAGAGCATAATATAAAGTTTTATTTGAAACAGCAGATAGCGAAATTCGAGGGGAATATCGCATATCTGAGCGACAATACGGAAATTGAGTTTGACGTACTGGTGCTGGCAGTCGGTGTGAGACCCAATATATCCCTGATAAAGGATATAGGAGGGAAAACAAACAGAGGCATTATCATAGATGAAAGATGCAGAACTTCAATCCCGGACATCTATGCGGCGGGTGACTGCAGCGAGAGTATTGATATTTCCTCAGAGGAAGCTAAGGTAATGGCACTTCTTCCAAATGCTTACATGCAGGGAGAGTGCGCGGGAATGAATATGTCGGGAGTTGATTTTGTATTTGACAAGGCGTTCCCCATGAACTCAATCGGCTTGTTCGGTCTTCACATAATGACTGCGGGAACCTATACCGGAGAAGTATATTCTGATTCCGAACAAAAAAACTATAAGAAGCTGTTTTATTCAAATAACAGGTTAAATGGATTTATTCTTATTGGAAATATTGAGAAGGCGGGAATATATACTTCGCTCATCAGGGAAAGGACTCCGCTTGACACGCTGAATTTTGAACTTATCTGCAAGATGCCGGGACTTATGGCCTTCAGCAGGAAGACGCGGGCAGAAAAACTGGGAGGTATAAAAAATGAATCTATTGGCGCATGATTTGGGATATAGATCTCTTAATGAAATAATCCGGAACACTGATGAGGATGTTGTTATTGACCGTTGTTACGGTGAACGTTTCATCGGAAGCGGCGCCTCAGGAAAGACAATCACTATAAACGGTACGCCCGGAAATGCGCTGGGCGCTTATCTTGACGGAGCCACCATAGTAGTGAACGGAAATGCCCAGGATGCCGTCGGAGATACAATGAATGACGGAAAAATAATTATTAACGGAAATGCCGGAGATGCTCTGGGATACGCCATGCGTGGCGGAAAGATTTATGTGAAAGGTGATTCCGGATACCGCACAGGTATACATATGAAGGAATATAAGGACAAAAAGCCGGTTATTGTAGTTGGAGGAACCACCGGAAGCTTTTTGGGTGAATACCTTGCCGGAGGAATCATCATTGTATTGGGCCTGAACTCTGAAGATGTTCCTGTGGGTAACTTTACAGGTACGGGAATGCACGGAGGCCAGATCTTTATAAGAAGCCCCAAAAAGCTTAAGTACCTTCCCAAACAGGTCTGCATGAACACCGCAGATGAATCTGATATTGATTCAATTAAGGAATACCTGACAGAATTTTCAGAATTGTTCGGTGTTGACATGGATGAAATCCTGGGAAGACCTTTTTACAAGCTTACACCAAATGCTAAAAACCCGTATAAGCAGATGTACACATATAACTGACCTGAACACCGGAAGATTTTACAGGGGGAAGTCAAAAAACAGCCACAGGGGAGGTATGAGAAAGATGGGATGCTATGGACAGTGCGCTAATTGTATCATTTTCAGATAAAAGTACTGAATATTTGACAAAGATATTGCAGAAAGCGTCCGTTAAAGATATCGACTCTGTCTCTGACGCCGGAAAAGCGAGGCGGGTTTTGATTGATAAAGACTATGATTTGTGCATCGTAAATTCTCCTCTTCCGGACGAATTCGGCGCAAATCTTGCCAGGGACATTGCCGTGAAAAAAACGAGCCAGGTAATTCTGCTGGTTAAATCTGAAGTCTTTGATGAGATATCCTACCGGGTTGAGGAATACGGCGTTATCACAATAGCAAAACCAATTAACAATTCTTTGCTTTGGAATGCGTTAAGACTGGCTTCGGCGACAAGTAAAAAGATCAAGGCGATAAGGGAAGAAAACCTGAAGCTGATGCAAAAAATTGAAGATATCCGAATTGTGGACAGAGCCAAGTGTATTTTGATTTCTAATCTTTCCATGACTGAAGCCGAGGCCCACAGATATATTGAAAAACAAGCCATGGATATGAGGTTGCCAAAGAGAAAGGTGGCCGAGGAAATTCTGAAAATATATGAATATTAATTGGGGGTAAATTAGCTCTCAATTAATAGCTGGAGGGGAAAATGCAGAATAAAGCGTTCTTGGTACTTGAAACAGGAAAAATATTCGAAGGTTATTCTTTCGGAGCGGAAGGCGAAGTGCTGGGGGAAATCGTCTTTACAACCGGTATGACAGGGTATCTTGAGACCCTCACCGATAAAAGCTATTATGGGCAGATAATAATGCATACTTATCCGCTTATAGGAAATTACGGTGTTATACCGGAGGATTTTGAAAGTAAATCTGTTGCAGCATATGGCTGCATTGCCAGGGATGTGTGCAAAAACCCCTCCAATTTCAGGAGCAAAGGTGATCTTGATACCTTTTTGAAAGAGCGCAATATACCAGGGTTATGCGGAATCGATACCAGGGAACTGACCAAGACATTGCGCGAACATGGTACAATGAACGGTCTTATTACCAGAAACCCTGAAAAAGCGGATTTGGATGAAATAAGGGCCTATAAGGTAAAACAGGCTGTGGAAAGTGTTTCTGTAAAAGAAAAAATAACTGCTAACGACAATGGTAAATATACCATTGTTCTTCTAGATTTCGGGTATAAAGAAAACATCGTAAGAGAGCTGGCAAAAAGAGATTGCAGGGTGATCGTGCTTCCCTATGATTCAACAACCGAAAAAATACTTGCAGAGAATCCGGACGGCATAATGCTGTCCAACGGACCGGGAGATCCCGCCGATAATCCGGGGATTATTAACAATTTAAAGCAGCTTATAAACAAGAAGGTTCCCATTTTCGGCATATGCCTCGGGCACCAGCTATTGGCACTTGCCCACGGTTTTGAAACAAGAAAACTCAAATACGGACACAGGGGCTCCAACCAGCCTGTCAAGGATCTGAAAGCCGACCGGGTTTATATAACAAGCCAGAATCACGGATATTGTGTTACCAATGAAAGCATTGACCAGTCAATTGCGCAGCTTTCATTCATAAATATGAACGACAATACCTGCGAAGGAATTAAATATCTTAATTCACCCACCTTCTCAGTGCAGTTCCATCCCGAAGGTTGCGGGGGGCCAAAGATACGGACTATTTGTTTGATGCTTTTATAAAGGAGGTAGGTGGACGTGCTTGAGTTTACGAAAATGCACGGATGCGGGAATGATTATATATACATTAATTGTTTTGAAAGGGAAATAGAAAGTCCTGAAAAACTTGCCGTCACTTTATCTGACCGTCATTTTGGAATAGGTGGTGACGGAATTGTTTTGATATGCAGAAGCAGTATTGCTGATGCAAAAATGAGAATGTTCAACCTTGACGGAAGTGAGGGCAAAATGTGCGGAAATGCAATCCGCTGTGTTGCCAAATACCTCTATGACAACGGCCTTTGCATAAAGGACCGGATAAAGATAGAAACCTTAAGCGGAATTAAAACTCTTGATGTAAACACGGAAAACGGTTTTGTAACATCGGTTAAAGTGGACATGGGAAGAGCGGAGCTCGATCCTTCAAAAATTCCGGTTTTGTTACCGGGAGACAGGGTTATAAACGCCCCATTAAAAGTCAGAAACCAAACCTATGGAATCACCTGCGTTTCCATGGGCAATCCCCATGCCGTGGTTTTCCTTGATGATGTGGACAGCCTTAATCTGACCGAATTGGGGCCATGCTTCGAGAATCATGAAGTATTCCCTGAAAGGGTCAATACTGAGTTCGTCAGGGTGATTGACAGAAATACGTTGAAAATGCGCGTATGGGAACGCGGAAGCGGGGAAACACTTGCTTGTGGGACGGGAGCCTGCGCAGCGGCAGTTGCATCGGTGTTAAACGGATACTGCAACAAGGGTGAGGACATCCGGGTGCTTCTTGCCGGAGGCGAGCTTATTATAAACTACACCGATGACAGGGTTCTCATGACCGGAGGCTGCGTCAAGGTATTTGAGGGCGTAATCGAAATATGAAGTTTTTGAATTATAAAGTTCATTTATGCATGAACAAAAGAGATATACTTTTTAGCAAGAGAAAAGGAATGAAATGATATGACAAAATTTATTTTTATTACGGGTGGAGTTGTGTCCGGACTTGGAAAAGGTATTACCGCCGCAAGTCTGGGGAGATTATTGAAACAAAGAGGGTTGAAGGTTGCAGCTCAGAAGCTGGATCCGTACATGAATGTGGATCCCGGGACGATGAGCCCCTTCCAGCATGGTGAAGTGTTCGTAACCGATGACGGAGCTGAAACCGATCTTGACCTGGGACATTATGAGAGGTTTATAGATGAGGATTTAACCAGATTCTCCAATCTGACTTCGGGAAAGGTTTACTGGAATGTACTTAACCGGGAAAGAACCGGAGGATATCTGGGGCAGACAGTTCAGGTCATCCCTCATATAACGGGTGAAATAATAGATTTTATATACAATGGCGCAGAAAAAAGCGGTTGCGACGTTTTGATAACAGAAATCGGCGGAACCACGGGAGACATAGAAAGCCAGCCATTCTTGGAGGCCATAAGACAGATTTCTCTTGCAAAAGGTAATGAAAATTGCCTTTTTATTCATGTTACACTGGTTCCTTTTCTGAAGGGTTCCAACGAACATAAATCAAAGCCTACCCAGCATTCGGTCAAAGAATTAAGGGCTATGGGTATTTCACCGGATATTATCATTGCCCGTGCCGATGAGCCCATGGACGATGATATCAAGGCAAAAATATCCCTGTTCTGCAATGTCAAGCCCGACTGTGTGATTGAGAACCTTACCCTGCCTTGCCTTTATGAAGCGCCCCTTATGCTTCATAAAAACGGCCTTGACGAGGTGGTTTGCCGGGAGCTTAATTTAAAAACCAAAGCGCCGGATCTGACCGAATGGGAAGATATGGTGATGAAAATTAAAAATCGCCAGAAAGAAGTTGTTATTGCCATTGTGGGCAAGTATGTCAAGCTTCCTGACGCATACCTTTCAATTATTGAAAGTTTAAATCACGCAGGATATCATACAGGCGCCAAAGTAAAAATTAAATGGGTGGACAGCGAATGTGTGACAGAAGAGAATGTCGCTGAGAAACTGGGTGGAATAAATGGAGTTATTGTACCCGGCGGATTTGGTGACAGGGGTATTGAAGGGAAAATTACCGCCTGCAAGTATGCAAGGGAAAACAATATACCCTATCTTGGAATCTGCCTTGGTATGCAGATAGCCGTAATAGAGTTTGCCCGCAATGTTTGTGGCCTTCAGGATGCCAATTCATCCGAGTTTAAGGAGGACGGCCCTCATCCGGTTATTCACCTGATGGAAGATCAGCTTGGAATTATCAATAAAGGCGGAACCATGAGATTGGGGGCTTATCCCTGTAAAACACAGGAAGGGACAAAATTTCAGCAATTGTATGGCAAGTTGTTGATAAGCGAGAGGCACCGCCACAGATATGAATTCAACAATTCATACAGGGAGCTTTTCAGTAAACACGGAATGGTGTTTTGCGGAACATCACCCGACAACAAGCTGGTTGAGGCAGTTGAGCTTCCCGATAAAAAGTATTTTATAGGAGTCCAGTATCATCCGGAATTCAAGAGCAGGCCAAACAAGCCCCACCCATTGTTTATGGGGCTTTTAGAAGCAGCACTGGATGCTGATTCACAATCAGTTTGACAATCTGGGATTAAAAAGAGGGTTTTATTATGAAAATAAATTATAATTTTTTAGTATTAAAAGACAGCTATCTTTTTTCACTGATTGCAAAAAAAGTTAATGAATACAAACAGCAAAACCCTGAAAAAGACGTTATCAGGCTTGGAATAGGGGATGTCACCCTTCCTCTTGTCCCGGCGGTGGTGGAGGCAATGCACAAAGCTGTTTCGGAGATGGGAAGTGCCGATACCTTCAAAGGCTACGGGGAAGAGCAGGGATACGGTTTCTTAAGACAGGCCGTATGCGATTACTATGCCAAAAAAGGCGTCAAGCTTGACACAAGTGAAGTGTTCATAAGTGACGGAGCAAAAAGCGATATCGGCAACATCCTGGACATATTTGATTCCGCCAATACGGTAATCATTCCTGACCCGGTCTATCCTGTGTATGTGGATACGAATATAATGGCCGGCCGGAAAATCAAATTTATTAACGGTAATAAAGAGAATAACTTTTTGCCTTTGCCCGACGGGAAAACTGAAGGGGACATAGTTTATATCTGTTCACCCAACAATCCTACCGGAGCTGTTTATATAAAAGAACAATTAAAAATCTGGGTGGATTGGGCCCTGGAGAGGGATGCAGTCATTCTCTTTGATAGCGCCTATGAAGTGTTTATTAAGGATGAAAGCCTCCCCACAAGCATTTTTCAGATACCCGGCGCCAGGAACTGCGCCATTGAGTTCTGCTCCCTCTCAAAAACTGCCGGATTTACCGGAACCCGATGCGGTTATACCGTTATACCCCATGAACTTGTAAGAGATAAAGTCCCCCTGAATAAGCTGTGGCTGAGACGACAGACAACCAAATTCAACGGAGTGCCCTACATAGTGCAAAGAGGGGCAGAGGCAGTATTTACAGAAGCGGGAATGAATCAGATAAAAGAGCAGATAAATTACTACCTTGGAAATGCAAGCATTATAGCTGATACTTTGACCGACCTTGGCATTTGGTTTACAGGGGGCACCAATTCACCGTATATCTGGCTGAAATGCCCGAATAATATGTCTTCATGGGAGTTCTTTGATTTCCTTCTCAACAACTGCAGTATAGTGGGAACCCCGGGAGCAGGTTTTGGTGATAACGGCGAAGGCTATTTCCGCCTGACTGCCTTCGGGAACAGAAAAAATGTTGTAGAGGCTATGGACAGAATAAAAATGATGATTATCTAATTCTCCGTATCTTGGAGGGGTTTTTTAAGTATGATATAATGGGCTAAACAGTTAATAAACCACCAACAGGCATTACTGCAAAATAAGGGGGAATACTGTTTTGAATTATACTGCAAGCGAAGTATTAAGTTTTGTAAAGGAAAACGATGTCAGGTTCATATGGTTAAATTTCTGTGACCTTTTCGGAGCGCAGAAAAGAATTTCTATAATGGCTGACGAACTGGAATCTGCTCTTGAAAACGGAGTTACTTTTGATGCTCACGCCATACGCGGATTCAGGGATATAGTCCAGTCCGATATGGTATTGGTCCCCGATCCTGCAACTTTGATGGTAATGCCATGGCGCCCGGGCCCGGGTAGAGTCATCGGATTCTACTGCGACATAAAAAATCCTGACGGTACCCTGTATGCCCTCGACAGCAGGAATATTCTGAGACAGGTCATAGCCAGATGCGATAAAATGGGATATGTGTGCAAAGTCGGAGCTGAATGTGAATTCTATCTCTTTAAAACCAACGAGGATGGAGATCCGACAGACACCCCGCTTGACAAGGGAGGATATCTGGATATGTACCCTCTTGACCGCGGCGGTGATATTAGGCGTGAGATATGTCTGACCCTTGAAGAAATGGGGATTAAACCTGAAATCTCGCATCATGAACAGGGACCGGGACAGAATGAAATAATTTTCAAATTCAGCGATGCGCTCTCAAGTGCCGATAATTTGCAGTCATTCAAGACAGTTGTAAAAACAATTGCAGCACGTAATGGCCTGTTTGCTTCATTTATGCCGAAACCTTTGCTTGACTGCCCCGGCAGCGGGATGCACGTTAATATTTCGCTTGTTAAAAACGGTCTGAACGTTTTCAAAAATATAGTGGAAGGCGATTCTAATGTCGCTGAAAGCTTTATTGCAGGGATTCTTGCAAGAACCCCCGAAATAACCATCTTCTTAAACCCGATTGCCAATTCTTACGAGCGGCTTGGCAAGTTTGAAGCTCCAGCATACGTTTCATGGTCCCACCAGAACCGCTCACAACTTATAAGAATTCCCGCCGCTTTCGGGGAAAAGGTAAGAATGGAACTTCGTTCCCCTGATCCTTCAACAAATCCATACCTTGCGTATGCTCTTATTATCGCAGCAGGTTTGGAGGGTATAGAAAAAGGCCTGGCTTTGCCTTCCGCCGCCAATGTGGATTTATATACTGCGGATGAAAACCTGACCAGAACGCTTACACCGCTTCCGACAAGTATGAATGAGGCAATCAGCCTTGCGGAAGAGAGCAGTTTCGTTAAAGGTGTGATAGGGGAAGAGTTGCTTAGAAAATACCTTTCCTTCAAAAAGAAAGAAGCCGAGGATTTTTCAGAGGCGATCAACAAAGCTGAGTTCTATAAAAAGAGATATTTCAACTTTGTATGAAGATGACCGACTCCTTGAACCCATGGCAGAAAGGCGGCACGGGAATGGAAAACATTATGATAGTTTCAAGTTCAGAAAAAGGAACTACATTCTTTTCAGATATACTCACCCCCATGTCAGCCTGTCAAATCACCGCCGTAAAGTCCTGCGGTGAAGCGCGAAGAATACTTATGGACAGAGATTTTGACCTTGTGATTGTCGATTCGCCACTCAGGGATGAGACAGGTGAGAGTTTTGCGCGCCATGTGGCTTCAAATGGAATAACTCAGGTCATTCTTGTTGTAAAGAAAGAATTATACGAAGAAATGGCCTCAGCATGCGAGAGGGACGGAATTCTGACTGTTGCAAAACCCATAAACAAATATGTTTTCTGGTCTGCGTTATCCCTTGCAAGGGCGGCTCACAACAGAATAAAAAAGGTACATAGCGAAAATACACAACTGAAACAAAAAATTGAAGACATCCGTATTGTGGACAGGGCAAAATGCTTATTGATATCCTTGCTTGGAATGAGTGAAAAAGAGGCTCACAGGTATCTTGAAAAACAGGCAATGGACATGCGGATAACAAAAAGGGAAGTAGCCGAACGGATACTAAATACATATGAAAATTAAGTTACCAAAACCATTCAAAAATTCATGAATAAATCCTTTCAGAGCGTGGAACTCCTGTTGACAATAAAGCAAAAAACGTGTTATTTTTAATTACATAAATCATGTGCTTCAGCACACTGACGTGTTCCAGTGTGCTTCTGAATGCCTTTTTGACAGGAGGATAAAAACTATGTCCTATACTATGAGAGTTCTTGAAAAAGTTATCAAGCAGAATCCCAACGAACCGGAATTCCATCAGGCATTAACTGAAGTACTCACTTCGCTGCAGCCCTATGTAGATGCCCATCCTGAATACGAAAAGGCGGGTATTCTTGAGAGACTTTGCGAACCTGAGCGTATTGTTATGTTCCGGGTTCCGTGGATTGACGATTCTGGAAAAGTACAGGTTAATAAAGGCTACCGTGTACAGTACAGCAGCGCTATTGGCCCGTACAAAGGCGGTATTCGCTTCCATCCAAGCGTTTGCCTCAGCATCATCAAATTCTTAGGTTTTGAACAGATTCTGAAGAATTCCCTGACCGGATTACCCATCGGTGCAGGAAAAGGTGGATCGGATTTTGATCCAAAGGGTAAGTCTGAACGTGAAGTTATGGCTTTCTGCCAGAGTTTCATGACAGAGCTCTATCGTCACATCGGACCTGACACAGACGTCCCTGCAGGAGATATCGGTGTAGGTGCGCGTGAAATTGGTTACATGTATGGCCAGTACAAGCGTCTGACCAATACTTTCACCGGAGTACTTACCGGTAAAGGGCTGACCTATGGCGGATCCCTTACCAGAAAAGAAGCTACCGGATACGGATTGGTTTATTTGATAGAGGAAATGCTCCGTCAGCATGGAAATTCATTCGAAGACAAAACCGTTGCTATATCAGGTGCAGGTAATGTTGCCATTTACGCTGCCGAAAAGGTTAAGCAGCTGGGCGGTAAAGTTGTTACCATGTCCGATTCTGACGGATTCGTATATGATCCTGAAGGTATCGATCTTGACGCTGTCAAGGAGATTAAGGAAATCAATCGCGGCAGAATTTCCGAGTATACCAAATATAGAAGCAGCGCTGTTTATACCCCTGGCAGAGGTGTTTGGAATATTAAATGTGACGTTGCCCTTCCTTGCGCTACTCAGAATGAACTTAACGCAGAGGATGCAAAAACTCTGGTTAAGAACGGCTGTATAGCTGTTGGTGAAGGTGCGAACATGCCATCCACACTGGAGGCTACTGAAGTATTCCTGCAGAACAAGGTATTATTTGTTCCCGGAAAAGCTGCGAACGCAGGTGGCGTTGCTGTATCAGCTCTGGAAATGAGCCAGAATTCCATGCGCCTTGCCTGGAGCTTTGATGAAGTTGACAGAAAACTTAAAGATATCATGGTTAACATCTACAACAACATTTCCAATGTTGCCAAAGAAGTAGGGCAGGAGGACAACTTTGTTGTTGGTGCCAACATCGCAGGATTCAAGAAAGTTGCCGACGCAATGATGGCTCACGGTATTGTTTAATGCCGGGTACATTAATTTAAGTTGCACAAGAAATAGTTACGGGGAGCCAAAATGGCTCCCCGAATTATTTTCATCTCACAATCTGACGTTTACTCCACAGTCTCTGAGATATTTTTTAAGATCCCTTATATCTATTTTCTTTGTATGGAACACACCTGCTGCAAGCCCTGCATCTATTCTCTCATATTTGAACAACTCTGAGAAATCCTCCATTTTTCCTGCGCCTCCGCTGGCAATCAGAGGTATTGACACAATTTCGCCTATTGCGCGAAGCATGGGAAGATCAAAACCTCCACGCACGCCGTCAGTGTCTATGGAATTTAGAACTATTTCTCCTGCGCCAAGGGCTTCTCCCTGTTTTGCCCACTCAATGGCATCCAGGCCCGTGTCTATTCTGCCGCCATTGGCAAAGACCCGGAACTTTCCGTCAACACGCTTAACGTCCATGCTGAGCACAACGCATTGGCTTCCGTAGCGCTTTGCAGCGCTGCTTATTAGGGAAGGGTCCTTTATGGCTCCGCTGTTGACACTTACCTTGTCGGCTCCGCATTTCAGGACCATGTCAAAATCATTAAGGGTGTTGATTCCGCCTCCAACGGTGAGGGGTATAAAAATCTCGGAAGCCACCGCGCGCAATACATCGGTAAAGAGCTTCCTGCCTTCGAAACTTGCAGTAATATCGTAAAAGACCAGCTCATCGGCGCCCGTTTCATTGTAGTAGCGTGCCATTTCCACGGGATCTGCCATATCCTTGATACCTTCAAAGTTTACTCCCTTGACCACTCTGCCGTTTCGTACATCAAGACAGGGTATTATTCTTTTACTGATCATTAATTGGTCCTCCGAAAAAATTTATATCAACATTGAATTTTCAACTATATATGTTTGTAGGATAAACATTCCAAATAATTAATAATCTTGTGTTTATTAATTTAATTATTTAATCAGATTTGCTATAGCTCTGAAAAAGCTTTAAGCAGGCGAAGTCCGGCATCACCGCTTTTTTCAGGGTGGAACTGCATTCCGTATACCTGCCCTGAGCGTACAATGCCCGTAACCCGGACGTCATATTCCGAAATGCCGAGGATACTATCAGAGCAGTTTTTGGCATAGAAACTGTGAACATAATAAACCCATTCGCCGTCATTGAAATATTTGAAAATGGGATCGTTCCTGACAATTTCAAGCTTGTTCCATCCCATGTGGGGAATCTTGAGATTCGGGTCTATATCTTCCGAAAGTGGCATGACCAATCCCGGAATGAGCTTTAATCCTTCATGTTCACCAAATTCTAAACTTTTATCAAACAAAAGCTGCATGCCAAGACAAATACCCAGAAGCGGCTTAATCTTTGCAAGCTCAATTATTGTATCTTTAAGCTCCACTTCTTCAAGCTTAGCCATAGCGTCGCCAAATGCGCCAACTCCCGGAAGAATAATTTTATCTGCAGCCAGCAAATCTTCTTTTTTATTAGTAACAACAGAGTCCAGCCCTAAAAACCGAAGGCTCGACATCAGTGAAAACAAATTACCAACACCATAATCAACAACAGCTATCATGAAAGCATCCCCTTTATTGAGGTATTATACCATCTGTTTTACAAACGGAATCAGCATGATTGAATTTAACATGCATATATGATATTATAGTTTTACTTTACTGATTTAAAGTGATATCAAGTTAAACTAATTTTAACATGAAAACCACAAAAAAACCATACCGTTACCTGAACTTAAATTATTATTATGTCATCAGGATTTGAGGGTTTGTTTTTGTGGTAAATATCAATATCAAATATCATTAGCTTATAATAATACCTCCTATAACCGGAAGAGTTTCAGTTTTTTCACTATCTCTGATCTGATACTGTAAGCTCTTTGATCCACATTATTAAGACATCAAAATTATTATAAGAATGCTGTAGCCTTGACAATTAAATGCCGGGGGTGTTTTAAAGTTATAAATTCATACTTTTTTTCAGTAGGAAAGAGTCTACATTCACAGTCATTCTAACAATATTCTGAGAAATCTATAAAAAGGCCTCAGAGCATCTCAATAAGAAGTATTTGGAATAAACACACACTGTTAACTTATTTTTTAAACGGAAAATGTAAAAAAATTACATATATTTTCTAAAGGAATTATGGGAGGGGAAGAAAATGAAAAAAATCACAAACTCGATGAGTATCAGAACAAAAATGTTAATCGTATTTATTCCCATTATTTTACTGGCTACTTCGTTGATTTCAATCATTTCAGTTTTTGAAACCAAAGAAGGGCTTGAGAAACAAATTGAAGAAAGAATATCAATTTCCCTTAAAGAAATTAATGAATCCATAGAACATGAGTTTACTTCCCACAGGCAAATTGCGGAAGCTGTAGCTTCTGTGTATAAAGCCAAGGGAAATGAGCTATCAAAAGCTGATTATAGAGCGGTTCTTGAAAAAATGGTTACTTTGAATCCCAACACTCTTGGTTCCGGAATATGGCTTGAGTATTATACCTATGATAGTGATACAAAGTACTTTGGCCCATATGTTTACAAGGACGGGGATTCACTTGTATATACAGAAGATTATGAAACAGAAGAATATGATTATCCAAATACAGACTGGTATATTATTGGAAAGAACGCAGAAAACAGGGCAGGCTGGACGGACCCATATTATGACGAAACATCCGGAATTACCATGATTACTACAGCTGTTCCCATTAATACAGATAAAGGTACAGTGGGAGTAGTATCAGCCGATTATGATCTGACAACTATACAAAGAATTATCTCGGAAGTAAAACTGGAGGACAGCGGCTTTGCCTTTCTGCTGGATTCAAAGGGACAATTCATTGTACACAAGGATTCGGAAAAAGTTATGAAGCAAACCATTAACGATGACCAGGAATTGAGTGTAATTGCTGAGAAAATACTTAACAATGACAGTGGTTCAGAAGAAGTCACATTTGAAGGAAAGAATTTTAAAGCCTATTATTTTTCACTTGAAAGTACCGGATGGAAACTGGTTGTAATGGCACCCACAGCAGAGTTGTTTTCATCTGTTTACGACATAGTAAAAAAGGTAATTATTATTTCTTTGGCAATTATTATTTTGGCGTTTGTTTTTATAACCTTATACAGCGCTACTTTTTCTAAGCGTATTAAACAATTTGTCGACAAGCTGGGATTCGTTGCCAAAGGAGACTTTACTCAGCCTATTGAAATAAAGGCTGATGATGAGATAGGGAAGATGGGAAAATACTACAATAATGTTCTTGAAGCGCTGAAGCATATGGTTAATACTATTTCAGCGAATACAGAAAACATTGCGAGTATGTCTGAAGAATTATCCGCAAAATCTCAGCTTGTAGCTTCCTCAACAGAAGAAGTGACAAAGACGGTGGAAGAAATTGCCAAAGGCGCAATAGAGCAGGCAACGGACGTTGAGAGTGCAGCCCGGAACATGGAAGAGTTGGGAAATCTGATGGAAAAAGACTCAGAGTATGTTCAGGAACTCAATGAGGCGGCAGAACAAATCGAAAAACAAAAAGAAGATGGCTTTGGGATTCTTAAAAATCTTGTTGAAAAGACCGCAAGAAGCAACGAAGCTGCAGTTGAAATTTATGGGGTGATATTAAGCAATAATGAGAGCGCAGAAAAAATTGCAAGGGCCAGTTCCATGATTCAAAGTATTGCAGATCAGACCAATCTTCTTGCTTTGAATGCTGCTATTGAAGCTGCAAGCGCGGGAGAAGCAGGCAGAGGGTTCGGAGTTGTTGCAGATGAAATAAGGAAGTTGGCGGAACAATCAAACAGATTTACCAGCGATATTAATGTAGTAATTAATGAGCTGAGATCCAAATCACGGTCAGCTGTGGAAACAATGAATGAAGTCAAGCAGATCGTTGATGCACAAAATGAAAGCGTAAAACAGACGGAAGACAAGTTTAAAGGAATAGCAGAGGCCATTGATGTAATAAAGACAATAATTGATAAGCTTAATAATTCTTCATTAATTATGACAGGCCACAGGAACAAAATCATTGAATTAATCCAGGCTTTGTCAGCAATTTCTGAAGAGAATGCTGCCGGAACTGAGCAAGCCTCAGCCTCCATGGAAGAGCAGGCTGCAGCAATTCAGGAAATTTCCGCATCTGTGGCTCATTTGACTACAATTGCAGAAGAATTGAGAGTATTAATAGCAAATTTCAAAATATAGCTTTATTGAGTTGAATTAAAAGAACCATATAAATGTTTTACAGTCATGCCCTGAAGTTTTTCAGCTTCAGGGCATGTATATTAAAGAGCTGCTTCTTGAACTTTATCCAGCTTATACCGGTGGAATGATAATTAATACTTTCCTTTACCGGCTGGATGTTCTTAAACAGCTCTGTCTGATTCTTCTCAACATATACGGGCATTTAACCAATCCAGAATATCCTGTGTAACCTCGTCCCGGTTTGTTTCATTTAATAATTCATGTCGTGCGCCTTCGTACAGTTTTATTTCCACATCATTAATATTTAAGTTTTTGTAAATATCATACAGCTTGATTACATTTTTGCCGTATTCTCCGACAGGGTCTTCGCTTCCTGCGATAATACAAATGGGCAAATCTTTTGATATACTGTTCAATTTCTCAGGTTTATAAAGCCCCATAAATCCGTTGGTAAGGCTGTAATAGAAGTCGGCAGAGCATATAAAGCCACAATGAGGGTCATCGTTATATTTCATTACTTCATCCGGGTCGCGGCTGAGCCAGTTGGTATTGTCACCGGGAGGGACTCTCCTGTTATAGCTTCCAAAGGACAAATTTTGAAGCAATTTGGCTTCCCGGTCAGGACCAAATATAAACTGGTATATTGAAGCCAATACTTTGGCGGCAATAATCTTCATCCCTTTTTGAGCCGAAGATCCGCATAAAATTATCCCGTCAATATTCTTCGAGTATCTTGTAATGTATTCCTGACCGATAAAGGAACCGAAGCTGTGGGCAAATACAAACACCGGAATATCGGGGTATTTTTCTTTTATCATATTGGTAATCATATTTTCATCTTCGACTATTTTATTGAATCCGTCTTTTCCAATGGAGCCAAGTTTTCCGTTTGTTGTTCCGGTTATCCCATGGCCACGATGGTCATCTGCAAAGGCAACTATGCCGTGGGAGTTTAAAACTTTGGCAAATCTTTCATATCTTAATGCATGTTCGGCCATTCCATGAAAGATTTGCACTACGGCTTTTGGAGATTTAACATCATCCCAACAATACACATTAATCCTGTGGCCGTCTTTTGCCTGAAGGGTAACGGTGTTATTTATTTTGTTTTCCATATTCCTTCAACTCCTGTGTTTTTTGCCGAGAGTACTTTTTCTGATGATTCATTCGGGTGAAGATTTATATGTAAAGTGTAGATGAGTAAGCTTAGGAGCAGTATTCTACGGGTGAAGACTTAAAGAGTAAAGTTTTGCTGAGTCAAGAATTTGAGTAAGAACTTTCGGTTGAAGATATTTCGGTCAAATGAAAACGATTCAGATTCTTCATACTTAATATAGCAGCAAATACACTTAATTGGAAGGATTGCCGAATGATTTTTGGCCGTTTTTAAGCATGGAGAAATAAGTCGGAAAACCGAGCTACATACAGTAAGATACCTTTTTTATACTTTAAATATTGATACAAGTTCAAGCAACTTTTCTGCACTCTTATTGACATCCTGAATTTGTTTCAGTACTTCTCTGGTTCTCCTGGCTATTTCTTCTGCCTCATTTGCTAATTCGGTTGTCTCGGATGCGCCCTCTTCAGAGGCGGAAGCAACATCATTGATAGCCTTGGACATGCTGTTTATGGAGGCGTATAGTTGTTCGGTTGTAGCGCTAAGGTTGGTAACCATTTCGTTTAAGAGCTGGGCATCATTATTGTACTGTTCCCCGGTTTCAACCAGCATTTCATAATCTTTTACCACATAGTTCTCCAGGAAGTCCAATACCTGTTCGACACTGCCCGAAAGGGATTGTACAGACTCTAACACAAGTTTTGTAACTTCCTGAATCTCGTTGACGGTCTTCTTTGAATTCTCAGCCAGATTCCTGATTTCTCTTGCGACAACCGCAAATCCTGTTCCTGCGGCTCCGGCATTGGATGCTTCAATGGAGGCGTTAAGGGCGAGAAGATTAGTCTTGGCTGATATATCCAAAATAGCATCGGATAATATTTCAATCTTTTCAACAGCCTTCGAACGCTCTATAGCCTCTCTGAGCTTTACTGCAACGTTCGAGCGTATTTCCTGAGCTCGTTTGTTGGATTCTATGGCTGTGGCTTTGAGCTTCTCTGCTCTGTTGCTAACCTCGCCGGCAGTTTCAGCGCTGTGCTGAGTCTCCTGAGCGATGGAATCCAAAGCTCCTTCTATTTCAACTGAAGTTGCGTTCATTTCTTCTGCTATGGCAGAGTTTACAGTCATTTTGGACGAAAGCTTGTTTATGATATCGGACATAAGATTTACCTGGGAAGTAAGTTCGGACATGTTATCATCAACATTGTCAATAGCTTTGCCCACACTTGAGGTTTCTTCCATTACATTTTTTATTATTTTGGATGCGTTCACATTGATACTATTGAAGGAACGGGCCAATTCACCAATTTCATCAGGCCTGTTTGTATATTTTTCGTCCATTACCCTTGAGAAATCGCCATTGGACATAACCTTGCATTCATCGGACAAATAGGTTACAGGCCTGGAAATGCCTTTACCTATTAAATAGGCTACGACAAACCCTGCAATCAGGAATAAAGATGAAATAATCAAAACTGTCACCTTCAGTTGCCAGAGCCCTGACAACATTTCTGATTTGTCGACCGAAACTGCAATGGACCAGCCGCGATCCTCAACCGGTGCATAGCCCGACACTTTTGAAACGCCATTATACTTATATTCACCAAAGCCTGTATGCCCTTCCATCATGTTAAACTGGACATCGGCAAAACCATCAAACCCCAGCTCTTTGGCCACGTCTTCATTCAAACGGGAAGAGGAGTTTTCTTCTGAATTTTCATTTTCAGAAAAAGAGGCGGAAGATATCAAATCGGCGGACTGGGATGTAATAGTTGCTGAAGTCTTTGTGTCGGAGGTGTCTCCTGATTCAGAATCAGTATTGCTTTCATTTACTGTTGATAATATTCGGGCAATAATATCCGCATCCGCATGAGCAATGGTCCGGCCCTGTTTGTTAATAATAAAGGCCTCTCCGGTTTCTCCGAATTTAATTCTTCCTGCGAGTTTGCTAAGCTCAAGACCGTCTCTTACAGCCATTAATACGCCGGTTATTTCACCGCCCGATTCTACGGGAACAGCATAGATCATGATGATATCCTCACCGGTATTGTCCAGCATGGGTTCAGAGACGATTTCATTTCCTGACAGAGCGCTTTCAAAGAAAGGATTGTTACTTAGGTCTGATACACTGCCGTTTGAGTATAATCCCTTTCCGGATTTATTTACCAATATCATTTCTTTATGGCCGGATCTTTGAGTTTCTTCGGACATAATTTTAAGTACGGAAGAGTTATCGTTGTCAGATATGTTGAATTTCTCAATTTGCTCCAGAGATGCAAGTATATTAAGTTTGTTAAGCTGATTCTGTATTCCGTCCTGAATAGTTACAGAAGCCTCAACGGCAACTTTTGGCATGGTTTCTTCCAAAACCCCTACCAATGAATTATAGGAGGTAAAATAGGCGACAAGTCCTAAACCAAAGCATATGAAAAACACCAGTAACCCCGAAAGTACAATGATTTTTGTACTTATTTTTTTCATATTTTATATCCCGCCATAAAAATATAGTAATAAATCCAATAATTTCATCATTGTTGTTAGGATTATATCAATATTTGTAATCATTTTCAATTATTCTTTTGTTAAAATTATCTGAACAAATGCTGAATTTTAAGACAGTTCAGCCACGGTCTGTTTTTGCCGGTAGTATATAATAGAAGATGTTGCAAGCACAAAGCTTTCAACCTCTTTATCTGTGACAGGTATCTTTATGATTTAATTTGTTCCTGTTATTTTACCGGAATCAATGCTGATACTCATTTTCATAAGCTCTTTCTGCCATCTCTTTTCGCATTTGTTTTTTTACATAGACAAAAGATATTACTGCAAATATTAAAGCAAGTAATTCAATAAATAGAACATTTGCCCCCATTCCTGACAGAATAACAACCGGAGAGTCAATAACCATGTGAAGGAAGATGGCAAGTCCCAGATACTGCAATCCTTTCTTCTTTCGAATTCCCTCCATAATAAGTACCGACAGCGCGATATGAATAATGAATGTCAAAATCCGTTCCACTCCTGCAATAAGATACATGTAGGATGGGGTTTCAATGAGAAGCGCTTTGGCCTGTGCCAGGGCTTCACTCTGCTGGGAATTCTGTGCGAATAGTGAATCGTATAAGCCCTTATTTATCATAATAGATATCATCAGGTTGCTGATATACGTGAACCCAACCAGCAAAATGGATTCGATTCCGCCATGACCGATGCCAAAAGCGACGGCGTTTTTCCAGTCCTGATGTTTTTTAAGGACTGTGGTAAATGCAAGGTATCTTCCCACCTCTTCGAACAGCCCTGCGGTAAAGCCTAAAAATATGGCGTAGCCCCATAGATTGTTTTGCAGCATCCTGTACCATTCCATTTTGGGAAGAACAAGCTGGAGAATTGGTATTCTTAGTACTATCTGGAACAGAAAAAAGACAGCCGCTCCTGTAAAAACTGAGCCTGCAAAATATTTTTGTTTCCTGTAGAAGACAATTGCCGCAAGGATTGGACCCAAAATAGTGACTGCGGCTGTTATTGCCATGGCTATAAGGGAAGCTGTGCTTATCAAAAAAATCACTTCTTTCAAGTTTTTATGTCTTTTATAGTTCAAATATAGCAGTTATTGAATAAAGTGTCCAATGACAATTCTTTACCAGTATATGATCTGGAAGCTGATTTTATTGATTCTGTTGCATTCACCATAAGCCGAATAATAATTTTCTGCAAAATTTGTAGTTATGTCAAGAATTTTAATGAAAAGTATAAAAAAGGTAGACAATATGTGAGTTATATAGTAATATATGTTAATAATACTATAATAAAACATGGTACGGATGTGATAAAATGTCACAAATTAGGTTATTGCTTGCAGACAGAGATCCCATGTTTCTTGAAAAATTCAGTAATTACCTTAATAAGAACAAAAAAATAAGATTTATATTGGAACTGTTCACCGACCCCTTCATGTTCGAATCCTGGATTGCAAGCGGCGGAACTGCTGACCTCATAGTGGTATCATCATCCTTTTTCTTTGAACTTTCCAATAAACCTGAAAATAATATTGTGATCCTTAAGGACAGTCCTGAAAGTATGATTCCTAAGGATTATAAAAGCATAAACAAATTCAGTTCCGCTGAGAACCTGATGAAAGAAATACTGTCCCTGTGCGCTGATAAAATTCCCCAAAACTTATACGACAGGAAGGAATCTGGAAATGTACATCTTGTACTTTATGCCGATGGAAGTGACTGCTATAATCCGTTTGCCGCGAGCATTGCCTACATAAAATCTCGGAACTCTAAATCAGTGTTTTATCTAAATCTGGATGAATTCAGCGATACCGATTGCTATTTTACGGGGACTAATCCCAAAGGATTAAGCGAGATGCTTTATTATGTAAAGTCCCAAAAGGAGAATCTGTTTCTTAAGACAGAGGTATGCACTTCGAAAGATTCAAACTACGGAATAGATTTCATGAAAGGTCACGGAAATCCTGAGGACATATCACTGCTTACACCAAATGAATGCAATATTTTGTTAAATTCAATCTTGAGCCGTGGATTCTATGACGATATTGTGATTTCCAGGGCTTTTCGCATTGATGAAATACTCCCTGTTCTTTTAAAGGAATCCACAAGAATCTATGTCTCCGCACTTGATTATAATTCCTCCATTGCAAGACTCAGAAAAATAGCTGAGTTGCTTCCTGTCCTTACAGAAAGAAACCAGCTGGATAAAGATATTTCCGACAGGATAACCTTCTGTGTCACGGCTTTTAAAAAACAACCGACTGAAATTAACCTTTCAGGTTACAGACCAGTATGGCTGCCCAATCCCGTTATGGACAATTTGGGGAGTTTTCCTCCAACCATTGACTATATAAATGCACTTAATTCAATTCTGGACAGATAGAGGGTTAACATGGCTGATATCCGGAAGTTGATTAAAGAAATCAGAAAAGAGATCGCTATGGCCATGGAGTCTTCCATGGATGTAAATGATAACCGCCTTGACAGTGAGCTTTTGGAGCAGATAGAGGCTTTATGTTTTTCAAGGGAAGAAATAAGGTCCTTAAGTGTCACTGATATAAAAACCATTATTGATACGGTTTTTAACCAGATGAGGCGTCATGATATCATTGAGCCCCTTATTAAAGACCCTTCTGTCACCGAGATTATGATAAATGGACCCCGGAAAATATTTGTTGAAAGAAACGGCGTAATTGAAGAGACAGATCTTTCTTTTGACAGCAGGGAAAGACTTGATGATCTCATTCAGAATATAGTCGCCCGGGTCAACAGAACGGTAAATGAAGCCGAGCCTATTACGGACGCGCGGCTTGAAGATGGTTCAAGAGTAAATATTGTGCTTCCTCCAATAGCCTTGAACGGGCCTTTGGTAACCATAAGAAAATTCCCTGAAAAGGCCATGACCATGGATAATCTTGTTGCCCTGAACTCTGTAACAGAAGAGGCTGCTTTGTTTTTGGAGAAGCTGGTCAAATCGAAATACAACATTTTTATCTGCGGCGGTACAGGAAGCGGCAAAACCTCCTTTTTAAATGCACTGTCATCATTGATCCCGAAAGATGAAAGAATTATTACCATTGAAGACTCGGCAGAGCTTCAGCTTTCGTCCATTAATAACCTTGTCCGCCTTGAGACCAGGAATGCCAACACCGAAGGCAAGGGCGAAATCCCTATGAAAACACTCATTAAAACAAGTTTAAGAATGCGCCCGGAAAGAATAATTGTCGGGGAAGTAAGAGGTGAAGAGGCTCTGGACATGCTTCAGGCAATGAATACCGGGCACGACGGTTCCATGTCCACCGGGCATGCAAACTCAACAAAAGATATGCTCTCAAGACTGGAGACCATGGTACTCATGGCTGCACCCCTGCCCCTTGAAGCCATTAAGAAACAGATTGCATCGGCAATAGATATTATGATTTTCCTGTCAAGATTAAGGGACCATTCCAGAAGAACAATGGAGATTACTGAAGTGACAGGCTATGAAAACGGTGAAATCTTGCTCAATCCCCTTTTTGTATTTGAAGAAGAGGGAGAGGATGAAAACGGGCATATAAAAGGCTCACTGAAAAGAACCAAAAATCCTCTTATGAATACCGGAAAAGCAAGGCTGAGAGGTGTCTGCATTGAATAGCAATGACAAAATTCCAGATTACAGGGTTTATAATATGAGACCCGATGAATTAATTTTTACTCTGATTATGGCAATGGGTGCCTGCTTTTTGGTTGGGCTCATATTTTACGAAAATATTATTCTGTCTGCAATCTTATCGCTCCTGGGAGTGTTTTATATCCCAAAGTATAAAAAAGACCGGCTGCGGAAGAGAAAAGAGACCCTTCTTATTCAATTCAAGGATGCTTTGTATTTTATTAATGTCTCCCTTGCTGCCGGAAGATCTTTTGAGTCTTCGATAACAGATACATATAAAGCCATGAAAGGTATATATGATGACGAAAACTCAGATATGATACAGGAGCTTAAAATTATGAGCCACAGAATCCTTATGAATGAACCTGTTGAATCATGCTTTGCTGATCTGGCAAAAAGAAGCGAAATTGAAGACATTAAGAGCTTTGCGGACGTAATTATGATATCCAAGCGTTCAGGCGCCAATCTTGTGGAAGTGATTAAAAACACCTCGCAGACAATCTCCGAAAAGGTTGAAATTAAACAGGAAATCTCAACAATGATAGCGGGGAAGAAATTTGAACAAAAGGTTCTGAGTATTATGCCCTTTGTCATGGTTTTCTTTTTGAAAAGCTCAAGTCCGGGATTTCTGGAACCGCTGATGAATACGACTTTCGGCCATTTTGTAATGACAATCGCCCTGGCCATGATTGTTTCGGGTGTACTTTTGGGTCAGAAGATTATGCATATAGAGGTGTAGTTAATGCAGGCAATATATGCTTTTATTCTTGTGGCTGTCATATTTGTATTTGCCGTATTCCAAACGGAGGGAAAGAACAAGTACAGCGATTTCTTTTTACCCCTCGACAGCAAAGAGTACTCATATAAAGGGTTTTTGCCGGGCTGTCTTGTTATTTCCGAAAAAGTGAAAATAAATGGATTGGCCCAATACCAGGCAAAACTAAGCCAAAGAATTGCAATGGTATATGGCAACAGAAATCTGCCCTATTATTCAAAAGTGCATCAGGCAGTCAAAGTATTCTATACTCTGTTGGGTGTAATTATAAGCACACTCCTTTGCATTTTGGGGAAGGTAAATTATAAGGGGCTTTTTATAATAATTGCCGCAGGTGTGGGCTTTTTCTTTCTGGCTGACAAGACTTTGAATGATAAATACAATTCCAGAAAATTCGAGATGGAAAAAGATTTTCCTGATTTTCTCAGCAAGCTGATACTCCTTATGAATGCAGGGTTGAATGTAAGACAGGCCATGATGCGGATAATATCGAAATCAGATTCTGATTCCTGTCTATACAGGGAGCTTCGTACAGCAGTTACAGATATGGAGGCAGGACTCTCAGAGAGTGAAGCATATACGGGATTTGCAGAGAGATGCAAAATCAAGCAGATAACAAACTTTGTGAGTATTCTCCAACAAAATTTAAAGCTTGGAGGGGCTCAGATGGTGTTTGAGCTAAGAAGAATGAATACCGAATGCTGGGAGATGCGAAAGAATATTGCAAAACAGCTTGGTGAAACAGCTTCTTCAAAACTTATGATTCCTCTTTCCATAATGCTTCTGGCCGTAATACTAATATGCGTCGCGCCTGTCATCATAGAGCTGGGAAGTGCTTTTTAGTGAAAAATATTTTAAAAGGACAATCAGGAAGCACCACAATTGAATATGCCATTGTACTGCCCATGGTTTTTGCTTGTGTCATCGGGTGTATAACAATTTTCCTGCTTCTTTACCAGAAAGCCATGCTTCAAAGTACTGCCGAAAACCTGGCTGAGTCGGTGGCAAGGCAGTGGAATTACGAGTCTCTAAACTATAGTGAGATTAACCATGGAGTTTTTGAAAAATCAACATTTAATAAAAGGGAAGTTTATTGGAATTTAAAATTCTTCAAACATAAATCCAAAGCGGAGGCTTTTGAGCAATACTGCCACAAGGCCATTGAGAATAAAGGATTATTGAAACTATACAGAGAAGAAGGACGAATTAAATCACCGGAAGTAGAGGTTAAGTATCATGCCGGTTTTCCTTCTTATGTGACTGTAAAAATCAAAGCAACCTATTATTTGCCCGGGGCAAGCATGCTCTGGCTTTTGGGAATGGGAGAAAGTATTACAATCCAAACGGAAGCCCAATGCCATGTCCATGACAGCAAAGACATGATAAACACTGCGGATTACGTTGTTCAGCTTGTTCGTGAAACAAAGGTATTTGCCGCCTTTGAAGAAAAACTCCGCGAAATAAAAAGAAGTATTGAGAAAATTACTGATTCTCAGGGGTCTTAAAATGTTTATGAAATCAAGAGGAAGTGTAACCGTTTTTCTTTGCATTGTGTTGACAGTGGTAATAACGCTTGGCGGATTATTGATAGATCTTGCCAGATACAATATGGCAAAAAAACAGGTCGAAACCGCACTCAGGCTTAGTGTTGAATCAATTCTGGCAGCATATGACTGTAGGCTAAGGGAACAGTATGGCCTTTTTTCCATGTACCCCCGAAACAAAAGTGCTTTGAAAGATGAAATATATGATTTGCTTTCAAGAAATCTTAATGTTGGAACTTCAGTTGACGGTACCTTTGACCTATACGGTTTTAATGTGGGTAATATTGATGTTATCCAGTTTTACAACCTTAGCGAGCCCGATGTTCTTCAACAGCAGGTTGCGGAGTTTATGAAGTACCGTGCCCCTGTCCAGGTTATGCAGGAACTCTATGAAAAAATAAAGCTTATGACGGGGCTTATGAAAGAAGCCAAAATCATAGAAAAGAAAATCGAACTGGACAGGCTTATGAACGATATAAGAGAGAACCTGGTATATATCCACTACATGATTAATGATAAACTCACCGGATTTAATACTTTGCCGGGCAGTTCAAAAACACTGAAAGACAGTGTCGTGGATACGTGCAAGACCTGCGACGGCAATATTTCGAGTGCAGTTGAGCGCTGCAACAATGCTGTCGAAAAGATCCGTGAAACACAGGACAAATATATTGAAAACTATCCCCAATATGAAACTGCAAAAAGAGAAAAAGAAGCTGCCGAGGCAAAATTTAATTCAATAAAAATTGAAATGGAAAATATTGAAAAAGAAATAGCAGGATTGTCTGCAAGACTGGAAACAGAAACATATCATGAAATTGAAAATTCAATAATCAGGAGATTGGACAGGCTTAATGAAAAGCTTGAAGAACTGTCTGTTCAAAGGGAAAATGCGCAAAGAGAATTTGATTCCGCCAATGATAAGTATAAAGAAATTAACGACAAGATGACGGAAATAAAAAATGAACTGGACAGGCAGCTTCATGCTGTAGCAGCTGATTTGTTAATTGCCTTGAGCGAAATAGAAAGCATGAAGGATGAACTTGATTTGTTGCTGCGTCATCTGGAGGAACACAAAAAATACAATGAAGGTTTATTGGAACTCATAAAAGAAACAGAAGGCAACTTAAGAGACCTTGACGCAGGAAGCAGCGAAATAAAAATGATGATCAGCGAAAGAGAAAGTGCCGTTTCAGACAGGACAGGGGAGGAACTGAAAAAACAATTAAAGTATTTTGAAAAGAAGACTTATTCTGAAATAAGTTCACAACTTGAGGCAAACTTAAAAGCGCTTGATAAATGGATTAATTCCATCGAAACATATATTAATGATTTGGATACTACTTTTTTGAAAATATATGAATCCAAGGCGAATGTTGCAGTTGTAGCCCAGAACCCCCAGGATGAAAATAACCGTTTTAAGGGTGTAGATATTGAAACAGGTTTTGAGAAGCTGAAGGAAGAACTTGGTGATTTAAAAGTTTTGGGGGAAATGGACGGGGTATATGGTATACCTGAATTCGAGCTTATTCCAAAACCAGTAGATGAGGAGAAGAAAGCCTTTGACAGATGGTTCTCTGTAAAATATGAGGGCGCAAGTCCCCAGGTTCAAAACGAGTCTGACAATTCCGAACTTGAAAAAATTAAAAGCAATGCCAAAAGCCTGTCAGATATTATGGTCTATGGCAGCGATTCGATAGAGAACAAGGACGAAAATATGGACAAAGACCAGGACGAAACTGCTCTTCTCGACATGACCGGATTACCTTCTTCCAAAGGTGCAACAAGTTCGGACGAAGCTATTTTGGCGATTGCGGAAATATTGAGTATATCCGAACTTAACAAAGCAATAAACGAAGTCTTTCCTGACAGTAATCCTCTGGAGGAGCCTGCCCGGGGAACAGAAAATATAAACGAGCAGGATAAAAATTACTTTAATTTTGAAGTAGAACGGATTATTAAATTATTTGATTTAATAACGGAAGCCTTTAAGGATGGGGTTGAAGAAATTGCTGAAAGCCTTTATATGAATGAGTACATAGTTTCAGCCTTTAAATGCGCCACTACCGTTGATAATAAGATTGAACATGATATAGGCTGGAACAGGCCTTTGGACAAAACTTTCTTTAAAAATGCGGAAGTTGAATATATCCTTTTTGGAAATCCAAAAGAATCGGCTAATATCAATTGGTCCAAAGCAAGTGTTTTTTCAATCAGGCTGGTATTTAACCTCCTTCATGTATATACAAGCCCTGAAAAACTTGCCCAAACCTTGACTCTTGCTACCGCCATTGCAGGCTGGACAATTTTCGGTGTACCCGTTGTCCAGAATTTTCTGCTTATTTTATGGGCTGCGGCAGAGTCCTATTTTGACATGCATGTACTGTTCAATGGAGGAAGAGTGCCGTTAATAAAAACATCAAGCTCATGGAAACTGGATCTTGAAAGCCTTGGTCGGTTTGTTGCCGGTGAAATTATTGAATCAGCCAAAGATTACGCGAAGAATCAACTCAACAATACAGTGGACAATATCACCGCATCCATTGAAGAGACAATTGAAGGAATTATTGATGCCAAGGTAGACAAAGTTTTCGCTCCTTTTGAAACGGGGCTTTCAGGTGTCACAAACATGGCCGCCGACAGCGTGGAAGGAGCCGGAAGTTTAATAGGCACTGAACTTTCAAATTTGCGTTCCAAATTAAATTTTAACAATGCTGACGATTTTGCAAAGAGCCTTGATAATGAGTTATCAAGTTATGTCAGTGGTATTTCGGAAAGAATAAGAAGTCTCGGTCAGGACACTTTGAAAAATGCAAAAGAGAGATTTAAGGGTGAGTTAAAAAACTCAATTTTCCAATGGGGGCCCTACAAAGACATGGTCTTACGAATCAAAAACTATGGAAACGACCTGATTGACAAAGGTTTTGATGCGGCAGCCGAAAAGATTGAAAATACTCTCGGCGCAGCAGGTAAAAGCCTGGGGGATAACATTACCGGACGTCTTGTTATGATGGATTATCCTGATTATCTGCGCTTAATGCTCTTTGCGGTGCCCAAAGAAAAAAAGGCCTTAAGGACTGCGGATTTGATACAGGTCAATATGAAGAATATAACAGGTGTAAATCATTCCATTGATAATTATTGTACCTATCTGTTCGTAAGAGCTGAAGTTGATTTCAAACCATGGTTTTTACCGGCTCATTTGTTTAAAAAAGAAAATTCGGGGATGATCAGTGTTGCATGGAGTCAGGGCTATTAAAAAAAGCAAAAACAGAATAGTTGCAATAAATAATTCAAAAAAAAGCAGTGGAAGCGTTTCAGTGGAAGCGGCAATTTCCCTGAGCGTTTTCATGCTCTTTATTTTTTCACTGGCTTATATCCTCAAAGTTTTTTATACATACAATACAGTTCAGCAGTCCCTGACCGAAGTATCGCGTAACATGGCCAATCTGAGTTATTTCTATCATCTTACCGGAGCCAAAGATTTTTCTGACAGATTGAATGAAATGGCCGAGGAAGCGGAAACCCGGCTTGAGGAACAGAAAAATACCATTGTAAATGCTTATACTTCCTTTACCGGCTTCTTTTCATCGGACAATCCCTCTGTTGATGATTTAATTGAAGCAACTGTTTCAGTGGATGACCTTATTGATTCAATAAGCAACACTGATGCTGAGAAAGAAGATGGATTAATGGCAGGGTTGATTTCCGGCGCGAAGGAAGAATTAAAGCTTTTTATTACAATTATTGCCAGGAAACTCAATTATGAGGTTACAAACAAGCTTGTATGCCTTATGGCAAAACATTCGCTGAAAGGGGAGCTTTCGGAAAGAACCAAGAACAAAGATGACCCGGCTCTTGCCCTTGGAATCCGGGACGGAATGAAAGGACTGGATTTCAGTAAGTCCTCAGTTTTCGGAGATTCCGAATCCCTGGAGTTTGTAGTGAACTACACGGTGGAACCATTTGCTTTTTTACCAGCCCTCCCTATGTCAAATCGTGTTAAAGTAATCGGCTGGACAGGAGGGAGAGGTTCTTCTGTGAAAGAATCAAAAGAACCGGTAGATAGCGATGAAACCGGGAATACATCCCAGTCGTACTGGAATCAATATGACGATGGCAAGATGTATTTTGACAGGGGATTAAAGATGGAAGAAGAGTATGTAAAAACCTTGAATCCAGGAAGAGGCAACAGATTTTTAGAGTTTGAAAAACAGACCGGTATTCCTGCAATAGACGCTTATGTGTACAACAACGAAACAGGGGCAGTCGAATACTATGATGTGTTTACTTTAAATCCTTTTTTAAAGACATACAGCACAAGGCCGAGTTCAATTACCAGTGAGATAAAAAAGCACGGGAAAAGGCTTTTGGAGTGTGGGACCCCCGGTAACCTCAAAGACAAAGATATAAGTAAAGTAAGAAGAATTGTCGTTATGATTGTTCCCGACAATTCGGGGGAGGAAGTCGATAATTCCTTCCGAAACGCAAAGGAAACGTTGGAGAAGTATGGGGTGGAAGTAATTCTGTACAGAGGGTTCGGTTCTTATGAGGCCAATGATGAAGATCTTGATTCAGCTGCATGACCAAGAAAATTGTGATAAAGACATGGCAAACCAAAGGGGTCTTTTTCCTGAACAGGTCCAAAACGGAGGCACTGAAGGGAAACGAAGCCAAATAGCCACAAAGCTATTTAAAAAGAAAATAAGACATTTTGAGAAAGATTAAGACTAAAAAAGTTATGTGAAACGGGAGGAAATACAATGGAAAACTTGATTTCACTTATTCCTGAAACAAAATCGATAAACGGAAGAGTGCTTCTGGTATACAATTTTGAAAACCAGGAAGAGATCATTGAATATCAGCTTGAAATGCTGGCAAATAACAATATTCCTCAAATTTTAAAGAGTGATGTCATTCGGATTAACCGGCAAATACGCCTGTCATTTGACATAACCTCTTTGATTCCTTTAAAGAAGTTTTTTGAAAGGGTGGAGGTAGGAAGAAAAGACTTTATCTGTATAATTAAGCAACTCTCTTCATTATTAAATGGCCTTGAAGAGTACCTCCTTGATTATTGGAGAATAGTGTACAAAAATGAATTTATATTTATTAATCCCCAGACCCTTGAACTTGGATTTGTATATCTTCCCGCAATAAACATTGAAGATAACGGTCTTGAATCATTGAAAGAGTTTCTTGTTGATAACATAATTCATAATATCAGATTTAAAAATGAACCATCGGACAATTATGTCCAGAGATTCCTGGAGCTATTAAAAACCAGAGAGCTGGACTACTCTTTATTGAAAAATTACGTTGATGATATGGAAAATCAACAGAATCAAAGAAGCAGACCTGCACTCAATTTCGAATCATTTTACAATAAACCGGCTGTACATAAAAACACAGAATTACGGTCTGTTCCTGAACCATCAGTCCGTTTTCCGGAAAACAATGTTGTTCAAAAAGTTAATGAGAAGAAGGAGAAATATAGGGTTCCTGCCAAATCTTATATTATTATGTTTTCGGTTGTTTTTGCATTGCTGATACTGGGTGCGGTGCTTACAAGGTCCGGCACATTATCCTTTAATAATTCAGACTTTCTTCTTTCGCTTTTCGGGTATCTTCTGGTCTGCGGGGCATTGGGCTATCTTGTTTATTCCAAGCTGTTCGCCCCCTATAAAAATACTGATAACATCCCGCAAAATGATAATTCATACGCGAATGATACTGTACAGTTCAATAGAAGCTCTGAGCAGTATGTAAACAAGAACATAAAGATTTCCGGAGAAAGCCGACAGGCGTCAGGCCAGATGACCGATCAGACTCATGTTCAGACTAATGGATCAATGAATGTTTTAAGGAATTATCAGCCTGAATTCAATAATTATCAGCAAGAGAATGACAGAACGGTTTTCCTGGACCCCGGGAAAATAAATCATCCCTATCTCCGGCGCAAAAACAGCTCGGAAACAATTATACTGTCCCATTTTCCATTTATGTTCGGGCGTCTTGAGGAACAGGCTGATTACTGCCTTAAGAATCCTGCCATAGGAAAACTCCATGCTGAAATTACCAGGGAGGGTTCGGAATATTTCCTGACAGACATGAATTCCAGAAACGGTACCTTGCTCAACGGGGAATACCTGACTCCGGGACAGAGCGTCAAACTCAATAACGGAGACGTTATTTGCTTTGCAAATGAAGAATTTACCTTTTTCTGTTGACAGTAAGTAACTTGGAATTTATAATAATGCTTAACTAAATAATACCTCTCAAACGCTATGATGGAGAATAGTAGCTTGTCTTTCAGCGACATAGAGAGCTGCCGTTGGGTGAAAGAGCAGACGCGGAAGAAAGTGAATCTCGCTCCGGAGCGGATCACTGAAGCAGTTGATACTGTTGTAGGTCGATACGGGATGCAGCCGTTAAGTTGTAAAGGCGTTGTTGGACGTCGAAGAGTGGGCACTTATGTGCCAATCAGAGTGGTACCGCGGAAGCTTTAAGCCTTCGTCTCTTTAACGAGATGAAGGCTTTTTTGGTTTTCATTTTTGTTTTCTGATACAGGATTTCCTGTATTGAATTTGTATAAAACTCAAAAGGGCAGGTAGTCTATTCTACGCCTGCGGATATTAATGTTCAGGAGGCTGGGCAAATGAGTGAACTCATAAACATTACAATTGGAAAGCTGCTGGAAAATGTTGCAGAACAATTTCCCGACAGAATGGCTGTGAAATTTCCTTACAGCAACTATGAGAGAACATGGAAGGAATTTCACGAGGAAACCACAAGGGTAGCCAAAGGCTTTTTGAGAATGGGAATCAAGAAGGGAGACCATGTGGCAATCTGGGCCAATAATGTTCCTGAGTGGATCATTACCTTTTTCGCAACGACCAAGATTGGTGCGGTTCTTGTTACGGTAAACACCAACTATAAAATCTTTGAGCTGGATTACCTGCTGCGCCAGTCTGATTCAAAATGCCTTGTATTGGTTAGTGGCTTTAAAGACTCAAATTATCTGGAAATAATTAATGAACTTTGTCCTACACTTAAAAACAGTGAACCGGGCAATCTTGACAATCCCATGCTTCCATTCCTGAAAAGCGTTATTTATGCCGGGGATGGCACACAGCCGGGAATGTACAGCTTCAAAGACCTCTACACCCTTGGAGACGAAGTATCCGATGACGAGTTTTATAAAGTCTATAATTCCCTGGATGCCCATGAAGTTATCAATATGCAGTACACTTCAGGCACCACAGGATTCCCGAAAGGTGTTATGCTCACACATTTTAACATTGTAAATAACGGAAAGTGTATAGGGGACGGCATGAAATTTACCGATAAAGACAAACTGTGTATATCGGTTCCGTTATTCCATTGCTTTGGATTGGTGCTTGGAATTCTGGCAAGTATAACCCATTCGACCTCAATGGTCATCCTTGACTATAATCCCCTCAGAGTCATGAAGGTCGTACAGGACGAGGAATGTACGGCAGTCCACGGAGTTCCTACCATGTTTATAGCCATGCTTGAACATCCGGAATTTAAAAGTTTCAGGTTCCCGAGACTCAGAACCGGAATTATGGCAGGCTCCCCCTGTCCTGTCAAGGTCATGCAGCAGGTAGTGGATGAGATGGGCGCGAAAGAAATCATAATTGTTTATGGACAGACAGAGGCTTCTCCCGGATGCACACTGACCACAACCGATGACAGTATTGAGAGGAGGGTTTCTACAGTTGGACGCGTATTCCCCCATGTTGAGGCCAAGATCATAAACCCTGAGACCGGAGAGGAATGTCCTCCCAATGTATCAGGAGAGTTTATTACCCGGGGATACCATGTCATGAAAGGGTATTATAAAATGCCTGAAGCTACCGCCCAGGCAATTGACAAAGATGGATGGCTCCATACCGGGGATCTCGCTACTGTAGACGAGGAAGGATACTATAAAATAACCGGCCGCATCAAAGACATGATAATAAGGGGCGGAGAAAACATTTATCCTAAAGAAATAGAGGAATTCCTTTACACTCATCCCAAGGTAAAGGATGTTCAGGTAATCGGGGTTCCGAGCAAGGAATACGGAGAAGAGATTATGGCATGGATTATCCTCAAGGACGGGGAAACCTGCACCGAGCAGGAAATCAAGGATTATGTCAGATCAAACATGGCAAGGCACAAGACCCCCAGGTATGTAAAATTCACTGACTGTTTCCCCATGACGGCAAGCGGAAAGATTCAGAAGTACAAAATGAGGGAAATTGCCATAGAAGAGTTGCAACTTATGGATGCCGCCTCAATTGAAACCGCGTGATATTTTCTGTATGATTAAAATATAGGTTACATAACCTCTGAGAAAGGACGATAGAAATGAAACTGGCTTTTTCTACACTGGGTTGCCCGGGCTGGAGCTGGAGAGAGATTTATGCCACAGCCAAGGATCTTGGAATGCAGGGAATTGAAATCAGAGGCATAGAATCAGAAATCTACGCTCCAAATGCAAAGCCCTTTACACCGGAAAACATAGAAAATACCATTGAAACTCTCGATAAACTTCATTTATCCATACCCATGCTGACGTCAGGTGCATACCTTTTTGATGAGGAAAAAACGCAGCAGGTTATGGATGAGGCTAAAGCCTACGTTGATCTTGCTCAAAAGTTAAAGACACCATATATCCGTGTTTTGGGCGACAAAGACGGTGCTCCCGGCCCCGAAAGGAATCTGGAGCATGTATTGAAAATGTACCGGGAAATATGTGATTACGCCGCTGACAAGAATGTTACACCCCTGATAGAGACAAATGGCGTTCTGGCTGATACAAGTGTAATGGCAGACTTCATCAAAAAGGCAGACAGGCCGAACAGCGGTGTGTTATGGGATATTCACCACCCATTCCGTTATTATGGGGAATCCCCCGAGACGACCCTAAAGAACCTTGACGGATATATTAAATATCTCCATATCAAAGACTCGGTTATGAAGGACGGCAAGGTCAGTTACAGAATGCTGGGATATGGTGACGTGCCCGTGATGGATTGCTTAAAGCAATTACACAAAAATGGGTTTGACGGATTTGTATCGCTGGAATGGGTGAAACGCTGGTGTCCCGATCTGGAGGAACCCGGAGTGGTCTTCTCCCATTATGTAACATATATGAGCTATCTCATAAGACAGCTGTAAAGTATATAAAGAAACTGAAAACAGGGGGTTGAAACAACCAACAAATAAGAAAGAGATGATTTAATGCAAAAAATAATAGATTTCCATACCCATGCCTTTCCTGAATCTGTTGCCAAAAAGGCAGTGGACAATATCGGAAACCACTATTCCATTCCCATGTCGGGTAAAGGTACAATAAGCGACCTTCTTGAAAATGCTGAAAAAGCCAATATAACATACCTGGTGGTTCATTCAACCGCAACTAGGCCGATGCAGGTCCGAAGCATTAATACATGGATTTCAGAACATTCCGGAGGGAAATTAATTGGTTTTGGCACCCTGCATCCCGATATGGATGGCATTGAAGAGGAATTTGACCGGATTATATCACTGGGGCTAAAAGGTATAAAACTCCATCCGGATTTTCAGGGCTTCAAAGCTGATGATCCTAAAATGGACAGGATTTATTCGTTAATAGAAGGAAAGCTCCCTCTTCTTATCCACTCAGGTGATGAAAACTATGACAATGCTTCACCTGACCGCATAGCACGTATTCTGGACAGGTTTCCAAAAATGACTTTAATCGCTGCCCATCTGGGCGGGCATAAGCAATGGCAGGAGGCAATAAACTACCTTGCAGGAAGGGATTTGTATTTTGATACATCCAGCGCATTGGATTATATGGATATAGAACTTGCCAACAAAATAATAAAAACTCATGGAACAAAGAAAATTGTTTTCGGGACTGATTATCCCGCAGCCATTCATACAGAAGAACTGAGGCGTTTCATGAGACTGGACCTCACCGATGAAGAAAGGCAGGATATTCTCTATAACAATGCAGCAAAAATATTAAATATTGAATAAACTTAACCTTACACCGGGGTGCCGTATTAAAAATTCTGCGGCGCCCTTTGAATTTCCCGTAAATATTCGCTTTTGGGATATCAGAGTATAAAATTAGGTATATAATTGGTATATAATTATATAATCAGACCTAATTCCGCGGCTGTTTTATCAGATTGTAGCCACAGCAGTTTTTTTTTGGTATTATGATGTAAGTGGAATAATGGTCCTTGATATTTCAAAACCGCAAGGTGAGCAGATGTTTATAAAAAAGAAGAATAATATAGATTTAAATAATATCCCGCAGCATATAGCCATCATTATGGACGGAAATGGAAGATGGGCTAAAAAGCGCGGTCTTTCGAGGAGTGTGGGACACCGGGAAGGGTCAAAGACTCTGAAGAAGATTGTAGAGGCATGTTATGAATTAGGGGTAAAGTACCTGACAGTTTATGCTTTTTCAACTGAAAACTGGTCAAGACCCAAAGAGGAAGTAGACGAACTTATGAAGCTCCTTCTTGAATACCTTCGCAACGCCGAGCAGGAGCTGAAAGGCAAAAATGTACGCATAAGGGTTATTGGAGAAAAAACCGGACTTACCGATGAAATAATTTCCGAGATAGAACGGGTTGAAAATAATACAAGCCATATAGAGGGCCTTGATTTTATAATCGCCCTCAATTATGGGGGACGCCAGGAGATTGTCCGGGCGGTTACAGACCTTGTTGAGGACGTTAAGGCCGGCAGGGAGACTGTTATCGATGAAAACACAATAAGACAAAGATTATATACCAGGGATATACCTGATCCTGATTTACTGATACGGACCAGCGGGGAAATCCGGTTAAGCAATTTCCTGATATGGCAGTCAAGCTATTCAGAGTTGTATTTTTGTGATGTTTTATGGCCGGATTTTACAAAGAATCATCTTCTTGAGGCTATAAGATCCTATCAGGGCAGGCAAAGGCGGTTCGGAGGTGTAATATGCTGATCAGGACAATAAGCGGTGCCATCGGACTGGCAGTACTTGCGGCATTGCTTCTGCTTCCGGCCTATGTTGCAGCATTTACCGTACTTGTCGCCAGTATTATAGGATTATATGAGTTTTCCAGGGCTGTGGCAAAAAAAGGTGTACATGTTGATCTGCCGGTGAGCATTATCGCGGCGGTAATAATAGTTGCAAAGGCTTATGGCTCCAATCTGCCAAGAGAACTGTTTCCGGCACTGTCGGAATTTTTTAACGGAATTCTTGGTTCAAAATATTTAAATGCGTTCATGTATATCTTAATTGTATACTTCTTCTGTAAAATTATTTTCGGAAAAGGCAAGTTTTGTATTGAAGACATGGCCTATACGCTTTTGGCAATAGCATATATTCCTTTCCTCTTATCCTTTGCAGTTGCAGTAAGAAATCTGGAAAGAGGATTTACCTATATCTGGCTTGTTGTTATCGGCGCTGTAGCAACTGACACTTTTGCGTATTTCACAGGTGTGACAATGGGTAAAACTAAAATAGTTCCCCATATTAGCCCCAAAAAGACTGTGGAAGGTTCAATCGGAGGGGCTCTTGGATGCATGCTGGTTATGATTCTTTATGGTATCTTTTTCATAAACAAGTCACATCACTTTGACGTTCCGCTGTACCATTTTGCAATACTTGGCCTTCTCTGCGGGTTTGTTTCCCAATTGGGGGACTGGGCTGCATCCTCTGTAAAAAGAATTACAGGTATAAAGGATTTTGGAAATCTGATACCCGGTCATGGCGGAATTATGGACAGAATTGACAGCATTCTCTTTGTCGCTCCCTTGGTTTATATTTATATTAGTATATTTTTGATGTAGAAAGGTTGCATAATATGGTTAAAGGGCTTTCAATACTTGGTTCGACCGGCTCAATCGGAGTGCAGGCCCTGATTGTATGCGAGAATTTAAATATAAAAGTTGTTGCATTGGCTGCAAACAGTAATGTCAAACTCATGGAAGAGCAGATCAGACGTTTTAAACCAAAGGTTGCAGCACTTTTTGATGAGAAGGCGGCTGATGAATTAAGTATTGCGGTAAAAGACACAAATACAAAAATATTAAAAGGCATGGAAGGGGTTAAAGAGACAGTTACCCATGCCGAAGCAGATACAGTATTGACTTCAGTGGTAGGGATAGCAGGTTTGATTCCCACCATGGCGGCAATTAATGCGGGCAAGAATATTGCCCTTGCCAACAAGGAAACACTTGTTACTTCAGGGGACATAGTAATGAAAGCAATAAGGGAAAAAGGCGTTTCGCTTTTTCCCGTGGACAGTGAACATTCGGCAATATTTCAGTGCCTTGCCGGAAACAGGCACGAAGACGTGGACAAAATTGTTCTCACAGCTTCAGGAGGGCCTTTCAGAGGCTATACAAGGGACAAGCTTAAAGAGGTAACTGTAAAACAGGCGTTAAGCCATCCCAACTGGTCAATGGGTTCAAAAATTACAATCGACTCGGCCACCCTGATGAATAAGGGACTGGAAGTTATTGAAGCCATGTGGCTTTTTGACATTCCGGTCAATGATATAGAGGTGGTTGTTCATCCACAGAGTATCATTCATTCCATGGTAGCCTACAAAGACGGTTCTGTCATGGCTCAGCTTGGCGCGCCGGATATGCGTATTCCTATCCAGCTTGCCCTGACATGGCCTGAAAGAATGAGCAATCCGTTTAATAAGGTCAATTTTTACGAATTAAACGCCCTTACTTTCGAAAAACCCGATGTTGAGACATTCAGAGCGTTGAAACTGGCTTACAAAGCGGCGGAAATTGGCGGAACCATGCCTTGTGCAATGAATGCTGCAAACGAAATTGCTGTGGAATATTTTCTGAAAGGTGAAATTTCATTCCTGCAGATAACCGATTTAATTGAATCTGTTATGAACGAACATTCTGTGAATAGTCAGCCTGTACTGAGCGATATAATAGATACTGACAGGATTTCTCGTGAAATTGCACTTAATTTTATTAAAAGGGGGTTATAAAATGAGTATACTTATTGCGCTTATTGCTTTGAGCGTATTGATAATTATTCATGAACTTGGACATTTTACAGCCGCAAAGGCTGTTGGCATAAAAGTACTCGAGTTTTCCCTGTTTATGGGACCTAAACTGTTTTCTTTCAGGAAAGGTGAAACCGAATATTCTCTAAGACTTATCCCAATGGGTGGCTTCGTAAAAATGGAAGGAGAAGAGGAATCCTCCGATGACCCGCGGGCATTCTCAAACCAGCCGGTGGGCAAAAGGGCTCTTGTTATAGGAGCAGGGCCGGCTTTGAATATTATCTTTGCTTTCATCATGATATTCATTGTTATGACACAATCAGGTCTTATAACAAACAAAATTACCAGTCTTGCCGACAATTCTCCATTAAAGCAGATTGGAGTGGAAGCAGGGGACAGGATTATATCCTATGACGGAAAAAGATTGTACGATCCTGCTTCGGATTTAGGCATATTCATGTATGCGGAAGATGGAAGCCCGAAGAACATTGTTTATTTCGACACGAGCGAAAACCGGAAAGTGGAAAAAACTATTAGTCCGGGAAAAACCGCTTCCCGCATCAGACTGGGCTTTACTGCGAAAGTTGTTGATAATGTAGGTTCCAATATTATTGAAATGATAGAAATTGACTCTCCCCTCGAAAAAGCAGGAGTCAAAAGGGGAGACAGGATAATAATGCTGGATGATACTCCTGTAAAAAACACCGAAGAAATTATCAATTATCTCAATGTGACCCGCACCGACAAGACAGCCCCCGTAAAAGTTACTGTCGAAAGAAACGGTACGGTTATGTCCTTTGATAATATTCAACCCTTCTCGGACTTTCAGTATACCCTTGGCGTAAGCTTTGAACACAAAAAAGGCAACATTTTTGATGCCCTTGGCGGAGCATTTAATTACAGCATTTCTACAATCCGCAATGTTCTGCTTTCGCTGGGTTGGCTGTTTAACGGCACTGTTTCCTTCAGGGAGCTTTCAGGTCCTGTGGGAATCATAGGCTCGGTAGGAACTGTGGTTCAGGCAGAGCAGCCGGTGGGAGTAAAATTGCTAAACCTGACATACTTTACATCTTTCTTGAGCATCAATCTGGGAGTTATGAATCTGATACCTTTCCCTGCATTGGACGGCAGCCATCTTATAGTTCTTCTGATAGAAAAAATCCGCAGAAAGCCCATACCTCAGGAGAAGGTTGGCCTGATTTCCATGATTGGATTTGTGATCATGATATTCCTGCTTATCGGAACGCTGTTCAATGATATTCCGAGATGGTTGTTATAGGGGGTTAATAAATGCAAATTGAAAGGAAAAAAACACGAAAGCTGAGAGTCGGAAATATATATATCGGCGGCGATGCTCCCATTAGTATACAGTCCATGACAAACACCAAAACAAGTGATGTCGAAGCTACTGTTAAACAGATCAAGGCCCTTGAAGAGGCCGGCTGTGAAATTGTGAGAGTGGCTGTTCCCGACATGGCAGCTGCTGAAGCAATTTCAGAAATTAAGAAGCAGATCAGTATACCCCTTGTGGCTGATATACATTTTAATTACGAACTTGCCCTGAAATCCATGGAAAACGGTGTGGACAAAATCCGCATCAACCCCGGTAATATCGGGTCAAAAGAAAAGGTCTTGAAAGTTGTTTCCATGGCGAAAGAAAAGGGTGTTCCCATAAGAATAGGCGTTAACAGCGGTTCTCTTGAAAAGGATATACTTAATAAATATGGGCATGTCACCGCTGAAGGACTTGCTGAAAGCGCCCTTGGCCATGTAAGAATATTGGAGGAACTGGACTTCCATGATATTGTCATATCAATAAAATCCACTGATGTTCCTATGGCATTTGAAGCTTACAGGCTTATCTCCGAAAAAACAGATTATCCCTTGCATATCGGAATTACAGAAGCCGGAACTGTTTACAGGGGAACCATTAAATCCGCTGTTGGAATTGGTGCAATGCTTCTCTCTGGTATAGGGGACACAATTCGTGTTTCACTAACAGGTGATCCGGTTGAAGAGATAAAAGCAGCAAAGGAGATATTAAGAGCCTGCGGCTTGTACAATAAAGGTGTACATTTTATTTCATGCCCCACCTGCGGCCGTACTCAGATTGACCTTATTTCCATTGCGGAAAAAGTTGAAAAGGCTCTGGAGAATTACGAAAAACCAATTAAAGTTGCAGTTATGGGATGTGTTGTGAATGGCCCTGGCGAGGCCCGTGAGGCAGATATCGGCATAGCCGGAGGCCGTGATTCGGCGGTTATATTCCGGAAAGGCGAAATTCTTCGCAAAGTACCTGAGGGTGAAATTGTGGAAGCCTTGCTTGATGAAATTAAAAAGCTGTGATTCCGTTGGCCCTGAAAAAATAGTCAAGCTGAATCAGCCAGCCATAAAACTGGGATCTTGCAGTATATGGTTTACTCAGTTCATAGTTCTGGTTCATCATGCTTTGAAGGGTTTTAAGGTTCAGTAAATTTTTCAGCGGGCTTCCCGGATCAAAAATCCTTTCCATAATCATATTTTTCATTTTAACTTCGTACTCAGGGTCCAATGTCAAAGGCCATGGGTTTTTTCTCCTGGCAGCTATATCCTGTGGAATGATTCCTCCCATGGCTTCTCTTATTAAACCTCTGTCTCTGTTATTGTATCTTTTAAGTCCCTGGGGTATATTCCAGAAATACTCTATGAGCCTGACATCGCACAAAGGAACTCTTGTTTCAAGCCCGAAGGCCATTCCCATGGTATCAAGCCTTTCCATCAGGCTTGGCAAATTCCAGTAAAGACAGAACCACTGAGCCTCATATTCTTTGTCCAGCCTTCCGGAGTTGACAGAGAATTTCAAATACTCCGCCAGTGCCTCTTCGTAGCATTTCTCTATAAATTCATACGGTTTTATCATATTAATAATCTCAGTATTGAATACCGACAGTTTTTCCGCCAGATTTGTCGCCCAGGGGAGCTTTTTCTTTGAGTGGGCCAAATGCCCGGTCTGCCTGAGATTTGAACCAAATATCTCATCAGGGCACTCTCCCGAAAGAACTATGTTAAAGTCTTTCTGGATTTCTCTGTTTAACAGGAGCAAGGAGCTGTCATAATCGGCCATGCCTGGAAAGCCTCGCGCTTCTGCGGCATCCAGCAAAGAACCTGCCAAATCATCGGAAGACAGTACTATGTAGTGGTGCCTTGTCCCGAATTTCCTGCACATCCACCTGACCCATGGGGTGTCCGAGTCTGTGGTAAAAGCTCTTTGCTTTTTATTGCCGTTGTCCGATTCATAATCCACAGACCATGTATTGTAAACATCGCCGTACAGCAATTCCGGGTTGCTGCTGACAATGGAGGTAATAATGCTTGAATACAGGCCTCCGGAAAGATAGCCACAGAGCGGTGTGTTTGTCTTAATTTGCCTTTTTACCGAGTCAGATATAAGTTCGCGTATTGTTTCAAGAGTCTTGTCAATATCGTCTTCATGTTTCCTTTCTTCGATTTTCCAGTACCGTTGTGACTTGAATCCTTCGGGAGAATAAATAATAAAATGCCCGGGCCTTAGTTCATGTACTCCATGGAAGACGGCACTTCCGGGAGTATGACGGGGGCTTAAGCATATAAGCTCTGACAACCCTTCATTGTCCATCTTTACATTGATCATCGGGTTGCCTGTTATGCCTTTAATGTGAGATGAGAAAACCAATGATTTGTCTGTAAGAGCATAGTATAAGGGTTTTACTCCTATTTGATCCCGTATCAGGATGAGGTTTTTGTCTTCTTTAACCCATAATGCAATTGCAAAAATACCGTTTAATTTCCGGAACAGATCTGTATTCCACTTGCAAAAAGCATGAATTAATAGCTGCTGGACTGATAAATCAGAACAGGGGATTGACCCGCTTAATTCCGTGCGCAACTCTTCCATGTTGAAAATAACCCCGTCAAGCAATAACACGTAATCTTTTCCATTCACAGTTTCTTCAGCTATCAATGGCTGGTTTAAGGAGGCCTCCTCTGAACCCACACGACGAAGCAGCACAGCATTTGAAGTCAAGAATTGTCCGGCACCAGCAGTTCCCCTGCTGTGAATAAGCCTGGACATCTCACTTAAATTTGAACTTATATAGACTATATCTTCAAACGGATTAACCATACCGGCTATTCCGGACATAAAACCACTCCAGCAGAGACTATCACTTTATCTTATTCCCGCAAGAGCACAGGTGTTACGGGAAATTGAAGCATCTCAAAACTACTGAAAACAAAGGAGTTAATAATTTCTGACAAAAATTTTTTCGGGTCATAACGTTATTTGACATAAAAAACCCCTTGCCCCTTTTATAATCATAAATAAATTACAGAAGATGAAGTTAATAAACCTATCATAAATTCATTTTTTATTCCATATAAGTTTAATTGTAACCTATAGAAAAATGTGAAGGGAGATACGGGGTGGTTGTCTACGCAGACCTGTTATTTATTGAGAATGCCCTGGCTAATTGCCTTATTTTAAAACTTGCCAGCATTATATCCGGATGCAGTGTCAAGATCCACAGGGTTCTGTTGGCAGCAGCCTTGGGAGCAATTTATGCGGTAATTGCTACGGTATTTCCTGAAATTACAGTACTGTCATCAATCATGATTAAGATTGTTGTTTCAGTATTGATGGTTCTGATTGCATTTAAAATCAGGAATTTTTCTGAGTTTCTGAAACGGTGGGGGATGATGCTGCTGACAGCTTTTCTGTTGGCAGGTTGTACATATGGTCTGTCAAACATTTTCGAAGGTGGGGTTATAACTTATGGAGGTTTAATGTATGTGAGCCCTCAGGGAACGCTTAAAGCGTTTATGTTCTCAGTGGGGCTGTGTATTGTCCTTATTAGGCCGATTGGGAGAATTCTGTCGGGCAAGGTGTTGCGGGAAGGCTCCATAATACCTGTTCTTGTAAGACTTGGAGAGAAAACAGTAAGATTCAATGCCCTTATTGATACAGGAAACTCTTTGGTGGACCCCATAACAGGTTATCCGGTCATGGTGGTGGAGGCAGAGACTGTGAAAGAAATACTCCCTCCCGAGGTTTATGACTCGGTTGTGACAAACAAAATAGGTACTTTTTCAGGTTCTATGAACAAGAAATATGAACCATGGCTTAAACGCCTGCACCTTATACCGTTTAAGTCAATCGGAAGTGAAAACGGCCTGTTGACTGGTTTCAGACCGGACAATGTCCGGGTGTGCCAGGAGGGAACTTTCAAAGAAATTAATGATGTAATTGTTGGTATCTGCAGCACCAAGCTGTCCCACAATTCAAAGTATTCGGCGCTTCTTGGTCCTGCGATGATACCTAAAATATAAAACTATTCTATATAAACTTTGTTTTACATGACATGCCTGGAAGGAGAGTAAATATGTTTAAGAAAGTATTTGGTTTCATTATCACACTTATGAATAATGAGCAGGGAGAAAATGAAGTTTACTATATAGGAGGAAATGATATTTTGCCTCCGCCCCTGCCTCCGGAAGAAGAAGCGGCCTTGCTTGAGGATTTGGAAAATGGAGATATGTCTGTAAAGAGAATATTGATAGAAAGAAATCTGAGACTTGTGGTATATATTGCGAGAAAATTTGAAAATACCGGTGTTGATATAGAAGATTTGACCTCAATTGGTACCATTGGACTTATCAAGGCAATCAATACATATAACCCCGGAAGGAATATCAAACTTGCCACCTATGCTTCAAGATGCATTGAAAATGAGATTCTTATGTATCTGAGGAAAAACAGCCGGTCAAGGACCGAAGTATCGTTTGAAGAGCCTCTGAATGTTGACTGGGATGGCAATGAACTGCTTCTGTCCGATATTCTGGGTACTGACAGTGATATTATCCAGAGAAATCTGGAAGAAGAAACCGACAGAAAACTTCTTATCAGCGCGATGAATAAACTGAGCGGCAGGGAAAAGCGCATCATGGAATTGCGGTTTGGTCTAAATAACCACCTTGAAAAAACGCAAAAAGAAGTGGCCGATATGCTTGGAATATCACAGTCATATATTTCCCGGTTGGAAAAACGTATTTTGGGAAGATTAAAGCGTGAAATAGTACGAATGTTATGATTTTACCATAATATTCCTTAAGTTCTCTGATCAAGACGTGCGAAGGGAAACCCGCTTGTCAAGGCCTTTTCAAAATATTTTCAGAATAAAATTCAGAATAAAACACACCTCCTCAGACAAGAATGTTAACAGTGACATTCCTGCAGCGGTCAAAGAGAGGTGTGTTGATTTTTTATGAACAAGGTTGAGATTTGCGGTGTCAATACATCACGTCTACCATTACTTTCAAGCAGTAAAATGGATGAACTTTTCAAGAGAATCAAAAAGGGGGACAAGGCGGCAAGGGAAGAGTTCATTCAGGGGAATCTCCGGTTGGTTTTGAGTGTGATCCAGAGATTCGGAAACAGAGGAGAAAACGCTGATGATCTTTTTCAGGTGGGTTGTATAGGACTCATTAAAGCAATAGATAATTTTGATCTTAGCCATAATGTCAAATTCTCCACTTATGCGGTTCCAATGATAATTGGTGAAATAAGAAGATATTTACGGGACAACAACCCGATACGTGTATCCAGATCCCTGAAGGATACGGCATATAAAGCACTGCAGGCAAGAGACAAACTTGTGGGCAAGGAATCAAGAGAACCCAGCGTCAATGATATTGCCAAAGAGATAGGTATGTCAAAAGAGGATGTGGTAATGGCTCTTGACGCTATACAGGATCCCATTTCATTGTTCGAATCGGTTTATCATGACGGTGGGGACGCAATTTATGTAATGGACCAGGTAAAGGACGAAAAAAACAGCGATGAAAAATGGCTTGAAAGTATTTCTATAAGCGAAGCCATGAGCAAACTTTCAGAACGGGAGAAGAAAATTGTGGACCTGAGATTTTTCCAGGGCAGGACCCAGATGGAAGTGGCAGATGAAATCGGAATCTCCCAGGCACAGGTATCAAGGCTTGAAAAGTCGGCATTGAAACACATGCAAAAGTATGTATGAGATATATATGTACGGGATGCCAAGATAAAAATCCTGAAAGCTGTTTAAGTTTTCAGGGTTTTTTATTTTCTTATTTGGCCGAATAATTGGTCGGTTGTTCAATAAGATTGAGCAGCACTTGTTATCTTTGCTTCTCCATGGAATTATAATTATTTTCTTCCCCGTGTTCCTCCTCTGCGATTGTTATAATTTTCTTGTTTTTTTCTGCAATTGTTAAGTTTTTATGTTATTCTCTGAAAGTCAGCTTATTTCAGCAATTTATAAAGGGTATAAGTATATAATGAAATCTTATAAAATTTTTTATATATCCCTCAACATTTTGGCCGCTTCAATCGTATTCAATATGAAAGGGGGAAGTAAATTGAAGAGTTCTTTATTGCGTACGGATGAAGAGCTTACTCAGATTTATAACCGGCACGTAAATACGGTGTACAGGGTTTGCTTCATGTACATGAAAAACCAGCATGATACCGAGGATATGGTGCAAAATACATTTCTTCGGCTTATGAGGGACGGAACTGTTTTTCAAAATGAGGAACATGAAAAGGCCTGGTTGATTCGGACTGCGACAAACCTGTGCAAGGATCATTTCAGAAACTGGTGGTCCAAAACAGTTGGCATTGAACAGGCTAAAGATGTTGGCTTTGTGCAGAAATTTGATATAGACAGTAATATGGAAAAAGTATTGGCTCTTCCCCCGAAATATAAAACTCCCATATACCTTTACTATTATGAAGGTTACAGTACTGCCGAGATTGCGGGAATACTCAGGAAAAACCATTCCACTGTACGAAGCTTGCTCCATAAGGGAAGAAAACTATTAAAAATGGAAATGGAGGGTGATTTAGAGTGAAAAGAGAAGAGCTTAATGCATCCTTTGATAAAATTATGCCCGATGAATATGCAAAAAGTCGGATGCTTGACAATATTCTGAGTCATACTGGGAAGGAGAAAACAATGGCGAGATTTAATTTCAGAAAAGTTGTTCCTGCGCTTACCATGGTTGTTGTAATGGCGGTCAGCATTTTATTTTATAAAACTTCTCCCTTGTTTCAGAGAGAAAATGCAAATACTTCACAGCCTGGCTTAGCGGAGCCTGGTTTAGTGACCGATTCTGACGCAAGGGAGGACATGGCAGCTCCACTTCTCAATGAGTTTACTTTTAACAACAGGCATTACTACCTTATGTCTGATGAAATGAGATCGGAATTTGGATTCCCTGCCCGAATAGATGAAAATGATATCGGGGAAAAACTTGCAACCATCACCAAAGCCGCCGATCAAAGCCTTATTGGCCGTGAGGTATACGGCTACAAGCCTGCCGGATGCGAAGCGGTGGTTGCAGTCAAAAAGGATGATTCGTATCTGTTATTCCAGTTTCTTTCATTTGAAAGCTACAATAACAATCAGGATGAGGACGCAATTGAATACCTGAAACTATACGGGATCAATAAGGCTGAGGATATTGCCAAAATACAGTTTATAGTTTATTCCGAACAGAGCAAACTTGAAGGAAGACTGGATATAAGTGGAGAAATTACTGATCTGAACGATATTACACGCTTCTATAATTTCTATTCGGTATTGAAGAATTCAAGCGACAAGTATTTTGAACGTCTGTTTAACCAGAGGCCCGGTGTGGTATCCGGCAGGGATGTGGAAGTTGACATTCAGGCACCGGATGTGGCACCGCCTCCTGAAACAGCTCCGGACGCAGTTGATCCTGTCAAGTATGTACCGCCCATATTGCCTGAAGCACAGACAGCAGAAACAGCAGATGATATGCCGCTTAAACGGGAAGAGTATTCATCAGGCGATACACCGGTCTCATCAGATAGCGGTATGGTTGATATGGGGGATACAGTTCCAAATACCGGAGTTGGTCAAGTTGCTCCCAGTCAGGGCGCAGGTACAGATGCTCTTGACAATCCGGTTGGCATAAGGATCTATAACCAGAGCGGAGTATTTTTCGACACTTATTATTACAGAAATATCGGATTTATTTCGAGATATGAAATTTCCCAGGAATTTGCAGATTTTCTTCGGAACTATATAAAATAAAATCAGTTGTTTATATTTTGATTCAAATTGTTCAATCAATTTATAATAGAGAGGCTTAAGAAGAAGGGATATGGGAGGAGTCCCTTCTTCCTTTTTCTGCATTTTTTACAGTACAGATATTGACCAAATTTCGGGTTAACACTTTAAAGGATTTGCTATCCTAAACTGTAAATAGATACTGACATCTTACAAAAATTACAATATAATAGTACTAAATACCTAAAATATTTAATATACAAAATGATTTAAAATGTCGTATTATAAAGTTATAGTGTGTTTTTGCACAGAGAGGCCATGCCGATAAAAAGTTTGTAAACAAAGAAAACACGGAGGATGGAGATATGCGTTGCCCATATTGTTCATATGACGAAGACCGGGTAATTGACTCAAGACCAACCGATGAAGGTATGACCATTAGAAGAAGACGTGAATGCTTAAGCTGCCACAAACGTTATACTACCTATGAGAAGGTAGAATACCTGCCAATTATGGTTATCAAGAAGGATGGCTCACGCCAGTCCTATGACAGGGATAAAGTCAGGAAAGGCATTCTGAGAGCCTGTGAAAAACGCTCTGTATCAATCAACCAGATTGAATCCATCCTTGATTCCATTGAAGCACAGATCAGCAATTCTCTTGAACGCGAAGTCACCAGTTCATTTATCGGTGAGCTTGTAATGGAGAAATTAAAAGAACTGGATGAAGTGGCCTATGTAAGGTTCGCTTCGGTATATCGCCAATTTAAAGATATAAATACATTCATGGAAGAACTAAATAAACTATTGCTGGATAAGTAACTGAAAGAATACAGTTTGTGTATTCATTGTTTGTTGTTTGCCGGAACCGGGAGGTTTATCCTTGGCCAATAAAGATGTTATACGAATTAATCGAATTATAAAAAATACAATAAGCGTTATTCAGGACAGTAAAGACGCAATTTTTGACATTGCTGAAAGCGCGAGAAAAGAAGTTCAGGAACTCATGACTGAACTTAAGAAGTTAAGACATGAAGCCACTGAGATGATGAATGAATGTGAGAGTCTTGAGATTAAAGTTGCGAACGGCAGAAAAAAGCTCGCTGCCATAAATAAAAACTATGATGCCTATACAGAGAAAGAAATGGCAGAAGCCTACCAGAAAACACAGGATTTGATAGTTCAGCTTGCAGTGGCGCGTGAACGTGAAAGACAGGTCATAATTCGAAGAAACGAAATTGAAGTACGCCTGAAAAATGCCTTGGAGACTGTCCAAAAAGCCGAAAAGTTGGTTATTCAGGTAGGAACAGTTCTTGATTATCTGTCCGGCGATTTGCAGAAAGTTGATGAACACCTGGAAGACTGCGAGAATAAAAGGATTCTTGCAATCCGTGTTATTAAGGCCCAGGAGGATGAACGCCATCGTATAGCAAGGGAAATTCACGACGGACCTGCCCAGTCCATGAGCAATGTTGTTCTGAAGGCGGAGATTTGCGGTAAACTGGCAGGAATAGACATCAACAAAGCTATTACTGAACTTAACGAACTAAAAGATATAGTGAGGGACTGCCTTAAAGATGTCCGCCGGATCATTTATGATTTAAGACCAATGTCAATTGACGACTTGGGATTAAAGCCTACATTGCAAAAGTATATTGAGAACTTCAAAGAAGACAATCAGATGAATCTGGAATTGAAAATGCGAGGCAATATTGATCGTATCAAAGACAACAACATTGTTCTGGCTGTCTTCAGAGTAGTCCAGGAATGTCTCAATAATGTGAGGAAACATGCAAAAGCCAGTTTTGTTTCTGTGCAATTGGAATGCAATGACAAGAACATTACAATTCGCGTTAAAGATGACGGGAAGGGTTTTGACACCTCGTTATTGGATGAGCTTGAATTTGATGAAAACGGCGGTTTCGGATTATTGGGCATGAAAGAACGTGTTGAATTGCTGGAAGGCTCTTTTTCAATTAAATCTTCGGTTGGTTCAGGCACTACGGTCTGTGTCAAATTGCCAAACGATCTACAGGGGGTCACTTAAGGGATGGAAATCATAAAAGTAGCTATTGCAGAAGATCATTCAATGATCCGTGAGGGACTGAAACAGCTTCTTGAGCTCGAGCCTGATATAAAGGTAATTGCAGGTTATCCTGACGGAAAGGCATTGGTTGATGAGTATGCGATTGTAAAGCCCGACATTGTACTGATGGATATTAACATGCCGGTTCTAAATGGCCTGGAGGCATTGGAAAACATAAAGAAATCAGACAGTTCGGCAAAAGTCATTTTGCTTACCATTCATCAGGACAGGGAATACCTGCTTAAAGCACTGGAGCTTGGGGCTTTAGGATATATTCTCAAGGATGCGGACTCAAAAGTGCTCATTGAATCGGTCAGATGTGTATACGATGGGCAGACCTACATTCAGCCCTGTATGACAAATGAACTTGTCAATGAATACAAGAGAATAAAAAGCGGGAACGATGACCCAAGAAGTATACTGACTTCCAGAGAAACAGATGTCTTAAAGCTTCTGACAAAAGGAATGCTGAACAAAGAAATTGCAAAAGAACTGTCCATAAGCGAAAAAACAGTTAAAAATCACATCTCAAATATTTTCAGAAAGCTGGATGTACAGGACAGGACCCAGGCTGCAGTATATGCCATCAAGAACAGAATTGTCGAAGCCTGAAGTTAATATACCGTCATCCAATTCAAATTGAAAAAACTCAAAAGATTATAATAAACCTGCCTGAAACAGGCGGGTTTTTTGTTTATGAATAAATTCCAATCTGATCGACTTTGAAACTATGTAGAAAGTAAAATATTGTAATCATTATTTGTAGTTTATTGTCATACTTAATATTTATGTGTTAATATAGACTTATAAAGGCAGAACTATGCAATTAATTTGGTTTCAGGTTACACAAGATTTTTTGAGATACTTAAAGATAAAACTGCCGGAGGATTAACATGAATTCAACAGATTTCAGGAATTACCTGAAACAGCTGAAAAGCCCCTTCTTTGAAATCATTGTTCTGTCTGTGTGCGTATCTTTAGCCTTAATTGTCAAACTGAATGAACCTTTTTTTGGTCCCTCTGATTCAAATAAAACAGCTATCAACATAATTATTTTTCTTAACATAATAATCTCAGCTTCTGCTTTTATCTTTTCCATATATATTTATCAAATAATAAAAAACAGGCGTATGCTGATGTCAAGCTTTGTGCTTCTGACAGTAACAGTTCTTGACCTGCCGCTGATTTTTGATTTTTCTGTACGCGGGGTAATGAACCCAGACAATGTTATATTTCTCTGGTTTATCGGAAGACTATTGGGTGCGGTTGGTTTTATCCTGGTTCTGTTGTTCAGTGATGACAGGAGAGGCGAATTAAGCAATCTCAAAATATCTTTCTTAAGTTTAACTATAATAATTGGTGCGGGGTCTCTTTTTACCTGTGTGCTGTATGGACCCTTCACTGTTAGTTCAAAGATGCTGGCAGAATTCCAGGGTTTGACTCCACCTGCCGGAATAATGGCTGCCGCTGTTATATTCATTTCTATTGTCACACTATTCGTTGTTTTTAAAAAGTATTACAAAGTAAATGAGCCTCTGTACAGAAGGTTATTCCTGACTTTTGCTATGATTCTGTTCAGCATTGTGTCCATGTCGAATATCAAGTTTGTGAATGATATATGGAACTTGTTTGCTTATGTGTTCCAGATTAATTCATGTATAATTCTTCTTAACTTTTACTATTTATTTGGAATTAAAAGACCTCATTCAATGTTGATACGGACAAAAGAAGAGCTTGACAACTATGTTTCGGAGTTGGACAGGCTCGTGGAAAAACGTACTGCCGAATTAAGGGCAATTAACGAAAAACTTCTTGCAGATCAGGAGGTTGCAAGAAGGATGCAGCTCTCAATGCTTCCGGAGATACTTCCGGGTAATGATTATGTCGCTTTCTCTGCAAGTTATGTTCCGGCAGACAATTTGAGCGGTGATTTTTACAATGTTTTCAGGCTGGATGAGTCACGTTTTGCTATTTGTATAGGTGATGTATCAGGACATGGTGTTTCTGCCGCCATGCTTTCAATTTATATTATTCAAAGGCTCCAGGCTCTTTTGGAAGAGGAAGGCCGGGAAGGTATGTCTATTCCTTCGGTTGTATTGGGGAATATATATGAATCCATGAACGCTTCGAATTTTGATGAGAATATGTACATTGTAATGATTTATGGCATATTCAACACCGATACGGGAATATTCTCCTACGCATCAGGAGGACTCAACACAACCCCGTTAAGAGTGCGGCCTGACGGCTCCATTCAGGAACTTGACAACACCGGTTTTGCAATATGCAAATTAGGGAACTTCTACAAGCCCAAATTCGTAAATCATCAGGTTCTGCTATTTCCCAACGACAAGCTTATTTTATATACCGACGGGCTTGTGGATGCTAAAAACAAGGAAAAAGAAAAATACTCCCTTTCCAGGTTGAAGAATGTAATCAAAGACCAGTATAAATGGGGAGTAGACCATCTGTCCCAGTCTATTACCCGGGATGTAAAAGAATTTATAGGCACGGATCCTTCAGATGATATTACACTTCTGATACTGGATGTTCTGCCGCCGTTTTAAAAATTAAAGGAGTGGTAATCACTCAATATCTTAAGGGCGGAATAATCATAAAATATAGATAAATTCAATACTTTACAAATAATATAATCGATGCTATAATTTATTTCGCCGTTAAACGGCAATAACCGATTTATTAAAATGAATAATATGGTCGCTTAGCTCAGATGGTTAGAGTACTTGCTTGACATGCAAGGGGTCACTGGTTCGATTCCAGTAGCGACCACCAAATATGAACCGCTGAAACGAACATGATAACATCGTTTCAGCGGTTTTATTTTATTGATAATAGTATATTCTATCAATATGCAATTATCGACAACCAATATGAAAGATTGAGCAACTTAAAAATCTAATATAAAACAGGTTTAAAGGATTTTTGATTCTGCGATTTACAAATTATTATATGATATACTTAGTTCATAATGTTAAAACATGGTCATAAATTGGGCATATTAAGAGGGCGATATCATGGTATTTGACACTAAGGAAATTATAGAAAAATTGTTATTTAATATTTCAGAATTGGATGAAGTCCAATCAATAGGGATAACCGGAAGCAAGACCTCTTTTCCAAAGGCAGGAGAAGGGGATATTGATATATTTATTTATTGTGATACAATACCGGATTCTGAAAAGAGAAAGGCTTTAATAAACCAGTTGGCGAATCTGATACAGGGAAGTAAAATAAATATCTTTGAAGGAGGACATTGGGGAACAGCGGATTTCTTGCTTGTAAACGGTGTTGATACATGGTTGATGTATTTTACTGTAGACGAGACCTTGACAGAAATTGAATGCATACTTGATGGAAAATATCCGGACAAATTGGATAACTACTATTATCCAACAGGGCGATGCGCCATGTTTAAGAATATCAATATTTTATTTGATAAAAACAATTTTTTAGGTAACTTGAAAAACAGATTATCTGATTTTCCGGATAAGTTAAGAACTATACTTATTCAATATCATATTGATAAACTCGAAGATACCGAAGATTTGCAGCGAGCAGTAATAAGAAAAGATGTTCTGTTTTATCATTTTGCTTTGGATATAGCAATAGATTCCTTCCTGCAGGTATTGTTCGCCGTTAACAGAACGTTTTTTCCGAGCCGGAAGAGAACGCTTGATTTAATTGAAAACTTCAACATTAAACCCGAAAGATGCAAAGAAAGATTATTGGAGGTTGTAAGGTCAGGCAGTTTTCCGGAAGGAATTAATCAGTCTTTTACAATATGGTCCAATATGGTTAACGAGTTGAAGAAATTGTGTGACATTTAGTTGTTCTGCGACATCCGGAGGTTATTAATGCAAAAAGTATATGAAACTGAGAGACTTATATTGAAGGTGCTTGACAGGTCACATGCCAATCTGGTTCTGGATTATTATTTGAGAAATAAGTCCTTTTTGGAAGAGTGGGAACCGGCTAAGAGTGAATTATTTTATACAAGATTGTACCAGGAAAAGTTATTGGACAAGGAACTTTCTGATTTCGAAAATAAGAGGTCTTTCAGGTTATGGATTTTTAAAAAGAATGATATGAACAGAATAATAGGGACTGTAGGTTTCAGCAACATTGTCTGGGGTGCGTTCTTATCCTGTCATCTTGGTTACAAGCTTGATAAGGATGAAATCAATAAAGGTTACATGACTGAGGCAATCAAAAAGGGAATAGAGATTATTTTCAATGATTATGGACTGCACAGGATTGAAGCCAATATTATGCCAAAGAATAAACGCTCCTTAAGGGTGGTCGAAAAACTTGGATTCTATAACGAAGGACTGGCATTCAAATATTTAAAAATAAATGGCAAATGGGAAGACCATATACACATGGTATTGCTGAACGAAAATGTCGAATGAAATAATTGACTGATGCAAGATAACATTTTTCTGTTCTTTCAGATTCTTTTTTATTATAATATTTTCTATGATTCGGCATTGAAAGTTTATCCCGAAATGCCAACATTTTTATTTATTTTACATATGGATTGATTTTCAATGTTATTTTATTCTGAAATATATTTGTTTTTTTCGGAAAAGTATAAAATATCAGGACAAATTAAACATCTTTATCAGGTTGAAAGGCGGTGCGGTTTTGAAACATGAACTATTGCTGGTCCTTGATTTTGGCGGTCAGTATAACCAGTTGATTGCCCGGAGGATCAGAGAGGCGAATGTGTATTGTGAAGTGCTTCCGTACAATACTTCCATTGAGCGTATCAAAGCAAAATCACCAAAGGGTATTGTTTTTACCGGCGGTCCTGCATCCGTTCTGGATGAAAAGGCTCCCAAATGTGACAAAGAGATTTTTGAACTCGGTATCCCCATACTTGGGATATGTTACGGTATGCAGCTTATGAGCTACATGCTGGGTGGTGAAGTATTCAAGGCAGACTCCCGGGAGTACGGGAAAACTGATATTACGTTGAGTGATAATATTTTATTTGAAGGAATAGAAAGAGAAACAAGCTGCTGGATGAGCCATACTTACCAGGTAACAAAGCTTCCCGAAGGATTTAAAGCCACTGCAAGCTCTGAAAACTGCCCAATATCAGCCATGGCTGATGATGAGAGGAAATTTTACGCAGTTCAGTTCCATCCGGAAGTTTTGCACACTCCAAGAGGAAAAGAAATACTCCATAACTTCCTCTTCAGAATTTGTGGATACTCTGGTGACTGGAAGATGCGTTCCTTTGTTGAAGAGTCAGTTGAGGCTATTAGAAACAAAGTAGGAAACAAAAAAGCTTTGTGTGCCCTTTCAGGAGGAGTGGATTCATCTGTAGCAGCCACTTTGATGCACAAGGCCATTGGCGACCAGCTTACATGTATTTTCGTGGATCACGGCCTTTTGAGAAAAAATGAAGCTGACGATGTAGAGGCAGTATTCAGGAAACAGTTTAACATTAATCTTATTAGAGTTGATGCTGAGGCTCGTTTCCTCGAAAAGTTAAAGGGTGTGACCGACCCTGAGAAGAAAAGAAAGATTATCGGCGAAGAGTTTATTCGCGTATTTGAAGAAGAAGCAAAAAAAATCGGGCATGTTGATTTACTTGTACAGGGAACCATTTATCCTGATGTCATTGAAAGCGGCGTAGGAGATGCAGCAGTGATAAAAAGCCACCACAATGTAGGCGGACTTCCTGAACATGTGGATTTTGAGGAGATTATTGAACCTCTGAGGGATCTTTTCAAGGATGAAGTGCGCATGGTAGGACTTGAATTGGGATTGCCAGAAGGACTTGTATGGCGTCAGCCCTTCCCCGGTCCGGGACTTGCGGTAAGAGTAATTGGTGAAATTACAAAGCACAAGCTTGATATATTGAGAGATGCGGATTATATTTTCAGGGATGAAATTGCAAAAGCAGGCCTGGACAGGGAGATAAATCAATATTTCGCTGTACTCACCGACATGAGAAGTGTTGGGGTTATGGGCGATGAAAGGACTTACGACTACACTCTTGCTTTAAGAGCGGTGACAACAACGGACTTTATGACGGCGGACTGGGCGAGAATTCCCTATGAGGTTCTTCAGAACGTTTCAAACCGCATCATTAATGAGGTTGGAAGTATCAACCGTATAGTATATGACATTACAAGCAAACCACCCGCAACTATTGAGTGGGAATAATGAGAATAAACCCTGCAGGCTTTTTATCAATGCCGGCAGGGTTGATTTTTTATACTGAGATTATAACTTCAATAAACTGATAAAAAATCAGGTCAATCAAAGCATAGAAATAAGGTCAATATCCTGCGCTCTGCTTTTTACATTTAAAATATTTAAATACCGGTTGACATTTTCAGACTATTGCAATAGTATAGACTATAAGAATAGTCTGGATGAGGTGCATGACAATGCAGAAATTGTTCGACAGCGAGATTAAGGTAATGGAGATTATATGGGATAATGAACCCGTCAGTGCTAAACAGGTAAGTCTCATTGCCGCAGAAAAAATCGGCTGGAACAAAAATACCACATACACAGTTATTAAGAAGCTGGAGGCAAAGGGCTATATTAAGAGGGAAGAGCCGGGTTTTATTTGTTCATCGCTGATTTCCCGCAAGGATGTCTGCAGGCTTGAAGCGCAGAGCCTCGTAGAAAGGTTTTTCGGAGGTTCAAAAAAGGCGCTTTTCTCAGCGTTGCTCGAGGATGAAAAACTCTCTTCTGATGACCTGGCTGAATTGCGCAGGATGATAGAAGAGAGGTGACATTATGTTATCCGAACTGTTCTATTGGCTTTTTAACATGAGTATATCGGCATCCATTGCAGGAATTATTATTCTTTTGATCGGGAAGGTTAAAAAGCTTCCGAGGCGCTTTGCCCATTTTATGTGGATTATTCCTTTTTTGAGAATGTGGATTCCTGTAGGTGTTTCTGGAAAATACAGCCTTATGACACTTATTTCAAAGTATACCTCCAGGACTGTGCCGATATATGAAGGAATTCTTGATTTGACAATAACAAACCATATTATGGCTGCCAGCGAGTACTCTCCTTTATCCTATAAAGTGAAGCTTCTTGATGACCTTTTCACTGCTGCCTTTATAGTCTGGGTTATTGTCGCTGTGGCGCTTTTAGTTGTTTCTGCAGTACAATATTTTTCAGCAAAGAATGAAATAAAGAATGCAGTTTTACTGCGGGACAATATTTATAAATCTGACAGAATAACAATACCAGCAACATACGGAGTATTTAATCCAAGGATTATCATTCCCGAAGGTTATGTGAATCTTGATTTAAAATACGTTCTGGCCCATGAAACGGCTCACATCAACCGAAGGGACAATTTTTGGCGCATCATAGCTTTTGTTACTGCCACAGTTCACTGGTTCAATCCTCTTAGTTGGTTCTTTCTGAAAAATTTCCTGGAAGAAACCGAGCTTGCTTGCGATGAACAGGTACTTGAAGACTTGGGTGAAGATGAGAAAAAGGCTTATGCAACAGCTCTTGTTGATTGCGCCGAAAGCAGAAATGTTTTTGTGTCTTCCTTTGGCGGAGCCGGTATAAGATTGCGTATCGACCGAATCCTGTCTTACAGGAGACTGTCGGTTTTATCAATTATTTGCTTCACTATGTTTGCTTTTGCAATTGGATATGTGCTTCTGACAAATGCTTCTTATTAGGGGTGAGTGTATGAGAAAGACCCTTTTAGCTTATTTTGCGACAATCCTTACAATTGTTCTCTTGTTGTCCGGATGCACCAAAACACCAACTTATGAATGGGAAGACCTGAAATATGTCACTGACAATTATTCTCTGGAGGATGCAAAAGACGAAGGTTATGTAATAATTGAGGATTTAAGAGTCACCTCCGGAAAAGAAATCTGGCAGGAGTTCGTTAATCTTGCTGCAAAAAAGAAACCATGCAAAGTGCGGGTGGTACACTATTACACCCTCGATGACCGGTCCCGTTACGATGAGGATTATTATGAAAGTATCAAGGATAAGTACCCCGTGATGTATATCCATGAACTTGTCTATGACGGAGGAATATTCGTTGTAAGCCATTATGAAGACGGAAAACTTATTGAGTCAGAATTCAAATTTCTTAAAAAGTACGAAGGAGATGCAGAGACACCCAACGCAACTTACAGTTCCTATGTAAGATATGTTCTGGTTAATGATGACAAGGTTACCTGGGAGGAACTGATGCGGGGCATGCTTAGTTCCCGTTCCGGTGCATATATACCGCATTATCAGATATACACGGACCTGATTGGTTAATAAGGGGGGATATGGATGAAGAATCTTAAAAAGTATTATATATTCAGTTTGGCAGGTGTATTACTAATATCGTTCTATCCCCTGTATATGGGAATACAAATTGTTTCTGCCATGATACGTGACAGAGTGGTCCTGGCAGAGAATTATCCAAAATACATAATTCCTTATACCCCCATAAGTCTTGCTGTAATAACAGCAGTTTTAATTATGCCTATACTGATGAAACATGCCCGAAAATACTCATTGCCTCTGGCAACTTCAGTTTCCCTGATCATCTTTTTTGTTTCTGAGTTATTGCTTGAAAATATGGTTATTGTCTCGGACAATGCCGCAACAAAACTTGAGAGCTGGCAGATGTATATGTGCTATGTTTCTCCCGAAAACTTCAAGACAAGAACATGGCGTGCGGTTGATGTACTTATAGGAGACTACAGCCCTGCTTTCAAAATTCATTTTTACTTTATTTCAGTGGTTCTGATAATTTCACTATTAAACTGTATATACGGCTATGCACGTATAATTGTATCCAATGATAAATGCAGGTTAAAGGCATTGGTGATTCAGTCAATTGCAACTGCATTATTCCTGGGGCTTTGCATTTTAGCCTGTTTTACCGCTTTTTTCAGAGGCGGTGAGATTACTGTATCAGCTGTTTCTGCTGTTCTTATGAGTTTATTTTTCTCTTTGATTGGAATTACAACCGGCGTATATGTGGGCTCCTTTCTGGTTAGCAGGAAGAAAGTGCTTTCTGTATTGCTGCCCTCAATTATTGCATCTTTGGCCGTACTCATTATGTATATAGGTGAGATGGTTCTTTTGAGCGGCCATCTGTACCGTTTCGGCTCCGGTTTCTTATTTGAAGGACTTGATGGCATTGTGCTTGCCCCTGCAGATATATTAATTATTATCGCCTCAGGATGTATCAATGCCGCAATATGCAACAGTTTCGGAAACTCTTCCAGGTTACGCGAAGAAAAGTCATAATTTGAAAAGCGAAAAGCTTATTTAAGCCTGTGTACAAACTTTTTTAATGTAACTCTAATATATCTAACAGGAGCGCCTAATATTCTGATTTTAGAATAGTATTCGAAATACAGAATTATATGGGGGTGCTCCTTGTTCATGAATATGAATCTTATTGATGAATTCAGAAGACGTACCAATGCAAGTTATGATCAGGCCAGGTATTATCTGGAGAGATTCAATTGGGATTTACTTGAAGCAATTATTGCCTATGAAAGAGAGAATATAACATATAGCAAGGAATACAGGACTCAGCACAGATCGGGGCGTTTTGTAAACTGGCTTATCAGAACAATACAAAGGCTTTTTGATATAAAGGTCATTGTTACCGACAAGAATTTCAAATCATTCAGTGTGCCTATAATCCTGCCTTTGATTTTATTCCCAGTTTGGCATACCCTGTTTGTTTTGGCTGTTGTAATGTATATTATTGGTTATCGGTTCTCTTTCCGGGAAATACCAGATCCAAATATAAATGTTGAATCCTTTGTAGAAAAAATGAGAAACAGGATGAATCAGTGGTAAAATTAATATGTGCCATCTGGAGGTGTTTTACTTGATTACCATGGAACAGATTGATGAGTTCAGAAAGCGTACCAATTCAAGTTACGGGGACGCAAAATACTTTCTTGAGAAAAACAATGGGGATGTATTGGAAGCCATTATCGATTTTGAAAGGACAAAAACCGGAAGATTCAACGGTTTTAATAAAAAGAAGCCTGAGGATTTGGCAAAGCGCTTAACAGAAATCCTTCAAAAGGGTTTTGATATAAGATTAATGATAAAAGACCGTGACAAGGTTTTATTCACTGTCCCGGTACTGTTACTAATAATCCTTATACCCCTGTGGCCAATTGTAATGTTATTCTTTGTATTTTTGGCGGCAATCGGCTATAAGTTCAGTATTCAGGAGCTTAAGGACAAAAGTTTTGACGTCGGTGATTTTTTGAATAACATTAATTCAAAGCTGAAGCAGAATCACACTCAGGGCGCAAATGAACGCCAGCCAGGACAGAACTGCAGCAACCCTGCTTCAGATAAAGGGCAGGAGCCCCAGAATATGGACAATAATGTTACTCCCAGTGAAAATATTGATAAATCCGATGATATTGATGACGAGAAGGATTATAATGAATATACCGTCGAATAACATACGGGGGAAGAACCAAAATGTCTGAGCGGATATTGATAGTTGAAGATGAAAGCAAGATCGCCCGCTTTCTTGAGCTGGAGCTCAAGCATGAGGGGTATGAGGTGGAGATTGCCTTTGACGGCAGAAGCGGCCTTCAGAGGGCGGAAAAAGGGGATATTGATTTAATTATCCTTGACCTTATGCTGCCTGTTATGAGCGGTATTGAGGTCTGCAGAAGGGTTAGGAAATTCTCCGAAGTACCAATAATTATGCTGACTGCAAAAGATGATATTTCCGATAAAGTCACCGGACTGGACAGCGGTGCTGACGATTATGTCACAAAACCTTTTGCCATCGAGGAACTTCTTGCGCGTATAAGGGTTGCTCTTAAAAGGAAGTACTCAGCTTTCAGGGATTCAGGTAAGGACACGCTGACAGCGGGGAAACTGGTTCTTTCCAAATTACAGCACAGGGTTACTTACGACGGGGAAGAAGTTTTGCTTTCCAAAAAGGAATATGATCTTCTTCTTTATCTCATGGAGAACAAAGGCATAGTCCTTGACCGGGAAAAACTTATAGAGAATGTCTGGGGCTATGATTTTATTGGCGATACAAATGTTACAGATGTTTATATCCGCTATCTCAGAAGCAAGATAGACCAGAAATACGGTGTAAACTTCATCCGTACCATACGTGGAGTGGGGTATATATTTGAGGACAAACAGTAACGGGGCGGCTCACGCAGAAGGAGTGAAAGCCGGAAAACTGAATAGAGGCTTGAAGAAAAAACACCCCGTAAACAACCAGAAAGAAAGAAAAAAACATTCTTCCCTTGCCATGCGCATCACATCTTTTTATACCGGCATGCTTGCAAGATGGATGTCACTTTCATTGGTTGTAATTTATCTTTTGGTTATTGGATTCAATCTTTATTTTGCATATCTTGATACCACTCCCTATATCAACGAACTTGCGGGTTATGAAACATTGGAAGAGTTGGCCGATAGTATCGGCAGCACCGAAAACATATATGCAGTTTTAAAGGATGAAGGGGGGAATTTAATTGCTTCATCCTTGCCTGAACAGTCAACTCTGACCGAATACAGGTTTTTCACAATAGATTTCACTTTTTACAAGGTATACTATATTTACTCACTGCCCCTTTACACAAACGGGCAGAACTTATACCTGCATATCTATTATGATTTTACTCTTCTTGCGCTGGAATTGCTGGTAATAGGCGCTGCGGCCGTACTTCTGTTCATTATTGCAGTGATTTCTGTTTATGTTCGTGGTCACTATCTGACCAGAAAAGCTTTCAGCGTTTTGGATGAACTAATTCTTAAAGCCAACAGCATTTCTTCTCAAAATTTGAATCTGAGGCTCAATGTCACTGACTCTACAGATGAATTGGTGGAATTTGCCCTCACCTTCAACAGGATGATGGATCGCATAGAAAATGCCTATAAAAAACAGAATCAGTTTGTATCCGATGCCTCCCATGAACTTCGGACACCTATTTCGGTTATTCAGGGATATGCCAGGATGCTCGAACGATGGGGGAAGGATGACAAAGAAATTCTGCAGGAATCCATAGATGCGATAAACAAAGAGGCCAAGGCTATGCAGGACCTGGTGGAAAAACTATTGTTCATAGCCAGGAATGACAAGGACTCCCTTGTTCTTGTCAAAGACCGTTTTGACTTAAGTGAACTTATGAATGAAGTAGTAAGGGATACTCAAATGATCGGTTCAGGCCATACAATAGATAGCTCCATAGAACCCGGCATAAGTGTTATAGGCGACAGAGACCGCATTAAGCAGGCTCTGAGGATATTTGTAGACAATGCCCTTAAATACACTCCCACCGAAGGCAAAATCACATTCCGCTTAACAAAGGAAGAAGGATATGCGGTTACTGTCATAAAAGACTCGGGAATGGGTATTCCCGAAGAAGATCTTCCCCAAATATTCGATCGATTCTACAGGGTGGACACAGCCCGTGCGCGGGAAAAGGGCGGAAGCGGACTTGGATTGTCCATAGCCCGAATCATTGTGCTTCGCCATGGCGGCAAAATCAAAGTTGCAAGCAAAGAAGGCAAAGGCACAAAAATCAGTGTCTACTGGCCTTTATCTTAACTTCATTTCCGTATGAAATTGAAATTGAGTTCCAATAATGATAATATAAAGTTACCTGCTATAATTTAGAGCAGGTTTTCTTTGGTTTGCAAAAGATAAGCAGTAAGAAACCTGAGAGGAGAATTAATTAGTATTATATTATGAATAATCAGTATGGATCATTTGCCAGCATATTAATTTCTTTTCTTCTTGTATATATGGCATATTCTTATCTGGGACCTGTCGGAGGCATCATATCCCTGCTTTTGGTATTGGCTTTCCTGGTGTGGAAGAACAGAAGCATTATTTATCAGAACTCAGCCAACAAAAAATATCTTAACGGCGATTTCAACGGCGCCTTAAATGACCTCAATAAAGCAGTATCCCTTGATCCAAAATCATCAGGCGTCCGGGGAACATACGCCTACCTGCTTTTGAAGCTGGGTAGAACAGAAGAAGCTTCGGCGCAGATTGATGAGGCATTGAAAACAGCACTGCCATCTGATAAAAACCTGCTTATACAAACCAAAGCCCTGATTCTATGGAAACAGGGAAGAATTGATGAAGCTATAAGCGAAATGGAAGACCTTTTAAAGGTTTATGAGAATACAAATGTTTATGCAGTATTGGGGTTACTGTACCTAAAAAAAGGAGATTATGACAAGGCTTTGGAGTTCAATCTTCAGGCAGAGGATTTCAATGGCAGTAATGCAATGATCCTGGATAATCTGGGCGCTTCATATTACTTCAAAGGCGAATATGAAAAAGCAAATGAGATATATGAGAGGGTAATGAAACTTAAGCCTGTTTTCCCGGAAGCATTCTATAACTATGCAAGGGTGCTTGATAAATTGGGAGATACGGAAAAAGCTATTGAAATGGCCAAGCACGCTCTGACACTTAAGTTCTGGCATATCAGCGCAGCAGATAAAGAAGAGGTGGAGCTTTTCCTGGAGGAGCTTAAAAAGCGTACGGCTGATACTGATACTCAAGGAAATAAGGAAAATACAGACAAGGAAAGTCCTGAACAGACTGAAACCAAATAAAATGCAACAAAGCGGGGTACTGAAAGTGGAAATGAAAGATAAAAGAAATTATTACAGTTTATTTGGCATAGATCCGGAAATAATTGAACTTGCCGAAAAAGCCGAGGAGATTGTTGAGCCCGGTTTTGATAATATCGATAAAGTAAAGGAGCAGAACCAGCTTAAAGTAATACGCGCCATGCAGCTTGAAAAGCTGAGTGACACGCATTTTTCTGGGACAACCGGCTACGGATACAATGACCGCGGCAGGGAGATACTTGATGCTGTCTATGCCCACGCCTTCAACGCTGAGGACGCTATTGTACGGCACAGCATAACCTGTGGTTCACATGCATTGGCTCTTTGCTTATACGGTATTCTTAGGCCGGGGGATGAGCTTTTGTCCATTACCGGAAAACCTTATGATACACTTGAAGAAGTAATAGGGATAAGAGGCACTGATGGCAACGGCTCATTGAAGGAATATGGTATAACATACAAACAAGTGGAGCTCACAGAAGACGGTGTCATTGATTATGACGCTGTTTCAAAAGCCATAAATAACAGGACCAAAATGATATTTGTCCAGCGTTCCAGGGGCTACGCCTGGAGACCTGCACTTACCATAGCTGAAATAGAAAAGGTTGTCAGGTTCGTAAAGGAAAGAAAGCCGGATGTAATTGTAATGGTGGACAACTGCTACGGGGAATTTGTAGAGGAACGGGAGCCAACAGAAGTTGGTGTTGATATAATGGCAGGTTCCCTTATAAAGAACCCCGGAGGGGGATTGGTTCCATCAGGTGGATATTTTGCCGGAAGAAAAGATTTGGTGGAAAAAATATCTTACAGGATGACACTTCCCGGGCTGGGCAGGGAAGTGGGAGCAACTTTGGGTCAGAACAGACTTCTTTTCCAGGGCTTTTTTATGGCGCCCCATGTTGTTGCAGAGAGCCTGAAAGGTGCTGTATTTACTGCTCAGATAATGAGAAGCCTTGGCTTTGAAACATATCCCGGCCCCTTTGACACACGCTGTGACTTGATACAGGCAATAAAATTCAATCGGGAGGATGCTGTAATTGCATTTTGCCAGGGTATACAAAAGGGTTCACCGGTAGATTCTTTTGTTAGTCCTGAACCCTGGGACATGCCGGGTTATGACTCGCCGGTAATTATGGCAGCCGGAGCGTTTGTTCAGGGTTCATCCATAGAATTGAGTGCTGATGCACCAATAAGGCCACCTTATACTGCATATATGCAGGGTGGTCTTGTGTACGAACATGTAAAATTAGGTGTCATGTGTGCAGTACAGGAGCTGAAAAACAGAAAAATAATCAGCCTATAATACTACCCATGCCGGAGGTTACATATGACAAATGAAATTGAAGAAAGAAGAAAAAAGCGAAGAGCCAGAAGAGTACGCAGAAGATTTTTGAGTTTTTTAGGTTTTATTTTGATGCTCATTTATATCCCTGCATTATGGAACTGGTTCTTTTCTGTTAATTATGAGATTGCGTCAATAGGTACCTCTACACTGGAAATCAAAGTCCCGGTCAATGGGTTGTTTCTTCGCAAGGAATTCGTTCTGAAGTCTCCCGGTGACGGGATACTGATACCTGCCGTACAATACGGAGAACGGGTTGGCAAAGGCAATGAAGTTGTGTCATTTATCCAGAATGACATGCGGGAAGTTGTTGAGAACTACAAACAGATGGAGATTGAAATATTAAAAAGGGTTGTGGCTGAGTTTGACAAGACTTCCGGAACTGAAAGGGCAATGTGGGAAAGCGCCATTGAGCAGCAGATTAATAAACTTACAAATATTTCTGAAAACGGAGACTTAAGCGATGCTGGTTCTGTCAGGAAATCAATAGACAATATCCTTGAAGCCAAGGCAAGATACATGCTCGAAAGCAACTCTGTAATGAACAAGCTTGGCAAGGAAAAAGATGAACTGGACAGATACAGAAGCAGCATTGAGAAATCAGTTAAAAAGGTATACTCTCCGGTTTCGGGCATAGTTTCATACAGTCTGGACGGTCAGGAAGAAAGCTTTACTTTCGAAAACAGCCAGAATATTACCATTGAACAAATTAATGAAGCTGCTTCAGCCTCGGCAAACGATAATGACTGGATTACATCCACAGAGATAGAAGTGCGCAAAGACGAGCCATTCTGTAAAGTCATTGATAATGATGAGGCTTTGATCGCTTTGACTGTACCAGAAAAAGAAGGAAAAGAAATATTGGTTTCCTTTGAAAGGGCAAAACTTGCAGGATCAAAACTTGAGTATGCCATTGAAATTGACGGTTTAGACCAGCGAATCCCTGTGACCATAGAGAGTATCGGGGAGCCGGTGGAAGGAACTTATAAAATGTTCGCACGGCTCACAAAATACATTGACAGAACAATAGATATCAGAGGATTCAAAGGGAATCTGATAGTCCAGAATGTTTCAGGAATGGTAGTTCCTTTGAGGAGCCTTTTCAATGTAAACAGCGTGGACAATACTGCCGATCTTGCAGTTGTAGAGATGGACAAAGCTGTTTTCAAAAGGGTTAAAATTATAGGGCAACAGGATTCCTATGCAATCATCGAGAACATAGATCCGACCAGGGAAGAAGAACACGTTAATGTTTTTGACATATACCTGGTAAATCCGAAGAATGTTGTTGAAGGTCAGGTGGTTGAGAAATGACAAATATCACTGATAAACAAAGGATTAAGCAGTCTTTGGATGTTATCAGAAGCAATATTGAAGCTGCCGCTCTTAGGGCAGGAAGGGACCCGAAAGATGTAAAACTTCTTGGGGTTACCAAGAATGTAGATATTGATGCCATGAGAGCAGCTTTTGATCTGGGAATTTGTAATTTTGGCGAAAACAGGGTTCAGGAATTTTTAAGAAAATCCGATATATTAGACAGAGAGTGCAGGTGGCATTTAATCGGAAGGCTACAGACAAACAAAGTCAAATACCTGGACGAAAGAGTGAGCCTGATTCATTCCCTGGACAGGCCGGAACTGGCGGAAGCCCTTCAGAAAAGAGGAGAGCAGATTAATTACAGATTTCCGGTTCTGGTACAGGTAAATGTTTCGGGAGAAGAATCAAAAGCCGGAGTTGAACCTGAAAAACTTAAATATTTCATATTAGCCCTTTCAAAAATGGGTAATATTCAAGTAAAAGGGCTGATGACCATAGCACCTTACACCGACAATCCTGAAAAAGTCAGAGAAGTTTTTAAAAAATTAAAAAACCTTTCTGTTGACATTATTAGGGAAAGGGTGGAAAATATCAGTATGGAAGAACTCTCCATGGGTATGAGCGGTGACTATACTGTGGCGATTGAAGAAGGCTCGACTATTGTAAGAATCGGCACCGCCATTTTTGGAGAAAGGATATATTAGCCAATAGGCTACCGTTGTTTTTACTAATGAAAACTGGAGGAATACACTATGGCTAAATTGCTTGAGAAGGCACTTGATTTTTTCGGCTGGGAAACAAACTACGACGAAGATGAAGAGGATATCTACGAAGAAGAGGAATTAACTGAAGCATCTCCAAAAACTCAACGCGATCGTTCCAACTTCAGCAAAAAGAATCCTCAGGGCAAAGTTCTTAACATGAACAACAGCAACGGTTATAAAGTTGTTGTTCTCTCTCCGCAGAATATTCTGGAAGCCCGGGAATTGGTCGATCACCTGCGTACCAACAAACCTGTCATTATGAATGTCGAAGGAGTTGATACTCCCGTAGCTCAGAGAATGGTAGATTTCCTGAGTGGTGCAGTTTATTGTCTTGATGGCGACATTCAGAAAATTTCAGCCGGTATTTTCCTGGCGACTCCTGCAAGTATTGAAATCACTGGCGACCTTAAAGACGATATCAGAAATAAGGGTGTATTTTCCTGGGTGAAATAAATGTCTGTCACTCAGATATTTATTGTTTCACTTAGAGCTGTTATAGGTGCCATGGAAATAGCGATTTTGTTTAGAGTTTTTTGCGAGCTGAAAGTTGTCAGAAGGGACTCTAAACCATTCAAATTCCTGTTTTCCATTTCGGAACCTTTATTGGAACCTGTTCGCAAGCTGCTTTCAAAGCAGAATAAAGATAGAAAAATGAATTTTGATTTGTCGCCTTTTATAGTAATGGTAATACTTTATTCACTTAATATTATTTTAAAGAATTGATAGTGTTATTTTTTGATCCGGGGGTGATCAAGTGAATTTTATGCCTAATGATCTGCAAAACATTGTGCTGAAAAAATCTCTCATGGGCTACAACATTCTTCAGGTGGAAGATTTATTAGCCAAGGTTGCAGAAGATCTTGCCGAACATATTAAAGATAATGCAAAACTTAAAGATAAGCTTGAAGACAGCCTGGAAAAAATCAATTACTATAAAGGCATAGAAACCTCACTGCATAATAGTCTGGTCGTAGCCCAGCAGACAAGTGACGAGATAATAGCCAATGCCAAGAAAAGTGCTGAAAATATAATCAAAGAGGCTGAATTACAGGCAAAACAGATTATTGAAGAAGCCAATAGGGATGTATTGGACACCAGAAAAGAATATGAGCGTGTAAAACGAGATGTCGAAGCCTACAGAATGAAGGTGGAAAGCATTATTCGCGCCCAGTTGAGGTCCATGCAGAACCTGGACGAAGTAAATGAACCTGTAAATATTAAAGATATTAAAGCTGTATAATTACAGCTTTTTTATTCTGAATTTAAAAGAATAATTATTCTTAATTGCTTAGCACTCTCCTCCGGAGAGTGCTAAGTATTGTCTTGACATTCCCTGACCTTAATATTATTATATCCATAGAATTTTTGGAAATGGAGGTATTTGCTTTGGTAAACGAAAAAGGTTATATATCTATTGAAACTGAAAATATTTTTCCTATTATTAAGAAATGGCTTTATTCAGACAAAGATATATTCCTTAGAGAAATAGTTTCCAATGCATCTGATGCTATCAGCAAGCTGAAAAAGCTTCATGACATAGGTGAGGCGTCCCTTCCTGAAGGATACAAACCCCGCATTGAAGTTAGAGTCAACAAGGAAAATGGGACAATCGCCGTTTCGGACAACGGCATAGGAATGACTGACGAGGAAGTAAAGAAATATATCAATCAAATAGCATTTTCAGGTGTAAAGGACTTTATTGAAAAATATAAAGATAAAACTGACGATCAGCAGATTATTGGACATTTCGGACTCGGTTTTTATTCTTCCTTTATGGTAAGCGATAAGGTTACCATTGATACCCTTTCCTACAGGGAAGGAGCAGATGCTGTATACTGGGAAAGCACCGGCAATACCGAATACTCCATGAAGCAGTCTGAAAAGAATACTTTGGGTACGGTTGTAACACTCCATATAGCAGAAGACTCCAAAGAGTTTCTGGATGTGTGGAAAATCCGTGAAATCCTTAAAAAATACTTTGCGTTTTTGCAGTATGAAATCTATCTAATAGATGAAAACAAGAAGAAGGATGAGAAGAAGGACGAAAAAGAAGAGGACAAGCCTATAAACAACACCAGCCCTTTGTGGCTTAAAAATCCCAGGGACTGCACCGATGAGGAGTACAAAGATTTCTATCATGAAGTGTTCCTGGATTTCAATGATCCTCTCTTCTGGATACACATTAACATGGATTATCCTTTCAACATGAAAGGTATTATTTACTTCCCAAAATTAAAGCATGAGTTTGAACCCCTTGAAGGCAAAATAAAACTCTTTTATAATCAGGTTTTTGTTGCGGACAATATTAAGGAAGTAATTCCTGAGTTTCTCATGCTGTTAAAAGGCTGCCTGGATTGTCCTGAGCTGCCCCTCAATGTTTCCAGAAGCTTTTTGCAAAATGAAGGTTATGTGGACAAAATATCCAACCACATAATCAAGAAAGTGGCTGACAAGCTCAAACTTTTATTCAATAAAGAAAAAGAAAATTATGAAAAATACTGGGACGATATTAACCCCTTTGTCAAGTATGGCTGCCTGAGAGAACCCAAGTTCTTTGAAAGGGTTAAGGACATAATCATATATAAAACCATTAACGGCAAGTACGTTACCCAGTCGGAGTATCTTGAACAAAACAAAGATACCGACAAGACAATCTATTATGTCAATGATGAGAAACAGCAGGCCCAATACATCCAGATGTTCAAAGAACAGGGGCTGGATGCTGTTATCCTTAATACTCTTATTGATACGCATTTTATCAGCTTCATGGAATCCAACAATCGCGAAGTTAAATTCAGGCGTGTCGACGCTGACATTACTGGAAGCATGAAATCCGAGGATTCCAATGAAGAGGACAATAAAAAGCTGGCTGAAAAACTTGAGAAAATCTTCAGGGAGTCGACAAATAAAGAGAAGCTTAAAATCAAGGTTGAGGCTCTTAAAAATGAATCTACACCGGCTATAGTTCTCATTTCTGAAGAGGCAAGGCGCTTTAAGGATATGAGCCGCACTTTCGGCACTAACTTCAATACAGCCGATCTTTTCCCGGATGAAGAAACACTGGTACTGAACAGCAATAATAACATAATTAAACGGATAGCAGCCCTCCTTGAAGAGGATAATAGAAAAGAAGATGTAAAGCTGGCGGCGGCCCATGTATATGATTTGGCAGCCATGAGCCAGAGAACTCTTGAACCCGAATCAATGACTAAATTCTTTGCAAGAAGCAATGAACTGTTAATGAGGTTACTATGAATTTAAAAGACTTTTGGTATGACCTTCCTGAACGCCTGATTGCGCAGAATCCGCTGGAAAAGCGTGATATGTCAAGACTTTTGGTGGTGGACAGGAAAAAGGATGCATTTGAACACAGATTGTTTAAGGATTTACCTGAATATCTGGAGCCGGGTGACTGTATTGTCATCAATAATACAAGAGTAATTCCGGCAAGACTTCTTGGGGAAAAGGAGAACAGCGGCGGAAAAATTGAGTTTGTCCTCCTTAAGAGGATTGACCAGGATGTATGGGAAGTTATTTTGAAACCGGGTCGCAGGGCGAAACCTGGCGCCCGGTTTGTTTTTGGAAATGGCATTTTGAAGGCTGAAATCCTTGAAATTGTTGAAGAAGGCAACCGTATTGTTAAATTCTATTACGATGGAGTTTTTGAAGAGGTTCTCGACAAAGTGGGAATAGTACCTCTTCCTCCGTATATTCATGCCACTCTGGAGGACAAAGAGCGGTATCAGACCGTCTATTCAAAAATAAACGGCTCGGCTGCTGCTCCTACAGCAGGTCTTCATTTTACCCCCGAACTTTTTGAAGTTTTGAAACAAAAGGGTATAAAAGTGGCCGAGGTCACGCTCCATGTAGGCCTGGGCACTTTCAGGCCGGTTAAAACACAGAATATCCACGAACATCACATGCACAAGGAGTATTACAGCATAGGCCCTGAAGCCTGCGCAGTTATCAATGAAACAAAGGAAAAGGGCAAAAGGGTAGTTGCTGTTGGGACTACCAGCGTAAGAGTTTTGGAGACTGTTTCCGGCGAAAACGGCAGGATTTCTCCTGCATCGGGTGAAACCGACATATTTATTTACCCCGGCTATAAATTTAAAATGGTGGATGCTTTAATCACCAATTTTCATCTTCCTGAATCCACTTTAATAATGCTTGTAAGCGCTTTTGCCGGGAAGGACAGGATAATGGAGGCCTATAAAGAAGCCATCTCAAAAGAGTACAGATTTTTCAGCTTCGGGGATGCAATGCTGATCCTTTGAAATATCCGGGCGAATTTCTAATCAAATTCTAATTGCTGCCATATTGTATTATCATACTGGTTCTATATAATGCTGAATAGAAAATAAGGGAGGCTGCATATTATGCGTAATGGTACTAAATATATACTCGGCGCCTTCTTGGTGGTTATAGGTGTACTGGTTATTTTCGGCAGTATAGAACTGAATTTGTCCTGGATATTCAGGCTTTCATGGCCAACAATTATCATTGGAATTTCTTTTTTGCTCTTTCTGGGATACTATTCAAAGCGTCCTTATGGAACAGGTTATCTTGTGCCTGCCGGGACATTGTTCGCCATAGGAGTGACATTCTTAATTGGGGAAGTATTCTCATATAACTTAATTTGGCCCAGTTTTATAGCGGCGCCTGCTGTCGGGCTTCTGCTGCTTTATATATTCGGGAAGAGAAGTCCCGGCCTGTTGGTTCCCATCGGCATATTGCTGACACTTGCAAGTACTTTTTTCCTTGGAGAAATATTTGGCATATGGTATCTGGTTTGGCCTGGCTTTATCGCATCCCCTGCGGTAGGATTACTTCTTTATTACCTCAGAGGAAGCAGGAATCCCGGTTTGCTTGTGCCTATAGGGATATTGCTTACAATTGCCGGACTTAGCTCCTTTGCATCGCTTTTCAATGCCTGGCGCATTGTATGGCCCGGCTTCATAATGGCTCCGGCTGTGGGACTGTTTCTTTTATATATTGCAGGGAACAGGGATTCAAGCCTTCTGTTACCTATTTTTGTGCTGACTGCCATATCGGTAACATTCTTTTCACTGTTTGCCCTCAGGCATTTGTTATGGTTTTTCAGATATATAGTAGGGGGCATTTTGGTGCTTGCCGGTTTGACAACTATATTGAACAGATCTTCCCGCCATTATGACAGTTCTGCAGGACCTGACAACTTTGACGGGGATGGGTGGAGTGATTCTTCGGAAGGTTTTGACCGTTCCAATGACTATGACTCCAACAATTTTAACAATGATAAATGACATTGCTTTTGATTAATAATTAGCCATTCTGAACCAAAAGAAGGCTGCCTCATCGGCAGCCTTCTTTTGGATAATTTTGAGGTTCACTCAGGTCACTGAGTTTGTGTTTCATCTGCGCCCACTTCTACGTTGTTTGCATTGCCTTGCTTTTGTGATTTCTTTTTTGATTTGGGCGCATTATTCTTGTTCTTTGCCATTTCTCTTCACCCGTTTATTATTATTTTCAGTTTTGCGTGAATTATTCTTTTACCCTGTGTTCAGCCGTCGTTAAGGTGCTTCATTACCCGGAACTTTCGGGTTTTTGCTGTTTGGTACCTGATTCAGCCTTTTCTCGTTCTCCTGGCTCTCAGATTCTTTTGTATGCCCAGCCATCTTCAGGTTTTTCGGGTTATTCTTTTTGGACATAGGCTCTGCTCCTTTCCTGGTTTTGGTATCCGTTATTATTGCCAGGAAAGTGAAAATTATACCAGAGAAATGGAAATTATTTTGTCGCAAGTTTAAATGCAACGAATTCTGTATAGTTTTCGTCTTTATCCTGAATATTATCCTTCAGAATAATTAGTCTGTTCAGTTTCGCCGCATTCTCACTGGCGATAGCGGCAGAGCACTTGTCGTTCAGAGCCGCTACGGCCGCTGCGGCTGCAGATGTGGTTGAATAGGGTATAATCCTGCAATCAGGCATGGTGCTTAAGAACTTCTTGCATTGTTCCAGGGCTTTATTATGGGAATATATCTTCCTCACAGCCGAAAGTTCCGTTCCGGCTGGCGCAACCAGCATCTGATTTATTTTGATCTTTATTCTGTCTATTACTTCAAAATTTCCGTTTTCAAGTGTTTCAATGACATCACTGACTTTACCGGCAAGTGTGTTTTCAACCGGGACGATGCCTATTTCCGCACTACCGTTAAGAACAGCATTGAAGACGTCTTCAAAATGTTCAAGGCCTGTATGGGCTGAATTCGGATACAGCTTTTCAGCGGCTTCATTGGCAAATGAACCCGGTGTTCCGGCATACGCAATAGTATGAGGAATGTTTATATGCCTTCCTTCAAGCTTTGCATACTCCCTGAGCTTGGGCATGATATAGGAGAATTCGGATGGTGTAATGGACTGTGGGCCGTCAGACAAGGCTTTGGCCGGATTGTTGTGGACCTCGATAATAAGTCCGTCGGCGCCAGCCGCAATAGCGGCCTTGGAAAGGGGCTCAACCATCCATGCCAGACCGCATCCGTGACTTGGGTCAACTATTACGGGCAAATGGCTCAGGCGCTTGAGTGCAGGAACGGCACTTAAGTCAAGGGTGTTTCGTGTATAATTCTCCAGAGTCCTTATTCCGCGCTCACACAGGATGATATTCTGGTTCCCTTCGCTCATAATGTATTCGCAGGCCATCAATAATTCTTCGAGGGTGTTTGCGAAGCCTCTTTTTAACAGGATGGGCTTTTTGAAGCGACCCAATTCCTTCAGGAGCTCAAAGTTCTGCATGTTTCTTGCGCCAACCTGAATAATGTCAACATACTGTTCAAAAATCTCAATGTAGTTTATATTGGTTATCTCTGAGACAATCGGAAGTCCTGTGGCTTCGCCGGCCCTTTTCAGCATTATAAGCCCTTCTGTTTTTAACCCCTGGAAAGAGTAGGGGGAGGTACGGGGTTTGAAAGCGCCGCCACGAAGAAGGTTAGCGCCGGCTTTCTTGACACTCTGGGCTATTTTTGTAATCTGTTCCTCGCTTTCCACTGAGCAGGGTCCGGCGATAATAGCAAGATCCTTTCCTCCAATTTCCAGATTGCCGACCTTTATTATTGTATTTTCAGGATGGAACTTTCGGTTTGCCTTCTTAAAAGGTTCCTGGACTTTGAGTACCTTTTCCACGGCGTCATGCATGCTGACTTCATCCACCGACAGGTGGGAGGTATCGCCAACCAGTCCCAATACGGTTTTTTCGGTACCGTAGATGGGAGCTACGTCCAAACCTTTTTCCATAAGCCATCTCTTCAATGAATCTACTTTTTCATCAGAAATTCCTTGTTTCAGCACAATTATCATACTTATGCCTCCATTCTGTGTTAAATTTTGTTTATTCAAAAAAGTTATTCAGAGATTTTTTTCATACTGCTCTACTAAAATTTGCATCAAAAAAGCCTTCATCCCCAAAGGGACGAAGGCTGAATAAGCTTCCGCGGTACCACCCAATTTCATCGAATAAATCGATGCTGCTCTGCCGAATACGGGATTTCTCCGATATTCTGCCCATGTAACGTTGGGCCGACGCACTTGCCTACAAAACTATCGTTCTTCAGCTCGTGTGCTAAGGGGAGAACTTCAGCAAGTTTTACTTCATAAAGCCACTCTCAGTCCATGATGGCTTCTCCCTGTAAGGTAATAACTCCTTACTTTTCCCCGTCATCGCATTTTGCAATTTTTTATATAATATGCTGTCATCGATTTTTTGTCAATACCCCTTTTTGAAGTTCAGGGGAAATTCATGTTCTGTAACAATACAGGCATCTTATTTAATAATATATAGTGAGATTCCTGCAGGAAGGTATTTTCAAATGGCAGAACGGTCAAGTTTCAAGGAATTCTATCCTGCTCTATGCGGGATGGAGCAAAAAATCTCAACAGTAGAGCAATATATCCGGGCAGTGGATTATGCCTGCAGAGTGTTGATTGATGACAGCGAAGATGTGCAATACAGCCAGAAATTGTGGTTCAGGGGTTTAAAAAACGCTGATTATCCCTTGATTCCGTCCATCGGCCGGAAAGGTCTCAATGTTGAATATGAGCTGATGTTTTTATCAAAGTTCAAGGCAAGGGCGTTTAACTGTATGGATCAGATTCCCATAAGAGGAAAAGACGAGGTGAGTGAATACTGGGAATGGCTTTTTCTGATGCAGTATTACGGAGTTCCCACACGCCTGCTGGACTGGACCGAAGATGCTTTGGTAGCGCTTGTCTTTGCTGTTGACCAGGATGCCACTGAAGAAGAAAAAGAAAATGACGCTGCAGTGTGGTGTTTAAATCCCGTTGTATTGAATACTGCTTTCACCTTCCATGAATATTATCCTTCCGGATATATTCCCAATGTTCATGAGAAGGGTGTATATGACATGTTCGGCCCGTTCAGGAACTCCTTCCAGAATAAAAAGCCCGCTGCAGTTTATGGCCCCATGAACAACGCAAAAAGCATAGTCCAAAGAATAGCCCACACATTATTCCCGTACAATGTTCCGCTGACCGATATGAGGAACTTGTCAGACCACAGTAAATATCTTTACAAAATAACAGTGGATAAGGACGCTAAGGATTCCATAGTGAAGCAGTTAAAAAGGTATGGAATAAACAAGAGCCAGCTGATGCCCGAGCTCTCTGCTCTGGCACAGACTATTGTTGACCAGGATTTTTAGACCATAAACTTCTTTCAAATTCCAGACCTGCTTCATGCGAATTATTCATAGACCATTTGGCTATGGTTTAAATTTGTGGTATATGAGTGACATAAGAGTCAATACACCGCAGTATCCTACCGCAGGATACAGATATCGGACAAGGTTGGAGAAACCGGCAAGGCTCAGTAAAAAAGCAGTTGCAGTTGTTAGAATAATTACGAAGTCCTTGCTTTTTTCTTTTGGGCAAATCCTTGCTGTAAACCCGTACAAATCACTTACTGCTGTCGTATATATTTCAGCAAGAAGAACAACGGCATAAAGGAGCTTTATAGCAGGAGAAATTCGTCCTGCCACAAAAATCATGGGGACTTCCAGATTCACGACAGAAGCTGAATTTACATAAAGTGCTATGAATATGGCAAGACCGCCCAATCCAAGACCTAACCCGCCCAAAAGCGCACCTTTACGAAGGACTTTTAAATCATTTGCCTCGCGTCCCAGGGGCGCCAGAATGGAAATTGCAGTTACGCTGTTATATGAGGTATATAAAATTGCGGACCAGAGCCAGTTCCTTAAAAACCCGGAACGGGGTAGTTCTTTTGCCACGGCTGCGACGGGAGTAACAAAGAGGGAGGCGATACTAAGGCCAATTGCAGCCAGAATTAGAAACGGAACAACAAAACTGATGGAGTCAACTGTTCCCTGAAAACCCCCCATCACAGTGGCAATACTTATTAAAGCCATAAACAGGCTTCCCACAAGGGGATGAAGTTTAAATTCCTGCGCAAAGAGCGCTCCCGATCCTGCGATCATGGCAGTCAGGGCCCCAAAAAGAAAGAATGTGATGATAATATCGGAGAATGCCCCCAATATGCGGCCGCCTGTCTTTCTGACAACCGGCAAATGGTTGTCGGCTTTAAGGATATATCCCAATTCCATTGCTATGTACCCGAAAAGAATAAAGAGGAAAGTAACAGTTAAAAGTCCCCAAAGTCCCTTTCTGCCAAATACAACAAAGAACTGAAGTATTTCCTGACCTGATGCAAAACCGGCACCTACTACCGTGCCAATGTAGGTTCCGGCAACTTTCGCAACTGTAATTCTCTTTTTCAAGTCCATGCTCTCCCCAAAAATCCCCTGTCATATACATATCCTTGAAAAATGGTAATTAGCACAAAAATATAATTCAAAATCAAAGTAAAAAGCGTCTGATTTATGCAGCACCATAATCAGACGCTTATATTTATTGATTTTATGAAAATCTGTGTTAAAGCACAAAACGAATTTCAGAAAAATGGTTTAAGAAAAATATTGAATTATTGCTTTTTATATTTTCAGAGGATAGGAAAAGCCCTAAATCTTTTCGGCGTACTTTTCAAGCAAGGGTTCCACAGCTTTAATCAGATGTTTTATACAATTGTCTTCAAAGGGGGAATCCAAACCGGCTTCCTTGATAAGCTGTGTAAATTTCAGTTTTCCGCCTTGCCTGCAAAGGTTGAGATAGCTTTCCCATGCAGATTTGAAATCTTCCTCCATTTTTATTTTGTATTGGAGGGCGCAGGTCTGGGCAAGACAGTAGTCAATGTAGTAGAAGGGGCGTTCATAAATATGTGCCTGTCTTTGCCAGTAACCACCCTTACCGAAGAAGGGGTCATCTTCATAGTTGAGATGTGGTTTATACTGCGCTTCAAGTTCCCTCCATGCCTCCTTTCTTTCCGCAGGAGTCATATCAGGGTTTTCATATACAATATGCTGGAATTCATCAACCATGCAGCCATAGGGTATGAAGGTAAGAGCGGATGCAAGGTGCATATAAAGATATCTGTCGGTATCCTTGCCGAAGAAGAGGTGCATCCAGTTTTCAGTAAAGAATTCCATGGACATGGAATGTATCTCGGCGGTTTCCATGCCAATGGAGGTGTGCTCATATATTTCCATATCCCTTGTAACATAGGCTTCAAAGGCATGGCCGCATTCATGGGTGAGAACGTCAATATCCCCGCTTGTGCCGTTGAAGTTGGCAAAGACAAAAGGTGATTTATATAGGGGCAGGAAATCACAGTAGCCGCCACCGGCTTTGCCTTTTTTGCTCAGCACATCAAAAAGCTCACGCTCAAGCATATAATTAAAGAACTCTTTGGTCTCAGGGGAAAGCTCTGAATACATCTTTTTGCCGTTTTCAAAAATTTGTTCGGGAGTGCCCTGGGGTACGGGATTGCCATCCCTGAAAAATACCGGTTCATCTATAAAGCTAAGCCGGTCCAGACCCAAATGTTCACGCCTCTTTTCATGAATCTTTGAGGCGAGGGGGACAAGATAATCCTTAACCTGTTTTCTGAAGTTAGCCACTTTATCTTTGTCATAATCGTTCCGTTCCATAAGTATATATCCCAGAGGAACAAAATTATTCATCCCGAGCTCTTTAGCCATTGAAGTTCTGAGTTTTACGAGCTTGTCGAAGATTTCATTAAGCTCCCTGGCATGTTCCATAAAGAATTCGGTACGCTTTTTGCTCGCAGCCCGCCTGATTTCCCTGTCAGGATGCTGAAGATAGAAGCCCAGCATGGGAAGATTAAGAGTCTTGCCGTCAAATTCAAACTCAGCCGAGGCCATGAGCTTCTGATAGGTTGTTGTAAGCTTTCCTTCCTCCTGCATAAATGGAATAATTCTCTCGTCAAAACCCTTTAACTGGAGCTCTATGTTTTCAAAAACCAAAGAACCAAGGTGCTTTTCAAGTTCTTCACGACAGGGGGAAGCGACAAGCTTTTTATAATAATCCATTACAAGCTTTACGAATTTGGGGCCGTTTTCATCATAATAATCCTGCTCTTTGGAATAAAACTCATCATTGGTGTTCAGGGAATGGCGGATGTATGCAAGGCTCCGCATTGTATGATATTTCTTTATTAATTCGGTAAGCATCCGGTGTATTTTGAATTGTTCACTGCCGGATTTTGCAGCCTCAAAATGCTTTACAAGATTGTTCCAGTCATTTGAAAAAGACTCAAGATCAACTCTTTCATAGGGCATATTGCTGAACTTCATAATAAAACCCCCTGCTATTTTACATTCTTAAATTCACATAGATAATATTATATCATTCACCAATTTTTTGTTTATATTAATTTATTTTATTAACCCATAACTTATGGCGGGTTAATTTCGTCCCATTACTTTGATTTAGGATTCCAATGGTTTATAATTAATTCAATAAACAACAAAAAAAGACTGATGTTTACAATAGATAAGGAGGAGCTTATGGAAAGGAAATACCTTATGGCTCTGAAAAAATGTGAACTTTTTGACAATATTGAAATAGATAATATAAATTCAATGGTTCCTTGTCTGGATTTAAATATCCAGAACTTTAAGAAAAATGATTTTGTGGTACGGGACGGAGACGCCCTGAACTCTTTCGGGATTGTGCTTGAGGGAGAGGCTTCGGTGTTTAAGGAGAGCATTTCGGGCAACCGGATTTTAATAAAGAATCTGGGGCCAGGGGAAATGTTCGGTGAAATAGCAGCCTTTGCAAGTCAGAACAAATGGCCTGCCCTTGTGCAGGCTAATACTCCGCTTACTGTATGTTTTATCCGTCAGGACAGATTAGTAAGCGAATGCAAGAATCTCTGCCAATTCCATAAGACCCTTATAACCAACATGCTCCGGGTTGTATCAGAAAGGGCGATGATGCTGAACAAGAAAATTGAATACATATCCATTAAGACCATGCGTTCCAAACTCTGCACTTTCCTGTACGAGAATTATTTGCGAAATGGCAAAACTATCTTCAAACTTCCGATGAACAGGGAGCAGATGGCGGAATTCCTGAATGTTTCCCGCCCCTCAATGTCAAGAGAACTTTCAAGAATGAAGGAAGAGGGCATTATTGACTATTACCTTTCCACTTTTAAAATACTTGATGTTGACGCCCTGAAATCTTATTGCGAATAGAATATTTAGGTTTACTGTGTTATAATCCAATAAACATGCATGTTTACTTGTAACTTTGACTCAGAAATCATCCGGATTCGAAGAAGATAATCCCGGACAAGCCTGATGGTTATCGGAGGATTGGTTGGATGCCGGAAAGTATTTTTTATCAGCCAATAAAATATGTGAAGGGTGTTGGTGAGGCCAGGGCCAAAATTCTTTCGAAACTTGGAATATACAATGTTTCGGATATTCTGTCCTGGTTTCCACGGGATTATGAAGACCGTAGCACGTTCAGAAAGATTTCGGAGGCTTCGGACGGAGAGGATATTTTAATTAAGGCCAGCCTTGTTTCTGACATTACCGAATCGCGACCCCGCAGAAACCTTACCATCACAAAAGTTATGGTTTCAGATGGATCGGCTTTTTTGAATCTGACCTGGTTTAACCAGAAATACATTGCAAATAGCATCAAAACCGGCTCCGAGTATTATTTCTACGGGAAAATCAAAAGAACGGGAATGCTCCTTGAAATGCACAATCCTGTTGTGGAAAAGGTCGATTCGGAGCAGAAAATAACCGGTAGAATCCTTCCAGTCTATCCCCTTACGAAAGGACTTACCCAGAATAACCTCAGAAAAATCACCGAGAATGCGCTGAATATGGTCAGGGGCAAATTCCAGGAAATCCTGCCCGCCAGCTTAAGAAGGGAATACAAGCTCAGTGAAGTCAATTTTTCCTATGAACAAATACACTTTCCCTCAAGTTTTTCAAACCTGAACGAGGCCAGAAAACGCCTTGTATTTGAAGAATTATTGCTTTTGCAACTTGCCATGATTCATACCAAAGGGGAGAACACTGCCCAGAAAGGAATAAAGTACAGTCCGGTTGACATGTCGCCTCTATTGGATAAGTTGCCTTTTAAATTGACCGATGCCCAGAAAAAAGTGTTCAGGGAAATTGAAGCCGATATGGAATCCGAAAAACGAATGAATCGTTTAATACAGGGGGATGTGGGATCGGGTAAAACCATTATTGCCTTCTTGGCTCTGTATAAAGCTGTTAAGAACGGTTATCAGGGTGTGTTTATGGTGCCTACCGAAATACTCGCCGAGCAGCACTATAAAAGCGCATCAAAACTTTTTGATGATCTCGGAATCACTGTAAGACTACTTACAGGCAGCATGAAAAAGAGAGAAAAGGATGAAGTAAAGAAATTAACCAAAGATGGAAAAATAGATATTGTCCTGGGTACCCATGCGGTTTTGGAAGAGGATGCGGAATTCTACAATTTGGGCCTGGTAATAACTGATGAGCAGCATCGTTTCGGAGTCCGCCAGAGAGCAAAGCTGTCCATCAAGGGTGAGAACCCGGATTTGCTTGTCATGACAGCCACACCCATTCCGAGAACCCTGTCACTTGTACTTTATGGGGACCTTGACGTCTCTGTAATCGATGCACTGCCACCAGACCGGAAGCCCATTAAAACCTATGCTGTAAATGACGCTATGCGTGAAAGAATATATAATTTCATCCGTAAAAATGTTGCAGAAGGAAGGCAGGCGTATATAGTCTGCCCACTTGTGGAAGAGTCTGAACAGATAGAAGCCGAATCTGCCGAAGAACTTGCCGAAAGAATCAGGGAGAATGAGCTTAAAGGCCTCAGGGTCGGACTTATTCACGGCAAATTGAGGCCATCGGAAAAAGAAGAAGTTATGAGACAATTTGTGGATGGAAGCCTTGATGTTCTTGTATCCACGACAGTGATTGAGGTTGGTGTAAATGTGCCCAATGCAAATATCATGGTTATTGAAAATGCCGAGCGTTTTGGACTTGCGCAGCTCCATCAGTTAAGGGGACGCGTGGGCCGCGGAAGCCATCAGTCCTACTGTATACTGTTTAACCAAAGTAAAAGTGAAATATCCAAACAGCGAATGGAGATAATGGTAAAAAGCAATGACGGATTTGAAATCTCCGAAAAAGATCTGGAATTAAGAGGACCTGGTGATGTTTTCGGGGTCCGCCAGCATGGCCTTCCCGAATTTAAAATAGCCAATCTTTACAGGGACATGGAAATATTAAAAGAGGTTCAAAGTGCGGTCAGGAAGATTATTGACAACAATCTTCTCAATGAGGACTGTGACTATAGACCCATTAAAGAAAGGCTTATTGAGATATATAATAAGAGGGTAAAGGAGCTTTCGCTGAATTAAAGTTTGTTAAAGAGGAGAGTATATGCTTCGTATTATAGGAGGTACTGCCCGGGGGACAAGGATATTGACTCCGGATACAGATAAAACCCGTCCCACTCTGGACAGGGTAAAAGAATCAGTCTTCAATATTCTGATGCCATATATAACAGACACCGTTGTTCTGGACCTTTTTTCAGGGTCGGGCAACCTTGGCATTGAAGCTTTGAGCCGGGGTGCATCAAGAGCGGTATTTGTAGACCAGAGCAGAAAGTGTATAAATATCATTAATGAAAATCTTGTAAAGACTAAATTCACAGATAAGGCGACTGTACTAAATATGGAGGTCAGCCGTGCAATAAAATATCTGGCTGAAAAGGGAGAAAAATTCGACATTGTTTTTATGGATCCTCCATACAATATGAATTTTCTTGCCAAAACTATTCAATTGTTGGATGATTTTGATATAATAAGTGAAGATGGTATTGTTGCCTGCGAACATCATGAGGATGAAAAAGCTCCTGAAGAGTCCGGAAGACTTAAAAAAGTCAGGACAAGAACTTATGGAGATACCCTTTTTTCATTCTATGAACGTGTTTAAGTTTAAAAATGAGGTGGGCTTAATTGGTGACTTTTGTATATCCTGGCAGCTTTGATCCGGTAACCAATGGACATCTGGACATAATAAACAGGGCATCAAAGATATGTGACAAGCTTATAGTGCTTGTTTCTGTTAATATATCCAAAACTCCCGTGTTTTCTGTTGAAGAAAGAATCAAGATGCTTGAACTTGCAATAGGAAAACGAGACAATGTTGAAATCGCAAGCTTCTCAGGACTGCTTGTGGATTTCATGAAAAAAGTCAATGCCAAAACAATTATTAAAGGACTCAGGGCGGTATCAGATTTTGAATCCGAGATGCAGATGGCATTGCTGAACAGGAACCTTGACAACGATATTGACACCCTGTTTATGATGACAAGCATCCAGAACTCTTTTTTAAGCTCAAGTGCAGTCAGGGAACTGGCAAAATTCGGCGGAAAGATTGATGATTTGGTCCCTGAACAAATTGTCGATATTATTGTCAGTAAACTCAGAAAATGATTTCAATATTGGAGGTCGCTAAATGGAACTGTTAGAACTATTGGAACAGATAGAAGATATTGTTGAGAGCGGGGTAAGCGTTCCCTTTTCGGGGGGCAAATGCATAGTTGACAGAGAAGTGCTTCTGGATTTGATTCAGGAAATCAGGCTGAAACTTCCTGAAGATCTGAAAATGGCTAAGAGGATAACTGAAGAAAAACAGAGGTATCTGGCAGAAGCCCAGGAAGAAGCCCAAAGTATTATTAACAACGCTGAATCACGTATCGCTGCACTGGTTGATGAAAATGAGATCACCAAAAAAGCTTACGAGCAGGCAGAAATTATCATTGCAAATGCCAAGAAAAATGCAAGGGAAATCCGTCTTGGCACCAGGGAATATGCAGACAGTATCTTAAACAAGGTTGAGGAAATTCTTGAAGATACTCTGGATGTAATCAAGGTTAACAGACAGGAATTGAAATGAAATTAAATAGAATAAACTGAAAACGCCTTAATTCTATCTGTCAGAATTAAGGCGTTTAATTGTTTTTCTTATGATATTGTTAAATAAACCAATATAAGTAAATGGGTTTTCACAGTATTATCCGGTTAATAAAGCCGGATTTTAAACTTAATTCTTATCCTACCTTTTACAGACTTTCCTGTAGTTTTTCCTGCTTTCTGATTCGTATGGCGCAATCAGAAGGGAGATTATAAGTACTCCTATGATAATAATCCTGAGCCATGAAAAGTCGGGAATGGATAAACCTGCAACTTTGGAAGCCTGCAAAGTCATAGGTGAAAGACTTGTGACTATGAATGTCAAAAGGCATGCAATAAGTCCGTGCAGGGTTTTCCCTGCAATCAAAACCCTGTATTTTGCCCCGGATCCCTTCATGATACCCATAATTTGTGAGTGGACAGAAAACCCTGCAAAACCGCATATCAAGGATATCATTGACAGTTTTACGTTCATCGGGTAATTGGTGAGCTGACTTATAGCCTGGGAGCCGGAGGTAATTTCAAGCACTCCTTTCAGGAAAGCAGAGATAAAACCATCATGATTTCTTTGGGCAAGGCTTCCGGTTATCATTCCGGCCAAAGAACCAAAAATCGCAAAAACACCCAGACGTGACAGGAGTTCTGAAAGAACTGCGAAAAGGACAATGTATCCCGTCACTTTAATGCTTAATATGGCTGCGTCTTCTACTGCCGAGGGAAGAAGACTAATAATATGAGGCTTTTCATTGGAACTTATTCCCGTTCTGTATGGGAACTCAGATGGCTCCTGTTTGGAACTGGTGTAATTTACAAAACGTCCGGTCAAAAAAGCTGCAATAATTCCTGAAAGCCAGTGAATTATTAAAAGAAGGAATCCTATTTTTATGCTTCCAAAAAGTCCTGCGCCTATGGTTCCTATAACAAAAAGCGGACTGCAGTTATTGGCAACGGCAATTAATCTGCTTGCCTGCTGTGCATCAATAAGACCCTCGTCCAACATGTCGGCCGTAAGTTTTGCGCCTGTCGGATAACCGCTTAAATAACCAAGTATGATTATAACAATTGTATAATAAGGAAGCTTGAAGAATCTCTCAATAAGCTTTTTCAAAAACCTGGGACATCTGAACCCGGAAAGGAAGGGAACTGTCAGTCTCGATAATACAAAGTAAGGAAATAATGATGGGATTACAACATCCAGTGATAAGTACAACGCATTTCTGGCTGCCTGGGATGTTTCCTTTGCAAACAGGGAAAGTATAAATGCAATAATGGGAAATGCATATATTGCCGCGTTTCTGATAAGTTTACCGGGACTGCTCATAAATTCCCTCATAATAATGCTTCGTATTAGAATACATATTCATAGAAGGACGAAAGTTGCACTTAAATGTGGTTGAATGATATAATAATTTTAATTTAGGCTGAACCCACATTTTGGTTTAATTAATCGGAACGGGATGGTGGAACTTATGACCGAAAACGATATGACTGTTTCCAATACTGACAATACAGGCCAGGTAAAAATCAGCTCTGATGTAATAGTTGTGATAGCTCACACAGTAGCAAGCGAGGTTGAGGGAGTGGCAGCAATGAATGCCAATATTGCTGACAACATTTCCTCTGTTTTAGGTCGCAAAAATGTCCCAAAGGGTGTTAAGGTCGAAATTGATGATAATGATGTTACCATAGATCTCTACATAATTGTTAACTATGGTGCCCGGATTCCGGAAGTTGCCTGGAAGATCCAGGAAAGGGTTAAGACTGCTGTTGAAAGCATGACGGGCATGAATGTCGCTTCAATTAATATTCATGTTCAGGGAGTAAGTTTTGAGAAAAACAAGGAATCTGGCACAGAAGAGGAACAGACTGAATTGAGGTAATAATGTTCGGATATGTGGAACCGGATAAACCGGAACTTAAAATGAGGGAGTTTGAAGTATTTCGCGGCTATTACTGCAGTTTGTGCAAAACAATTGGCAGGAATTACGGCCAGCTTGCAAGACTCTCTCTTAATTATGATCTGACTTTTCTCTATCTTCTCTTGGATTCACTGAATTCTGAACTGGTCAAAGGGAAGAGTGAACGGTGCCTGGTGCATCCTCTCAAAAAGAGGTTTGTAATCTTTTCCAATATAATAACAGAATATGCTGCGGCCATGAATATTATCCTGACATATTACAATCTTAAAGATAAATGGCAGGATGAAAAAAATATTGCCGGAGGGACAGGATATATTGCTCTCAAATTGGCGTATAAAAAAGCCAGAAAAAAATATCCTGAGAAATGTGAGGCCATAGAAAAATATCTTGCTGAACTGAATGCTCTTGAAAAAAGTGGCTGCGAAATAATTGATGAAGCTGCGGAGCCTTTTGCCAGTATTATGAGGGAACTTTTTCAATTCGAACATATTGAGGATGATGTTCAAAATAAGGCTCTTGGCTGGATGGGATATAATCTGGGACGCTGGATATATATACTGGATGCATACGATGATATTGAAAAGGACGTTAAAGAGCACAATTTTAATCCAATTTTAAGACAATATCAGTATAATAATGATATAACTGCATTTAAAGAGAAAGTGAAAGAACCTGTAAACTTCAGTCTGACATATTCATTGAGTGAAGTGGAAAAAGCATATTCACTTCTGAATATAGAGAAGAATAAAGGCTTACTTGATAATATTATTTATTCAGGTCTGATTGTAAAAACAGACAAGGTTCTTCAGGGGAGAGGAAGAGAAAATGAAGAAAAATCCATACAAGGTCCTGGGCATTAAAGAAGGGGCGAGTTATGACGAAATAAAACGAGCTTATCGTGAGCTTGTTAAGAAATATCATCCTGACAGATATCGGGACAATCCTTTATCCGATCTGGCAGAAGAAAAAATGCGCGAAATAAATGAAGCATACGAAACATTGATGAAAAATGCAGGCGGGGCATATCAATATCAGGAAAGTTATGACCAGTCCTATGAAAACAGTGGTTCATACAAAAGTTCATACAGCCAGCAGAGCCAGAACCAAAACCAGTATCAGTATCAGTATCAGGATGAATCGGATTTGGAGTACAGGATAAGAAACTATATTAACATGGGCAATCTGAATGAGGCCCAGAAACTTCTGGACAAAATGCGCAACAAAGGCGCGAGTTGGTATTATCTTCAGGGGCTTGTATTTTTGAGAAGGGGCTGGTATGACAGAGGATTTACCAATATTCAGAAAGCAGTGAACATGGATCCCTCAAATTTTGAGTACCGCAATACTCTGAACAATCTTCACCAGCAGTCTGCAGGATACAGGCAGAATTATTATTACAGAAACACCTATTACAGAGACCCGGATATGTGCAATCTTTGCATAAATCTTTGGTGCGCCGATTCACTCTGCGAATGTCTCGGCGGAGATCTCATCGGTTGCTGCTGATTGTAAGAAATATGACGGAGGGAACTGGAATTGGAGAACAAGACCGGATCCGCTAATGAAAGCTCATCAGGCAATAGGACAAGGAAAATTACTCTGTCAGGCATATTGTCGGCACTGATAGTAATTGCTCTCGTTGCAGAGTCCCTGGTCCCGACCGGAAGACTTGGATTTTATGTGCTTTCTGCCTTCATCCTTTCGGTTGTGCTGATGGAAGCGGGAATAGGTTTTGCATGGGCATCATATTTTGTGACTTGTGCGGCCGGATTCCTGATTGTTCCTGAAAAACTTAATTTACTACCCTATATTATGTTTTTCGGGATTTATACCATAATAAAATTCCATATTGAGAAACTCCGCAAGACCTGGGTGGAAATTATGCTGAAGCTTGCAGCTTTTAATCTCTTCCTGTGGCCGGTATGGAATATTGCCAAAACTTTTCTGCCGGATTATTTGACCCGTGGTGTCTGGGTTATTGCAGGTGCAGTTCTGCTGCAGGCCGCTTTTATACTATATGATTTCTTGTTTACGGCATGGATACGCTACTATTCTGTAAAGTTGGCACCGCGTATAAGAAAAGGATGAGCCAACCATTGCCATTGTTTCAAAGGTTAATTTTTTGTAAACTAAAGAAGTCAGGCGAAAGCCTTCTGCATAGGACGACAGAAGTCTTAGCAATTATTAACGCATAAGGGTTTTACGGCACCCTTATGTTATCACCTCTTCATACTCCAGGCTGCGGCATGCCCGCAGCTTTTTTTCAGTTTCCGCCTAAGTTTCGCAAATGAATGATTCCATAATTAGTCTGTGCTTATAAGGCACAAATTTGTATCAGGATATATGATAATGAATATTTCCGGAAAATCTATCTGTATATGAAATTGAATAATAGGCTCCAATCATGTATGCTTGATACTGGAAGAAAAAACAGGCAATATTGTTGGAGAATCAGTAAGTTGAATTGGTAAGGAGACAAAAAATGGACGGAAGAGCAATCAGAGTCCTTGAACTGGATAAAATATTCGACAAACTCAGGGAAAGAACTGTGTCCACGTTGGGACAAGAGCATGTTGACAGTCTGAGGCCTGTCGCTGACTTCTACGAAGTGAAAGCAAGGCAAAAGGAAACATTGGATGCTGCAGCATACCTGTGGCGAAAAGGCAGTGTTCCTTTCGGAGGGATCCATGATATACGGTCCTCATTAAAGCGTGTGGAATTAGGCTCGGTCTTAGGAATCGGGGAACTGATGAGGACAGGTGATGTATTAAGATGCGGCAGGATCATAAGACAATTCCTCACAAATGATATTCCCAATGAATGGGAAGGCAATATAGTTCTTGAGCTTGGACGGCAGATTTCGGTTTTCAGACATGTGGAAGATGCTATCTCGAACGCTATTATAAGCGAAGAAGAAATTTCGGACCATGCAAGTCCTGAACTGTATTCCATAAGAAGAAGCATACGCAATAAGCAGGATGAAATTAAAGACAAATTGTCCTCAATCATCCGTTCAGCAGAATACAGAAAGCTAATGCAGGACGCGGTTGTAACATTAAGGGGGGACCGCTATGTCATACCTGTCAAACAGGAACACAGAAGCCAGGTGCCCGGTCTCGTCCATGATATTTCTTCATCAGGGGCAACAGTGTTTATTGAGCCTTTGTCTGTGGTTGAGGCAAATAATGAAATAAAAGCTTTACTCATAAAAGAGCAGCGGGAGATTGAAAGAATTCTTGCCCAGCTTTCTTCCATGGTTGCAGAAATCCGGAATGAGCTTTCAGTAAATCTTGAAATCCTTGCACGGCTGGACTTTATTTTTGCCAAAGCCAAACTTGCAATGGACATGGACGCCATTTCACCCCGCCTTGTTTCCGAAAAGGTTATTAAAATTAAAAAAGGACGCCATCCTCTCTTGGACCGGATCAAGGTTGTGCCAATCGATTTAGAGCTGGGAACAGATTACACGACTTTAGTGGTAACAGGCCCCAACACGGGCGGTAAGACCGTAACCCTCAAGACTGCAGGCTTGTTTGTGCTCATGCTCCAATCAGGACTCCATATACCCTGTGAGACAGGCACTGAGTTCGGTATATTCGGGAATGTATATGCGGATATAGGTGATGAACAGAGTATTGAACAATCTTTGAGCACTTTCTCATCCCATATGAAAAATATTGTCTCCATCCTGAAAAATGCCGATGAAGACTCCCTGGTACTGCTTGACGAACTGGGAGCTGGAACCGATCCTACAGAAGGAGCTGCTCTTGCCATATCCATACTGGAACGGCTCACCGCAAGAGGAATACGAACCATGGCAACAACCCATTACAGTGAGCTTAAGATTTATGCCATGACAACAAAAGGTGTGCAAAATGCAAGCTGTGAGTTTGACGTGGAGACTCTGCGTCCGACTTACAGGCTTCTGATAGGAATACCGGGAAAGAGCAATGCTTTTGCCATTTCACAGAAGCTGGGACTGGATTCCTCACTTATAGACAGGGCAAAGGAGTTCCTGACAAAAGACAATATAAAGTTTGAGGATGTCTTAAGCGAGATTGAGAAAAACAGAATAAAAGCTGAGAAAGACAAGGAATCAGCTCAGGTTTCCAAAAAGGAAATAGAGGCCCTGAAGGCAGAAATTGAAATGGAGAGAGAAAAGCTTGAAAAGGAAAAGAGCAAGATAATCTCCAAAGCCAAGGAAGAAGCCAGGAGCATAATTATTGACGCAAGATATCAGGCAGAAGAACTTTTGCAACAATTAAAAGATTTATATGAAAAGGGTTACAAAGAGAGCCTTGATAAGGAGCTCAATGAAGCGCGTACAGGACTTCGCAGGCTTGACAGCCTCGAAGAGTCCATGGTGGAATCATATAAAGTCAGGGAGTTTGTGGAGCCTCCGGAGGATTTGAAGCCCGGTGAAAGCGTAATAATGCTCAATCTCAATCAGAGGGCTGTGGTTCTGGATAAACCGGACAAAGACGGACAGGTTCTGGTTCAGGCAGGCATTATGAAGGTTAATGTCCATATTTCCCAATTAAAACGGGTGGATGAGCAGAAGGAATCTTTGGAGAAAATGACCCGTGCCCGTGTCGCGGGAGTAAAAACCCACAGTGTAAAAACTGAGCTGGACATCAGAGGTCTCAATGTGGAAGAAGCACTTGTCAAAGTGGATAAATATATTGATGATGCTGTAATTGCAGGACTGAACGAAGTTACAATTATCCACGGCAAGGGAACAGGTATTTTGAGAAAGGCCGTACAGGATTTTCTTAAAGGGCATGCCCATGTAAAAACCTTCCGGCTCGGTAAATATGGTGAAGGCGAAACGGGTGTTACTGTAGTTGAACTTCAGCGCTAAGAGTTGTAAAATACAATAAAATTACCAAGGAGAATTTTGCCATGGCAGGTATGGGCACGGTTATAAACATCGCAGCTATTGCAGCAGGCGGTCTTTTCGGTATCGTACTGAAAAAGGGAATCCCGGAACGGTTCAAAAACACAATAATGCAGGCTATCAGTCTTGCAGTGGTAATTGTAGGCATATCAGGAACACTGCAGGGCATCTTTTACATAAATGAAAGCGGACGAATTGACAGGTCTTTTATTACAGGGATGATTCTCAGCCTTGCCATTGGAGGATTATTAGGTGAGGTACTGAGAATTGAGGAAAGACTGGACAAGCTTGGAGCCTGGTTTCAGAGCAGGTTTGCCAAAGGCGAATCTACTTTTGCCAGAGGTTTTGTCACAGCCAGCCTTGTCTATTGTGTCGGAGCTATGGCAATTGTGGGTTCCCTTGAGGACGGGCTATATGGAAAGATTGATACTCTGGTGGCAAAGGCTATGCTTGACGGTATCAGTGCCGTAATCTTCTCGGCAACCCTTGGATGGGGTGTTGTCTTTTCAGTAATTCCCGTATTCGCGTATCAGGGTGCTATTACTTTTCTTGCAAGTACCCTTAAACCCGTTCTGACTGACAGCGTGGTAAGTCAGATGTCCGTGGTTGGGAGCGTATTGATTCTTGCGATAGGAATCAACTTGCTGGAGATTAAAAAGATTAGTGTAGGCAACATGCTTCCGGCCATTTTCCTTCCCCTTGTTTTCAGTGTTCTGTATGGTCTTTTTAAGTAATTATCTTCTTCGTACTTCCTGAAAATTTTGAATATGTACATGCAAAACCATCTTGTACCAAAATGTCGAAATATGGTAGTATTTTAAATATGTGCGAATATTTTGCATTTATATTTGCTAAAGATAAGGAGGCCATGGATATGTTCAAAGTTAAGAAGAAGTACGATGAAGCAAGTCAAATCCTGAGGTATGTGGAACAAAGGCTAAACGGAACAGATGCTGAGGAACCGAAGGTAACGTCGCCAATCCATGAAAGTATTCTTAATCATTTCAAAAAGCTGTTGTCAGGCGAAAACAAGATGGCCGAGGCAACCAAAAAGCTAACGGATACTCATGCCGTATTAAGTGATCTGGATATTAAACTGGCCGATATGTCACAGAATTTGATTAGTTTTTCTGAAGACATTGCTTCCCTTAGCCAGTCAAATCTTGCAATTGTTGAAGAGACAACAGCAAGCATGAACCAGGTAACCGACATCATAGCAAAGACTTCGGAATCATTGAACAATCTTACAGAAACCTCAACTGAACTTATGCACAGGAACAATGAGAGCCTTGAACAGTTAAAAGAAGTTAATGAGCTCAAGGAATCTGTTCTTGAATACGCGGAATTAATGAATCAGCAAATTGGAAAACTGGTTGAACTGGCCAATAATGTGTTCAATATTGTCAACGGCGTAAGCGCCATTGCCGAGCAAACAAATCTTCTTGCACTCAACGCCTCCATTGAAGCTGCAAGGGCAGGGGAAAACGGCCGTGGTTTCGCAGTGGTAGCCGAAGAAATCAGAAAACTTGCCGATGACACCAAAAAGAACCTTGAAGGAATGACAGGGTTTGTTGACAAGATACAGAATGCGGCGAGCAGCGGTCAGGACAGTATGAACAAAACCATTAATTCCACAAAGGTAATGAGCGAGAAACTTGATCTGATAAATAAAACCATGGAAGAAAACACAGAGATACTGAACAGGACTATTTACGACTTTACTGAAATTAACGACTCCATCAACAGTATCAGGATCTCTGCTGAAGAAATAAACAAAGCAATGGAATCATCAAGCCGTGATGCTGAAAAACTTAGCGAATTCACTATTACAATACATGATGATGCCGTAAAGAGTTCCGAGCAGGCTAAACAAATCAAAATTGTGGATGAGCAGATATCCGAAATAGTAAATGATCTTAAGAGCTCACTGTCAGGCAGCATCAGTGCAGTTTGAGAACAATTATTGCCTTTCGGGAGAAGTTTATTAACAGTTTTTCAAGTGCAAGCGGCGCAGTCTTTGCGGCACTTGCTTTTTTGATCACTTTTTTAGTGCAAATGGATCTGTCTTTGAGCAATCCGCAAGCGAAGGCAAAAAGCTGTTGGCGAAATGCGAAGTTCGATTGGGGGCGATCGACAGGATGTCGAGCGAGCGGCGCTTGCCCGGATGGCAAGTTCGCCCGCGTACCCCAAGAGAACGAGCGTTGAGCCTTACAGCTTTCCTGAGCTGAGGACGCGTGAAAGGCAGAGCCTTTGCACTAAAAATCTTTCCTGAGCCGGAGACGAGTAAACACTCAACTGCACTATGATAAAGCAGAATAGTATTTTAATTGATTTTATACATGCATCACTGTTATAATTAGAATAATTGGTTGAAAGACAATACATAGATCGAAGACATTTATGACAGGCATTTCGATGCATAATCGTTTGGTATTGTTGCTTAAGCTCTGATATGTTATTGGCTTTGCTTAAGTTTTGTATTTAAAAGCAGAAGGAGACGAAGTAGATGAAGAAGCTGTTACTTGGTAACGAGGCCATCGCGCGCGGTGTCTATGAGGCGGGAGTCGGCGTTGCCACTGCTTATCCCGGTACACCCAGTACTGAAATTACCGAATGTATAGCCCAATATGATGAGATTTTTGCTGAATGGGCGCCAAATGAGAAGGTTGCCCTTGAGGTAGCAATAGGTGCTTCTGTTGCCGGGGCGAGATCCTGCTGCTCCATGAAGCATGTAGGCCTTAATGTTGCTGCCGATCCGCTTTTTACCGCATCTTACACGGGGGTGAACGGCGGTCTTGTGCTGTTTGTTGCTGACGATCCCGGAATGCACAGCTCCCAGAACGAACAGGACACAAGAATTATCGCACGCGGGGCAAAGGTTCCCGTTTTAGAGCCGTCTGACAGCAGGGAATGCAAGGAATTTACCAAAATCGCCTTTGAAATAAGTGAAGAATTTGATACACCTGTTATTGTAAGGCTTTCAACAAGGGTTTCACACTCCAGAGGACTTGTGGAGCTGAATGACAGAATTAATTATGAGCTAAAACCCTATGTAAAGAATCCCGCAAAATATGTTATGATGCCTGGTTATGCCAAAAGACGACATCCTCTTGTTGAAGAGCGAATGAAGAAATTAAGGGAGTATTCCAATAATTCAGGGCTGAACCGTATTGAGTGGGGAGATAAAAAGATCGGTATTATTACCAGTGGAATATCATACCAGTATTCAAAAGAAGTTTTCCCGGATGCTTCGTTCCTCAAGCTGGGCATGGTTCATCCTCTTCCTGAAGGGCTAATCAGGGATTTTGCCAAAGAAGTTGAAACCCTGTATGTTATCGAGGAATTGGAGCCATTTATTGAGAATCAGTGCCTTAAAATGGAAATCAAAGTCATCGGTAAGGAACTCCTTCCTGTAATCGGTGAATACAGCGCCGGTCTCATAAAAGAAAGACTTTTGGGTATTAAGGAAGAAAAGCTTAACAATCTCAATGAGGATGTGCCGGCAAGACCACCCGTACTCTGTCCGGGATGTCCACACAGGGGTACATACTATGTTCTGAAAAAATTAAAACTCAACGTAATGGGAGATATAGGCTGCTATACACTGGGCGCTATTGCACCTCTTGAATCAGTTGATACCACTGTATGTATGGGTGCCAGCATTGGCATGGCCCATGGTATGGAGAAGGCGCGCGGTACTGACGCAGCAAGAAAGACCGTTGCGGTTATTGGGGACTCAACTTTCATCCATTCAGGTATTACAGGCCTCATTGATATAGTCTATAACAAAGGAACAAGTACTGTAATCATACTTGACAACTCTATTACAGGAATGACAGGACATCAGGACAACCCGACGACAGGATATACAATAAAGGGAGAACCCACAAAACAGGTTGATCTTGAAAAACTATGCCAGGCAATTGGCATAGAGCGGGTCAGAATCTGCGATCCATTCGATCTTTCAGAATTTGAGAAGGTTGTCAGGGAAGAAATTGCTGCAGAAGAACCCTCAGTTATAATAGCCCAAAGACCCTGCGCATTGCTGAAGTATGTAAAACATGGCAAGCCTTTAACCATTAATTCTGATAAATGCACAACCTGCCGTATGTGCATGAGGCTGGGCTGCCCTGCTATTGTTGACAAGGGCGGACATATAGAAATTAACAGCGCCCTTTGTGTCGGCTGTAACCTGTGCACAAAGGTATGCCGTTTTAACGCAATAGAAAAGGCAGGTGGCGTAGAATGATAAACAGATCAATTATGATAGTAGGAGTAGGTGGACAGGGAACACTTCTCACAAGCCGTGTTTTGGGCGATGTAGCAGTAAGTTTGGGTCTGGACGTTAAAGTATCGGAAGTTCACGGAATGTCCCAAAGGGGCGGAAGTGTTGTAACTTATGTAAAAATGGGTGAAGTCGTATATTCACCAATTGTTGAGAAGAATGAGGCAGATATTCTTCTCTGTTTTGAACAGCTTGAAGCCTTAAGATGGATAGACTATGCCAAAAAGGACGGCTCCATAATAGTAAACTCCCAGAGAATTGACCCTATGCCTGTAATAACCGGCAAAGCTGTCTATCCTGAGAACATTATTGATAAAATCAAGGCCGATTACCCTCAGGCCATTTCGGTGCCTGCTCTTGACATCGCCAGGTCCTGCGGGAATATAAAAGCAGTGAATATGGTTATGATAGGGGTTATGGCAAAACATACCGACATTGACAGAGATATCTGGATAAAAGCCATAGAGAGGAATGTAAAGCCCCAGTTTATCGAAATGAATATAAAAGCCTTCAATATGGGCTATGATTTTGAGGAGGTAAAGTAATGTTTAATGAAAAAATAGTCGCAAGCCTGTCAAAATCATCCATGATTCGTGCCATGTTTGAAGAAGGCGCACGTCTTAAAAAGTTATACGGTGAAGAAAATGTCTACGATTTCAGCCTTGGAAACCCTGAAATCGAACCTCCCAAAGAGGTTTTGGACTCTCTTAAAGGATACGTCAACAGCAATGAGCCGAATCTTCATAAATATATGAACAACGCCGGCTTTCCTGATGTGAGGGAAAAAGTCGCAAAATACATGACAAAGAAAACTGGAGTTGAGCTTACCCAGAACAATATTATTATGGTTTGCGGCGCCGCTGCGGGGCTTAACGTGGTTTTAAAATCCCTGTTAAATCCCGGGGAGGAAGTTATTGTCCTGGCTCCTTTCTTTGTAGAGTATTTGTCCTATATAGACAATGCAGGGGGGACACCTGTAATTGTTAACACTGCCAAGGATACTTTTTTGATTGATGAGGTGGCTGTTGAAAAAGCTATTACTGATAAAACCAAGGCCATTATCCTTAATTCGCCCAATAATCCCACAGGTGTTATCTATAGCAGGGAAAACCTTGAAAAATTAAGGGAAGTTCTTGAACGCAAAGAAAAGGAACTTGGAACAAATATATTTATAATTTCAGATGAGCCGTATACAAGCCTTGTTTACGACGGAGCTGAGGTTCCGGAGGTCCTTTCCATTTTCCCCAAAAGCATTTCAATTAATTCTTTCAGTAAGTCCCTGGCCCTTCCGGGTGAAAGAATCGGGTATATTGCAGCATCAAGCAGAATACCCGACGTGGAAACGCTTATATCCGTTATGGTGACTTTAAACAGAACTTTGGGCTTTGTAAACGCTCCTTCACTATTCCAGAAAGTTGTTGCAGATAATCTTGAGACCGCGGTGGGCATAGATAATTACAGGAAAAAGCGCGATATACTTTATAATCATTTAACCGGAATTGGTTTTAAATGTGTCAAGCCCCAGGGTACTTTCTATCTGTTTATGAAATCACCAATTGAGGATGACAAAGAATTCTGCAAAACTGCGACGAAATACAATCTTCTCCTGGTTCCCGGAAGCGGATTCGGCTGCCCCGGCTATGTGAGAATTGCCTTTTGTACCGACATGACTGTAATTGAAAACAGCCTGCAGGCATTTACAAAACTTGCCGGAGAATATGGTTTGTGTGGCTGAGTAAAATATCATAATATTTGAAGTATGCGGAATGCAGGTTTATGCAGAACAGATTTCATTGAATTGGATTTTTATGAAAGTAAGAGCAGAGCATACTGCTCTTTTTTTATAACTAAGTGAAATAAATTTTGCATAATTGAAAAGTGAAACTTGCAAAAGTTATGTTGGAATGATAAACTTTTGTAACATAAAAAGTTAAAGCGAAGTAATATGTAAATAAGCTTCAATGCATATTCAGAAGAATTTACACATACTTTTTCCGGAGATGGTAGAATGGCAGAAAACAGAAACATTTATGTGAACGAAAAAGATCATCTTGTAATCGGGGGATGTGACAGTGTTGAACTTGTAAAGGAGTTCGGAACCCCGCTCTATGTGATGGACGAGTATACAATCCGCAATAATATGCGAATCTTCAAGAATGCTTTTGATGAATTCTATGAAGGAAAAGGACTGGTTCTTTACGCAAGCAAAGCTTTCTGTACCACTGCAATATGCAGGATTGCTCATCAGGAAGGCCTCGGCCTTGACGTAGTTTCGGGCGGCGAACTTTATACGGCAAAAAAAGCCGGTTTCCCCATGGAGAAGGTATATTTCCATGGCAACAACAAATCCCCTAAAGAATTGTCCGAAGCTTTGGATTCCGGCATTGGAAGGATAGTAGTTGACAGTGTTCATGAGCTTACTGTATTGAACAGTTTGTGTCAGGAAAAAGGTGTGAATGCCAGGATCTCTGTAAGAGTCAAACCCGGCATTGAAGCTCATACCCATGATTATATATTGACCGGGCAAATTGATTCAAAGTTCGGAGTAGCAGTGGAGAATGGAGAAATTTTTGAATTTGCCCGGATGGCAAAATGTTTTGAGAATATTGAACTGGTCGGGCTGCATTGCCATATAGGCTCACAGATATTTGAGCTGGAACCATTCGAGAAAACAGTTCAGGTTATGTTGAAAGTAATGGCTGACCTTAAAGAAAGATACGGGATTGTCATTACAGAGCTGAACCTGGGTGGTGGATATGGTGTTCAGTATACCGAAGAAGATGATTACATCCATTATGCAAAATATATTAAGTCAGTATCCGACACTGTAAAGAAGATTTGCGGTGAATACGGTCTTGAAACACCTTTTATCTTAATGGAACCCGGCCGCGCAATTGTTGCAAACGCAGGTATTACCCTGTATACCGTGGGCCCGGTAAAGGATATAAAGAATGTCCGCAAATATGTTGCCATTGACGGCGGCATGAGCGATAATCCCCGTTACGCTCTTTATGAATCCAAATATACTTTTGTTCTGGCAAACAGAATGAGCGCTCCAAAAGATCAGATTGTAACTGTTGCAGGCAAGCACTGTGAATCCGGCGACCTTCTTGGAAAAGATGTTCCGCTTGCTGATGTCAAGCCTGGAGATATTTTGGCAGTATTGGATACCGGGGCATACAACTATTCAATGTCCATGAATTATAACAGGACCGGCCGTCCGCCAGTTGTTCTTGTGAAGGACGGAAAGGCAAGGGTAATAGTAAAAGGTGAGGATTACGAGGACATTGTCCGTAATGATATAATCCCTGAGGACCTATGATATACTTTTTAGCTTGAAAACCATTTAATTTTTAGAAGCTTCATAGAAAAAAATGCTGAAAAAATCGACATAGTTTGGTATAACTATGCCGATTTTTATTTTTCTATCAGATAATTGTTATTGCGAGTTAACTATATAAAAAGGTATATCTTAATGTGTAGTACTATAGTTTGCAATTAAGTTCATGCGACCTTGATGATGTTAGTATTGTCCTGAGTTTTTTTAAAAACTTATAGTTCATTACAACGTAAAGCAAATTTTTTGTCTTTCCCTTCTATGAAGAATCATAAAAATATTACAATAATTATTTAAAAAATGTAATAAATCTTCACGATCACAGTGTTATAATTGCAATTATGAATAATTTCTGCTAAAATGGAAAATATATCAAGTGGAGAGGTGACAGGAATGTCCGTCAGCTATAAAAAACTCTGGAAATTGTTGATTGACCGAGATATGAAGAAGAAAGATTTGCAGACAGTTGCAAGTATCAGTCCATCGTCAGTTTCAAAACTTTCTAAAAATGAATACGTAAGTATGGATGTTCTTGCAAAGATTTGTTCAGCTCTTGGTGTCGATTTTAAAGATATTATGGAATTTGTGCCTAATAAGATGGAAGATAAATGTTAATTGAAAACAAAATTAATATAAAGTTTCACTACAAATGCTACAGTTGAGGTGTTTTGAATGACTAATACCGAAAAAATATTATCTCTATATAGATACATTAGAGAGCTTTGCGCTCTTAAATATACAGTCGTTACTGACATCAGAAAACAGCCTTGGACTTGCTTTCTGAAGGATATTCCAAATGACCCAGAAAATATAACTATTTTCTTTCGCGATAGCGTTGAAGAAGATGTGAATGACAATATGGTGTTGTTGGAAGTAAGAAAACCAGATTTCCAACGCTGCCCTGAACCCCCAAATATAATAGCTAAATGGCTTGAACCAGGGTGGGATAAATTCACAAACACTCCTATTTTGAAAAAAACTTTAGTTGAGCCAGATCAAGTATTATCTGATGATGAAGATACACTTCAGAATATTGAGTACTTTGAAAATTCAACTATTCGAGTTCAAGCATTCGAGAGGTGGATTGAATTACGAAATAAATGGGTGGATAAGCAGCGAATTATTAATGAAACACGGCAATTCTTTACACGCCTTTTTCAGGCATATACTGACATTGAGCGTGAATCTGAAACTCTCGAGTTTATGGTAGGAAACGGCTTAATGCGTGAATTAAGTAACGAATCTATATTTCATCCAGTTATATTGAAGAGAGTAAAATTTGATTTTGATGCAAAGGAAAACGTCATTAGAATAAGTGATACGGATGTCGAGCCTGAGCTCTACACACTTTTGTTACAAGAAATGACCGATATTAATTATGGCGTTATTAGGGAACTAAAAGATGATTTGCGTGAGAATTATTACCATCCATTAGACCGACATAATACACCAGATTACTTAAAAATTCTGACACATCGTCTATGTCCTGACAGTAAGTTTATTAAGGACGAGTATGAACAGCCAGATCGCGGTGATAAGATAATAACTCAATGGTCTCCAGTGTATTTTATTCGTAGAAGACTTGATGGTACACTTAAGGCACTCGAGGAAATAATCGCAAATATTGAGAAGACAGGTTATATACCGGAACATTTGATTGATCTTGTGGACGCAGGCACTATAGAGATACCAGATGATGATCGTGAATTGACGATTGACGAGCAGTTAGCTGCTTTAAATGGAGAAAATGTTGATATCCTTCTTTCAAAAGAAGCCAATCGTGAACAGCTTGAAATAGCAGAGAGGATTGAGCTTTACAATGCTGTATTGGTACAGGGACCTCCTGGGACGGGAAAGACGCATACTATAGCAAATCTATTGGGGCACTTTCTCGCTCAAGGGAAAAGTGTTTTAGTTACGAGTCAAACCAAGAAAGCATTGTCAGTTCTTAAAAATCATGTACCTGAAGCGATACAAGACCTATGTGTTTCTGTGTTGGATGATACCAATCTTGATATGATGCGCTCGATTGATGGAATTACAGACTTTTTGTCAAGGCATACCTCAAACGAGCTTAAAAAAATAGTAGAAATTTCTGCAAGACAGAGAGAAGAAATAATTAGGCAATTGGCAGAAATTCGACGCAAGATATATGCTATCAAGTATCGTGAATTTGAGCCTATCGTTTATAATGGTGAAAGTTTTTCACCTGCCAAAGTAGCAGAATTTGTTAACAGGTATGCGGATAAATTATCCTACATTCCTGGAAAAGTACGCCTTTACCACCCACTTCCGGCGAGTATCGATGAGCTGAATCTCCTATATCAAAGTAATGCAGATATAACTCTTGAAGATGAAATCGAATTAGCTTTAGAAATACCAAACCCAGAATCAATATTATTACCGGCTACTTTTTCTGAAGATATATATAAAGAAGCTGAATGTTATTTTGATCTTGACAGGATTGGAAAAGCATTGTCTATATTGATTAAATGTGATTATTCCAAAGGTTGTATTATAGCTGAACATGATTCAAAAACGTTCATTCTTGCAGATAATCCCTCTGAGGGAGCTATCGAAGATTTAACTAATTATTTAAACTCGTTTAGTTCGATAGATGGGTGGATGGTACAAGCGGCTGTTGACGGGTATAAGGGGGCTGGATATAAGCAAAAGTGGGAAATGCTGATTTCTTCAATAGAAAATGCAGCCTCTTATGCTGAATCTATTGTTACTGTAAAAGTCAATACCAAAATGCATAAAAAGGGCCTTTTGAAAATGTCGTTTTCGGGTACTAATTTTGTACTTGTTG